>NZ_JBVIPT010000006.1:84572-484710 GCF_055577685.1 Streptomyces sp. NPDC033178
GGGGGGTTTTGGGGGTTTTCTTTCCCCCCTCTTTTTCTCTTGCGTTCGCCCCCACTCTGGTGCTGGGGGGGGGGGGGGGGGGGGGGGGGGGGGGGGGGGGGGGGGGGCACTCCCCCCCCCCCCCCCCCTCGCCCGGACACGCACACACGGACACGGCTGTACGCCGACATGTGCACGCACGCGGACACAGGGGAGCGAACCATGGACACCGCCCAGCAGCCGTACGGGCCTGGCAGCTGTCCGGATCACCCCGGGACGCCGGACGGGGCGGCTTCCTGGATGGCCGGCCGTAGGTTGACGACATGCGCAGACTGACCGCCGCGCTCGCGCTCGACGTCCTGAGGCGTCCGATCGCCGCCTTCGCCCCGAAGGCCCTCGCCGTACTCCTCTACGCCCTGATCGCGCTGCCGCTCGCCCTCGTCGGCTTCGTGCTCACGCTCGTGGGGCTGGTGGTCGGCGGGGCCCTGTCCGTGACCACGCTGGGCCTGTGGCTGCTGGCGCTGACCGTGCGGGGCGCGCTGGCGCTCGGTTCGGTCCAACGGGCCCTGGCGCGGCGGCTGTTGGGCCTGGAGATCGAGGAGCCGCCGACGCCTCCCGCGCGGGGCGTACTCGGCAGACGGCGGGCCCTGCTCCTGGGCCGGGCCGGCTGGCGGGCCGTCGGCTGCGCGCTGGCCACACCCTTCACGGCCGTCCTCGGGTTCGCGGCGGTCCTGGGCGCGTACGCCTACGGGGTCCAGACCGCCCTGCACCCGCTGCTCAAGCGCTGGAACCACCACACCGTGCGCGACGGCGACTCCGTACGGCACGTGTCGATCGAAGTCCTCGGCGTCCAGCTCGACTCCTGGCCACGGTGGTTGATCCCGATGGTGGCCGGACTCGTCCTCCTGGCCGCCGCCCCCTGGCTGCTGCGGCACGCCCTCGCCCCGCACCGCGCGCTGCTCGCCGCCACGCTCGGCCCGAGCGACGCGGAGCGCCGCATCCGCACACTGGAGGAGACGCGCGCCCAGGCCGTGGACGACGCGGCGGCGACCCTCCGCCGCATCGAGCGCGACCTGCACGACGGCACACAGGCCCGGCTCGTCGGGCTCGCCATGCATCTGACGATGATCCGTGAGCTGGTCGGAGCGGACGCCGACCGCGAACGGCTCCTCGCCGTCGTCGACACCGCGCAGGGCAACGCCAAGCAGGCCATCGCCGACCTGCGCCACCTCGTCAAGGGCATCCACCCTCCCGTACTGGACCAGGGCCTGGACACGGCCCTCGCCACCCTCGCGGCCGACAGCGCCCTGCCCGTCGAGGTCGTCACGGACATCGAGGCCCGCCCCGCGCCCGCCGTCGAGTCCATCGCCTACTTCTGCGCCGCGGAGCTCCTCGCCAACGCGGCGAAACACAGCGGGGCGGCCGGCGCCACGGTGACGGTGACCGCCCGCGCCGGGCTGCTGCGGCTCACCGTCCACGACGGCGGACGCGGCGGCGCGGCGATCGGCGCGGGCTCCGGGCTCACCGGCCTGCTGACCCGCGTACGGACCGTCGACGGCACGCTCACCTGCGACAGCCCGCCGGGAGGCCCTACGGTGGTCACGGTCGAGCTGCCTTACTGACTGTCTTACTGATCACGGGGACCATATGCGCGTTGTCATCGCCGAGGACTCCGCCCTGCTGCGCGACGGGCTTGCCCAGCTCCTCCAGCTGCGGGGTGTCGAGGTCGCCGCGGCCGTCGGGGACGCAGACGCGCTGCTCACCGCCGTGGCCGAGCACCGCCCGGACGCCGCCGTCGTCGACATCCGCCTGCCGCCGACCCAGACCGACGAGGGCCTGCGGGCCGCCGTGCGCCTGCGCGCGGACCACCCCGGCACCGGGGTGCTGATCTTCTCCCAGTACGTCGAGACGAAGTACGCCGCTCAGCTCCTCGGCACCAACCCGGGCGGCGTCGGCTACCTGCTCAAGGAGCGGGTCGTCGACATCGGGGAGTTCGTGGACGCGCTGGAACGGGTCGCCGCCGGCGGCACCGCCCTCGACCCGGAGGTCGTCGCCCAGCTCTTCGGCGCGAGCCGTCGCGCCAGTGCCCTGGACGCCCTCACGCCCCGCGAACGCGAGGTGCTCGCGCTGATGGCCGAGGGCCGCACGAACCACGCCGTCGCCACCTCCTTCGGCGTCTCGGAACGGGCCGTCGAGAAGCACATCGCCAACATCTTCACCAAGCTCGGCCTGCTGCCCTCCGACACGGGGAACCGACGGGTGCTGGCGGTCCTGCGCTACCTGGAAACGGTGGGCTGAACACCCTGGGCCACCGTTGTCCCGAACCTCTGGAGATCCTCAAGGTTCACAGGATTCGTGGACGGCACATCTACCTCGTCCATAGGGTCGCGATCATGCCCGACATATCGCTGACCATGGTCGTTGTCCTGTGCCTGACCGCTCTCGCGGCGGGCTGGATCGACGCGGTGGTGGGCGGCGGCGGCCTCCTGCTGCTCCCCGTACTGCTCCTCGGGCTGCCGAACTCGGGCTCGGCCGCCCAGTACGCGCTCGGCACCAACAAGGCCGTGGCGATCGTCGGCACCACGGGCGCGGCGGTGACGTACGCGCGCAAGGCGCCCGTGGACGTCGGCACGGCCGTACGGATCGGCCTCGCGGCGCTCGCCGGATCCTCGGCCGGTGCGCTTGTCGCCGCCGGGATGAGCACCGACGTGCTGAAGCCGGTGGTCATGGTCGTCCTGCTCGGCGTCGGCGCCTTCGTGATTCTGCGGCCCGCCTTCGGCACCGCGCCCTCGACCGCGCCCGTCTCCCCGCGCCGCGTCCTCGCCGCGATCGGCCTCGCGGGCCTCGGCATCGGCTTCTACGACGGGCTCGTCGGCCCCGGCACGGGAACGTTCCTCGTGCTCGCCCTGACCGCGCTGCTGCACCTCGACCTGGTGACCGCCTCCGCAACCGCGAAGATCGTAAATTGCTGCACAAACGCGGGAGCTCTCGCGATGTTCGCCTGGCAGGGCACGGTGTACTGGCAGCTGGCCGCCCTGATGGCCGTCTTCAACCTCGTCGGCGGGACGGTCGGGGCGCACACCGCGCTCAAGAAGGGCAGCGGCTTCGTCCGGGTCGTGCTGCTGACGGTGGTCTTCGCGCTGGTGGCGAACCTGGCGTACCAGCAGTGGCTGGCGTGAGCGGCCGGTGGCGTGTCCACCGGTGGGTGATCGACCGGTGCCGTGAATCAGCGATGACGTGAATCAGTGATGACGTGATTCAGCGGCTGCCCGTCAGATGGGCGAAGACGACCACGTTCCCCTGGTAGCCCGTCGCCTCCGAATAGCCGCCGCCGCAGGTGATCACACGCAGCTCCGGGCGCCCCGCGGCCCCGTACACCTTCTCGTCCGGGAAGTCCCGGGCGTCGTACACCTCGACCGCGTCGACCGAGAAGAGGGCGACCCTGCCGTCGCGGCGCTCGACCTCGATGGTGCTGTCCTTCTCCAGGGCGCCGAGACGGTAGAAGACGGCGGGCCCCTCGGCGTTGTCGACATGGCCGGCGACGATCGCGGTGCCCGTCTCGCCCGGCGCGGTACCGGCCCCGTACCAGCCGGCGAGGTTCGCCCGGTCGGCCGGCGGCACGTCGAGGCTGCCCTGCGGGGTGAGGCCGAGGCCCAGGAGCGGGGCGTCCACCCGGATCGACGGGATACGGACACGGTCGGGCGCGGCGGGCGGCAGCGCGGCGGCCGCGGGCCGGTCCACATGAGCGCCGGCGCGCCCCTGCGCGGCCGAGGGCTGCGGCGGGGCATGCGTCTGTGCCCCACTGCGCAGCAGCCAGGCACCGGAGAGGAGGGCGACGAGGGTGACGGCGACTATGGAGATGGTGGCGAACCGGTGCACGTACGTCTCCTCTCCTGGGGCTGCGGGGCTGCGGGGCTGCGGGGCTGCGGGGCTG
Organism: Streptomyces sp. NPDC033178; assembly: GCF_055577685.1. Lineage (NCBI taxonomy): Bacteria > Bacillati > Actinomycetota > Actinomycetes > Kitasatosporales > Streptomycetaceae > Streptomyces > Streptomyces sp. NPDC033178. Next base: position 88,486 of record NZ_JBVIPT010000006.1, read on the forward strand.
CGGGGCTGCGGGGCTGAGGGGGGCTGAGGGGCTCCCCGGGATCATCGAATCCCCTGTCCCGCGTCCCCCTCCGGGACGCGAGGGGCGTCGGGCCCGGAGGGGGAGGGGGACTGCGGTACCGGCGGACGGACAGCGGAGGGTGTCCGTCAGATCCCGTCGCCTCTCGCCCGGCGATGCAGGAGCCAGGTACCGCCCGCGGCGGCGACGGCCAGGGCCGCCACTCCCGCCGCGGTCTGCACGGGGTCGGGGCCCAGTGCGCCGCCGACCCCCGTCTTCACGCTTCCTCTCGGGTGGACCTGCTGCCCGCTCTCCTTCGTGGAGGTGAGCGTGACCACCAGGTCGCCGGTCATCCGCTTGCCGCTCGAACAGCGCGCGACGATCTCGTACGTGCCGGGCTGGGCGGACGGCGGCACCCGGAACAGCCCGACCGCGGCACCCTCGTGCGCGCTGGGCAGCAGCGTGAAGGCACCCGCGCCGACGGCACCGGCGTCACCCGACACCGCGTCCGTCGCACCGCACGCCGCCGTGTTCACCGTGACCTCGGCGCCGGGCGCGACCGTGGCCGGGTACAGCTCGATGGACCCCGTTCCGACGCCGTACGCGGGGGCGGCGGCGAGGGCCACCGCGGCGACGGCGAGCGCGGTACCGGTCAGCGGACGGGCTGTGCGCATCGTTGCTTGCTCCTCCGAGAGGGCACGACCCGCGGCACCCCCATGTGCCGCTGCGTCGGTCACGCCCCTGCCCTACCGAGGAAAGTGGCAGTCGGGGACGTACGCCTCCTGATGGGGCGTCAGAAATGATGTGAACGGGTGTCAGATGGAGGTTTCGGGCGGGCCGTCCGGGGATGTTTCGGCAGGTCATCGGCGTGTCGTCACCACATCCGCAAAAAGAACCCGAACGGAACGGGCGGCGCGTGTGAACGGGTGACCCGCTCTCCCCGGCGGCCACCCGACCGGCCGACTTGACCTGAAGTTTGGTTGAGGTATGAGGCTGGGCCGCATGAACTCCACCACAGAGGTTCCAGTCCCCCTCCCCGCGCTCGCCTCCCGCCCGGAGCCCGTCTCCCTCCCTGAACCCCTGAAGATCGCCGTGATCGTCGGGAGCAACCGGGAGGGCCGGTTCGGTCCGGTCGTCGCGGAGTGGCTGCTGAGCCGGATCCGGGACCGGGCCGACCTCGCGGTGGACGTCGTCGACACCGCCGACGTACACCTGCCGACGGCCCTCTCCCACTCCCCGTCCGCCGAGGTGACCGCCGAGCTGGGCAAGGTCACCCCCCACCTGGCCGCCGCCGACGCCTTCGTCGTCCTCACCCCCGAGTACAACCACTCCTTCCCCGCGTCCCTCAAGGCCCTCATCGACTGGCACTTCCACGAGTGGCGCGCCAAGCCCGTCGCCTTCGTCTCCTACGGCGGCCTCTCGGGCGGCCTGCGCGCCGTCGAACAGCTCCGCCAGGTCTTCGCCGAACTCCACGCCGTCACCGTCCGCGACACGGTGTCCTTCCACAACGCGGGCGCGTCCTTCGACGACAAGGGCCGTCACAAGGACCCCGCGGCGCCGGACGCGGCGGCAAAGGTGATGCTGGACCAGCTGGCGTGGTGGGGACTGGCGCTACGGGAGGCGAAGTCGGTCCGGCCGTACGGGGGTTGACCGGACCCGTGCCTCAGCGCCCGGCCCGCCCTCAGCCCCGGTCCCGGCCCCGGTCTCGTGTCTCAGCCTCCGGTCTCAGCCTCCGGTCTCAGCCTCCGGTCCCGGTCCCGGTCTCGTGTCTCAGCCTCCGGTCCCGGTCCCGGCCCCGTACTCGGCCAGCGCCTCCGCCACCGCTCGGTGTGCCACGGTGGCGAGTACGGGATTGGTGACCCGGTAGTGGTGCTGCGCCACCAGGCCGAAGCACAGGGCCCAGCCCCGTCCCCGCGCCCAGGTCGTGTCGTCGACGTCGGCCGCCTCGCGGAACAGGCCGCGGGTCTCCGCGGTGAAGACGGCCCAGGCGGCGAGTACGTCGGCCGCCGGGTCGCCGACGCCGAGGCCGCCGAAGTCGATGACCGCGCTGAGGCGGCCTTGGTGGGCGAGCAGGTTGCCCGGCAGGAGGTCGCCGTGGAGCCAGACCGGGTCGCCGTCCCACCGGGGGAGCCGCAGGGCCTCCTCCCAGGCGGCGGTCGCGAGGTCCGCGTCCAGCGTGCCGGCCGCGCCCAGGTCCCGGATCGCGGTGCGGACGTCGTCCTCACCGTCGTCGGTGAGGGGCCCGCCACGCCAGGACGGCGGCCCGCCGGTGGCGTCGACCTTCCGCAGCGCCGCGACGAACCGGCCCAACTCGACGGCCGCGTCGGCGAGTTCGTCCCGATCGGTGAGAGGCGCGTCGTAGACGTTGTCGCCGTCGAGCCAGCGGAACACACCCCACGGCAGCGCGTACCCCTCGCCGGGTGCCCCCTTGGCGAGCGGTACCGGAACGGCCAGCGGGAGGTGCGGCGCCAGACGCGGCAGCCACCGCTGCTCCTTGTCCACCTGCCGGGCCCCACCGGGCAGCCGCGGCAGCCGTACGACCATGTCGTCGCCCAGCCGGTACATCGCGTTGTCGGTTCCGGCGGAACGGACCTCCCGTACGGGCAGGTCCGCCCACTCGGGGAACTGCTCCGCCACCAGTCGGCCGACGAGCGCAGCGTCGATGTCGAGTTCGTCGGCGTGCATCTTCGTCTTCGGCGGCATGGGTCTCCGTAGGTCGGGCGTGGGCAGTCGTAGTCGGCGGCGATCGGTCGTCGCGCAGCCGTGGGGCAGCCGTGGGGCAGTCGTCGGCAGTCTTAGGGACGGAGCGGTCAGGGGACGAACAGGCCGTGGCCGACGCCGATCCGGTGGATCTCCTCCAGCGGATACGGGGTTCGCCTGCTCTCGTTCTGGAGTGTGCGGCTGAAGTCCGCGAACACCGCGGCCAGTGGCGCGTATCGCGTCACGATCGCCGCGGCGGCATCGGGGAGTTCGGCGGGGTGTGCACCGTGGGCGCAGGCGCGGATCATTTCCTCGCGCTCGTCCCTCCCGTACTCGTAGACGGCGGTGATCAGCCATTTCACCAGGTACGTGATCGTGTAGCAGCGGTCGTACGTCCGGTGCCGCTCGAAGAAGCGGGTGTGCTCCGGGGAGAGGCCGAAACCGGAGGACAGGGCCAGGCCGAAGTCGGCGAAGTACAGGCGTCGGCCGTCGGTCAGGATGTTCTCGAAGTGGGCGTCGAAGTGGATGAGCCCGCGCGAGTTCATGAAGGACGTGCCCGTGTGCAGGGCCTCGTCCACCCAGGAGCACGCCAGGTCCGCCGACTCTCCGCCCTCCCGGATCCGTTCGTCGAGCCATTGGTGGAGGGTCTGCGGGACGTACTCCAGGAAGAGGGTGAGGCTCGCCGAGGCTGCTCGGAGCCCCTCAAGCCTCTGGCGCACCTCCGGGCTGCCGTTCCAGAACGCGACGACCCGGTCGACGTCGGCCAGCTCTTCGGGAAGAGCCGATGCGTCACCAGAGCCGTCTGCGTCGCTCGCGTAGTCCGGCAGTACGCGCCAGTGGTACGTCAGCGGAAAGCCCTGGAAGTCGTTCGCGAGCACCCAGTTCGTGGTCATCTCGTGCACGGCAAGTTCCTGCCAGGCTCCGAAGCCGGGCCCGCCGATGCTGTAGTGGCAGATGGCGGGCAGCCCGTAGACGTTCGCGGTCGACCGGACGTTCTCCGGCAGCGTGTCCGCCGCGGTCAGGGGCACGCGCTTGACGAAGACCTGAGTGCCGTCGACATCCAGGAGCGCCGACCGTCCGCCGATGCCGGAACCGAGCGGCGCCGCCCCGCTCACGAGGGCGTTCAGTTCGTCGTCGCCGTACTCGGCCAACGAGGCGGAAACGGCGCTGTACGTGGCCAGGCGCGCACCGTGCGACCTGCTGGATGTGTCATCGCGGAACCGGGAATCGGGCATTGGATCAGAGTTCCACAGGGGCATGGCCGGGGACACCGGAAAACGCCACAGCATGATCTCGGAGCCCGGACGGCCCTATCTTGCTTGGACAAAGGGCGGAGGAGCCGGATTCGCCGGCCTCAACAAGACCGCACAGGCGAGGAGTTGGATATTGGACACGGGCACGCAGAACGGGCCGGATGCATCGGATGCACCCGACGCGCAGGACACCGCCAAGAGGCTGCGGGCGATCGGCGACGAGCTGTCGGACCGTTTCTACGAGCGGGCCGACGTGGTACGGACGCTGGTGGTGACCCTGCTGGCCGGACAGCACTCGTTGGTGCTCGGCCCGCCAGGGACGGCGAAGTCCGAGCTGGCCCGGGAACTCACGGGCAGGTTCGAGGGTGCGGCCTACTGGGAGATCCTCCTGTCGAAGTTCACCGCCCCGACGAGGATGTTCGGCCCCGTCGACGTCGCCGCGCTGGCCCGGGGCGAGTACCGCCAGGTCTACGACGGCCGTGCCACGACCGCGCACATCGCGTTCATCGACGAGATCTTCAAGTGCTCCACGGCGGCGCTGAACGAGACGCTGGGCTTCCTCAACGAGCGGATCTACCACCCCGAGAGCGGCGGCGAGCCGATCCGCTGCCCCCTGATCGGGGCCATCACGGCGAGCAACGAACTGCCCGGCGGGGAGGACACGGCCGCGATCTACGACCGGCTGCTGGTACGCATCGAAGTCGGCTACCTGGCAGACCCCTCGAACTTCGCCGCGCTGGTCCGTTCCGCTGTCGGCCGCCCGGCGGCACCGACCCGGACCACCGTCGAACTGGCCGCGCTGCAGCACGCCGTGACCGAGGCCGTCCCGGCCGTGGACGTCCCCGACGTGATCGTGGACGCGGTGTGCACGCTGCGGGCCGCCCTGCGCCGCAAGGAACTCGTCGCCTCCGACCGCCGCTGGCGGCAGGCGGTGGGCCTGCTCCAGGCGTCCGCGTACCTCGACGGCCGTCCGGCGGTCGCCGAGACCGACCTGTCGGTGCTGACCCACGTGCTGTGGGACTCCCCGGCCGAGCGCCCGACCGTCGAGCGCGAGGTGCTGCAACTGGTCAACCCCGATGCCAAGGAGGCGCTCGACCTGGCCGACGACATCGAGGAACTGGAGGCCCAACTCGACGCCATGGCAGGGCAGTCCCGCGAGGCACTGAGCGAATGGGTCATCAAGAAGGCCCACAACAAGCTCGCCATGGCGGGCAAGCGGCTGGAGAAGCTGCGCGAGGAGGCCGCGGGCGCCGGCCGCTCCACCGCCGCCATCGACCGGGTCACCGGCCGCCAGCGCGCCGTCCGCGCCCGCGTCCTCACCGAGGCCCTCGGCATGGACGCGAGCATGGTGCAGGCGCAGCTCTGAACACCGGGGGCGCTGGGGGTACTTGGGGCACCGAAGCGGCCAGGGCAACCGGGGGATGAGGGATCAGGACGACCATGGGTGAGACAGCGAGTGAGACACCGAGTGAGACAGCGAGTGAGATGACGGGCGGGACACCGGGCATGCTCGACGAGCTGGCCCGCCGGGCCGGGAAGTGGCTGAGCCTGTCCGCCGCCGCTCCCGAGCGGCACACCGCGGCCGTGGTCGCGGACCGGTTCGACCGGATCACCTGGCGCGACACCTACGAGCAGTCGGCCGCACTGCGCGAGCTCGCCGAGGAGCTGAACGAGCGCGACGCCCACACCCACGGCCGCGCCCACGACGACACCTACGACCGCACTCACACCCACAGCCGTACCCACGACGACGCCGACGGCCGCACCCACGACCACACCTCCGCCCGCCCCTCCGCCCGCCCCTACGACCACACCACGGACCTCCTCACCGACGTGTTCCTGGCCGCCTACAAGGTCAACCCGCGGTTGCGTGAGCGCGCCGAGATGGACCCCTCCCGGCTGGTCAACCACCAGGTCGTCACATCACTGGCGGAGTCACCGGAGTTCGCCGAGCTGCGCCGGGAAACGGCCGGCGACCCCTACGCCGCCGCCATGGCCGTACTCGCCCAGGCCACCGCGCTGCGCCGGATGCTGGAGGCCACCCGGGGCGCCCAGGACAAGGCCGAGCAGGCGAGAAGGGCCCAGCAGGACGCCGAACGCGCGGCGACCGCCGTCGCCGAGGCACTCCAGCAGGCAGCCGACGAGACCAGCGGGGCCGAGGGGGCTGACGAGGACGGCGCCCCGCCAACCCCGGCCGCCGCCGGCGCCGTACAGCAGACGATCGAGGCCGCCGAGGCCTCCGAAGTCGCCGCGCAGCAAGCAGCCCAGGGTGCCGCCCAGGCCCTCGCGGCGGCCGCCCCCGGCATCCGGGTCGCCGCGCGGAACGCGGCCGCGAAGGCCGCCGAGGGCGCTCGCGCCGAGGCCGTGCTGATGCGGGCGTGGGGCGTCGCCCCCGGCGAACTTGAGCGGATGCCGTTCGACCAACGGGCCCGCCTCGCCGAGCGGTTGCGCACCAGCCGGCTCGCCGAGTGGGCCGAACTGATCGGCCGTTTCCGGCAGATGGCCGACGGCGAGCGCGCCCGCAAGGTCGAGAACGCCACCGGCGAACTGGTCGGCGTCACGCTCGGCAACGACCTCTCCCGCGTCATCCCCTCCGAGCTGGCCAACCTCGGACTGCCCGCGCTGCGTGCGGTGTTCGCCGCGCGCTATGCCGCCGGGGAGCTGATGCTCTACGACAGTCAGGGCGAGCAGGCCACCGGCCGGGGCGCGATCATCGCGTGCGTGGACACCTCGCACTCCATGTACGAGGCAGGGCCCGGCGGAATCACCCGCGAGGCCTGGGCCAAGGCGTGCGCCCTGGCGCTCCTCGACCAGGCCCGCCACGCGGGGCGTGACTTCGTCGGCATCCTGTTCTCCGCCGTCGACAAGCTCAAGGTCTTCCGCTTCCCGGCGGACGGGCCGGCCGACGTCGCCCAGGTCCTCGACTTCGCGGAGACCTTCCTCGGCGGAGGCACCAGCTACCAGAGGCCGCTGTCGGCGGCCGGTGCCCTGCTGGAGGAGGAGTTCAACGACGCCGCCCGTATGCGCGGCGACATCGTGATGCTCACCGACGACGACTGCGGCGTCACCCAGCAGTGGATGCGCGGCTGGAACGACGCCAAGCACCGGTTGGGCTTCCGGGTCTTCGGCGTGGCCATCGGCGCCCCGCGCGTCGCGGAGGCCGACTCGGTCCTGGACGCCCTGTGCGACAACCTCCGTGCCATCGAGGACCTCACCGACGTCCACGCCGCCGCCGACCTCTTCCGCGTGATCTGACCGTCCTGGCCGGAGCCGTCAGGGACGGGCGTACGGCCGGGTCAGGATCTCCATGTTGTGGCCGTCCGGGTCGGCGAAGTAGGCGCCGCGGCCGCCGAACAGGTCGTTGGTCCGGCCGGGTTCGGTGTGGCTCGGGTCCGCGTAGTACGTGACCCCGAGGACCTCCAGGCGGGCGATCATGGCGTCGAAGCGGGTGTCGGGCACGAGGAACGCGTAGTGCTGGGGCTGGATCGGCCCGTCCCTGAACTCGTAGTAGTCGAGGGTCACGCCGTTGCCGAGGTCGACGGGCAGGAAGGGCCCGAAGGGGGCACTGACCTTCAGCTCCAGGACCGCGGCGAGGAACTCGGCCGACAGGTGCCGGTCCGTCGCGTAGACGACGGTGTGGTTCAACTGGGCCGTGGCCGTGGGCAGTTCGGAGGTGTTCGGGTGCTGCTGGGCATGTGACATCGGTGAGGTGTCTCCGGGTCTTCGAGTGCGCGACAAAGGGCGCGTGTGAACGGGCCCATGGACGCTCAGGGACATGGCGCACGCCTGGGCGGCGCGCCTGCTGCAAAGACACGGAGAAAGGGCGGGGCTCTGGCCCGCCTCGCGCTCACGCCGAGGCCGGGAACCCCACTCGTGCATGGCCCAAGGCCGACCCGGCAGTCACCCGACCGACCTTAGTGTCGGGCCGGGGGCGGGGCAACGCGGTTCTCGGCCGGGCCCCAGTGGGCTCCCACCTCATTCCCGCGCTGCCCCGCCCGCCCCGCTCCACGAACCCGGTGTCAGTTCACGGACACCGCCGACCAGGCCGCCCCCACCGCCCGGTACTCCGCACTTCCCGCCCCGTACAGATCCTTCGCCGCGCTCAGCGTGGCGACCCGCGCGCCCGCGTACTTCGTCGACGACGTCATGTAGACCGTCAGCGCCCGGTACCAGATCGCGCCGAGCTTGGCCTTGCCGATGCCGGTCACCTTCGCGCCGTTGCAGGTCGTGCCGTTGTGGGCGACGCCGCCGATGGTCTTCGGGCCGCTGCCCTCCGCGAGCAGGTACGCGAAGTGGTTGGCCACGCCCGAGGAGTAGTGGACGTCCAGGTCACCGACCGTGGAGGTCCAGCAGTCCGCGGAGTTGCCGTCCTTGGAGGGCTGGTCCATGTAGCGCAGGGCGGAGCGGCCGAAGCCGGACTTCACGATCTTCTCGCCGATCCGCCAGTCCCCGGGGTCGGCGGGGTTCTTGGCGTAGAACTCCACCAGCGTGCCGAAGATGTCCGACGTCGCCTCGTTGAGACCGCCGGGCTCGCCCGAGTACGTCAGCGCCGCCGTCTTCGACGTCACGCCGTGCGACATCTCGTGCCCGGCCACGTCCAGGGACACCAGCGGTCCGAAGATCTTCCCGTCACCGTCCCCGTACGTCATGCAGAAGCAACTGTCGTCCCAGAACGCGTTGTTGTACGCGCTGCCGTAGTGCACCCGGTTGTACGAGCCCTTGCCGTCGCCCGCGATGCCGGTACGCCCGTGGACGTTCTCGTAGTAGTCCCAGGTGGTGTCGGTGCCGTACTGCGCGTCCACCGCCGCCGAGGCCCGGCTCGAAGTCGTGCCGGTTCCCCAGTGGTTGTCGGCGTCGGTGAGGACGGGTGCGGGCGCACGCTGGTAGCAGATGATGAGGATGCAGGAGTCCGTCTTGTTCTTCGTGTCGCCCGTGTACGTGTTTCCCCGTGTGGGGTCGGAGAGTTGGTACGTCGAACCGGACCGCGTCGTCTCCAGCGGGACCTTGCCGCTGTAGAGGGAACGGCCGTCGCCGGTCGCCGTCTCGATGCTGTCCCAGGCGTCGATCTGCTTGCCGGTCACCGCGTCGGTGAGGACCACGCGGGCGACCGGGTTGCCGAGAGAGTCCTTGCCCCCGGCCTCGGTGCGCCAGGCCAGCTTCGGAGCGCCGTGCAGGGCGTCAACGACCAATTGCGGCTTGGCGGTTGTCTTGCGGAGCGTCTCACCGACGTTCGCGAGGCGCAGTGCCGTGACGGCCAGGTCGGCGGCCTTCGGGGCGGACACCGACGGTGTGATGCTCGCGAGGGAGAGCGGACGCGTGGTGGCCCGGTCGGCACCCCGGTAGTCGCCGGCCGCCGTCAGGTGGACCACGAAGTCGCCGCCCAGCACGGGGAGTTGGCGGTACGTCCGGTCGTAGCGCACATGCTGTGTGCCGTCCGCGTCGACGACCACGTCACGGGCCTCGGTGCCCTGTGCGGAGGTGAGGCCCAGCCGGGCGGCCTGGTCGGTGAGCACCGCCGCCGCGTTGCCGAGGACGGTGTCCCGGGTCGGTCCGTCGGCCGTCACGGCGCTCGGAGCCAGAGCCCCCGCCAGCAGAGTGGTGGCCGCCGCCGATATACCGACGGTGGCGAGGCGCGAGCCTCGGATGTGCCGTGTCCGACTCATCGAACTCCTCGGGAAGGCACGCGAAACGCGTGGTGGTGGGGGGAGTGGGGAGTGGCTGGTGGGGGGTGTCCGCACAGTTCTAGGTGGCCCGGACCTGGCATGTCCATAGCGGACTGCCGGGGGATGTGTGAGGGGTGAGAATCGTTTCTGCAAAGGTCCGGGCACGCCGGGAGCGGCCGGTGGGAGCAAGCCCGGAAAGCCGGCGAGAGGAGACCACCGGGTGAGCGGCCGACTGCCCTTCTTCGTCTACGGGACCCTGCGCCCCGGCGAGCACAACCACGACCTCTTCCTGCGCGGCCGTACGCGCTCGGAGGTGCCGGGGCGGCTCACCGGCGCGGTGCTCTACGAGGGGCCGGGCTATCCGTACGCCGTCGAGGAACCCGGCGGCGTGGTGTGCGGGGAACTGGTCACGGCCGACCCCGACCAGTACGGCCAACTCCTCGGCACCCTCGACCGGTTGGAGGAGTACGCCCCGGGCGACCCCGGCAACCTCTACGAGCGCGTGGCCAGAGAGGTGACCCGCGACGACGGCACGGACGTACGGGCCTGGGTGTACGTGGCAGCCCCCACGGTCGCGGCGGCGCTGCGGGTGCGGGGCAGGCGCATCGACGGGGGCGACTGGCGGACGCGCTGAGACGCGGGATCACGCGACGCGGAGAGGCCCGGCCCTGTGCCCTCAGCCTGAGCCCCCAGCCCCCAGCCCCGAGCCCTCAGCCCCCAGCTCCGAGGCCCTGCCGGCCGGGCGCCGGACTCCAGCGACGGATCCGGGCGCCGGACTCTAGGGGCGGAACTGGGCGCCGGACTCCAGGGGCGGATCCAGGCGCCGGACTCTAGGGGCGGATCCAGGCGCCGGACTCTAGGGGCGGATCCGGGCGCCCGACTCTAGGGACGAAGCCGCGCCGCCAGTACCGCCACATCGTCCTCCGCCGTGCCGCCCGGGACGAGACCGGCCAGGAGGACGGCCAGCTGGTCTTCGAGCGAGCCGCTGCTGGGGAGGCGCTGGCGGGTGAGGCGGCCCAGCCACTCGTCGACGTCCTGTTCCCGGCGCTCCACCAGGCCGTCGGTGTAGAGGAGCAGGGTCCGGTCGGGAGCGCAGCAGCCGGTGACCATCTCGTAGCCGCCGAACCCGGTGCCCAGGGGCGGGCCCACCGGCACGGGGAACAGGCCGACCCTGCCGTCGGCGTCCAGGATCGCGGGCGGCAGATGGCCGGCGCTGGTGTAGAGGCACTCGCCGTTCCGCGGATCGGCCAGAGCCAGCAGACAGGTGGCGGGACGGTCGGTGCCGGAGCAGGTGATCAGCGCGTCCAGGCGTTCCAGCACGGCGTGCGGCGGCAGGTCCTCGGCGGCCACGACCCGGAGCATCGCCCGGTAGTGGCTCATGGCCACCGCGGCCTCGATGCCGTGGCCCATCACATCGCCCATGACCAGCAGCGTGCGTCCGCGGGACAGCGGCATGATGTCGTACCAGTCACCACCCACCAACGCGCTGTCCCCGGCGGGCAGATAGCGCGAGGCCACCTCGATCCCGGGGTGGGGACAGGGCCCTTCGGCGAGCAGCGCGCGCTGGAGCTCCACCGCGATGCCGTGCTCACGGGCGTAGCGGCGGGCGTTGTCGAGGCCGATCGCGGCGCGCCCCACCAGGTCCTGGGCCATCACGACGTCCTGGTCCTCGAAGGGCGGTGAGTCCCCGACCCTGACGAGCACGACCACTCCCATCAGATTGCCGCGGGCGGTCAGCGGCACGACCAGATCGGAGTGGACACCCACCGCACGATGGGCGGGGAAATGCTCCATGTCCGGTATGGAACGGCTCAGTTCCTCGGCGCTGAGCTGGTTCTCCACCACGGGACGGCCGCTCTCCAGACAGCGCTGGACGCTCGACCCGTGCCGGTAGCGCAACTGCTCGTCCACGGTCGCGCTGATCTCCACCAGATAGTCCTGGAGATGGGGCACGGCCGCGACCCCCGCCATACGCAGCAGGACCGGACCGTGCCGCTCGGGCGGCGGACGGTGTTCGGGGAGGTGCTCCGAGCCGTGCGGGGCCGGGTACATCATCACCGCGGCCATGTCGGCGAGCTCCGAGGACAGGAAGTCGGCCAGCTCGGCGCAGGTGTCGTCGACGCGGAGCGTGGTGCCGATGCGGGTGGCGGCGCGGTCCAGCAGGGCAAGCCGTTTCCGCACCCGCTCCAGCTCCCGGTGCTGATGCCGTACGCCGTTGATCACCATGATGACCACGGCCACGCCCACGACGTCCCCGTCGGCCTCAAGCCGGTGGTACGCGCCGCGCCAGCTGTGGTGTTCCAGGCCCGCCCCGGAGAGCGTCACGCCGTCGTTGATGCCCTCGCGGGAACGTCCGTCGGCCAGCACCTCACGCAGTACGCCCTTGCCGCGACCGGTGAACGGCAGTACCTCCTCGACGGCCCGGCCCAGATGCTCGTCGGCAGGCTTCCCGCTGAGCCGGGCCAGCGCCGGGTTGACGTACAGATAACGGAGTTCGGGATCGAGGATGCCGACACAGGCGGGGGTCGCGTCCAGCACCCCCAGCAACAGTCCGTCACCCAGGCGGTCCATGATCCCATCCTGGACCGAGCCACGGACCCGCGCATGTCGGAGATACCCCGGGGCGGCATACCCTCCTGCGGCTCAGCCCACCCGCTCCACCCGCACCGCACAGGCTTTGAACTCCGGCATGCGCGAGGTCGGGTCGAGGGCCGGATTGGTCAGCGTGTTGGCCCGCCCCTCGCCCGGCCAGTGGAAGGGCATGAACACGGTGTCGGGCCGAATGGAAGTGGTGATCCGCGCGGGCGCGACGGCGCGTCCACGCCGGGACACCACGGCCAGCGGCTCCCCCTCCACGGCCCCGACCCGCTCGGCCAGCCGAGGATGCAACTCCACGAACGACCCGGGCGCGGCAGCGTTCAGCTCATCCACCCGACGGGTCTGCGCACCGGACTGGTACTGCGAGACCACCCGCCCGGTGGTCAGCAGCACCGGATACTCCTCGTCCGGTTCCTCCGCCAACGGTCGATGGTTCACGGCGACGAACCGCGCACGCCCGTCGGGGGTGGCGAACCGATCGAGAAAGAGTCGCGGGGTACCAGGATGAGCACCCGGTTCCTGGACCCCACCCTCCCGATCCTCCGCGGAGCCACCAGCGGAGCGACCCGCGGAGCCGCTCCCGGAACCACCCGCCGAGCCGTCCGCCGGACACGGCCAGAACACCCCGTTCTCCTCCGCCAGACGCCGATACGTGATGCCCGAGTAGTCGGCGGGCCCGCCCGCGCTGGCCCGGCGCAGTTCCTCGAATACCTCCTCCGGGTCCGTGGGGAAGCCCTTCTCCACGCCCAGCCGGTCGGCCAGTTCGTGCATCACGTACAGATCGCTGTGGACGCCCTCCGGAGGGGTGATCGCCTGCCTGCGCAGCAGGACCCGCCCCTCCAGGTTGGTCGTCGTGCCGCTCTCCTCGGCCCACTGGGTGACGGGCAGGACGACGTCCGCGAGCTCGGCCGTCTCGGACAGCACCACGTCGGCGACCGCGAGGAAGTCGAGGGACTTCAGCCGCTCCTCGATGTGGGCGGCCCGAGGCGCGGACACCACCGGGTTCGACGCCATCAGCAGCAGCGCGCGGATGTCCGTACCCATGGCGTCCAGCAGCTCGTACGCGCTGCGGCCGGGCCCCGGCAGCGAGTCGGGGTCGACGCCCCAGACCCCGGCCACATGACGGCGGGCCGCGGGATCGTCGAGCTTGCGGTAACCGGGCAACTGGTCTGCCTTCTGGCCGTGTTCACGCCCGCCCTGGCCGTTGCCCTGCCCGGTGAGACAGCCGTATCCGGAGAAGGGCCGCCCCGGACGCCCGGTCGCCAGACAGAGGTTGATCCACGCGCCGACGGTGTCCGTGCCCTTGGAGTGCTGCTCGGGCCCGCGCGCGGTGAGCACCATCGCGGACTCCGGCTCGCAGAACATCCGTACTGTCTCCCGGAGTTCGGGGACGGAGACGCCCGTGATCCGCTCCACGTACTCCGGCCAGTGCGCCATCGCGGCGGCCCGCGCCTCCTCCCAGCCGCTGGTGCGCTCCTGGATGTACGCCTCGTCCGTACGCCCTTCCGCCACCACCAGGTGCAACAGCCCGAGGGCCAGGGCGAGATCCGTGCCGGGGCGGGGCGCCAGGTGCAGGTCGGCCTGCTCGGCGGTCCGGGTGCGGCGCGGGTCGATGACGACCAACGTGCCGCCGTTCTCCTTGAGTTCGGTGAGATAGCGGAGCGCCGGCGGCATGGTCTCGGCGAGGTTGGAACCGACCAGGATGACGCACCCCGTCTTCGGGATGTCCTCCAGGGGGAAGGGCAGTCCCCGGTCCAGGCCGAAGGCCTTGATACCGCCGGCCGCCGCCGACGACATGCAGAAGCGGCCGTTGTAGTCGATCTGCGAGGTGCCGAGCACGACCCGGGCGAACTTCCCGAGCGTGTACGCCTTCTCGTTGGTCAGCCCGCCTCCGCCGAACACCCCGCACGCGTCCGGGCCGTGCTCCGTACGTGTGCGGGACAGCTCCTCGGCGATCCGGTCGAGCGCCTCGTCCCAGCCGGCCGGCTCCAGCACTCCCGCCCTGCGGATCAGGGGCGAGGTCAGCCGTACCCCGGGGGAGAGCAGCGCGGGTGCCGTACGGCCCTTGCCGCACAAGGCGCCCCGGTTCACCGGGAAGTCCGGGCGCTCCGTCACCTCGACCGGACTGCCGGCGCCGTCCGGCGTGGGCGTCAGATTCATGCCGCACTGCAATGCGCAGTACGGGCAGTGGGTGGGCGTGGCGGTGGTCTGCATACCGGTCAGCGTGCGTCGGACGTGTTACGCGGCGGGACGCTCCCCGTTACACGGCAGGCACGGGGACCTCCCCGCCGGGACCGGCGGGACGTGAGGACGTCCCGCCGGCCCGCTCAGGAGCAGCGCCCGCTCAGGAGCAGCGCCCACTCGGCCGCCGGTTCAGCACACGTACGCGTAGTACGGGACGTCGCCCGGGTCCAGACCGATGCGTCCGACCCCGCCGGGGCCGATCTGGATACAGCTCGGGTCGAAGCCGTCGACTTCGACACTGGCGGAGATCGTGTAGTTGCACACGTTGTGGATGTCGGCCCAACCGTCGCCGTAGGCACCGAGCTTGGCGCATCCCGGCTCCTTCGTGGGGTCGTCGTCGTCCGCCACGGCGGTCGTCATGGCAGCCGGAGCCGAGAACAGCGCGGCCGCCATGGCGGCGACGAAGGCGGTACGCAGACCAGTCATCATGTGTCCTTTCTCCTGAGCCCGGTTCGGATCCGGGCTCCCGAAAAAGACACTATCCGTAATCAGTTGACTACAGAGCGCTGCGTAATCGGTTTCACGCGGCAGGGTGAGCGGTGCGCGTCAAACCCGGCGGCACGCGTGATCTGCGTCTCGTCGACTATCGGCCACCCGCCGCCAACGCCCGTTCCACGCCCGGCTCTTGGGGCCCGAGGAAGTGGGGATCCGGCTCGAAGGCCGCGTCCAGGAGCGCCTTCCCCGCCGCGAGGACCTCCCGGGCGCCCCCGTAGTACCAGGTCACGTCGTGCACGGCGTCCACCCCGACCCCGTACGACGTGACGCCCGCCTCCTGGCAGAGCGCGACCGCCCGCCGGATGTGAAAGCCCTGGCTGATCAGCACGGCCCTGTCGACGCCGAAGATCTTCTTGGCGCGAACGCAGGAGTCCCAGGTGTCGAAGCCCGCGTAGTCGCTGACGATCCGCGCGTCGGGCACGCCGCGCTCCGTGAGGTACGTGCGCATGGCGTCCGGCTCGTCGTAGTCCTCGCGGCTGTTGTCGCCGGTGACCAGAAGCACCTCCACGCGTCCGTCCCGGTACAGCTCGGCCGCCGCGTCCAGCCGGTGCGCGAGATACGGCGACGGCTCGCCGCGCCACAGCCCCGCCCCGAAGACGACCGCCACCTCGGTACGCGGCACGTCCGCCGTCGTCCGCAGCCGGTCGCCCGTGACCACGTACATCCACGTCGACGGAAGCAGCGCGAGGACGCACCCGGCCATCACGGCCTGCACGGCCCGGCGCTGCCCTGCCCGGGTGCGCGGCAGGCGCGGTCGTGGCAGGCGCGGTCTCGGCAGCTTCGGCAGCTTCGGACGACGCATCGGACGGTCCCTCCCCAGGTGGCCTCGACCCTGAGGACGCCCAATACGGTGATCCGGTTCGCCCGGCACGCAGTGACCAGCTTCACCCGGGGAGCCGAAACCGCAGGTCACCGCGCCTCACAGGCCCCGTACACCCCACCGTGAACCCCCGGAAAACACCCGTCATTCCCACGCAACGGGGAGGCAACCTCCGACCCGCACCATCGGTGCATGACGGCGTCGAACCCTCCTCGTGACGAGTCCAAGCCCCGCCCCGGCGGCCAGCCGCAGCGTGGCGTCCACCTCGACAGTACGGCGCAACTCATGAACCGGATCAGCAGTCAGCTCGGCAGTCAGCTCGGCCTCGTGTCCCTCGACGGCACCCGGCGTCCCGCCCCGCCCGCGCTCGTCCTCGTGGGCCACGGCAGCCGCGACCCGCGCGCCCTGAGCACCGTCCGGATCCTCCTGGACCGGATCCGCGCCCTGCGCCCCGGCCTGCCCGTGCACCTGGGACACATCGAGCTGAACGAGCCCCTGCTGCCCGACACCCTCGCGGGCCTCGGCACCGGTGACGCCGTCCTCGTACCGCTGCTGCTCAGCCGCGGCTACCACGTCAAGCAGGACATCCCCGAGGCCGCGGCCGCCGCACGGGCGAACACCCGCATCGCCGGGCCGCTCGGCCCGCACCCGCTCCTCGTGGAGACGCTGTACGAGCGCCTGACCGAGGCCGGATGGCGGGCGCCCCGGGACGAGGCCGAGCGCAGGGCGAGCGGGGTCGTGCTCGCCGCCGCCGGTTCCCGCGACCCCGACGCGGCCGTCGACACCCGCCGCACCGCGGGCCTCCTGGCCGAGCGGCTCGGCGTCCCCGTCGTCCCCGCGTACGCCTCCGCCGCGGCCCCCACCGTCCCCGCGGCCGTACGCGCCCTCGCCGCCCGAGGCCGCCACCGCGTCGCCGTCGCCTCCTACTTCACGGCCCCCGGCCGCTTCTCCACCGAGTGCGCGGCGGCCGCCCCCTGGATCGCGTCGGCCCCCCTGGGAGCCCACCCGTCAATGGCCCGCCTGATCCTGCACCGCTACGACCAGACCCTGGCAACCCCGGCCACACCGGAACGAGCACTGGCCTCGGCCTAGAACTCCGGCCAAGGGCGGAGGGGCTTCTTCCAAGGGGCGCGGGGAACTGCGCGACAAGCCACGACGAACCCGCACCCGCAAACGAACAGAACCCGGCAGACGCGCAGGCACAAAAGGCTCACGCCCCGATTGTCGGCAGCTCCGCTTACTGTTCAAGACATGGAAGGCACCAGCACCGACACCACCCAACCCCCGTACGAGCACCACATCGCACCCCCCGGCTACGACCCCACGTCGGTGGCCCGCTGGGCCACTGAGCCGGACAAACGCCCCGGCCGCACCGCCTTCCAGCGCGACCGCGCCCGCGTACTGCACTCCTCGGCCCTGCGCCGCCTCGCCGGCAAGACGCAGGTCGTCACGCCCGGCACCAGGAGCCAGGTCTGGGACGCGAGCCCCCGCACCCGCCTGACCCACTCCCTGGAGTGCGCCCAGGTCGGCCGCGAGCTGGGCGCCGCCCTCGGCTGCGACCCCGACCTCGTCGAGGCGGCCTGTCTCTCCCACGACCTGGGCCACCCGCCCTTCGG
This sequence comes from Streptomyces sp. NPDC033178, assembly GCF_055577685.1. Classification (NCBI taxonomy): domain Bacteria; kingdom Bacillati; phylum Actinomycetota; class Actinomycetes; order Kitasatosporales; family Streptomycetaceae; genus Streptomyces; species Streptomyces sp. NPDC033178. The sequence continues at coordinate 105,872 of NZ_JBVIPT010000006.1, forward strand.
GCACAACGGAGAACAGGCACTGAACGAGTTCGCGGAGGACTGCGGCGGCTTCGAGGGCAACGCGCAGTCGCTACGACTGCTCACCCGCATCGAGCCGAAGCGCTTCGTGAGAAGCGAGACCGTGACATCGGCCTCCCCCGCGCTCGAACGCGGCTCGCGAGGGGGCACCCCCAGCACGGCGGGCGGCGGCGACCTCGTCAGCGTCGGGCTCAACCTCACCCGGGCCGCCCTGGACGCCGCCACCAAGTACCCCTGGCCGCGCGGCGCCCACCCGACCGACCCGAAGTCCCCGAAGTTCGGGGTCTACGACGACGACCGCCCCGTCTTCGACTGGGTCCGCGAGGGCGCCCCCGGCACCCGCACCACCTTCGAGGCCCAGGTCATGGACTGGGCCGACGACGTGGCGTACTCCGTGCACGACGTCGAGGACGGCCTCCACGCGGGCCACATCGACCCCAACTGCCTGCACGCGGAGCCCGAGCGGCAGGAGATCTTCGCGGTCGCCGTCGGGCGGTACGTCCCGGTGGACACCGACCCCGCCGAGCTCGGCGAAGCCCTCGACCGCCTCCTGGACCAGGAGTGGTGGCCGCACGGCTACGACGGTTCCGCGGTCGCGCAGGCCCGGCTGAAGGACGCCACCAGCCAGCTCATCGGCCGGTTCTGCCTCGCCGCGGAGGGCGCCACGCGCGCGGCGTACGGGACGGGCCGGCTCACTCGGTACGCGGCCGAGCTGGTGGTCCCGCGCGCGGTCCGACTGGAGTGCGCGGTCCTCAAGGCGGTCGCCGACCGGTACGTCATGCAGCGCGCCGAGCAGGAGCGGCTCCGCGCCGACCAGCGGATCGTCGTCGCCGAGCTGGCGGAGGCGCTCACCGCCCGCGCGCCGGACGGTCTGGACCCGCAGTTTCGAGCCCTGTTCGACCAGGCGTCGGACGACCGTGCCCGCAAGCGGGTGATCGTCGACCAGATCGCGTCCCTGACGGACGCCTCCGCGCGATCACTGCATGCGAGGCTCACGGGGTAGCTGTGGCGTCCGGACGGGGAGGGCGTGACCCTGCGTGGCCTGATCGGGCCACTCCCTCTTCCCCCATCACGCTCCGTGCGGGACGCTCGCATGTGGCGACATCCTTACGAGGAGGCATCAAGTGGTCGACGCAGATCAGACATTCGTCATCGTCGGAGGCGGGCTGGCCGGCGCGAAGGCGGCCGAGACGCTCCGGGCGGAGGGCTTCACGGGCCGCGTGATACTGATCTGCGACGAGCGCGACCACCCGTACGAACGCCCGCCGCTGTCCAAGGGCTATCTGCTCGGCAAGGAGGAGCGCGACAGCGTCTTCGTCCACGAGCCCGCCTGGTACGCGCGCAACGACGTCGAGCTGCACCTCGGCCAGACCGTCGACGCCATCGACCGGACCGCGAAGACCGTCCGCTTCGGTGACGACGGCACGCTCGTCCACTACGACAAGCTGCTGCTCGTGACCGGCTCCGAACCGCGCCGCCTGGACATCCCGGGCACCGACCTCGCGGGCGTCCACCACCTGCGGCGCCTCGCCCACGCGGAGCGCCTCAAGCACGTACTGACCGCCCTCGGCCGGGACAACGGCCACCTCGTCATCGCGGGCGCGGGCTGGATCGGCCTGGAAGTCGCCGCGGCCGCCCGCGAGTACGGCGCCGAGGTCACCGTCGTCGAGCCCGGGCCGACCCCGCTGCACTCGGTCCTCGGTCCGGAGCTCGGCCAGCTCTTCGCCGAGCTGCACCGCGAGCACGGCGTCCGCTTCCACTTCGGCGCCCGGCTCACCGAGATCACCGGCCAGGACGGCATGGTCCTGGCGGCCCGCACGGACGACGGCGAGGAGCACCCCGCGCACGACGTCCTGGCCGCCATCGGAGCCGCCCCGCGCACCGGCCTCGCCGAGGCCGCGGGCCTCACGATGGTCGACCGCGCGCAGGGTGGCGGCATCGCGGTCGACGAGCAGCTGCGCACCTCCGACCCCGACATCTACGCGGCCGGTGACGTGGCCGCCTTCCACCACGCGCTGTTCGACACCCGCCTGCGCGTCGAGCACTGGGCGAACGCCCTGAACGGCGGCCCGGCGGCGGCCCGCGCGATGCTGGGCCGCGAGCTGACGTACGACAGGGTGCCCTATTTCTTCTCCGACCAGTACGACGTAGGGCTCGAGTACTCGGGCTGGGCGCCCCCGGGCACGTACGACCAAGTGGTGATCCGGGGAGACGCGGGCAAGCGCGAGTTCATCGCCTTCTGGGTGAAGGAGGGACGGGTGCTGGCCGGGATGAACGTGAATGTGTGGGACGTCACGGACCCGATCCAACAACTGATCCGGACCCGGACCCAGGTGGACTCCGAGGCACTCGCGGACCCGCACGTTCCGCTGGACAGTCTGGTCTCATGACCGACGGCGGCGCTCGACTGTCACACCGTCCCCGTAGAATCCATGCGTGGCTGGAAGGATCAACGACGAGGACGTGAAGGCTGTTCGGGACGCGGTCCCGATCGACGCCGTGGTCTCGGAGTACCTCCAGCTGCGCAACGCGGGCGGCGGAAACCTCAAGGGTCTCTGCCCCTTCCACGACGAGAAGTCGCCCTCCTTCCAGGTCAGCCCGAGCAAGGGGCTCTTCCACTGCTTCGGCTGCCAGGAGGGCGGCGACACCATCACGTTCGTGATGAAGGTCGACCACCTCACCTTCTCGGAGTCGGTCGAGCGCCTCGCCGCCCAGGCGGGCATCACCCTGCGCTACGAGGAGGGCGGCTACAACCCCTCCCACCAGCGCGGCGAGCGCATCCGCCTGGTGGAGGCCCACAAGATCGCCGCCCAGTTCTACATCGAGCAGCTCGACACCAGTTCCGAGGCCGACACGGGCCGCAAATTCCTCGCGGAACGCGGCTTCGACCAGTCGGCCGCCGCCCACTTCGGTGTCGGCTACAGCCCCCAGGGCTGGGACCACCTCACGCGCTACCTCCGCGGCAAGGGCTTCAGCGACAAGGAGATCCTCCTCTCCGGCCTCTCCCAGGAGGGCCGTCGCGGCCCCATCGACCGCTTCCGCGGCCGCCTGATGTGGCCGATCCGCGACATCGGCGGCGAGGTCGTCGGTTTCGGCGCCCGAAAGCTGTACGAGTCGGACAACGGCCCGAAGTACCTGAACACGCCCGACACACCGATCTACCGCAAGTCCCAGGTCCTCTACGGCATCGACCTCGCCAAGAAGGACATCGCCAAGAGCAGCCGGGCGGTCGTGGTCGAGGGCTACACGGACGTGATGGCCTGCCACCTCGCCGGCATCACCACGGCCATCGCGACCTGCGGCACGGCCTTCGGCGGCGACCACATCAAGATCCTCCGACGGCTGTTGATGGACAACGGCTCGGCGCGCGTGATCTTCACCTTCGACGGCGACTCGGCCGGCCAGAAGGCCGCCCTGCGCGCCTTCGAGGACGACCAGAAGTTCGCCGCCGAGACGTACATCGCGATCGCCCCGGACGGCATGGACCCCTGCGAACTGCGCCTCGCCAAGGGCGACGCGGCGGTCGCCGACCTGGTCGAACCGCGCACCCCGCTCTTCGAGTTCGCGCTCCGCCAGATCATCCTGCGCTACGACCTGGAGACCCCCGCGGGCCGCGCCGCAGCGCTCGACGAGGCGGCCCCGATCGTCGCCCGCATCAAGAACAGCGGCGCCCAGCACGAGGTCGCCGTCCAGCTCGCGGGCATGCTCGGCATCCTCGACACACAGTTCGTCGTCAAGCGTGTCGCCCAGCTGGCCCGCTGGGCCCGCGACCGCGGCGGCATGGGCCCCGCGCCGACGAGCACCGGCCGCCCCCGGCAGCAGTACGAGAACAGCGGACCCAGGCAGTCCTCGGGCCCGGCCCTGACCCTCCGCAACCCCGTGTTCGCCACCGAGCGCGAGCTCCTCAAGCTCGCCCTCCAGCGCCCCGACCTGGTCTCCCCGGCCTTCGACGCGTACGGCGTGGACGAGTTCACCGCCCCGCCGTACGCGGCCGTCCGCGAGACGATCATCGAGGCGGGCGGCGCGGAGTACGGCGTCCAGGACCCGCAGGAGTACCTGGTCCGTGTCCGCGAGGCCGCCTCCGACGACGCCGTTCGCGCCATGGTCACCGAGCTGGCCGTCGAGGCCATCATGCGCAAGACCGTCGACGAGCACTACGCGGGCGAGCAGCTGGTCACCGTCCGCCGCCGCGCCGTCGAGCGCCGCGTCCGGGACGTCCAGGGCGCCCTCGCCCGCGCCAGCGCCCAGGGCGACCCGGCCCAGCTGGCCGCCGTACAGAACGAGTTGTGGGTGCTCCAGCAGTACGACCAGGCTTTGCGGGAGAAGGGCGCGGGCGCGCTCTGAGAGCGTCGGGCCCGCGCTCCGGGACGGGTCGGGCCCGCGCTCCGGGACGAGTGAGGCCCGCGCTCCGAGGTGGGTCAGTCCCCGGCCGGGGAGTACGGCGGACCCGGCGGCTGCCCGTCGAACGTCGGCGTCACGGCCCGCACCAGCCGGTCGGTGAACTCCCGCTCGGCGTCCGCGAACCGCGGATACTCCGTGACGAAGTGCTCCCACTCCACATATCCGAGCGCCTCCACCAGGTCCTCCAGGAAGACCCCTTCGCGGTACTGGCGCGGCCACTCGCCCGACAGCCGGAACACCTCGTGCAGCAGCTCGTGGCGCAGCGGGTGCCGTTCGGCGAGCAGCACGGCGTCGTACAGGTCCTTGCCCTGCGCGTGCATGTCGTTGACCAGCCACATCAGCTTCCAGGCCAGCGACAGCCCGGGAGTCGCGCCCCACACGACCGTGCCGCCCGGCAGCTCCACCGGCTCCGGCTCCTCGGGCAGCCGCTCGTTGAAGACGAAGTCGAGCTGGACATGCCCGCCGGGCAGACCGGGCGCACCCCAGGGCAGCACCATGCGGCGCCCCGGCACCCGGTCGTACGTCCAGATGTCCTCGACCACAGCGCCCCGCGCCGAGATGCCGACCTCCCGCCCGCGCTCGTCGGCCAGCGCCTCGGCGGCCTCCGCGATCCCGTCGAGCATCCGGGCGGTACGCCCCTCGTCGACCCGCCAGGTGCTCGGTACGACGACGAAGTCCAGGTCACCGGGCTCGCGGGCGGCGTCCCCGAACCACGCCGACATCAGCACACTGCCGCGCAGCACCAGCGACTCGACCCACTCCGAGCCGGCGATCGCGGCGAGCACGAGATCCAGCGCCCGGCGCCGCGCCGACCGCCAGGCCTCGCCCCTGGCCGGGTCGGAGAAGCCGGGGTCGGTGGCTCGGTAGGCGTTCTGGTGGTGCTTCATGGCCGGGTCGAAGACCGGCCGCTGCACCGCGTCGTCCGCCTCCACCCAGTGCAGGGTCCGCGGCAGGTCCTGCGCCCGGCGGGTGGCCTCGTCCAGCGGCTCCCGGGGTATCTCGACGCTCCGCCAGCCGAATTCCTGCCATGTCCCGCTCATCCCAGCACCTCCTCGGTCGATCTCGGCATCTGCTCCACGGGCGCCGCGTGCGACCTGCGCGCCCCGGCTTCCTCGATCCATCCGTCGTCGACCGAGAGATCACTGTCGTGGAGGACGAACTCCCGCTCCACATCGGCCACTTCGAACCCGTACAGCTCCGCCAGCAGCAGCTCCAGCAGCCGCCCGGCCCCCTCCGCGTCCACGCCCCGGCACCGCTGCGTCACGAACCGCTCGTGCCGCCCACCGGTGCCGTCGATCTCGCTGCCGCTCTCGCCGCCGCGCACCCGCCGGGCGTTCCACGAGAGATGGGCGCCGTGCGGGACGACCCTCGTGGCCAGGGCGTCGAGGTCGGTGTCCGCGTCGAGCAGCAGCTTCACGTGATGCTCGAAGTACCGCTCGTCGCCGCCGGTTCGACAGGGCTCGCGCGGTACCTCGGGGGCCCACGGGGACGACTCGATCTTGACGCGTACGGGCACGAATCCGTCGGCCCGCAGACGTGCGGCGACTTCCCGGGCCCGGGCCGATTCGGCGGCGTACGACGGGGAACCCGCCAAGGTGACCATCGGCTGCGAAGGCATCCGGCCGCGTGCCAGCACGATGTGCGTCAGCTTGAGACCGGCCCTGGCCGCCCAGCACCGCAGCCGTTCCGATTCGGCGGCGCTGTCGCAGCGGACCGTCACGTGAGTTTCGTAATGGGAACCGCACACTCGGGGATCGTGCCAGATCAGGGTACGAACGGGCACGCGGGTTTTCCGCGAGGGTAACCACCCGGTCACGGACCGGACTCAAAAAGTCACCGCACGCCCCTCGTGGCGACGATGTGTCGTACTCCACACTGGGTTCCGGTGCCTGAGTCCTCGGAGCGCGGCCGACCCGAACGCGACGGGTCCATTGTCCCCGCGGTTCCGCTCAATGACTTCGGGAGGGACAGCGGCAAGGCCGTCGGCCCCATCCCTGACGTACCGCTGCCGCACGCCTCAGCAGCGACATTCCTGGAGGTCGCCCCCGTGCAGACCCAGACCCTCACCCAGACCGACAACACCGGCGACACGGACACGGATTCCGACGTCATCGGGGCCGTACCCGCGCAGAGCCGTGCCGCGCACCACCCCGAGACGGCGGCGGAACCGGAGGGCTCGCAGGCCGAGCCCGACGAGCCGCCCGTCACCCTCGTGGAGACCGAGACGCCGGAGCCGGTGGAAGTGCCCCGCGGGCGTACGGACACCGGTGGGCCCTCGTCCGACCTGTTCCGCCAGTACCTGCGGGAGATCGGCAGGATCCCGCTGCTCACCGCGGCGGAGGAGGTGGAGCTGGCGCGCCGGGTCGAGGCCGGCCTCTTCGCGGAGGAGCGGCTGCGGCTGGCTCCCGACCTGGACAGCCAACTCGCCCTGGACCTCGACAAGTTGGTCGTCATGGGCCGGATGGCCAAGCGCCGGCTCATCGAGGCGAACCTCCGGCTGGTCGTCTCCGTCGCCAAGCGGTACGTGGGGCGCGGGCTGACCATGCTCGATCTGGTCCAGGAGGGAAACCTGGGGCTGATCAGGGCGGTCGAGAAGTTCGACTACGCCCGTGGGTACAAGTTCTCGACATACGCGACCTGGTGGATCCGCCAGGCCATGTCCCGGGCCCTCGCCGACCAGGCCCGGACGATCCGGGTGCCCGTCCACGTGGTCGAGTTGATCAACCGGGTGGTGCGGGTGCAGCGGCGGATGCTGCAGGAACGGGGGTACGAGCCGACGCCGGAGGAGGTCGCGGCGCACCTGGACCTGCCCAGCGAACGGGTCAGCGAGGTCCTGCGGCTGGCCCAGGAGCCGGTGTCCCTCCACGCTCCTGTGGGCGAGGAGGACGATGTGGCTCTCGGGGACCTCATCGAGGACGGGGACGCGACGAGTCCTGTGGAGTCGGCGGCGTTCCTGCTCCTCCGTGAGCACCTGGAGGCGGTCCTCTCCACGCTCGGCGAGCGTGAGCGCAAGGTCGTCCAACTCCGGTACGGGCTGGCCGACGGCCGTCCCCGCACGCTGGAGGAGATAGGCCGCATCTTCGGCGTCACCCGCGAGCGCATCCGCCAGATCGAGTCCAAGACCTTGAACAAACTCCGAGACCACGCCTTCGCAGACCAACTGCGGGGCTACTTGGACTGACCTGGGGTTTCCTCGCCCCCGCCGCCCCTACCCATTCCCGTCCCTTTCGGGGGCTCCGCCCCCGAACCCCCGCTCCTCAAACGCCGGAGGGGCTGATTTTCAGCCCGTCCGGCGTTTGAGGACGAGGCCGTTCAGGCCGATGGCGGGGGTCTGGGGGCGGCAGCCCCCAGGGGACGGGACGGGTAGGGGCGGCGGGGGCGAAAAAAGTCCGCCGGCCCCCGAGGGCCTCAGTCCACCTCCACCACGGCCTCCGCGAACTGGGCCTTGTACAGGCGGGCGTACGCGCCGTTCGACGCCAGTAGGTCCGCGTGCGCGCCCTGTTCCACGATCGAACCGTTCTCCATCACGAGGATGGTGTCGGCATCCCGGATCGTCGACAGACGATGCGCGATGACGAACGACGTCCGCCCGTGCGCGAGCTTCGCCATCGCCTTCTGGATCAACACCTCGGTACGGGTGTCCACCGAACTCGTCGCCTCGTCCAGCACAAGGATCACCGGATCGGACAGGAACGCCCGAGCGATCGTGATCAGCTGCTTCTCACCCGCACTCACCCCCGACCCCTCGTCGTCGATGACGGTGTCGTACCCGTCGGGCAACGTCCGGACGAACCGGTCGGCATGGGCGGCCCGAGCCGCCTCCTCGATCTCCCCGCGCGTGACCTCACGCGACGCCCCGTACGCGATGTTCTCCGCGATCGTCCCGCCGAACAGCCAGGTGTCCTGCAGCACCATGCCGATCCCGGCCCGCAGTTCGTCCCGGGACATCTTCGCGATGTCGACCCCGTCGAGGGTGATCCGCCCGCCCGTGACCTCGTAGAACCGCATGAGCAGGTTCACGAGTGTGGTCTTGCCGGCGCCCGTCGGCCCCACGATCGCGACCGTGTGCCCCGGCTCCACCTTCAGCGACAGATCCTCGATGAGCGGCTTCTCCGGGTCGTACCGGAAGGAGACCCCCTCCAGCGCCACCCGCCCCCGCAGTTCCTCGGGACGCGCCCCCGTCACCGGGTCCGCCTCCTGCTCCTCCGCGTCCAGCAGTTCGAAGATCCGCTCCGCCGAGGCGACGCCGGACTGCACGAGGTTCGCCATGGACGCGACCTGGGTGAGCGGCATGGAGAACTGCCGGGAGTACTGGATGAAGGCCTGCACGTCACCGATCGAGAGGGCGCCCGACGCGACGCGCAGACCGCCGACCACGGCCACCAGCACATAGTTCAGGTTCGACACGAACATCATCAGCGGCTGCATGACCCCGCTGTTGAACTGCGCCCGGAACCCGGCCTCGTACAGCTTCTCGTTCTCCTCGGCGAACTGCGCCGCCGACTCGTCCTGCCGACCGAAGACCTTGACGAGGTTGTGGCCGGTGTACATCTCCTCGATGTGCGCGTTGAGCTTGCCGGTGGTCCGCCACTGCTGCACGAAGTGCGGCTGCGACCGCTTGCCCACCCGGGTGGCGACGAAGAACGACAGCGGCACGGTGACCAGCGCGACGAGCGCGAGCAGCCACGACACCCAGAACATCATCGCCAGCACACCGACGATCGTCAGCAGCGAGTTGACCAGCTGGCCCATCGACTGCTGAAGGGTCTGCCCGATGTTGTCGATGTCGTTCGTGGCGCGGCTGAGCACCTCACCGCGCTGTCGCTTGTCGAAGTACGACAGCGGCAGCCGCGACAGCTTCGTCTGCACGTCCTCGCGCATGTTGTACATCGTCTTGTTGACGGCCCGGTTCACCAGCCGCGTCGCCACGGTCATCAGCAGACCGGCCACCAGGAACGCCACGAGCGCGAGCAACAGCACCTCGCCGACCGCGCCGAAGTCGATCCCCTTGCCCGGGGTGAAGTCCGTCCCGGAGAGCATGTCGGCCATGCCGCCGTCGCCGCGCTCCCGCATCGCCGCGAGGGCCTCGGTCTTCGTCTGGCCTGCGGGCATCTCCCGCCCGACGACCCCGGCGAAGACGAGGTCGGTGGCCCGGCCCAGGATCTTCGGCCCGAGGACCGAGAGGCCGACGCTGAGCACCACGGCGACGAGCATCACGTACAGGGTGGCGCGTTCCGGCTTGAAATGCGCCAGAAGCCGCTTTCCGGACTTCTTGAAGTCCATCGAGTGATGGTCGGGGCCCGTCCCGGCCATCATCCGCCCCATGGGCCCGGCCATCAGGCTGCCTCCGCTTCGGTCAGCTGGGAGAGCACGATCTCCCGGTATGTCTCGTTCTCCGCCATCAGCTCGTGGTGGCGGCCCGCACCGACGACCCGGCCCTCGTCGAGGACCACGATCCGGTCGGCGTCCCGGATGGTCGACACCCGCTGGGCGACGATCACGACGGTCGCCTCGGCCGTCTCCTGCGCGAGCGCCCTCCGCAACGCCGCGTCCGTCGCGTAGTCGAGCGCCGAGAAGGAGTCGTCGAAGAGGTAGATCTCGGGGCGCTGCACAAGGGTCCGGGCGATGGCGAGCCGCTGCCGTTGACCGCCCGACACGTTCGTCCCGCCCTGCGCGATCGTCGCGTCGAGACCGTTCTCAAGGCCCTCCACGAACCCCTTGGCCTGCGCCACGTCCAGCGCGTGCCACAGCTCCTCGTCGGTCGCGTCCGGATTCCCGTACCGGAGATTGGTCGCCACCGTGCCCGCGAAGAGGTACGGCTTCTGCGGTACGAGGCCCACCGTGCGCGCGAGCAGCCGCGGCTCGACCGTCCGTACGTCGACGCCGTCCACCAGCACCTCGCCGTCCGTGGCGTCGAACAGCCGGGGGACCAGGCCGAGGAGCGTGGACTTGCCGCTGCCGGTCGAGCCGATCACGGCGGTGGTCTCACCCGGCAGGGCCACCAGGTCGATGGTCCTCAGCACCGGCTCCTCGGCACCCGGGTAGCGGAACCCGGCACCCCGGAGCTCCAGATGGCCGTGCCGCCGCAGCTCCAGGACCGGCGCCTTCGGCGGGACCACACTGCTGGAGGTGTCCAGGACCTCCTGGATGCGCTCGGCGCACACCTCCGCGCGCGGCACCATCATGAACATGAAGGTGGCCATCATCACGGACATGACGATCTGCATCAGGTAGGCGAGGAACGCGGTCAGCGCGCCGATCTGCATCCCGCCGCTGTCGATCCGGTGGGCGCCGAACCACACCACCGCGATCGACGACACGTTCACCACCGTCATGACGATGGGGAACATCAGCGCCAGCATCCGCCCGGTGCCCAGCGACACCTCGGTGAGGTCGGCGTTCGCCTTCCGGAAGCGCTCCTCCTCGTACGCGTCACGCACGAAGGCCCGGATGACGCGGTTGCCGGTGATCTGCTCGCGCAGGACCCGGTTCACCGTGTCGAGCCGCACCTGCATCGTGCGGAACAGCGGCCGCAGCCGGCGCACGATGAGGCTCACCGAGATTCCGAGCACCGGCACCACGGCGAGCAGCACGCCGGACAGCGGTACGTCGAGACCGAGCGCGAGGACGATGCCGCCCACGCACATGATCGGCGCCGACACCAGCAGGGTGAACGTCATCAGGGTGAGCATCTGCACCTGCTGCACGTCGTTCGTCGTGCGGGTGATCAGCGACGGCGCCCCGAAGTGACCGACCTCACGCGCGGAGAACGACTGCACCCGGTCGAAGATGCCGGCCCGGATGTCCCGCCCTACCGCGGAGGCCGTACGGGCGCCGTAGTAGACGGCCCCGATGTTGCAGACGACCTGGGCCAGCGAGATGCCGATCATCAGGGCGCCGAAGGCCAGGATGTAGCCCGTGTCGCCCTCGACGACACCGTTGTCGATGATGTCCGCGTTCAGCGTGGGCAGGTAGAGCGTGGCGCAGGTCTGCAGGAACTGCAGCAGTACGAGCAGGGCGATGGGTTTCTTGTAGGGCGTGAGATAAGTACGCAGGAGTCGTATGAGCACGCTGGGTCTCTCGGGGTCGGCGGCGGGGCGGTTGGTTGCCCTTGGCCCCTATCGTCGAACACTCCACCCGTGTTACCTCAACTGATTAAGCCAAGAGAGGTCCAAGAGCCGACCGGGCCTCGGTCCGAAGCCGTACGCCGTTCGAGTGATCCGGGCTCCGGAAGGCCTCACGACCGGAAGGCGCCCGGGTGGGTCTGGTCCCGTACCGACACGTACTGCTGCCGCACTGCCTGGCCCACCGCCAGCTCCTCGCCGGGCTCCAGGATCTGCGCGGCCGCGCCCTGCCAGACGGGCGGCAGGCCCGGCTGGATCGTGCCCTGCGAGGTACCGAGCGCCCAGGCCGCCTGCCGGGCCGCGCCGATCGCCGCGTAGTCCGCGGGCTGCGGCACCACGATCTGCGTACCGAGCAGCGCGGGCGCGCAGGCCTGCACCGCGCTCAGCTCGGCGGCCTGGCCAAGCAGGAAGATCCGCCGCACCTCCACGCCCCGCTTGCGCAGCACGTCCAGCGCGTCCGCGAGCCCGCACAGCATGCCCTCGAAGGCGGCCCGCGCCAGGTGCTCGGGCTTCATCGACTCCCGCCGCAGCCCGGCCAGCGTCCCCGCCGTGTGGGGCAGGTTGGGCGTCCGCTCGCCCTCCAGATAGGGCAGCATGACGAGCCCGTGGGAGCCCGGGGTGGACTTCATCGCCAGGTCCGAAAGGGCCTCCAGGTCCGGCACGCCGAGCAGTTCGGCGGCCCCGCGCAGGGCCCGTACGGCATTGAGCGTGGTGACGACCGGCAGGTGCATGCCGGTCGCGTCCGCCAGCGAGGTGATCATTCCGGAGGAGTCGACGAGCGCCTCGTGGTGCACGGCCATCACGGAACCGGAGGCGCCGAGCGACACCACCGCGTCCCCGAGCCCGATGCCCAGACCGAACGCCGCGGCCATCGTCTCGCCCGTCCCCGCCGAGATCAGCAGCCCCTCGGGCGTCGTCCCCGCGGCCTCCCACGGCCCGAGCACATCGGGCAGCAGCGCCTGGTGCCCGAGCGCCAGCTCCACGAGATCGGGCCGGTACGCACCGGTCGCCGCCGACCAGTACCCGGTCCCGGAGGCCCCGCCCCGGTCGGTGGTCCGGCGGGCCGGGCGGCCGAGCAGCTGCCACACCAGCCAGTCGTGCGCCTGGAGCAGCACGCTGGTGCGCAGCGCCGCCTCGGGTTCGTTCTTCGCGAGCCAGCGCAGCTTGGTCACCGGCTGAGCCGCCTGTGGCACGCAGCCCACGGCCTGTGCCCAGGCCTCGCGTCCGCCGAGGGCGTCGACCAGGTCGGCGGCCGCGACCTGCGCCCGCTTGTCACCGCCGACCATCGCCGGACGCACCGTGTTGCCCTGGGTGTCCACCGGCACGAGCCCGTTCTGCTGCGCGGACACTCCGATGGCCTGGACGCCTTCGAGGAGCCCGCCGCCCGCGGCCTCGCCCAGGGACAGCAGCCAGGCCTGCGGGTCGACGTCCGAAGGCCGGCCGCCCTCGGACATGCCGTCCATCGGATGCGGGGCATACCCCTGCCTGAGCACGGCTCCGCTGTCCGCGTCGCAGACGACGATGCGAGTGAAATCGGGCGAACTGTCCAGCCCGGCGACTATCCCCATGGCGGAAATTCTGCCGTACGACCGGAGCAGGCCGTACCGGTCCGGCGGAGGCGGCCGTACCGGTTACGTGTTGCTGGTGCCCCAGTCGTCATCGGTTCGCGTGCCGTTCGTGTTGCGCTCGCGCAGGTGGCGGACCCTGTCGGCCACCGAGTCGGGGACCCGGTCACCGACCTTCTCGCTCACCACGTGATACGCCTTCCCGGCGAACTCGCGTCCCTGCTGGGCCGCGGACTCGGCGGTGTTGCGCACTGCCGGGTTCTGAGCGACCTGCTGTGCGGTCTTCCTCAGCTGCTCGTAGCGCTCGCGCCCGGCACGCGTGCCGAGCACGTATCCCAGGGCCAGTCCGGCGACGAACGTGAGCCGGTAGCGCATGGCGGCCACCCTTCTCTTGTGAGTCGGTACCTTGCGGCGGCGTCGGTCGCAGGCGGGGATTACCGATTGGCGGAGCACCCCCCTGCTTGCGCTAATGTATGTGTCGCAGCGAGCGCACGCCCCCTGGCGAATACCCAGGGAGGTACGTTCGATGCAACGAGGCAATCCCCTGTAGCTCAATTGGCAGAGCAGCCGGCTGTTAACCGGCAGGTTACTGGTTCGAGTCCAGTCGGGGGAGCTTCGGTCTTCCGTAGCTCAATTGGCAGAGCAGCCGGCTGTTAACCGGCAGGTTACTGGTTCGAGTCCAGTCGGGAGAGCAAGGGAACGAGGACCCCGTTGGGGTCCTTTTTCATGTCCTCGGGAACCGCTCCGCCCCAGGTGGGGTCCTCCAGGGCAGGCGAAGTCGACCATCCGAAGCAGGAGATCGTATGAGCGGCTATGCTGCGGCAGACGGCGCGCACAAATGTGCGCGACGCGCCGTAATGGGGCGGTAGCTCAGCCGGTTAGAGCAGCGGACTCATAATCCGTCGGCCGTGGGTTCGAGTCCCACCCGCCCCACCAGGCGCTACGCGTGAAGAATCGATCCGACCAGGTGTTTAGCTGGTGGGGTAGCGCCCTTGAGGGGTGGTCAGGTCCCCTGAGGCTGTTGGGCCGGGAGCGGACGACCGGTCACTGCCCACTTCGGTTCGGCCCTGAGGCCCCCCGCGACCGCGTTCCTACCCCGCCGGGCCGTCGCGGAGTACGCCGCGCACGGTGTCGAGCGGTGCACCTGGTTCGAACTCCGGCAGCCACCACCTCGCCCCGGCTCTCGCGTACGGCCCGGGATCCACACCGAGCGGCAGGCCGACCGCGACGTCGGCGTACCCGAGGACCCCGCGTGCGGCAGCATGAACGCCGGCGTCGGGCAGTGGCTCAGCGCCACCGGAACCGCACCCTCCTCCTACCGGGTCTCCCAGGGCGCGAGGCTGGGAAGGGCCGCGAGCATCGAGGTCACCGCCGACACGGACGGCACGGCCTGGGTCAGCGGCGCCACCGTCGTCTGCGTCCGAGGCACCATCACCCTCTGACCGTCATGTGGTGCCTGAGTCGGGATCGGCCGTCAGCGTCTTCATGGTGACGTAGCTGGTCACCGTGGCCACGGCGGGCAGGGTGGCCAACTGGTTGGCGTGGAAGTCCTCGTAGGCGGGCAGGTCGGCCACCTCGACCTGGAGCAGATAGTCGAAGTTTCCGGTGATGTGGTGGCAGGCGACCACCTCGGGCAGCCGCGTGACGCCCCGCTCGAACGCGACCACGTCCGCGCGGGTGTGCCGCACCAGCCGGACCCCCGCGAACACCCGTAGGCCCGACAGGGACGCCGACATCATCCTCCTGCGCACGGACACCGTCCTCGTCGCCGGCCGCGTGGTCAAGCGCGACGGCGTACTGGTCGGCGTGGACCTGCCCGCACTGAGGACCCGACTCCTCGAATCCCGAAACCGCATCGCGGCGGCCGCGGGCGTTCCACTCGACGGTACGTGGCGCCCGCGGCCGGAGTCGGACTAGGGCTGCACGGGCTTGCCGCGGCCCCAGGACCAGGCGAGGCGGTCGGCGCCGGACTGGTTGGTGGTGGTCAACCAGGGGCGGGCCGGATCGCCGGTCAGGGTCTGCAGCGAGTAGGTGTCGTCCGTACGCAGACCGGGCCAGTACACCGAGCCCATCCTGAGCTCGCGGAACGTGTCGGTGACGGCCTGGAGGTAGTTGACGAAGTTGTTGTCGGGTGTCGGCTTGTTGTAGTCGAGGCCGGTGGTCATCGGGGAGCCGAACTCGTCCGCGACGGTCCGGTTCGCGCAGTCACCGATGCGCACCTTGAGGTCGGCCACCCACTGGTCGTAGGTGGCGTAGTCCTTCCAGAACCCGTAGTGGTGCAGCGACAGATAGGTGCCCTTCAGGCGCGGGTCGGCGCAGACGGTCGTGACGTGGTCGTTGTAGCCGGCGCCACTGACGAAGACCCGGTTGCGGGGGACCTGCCGGTACGTGTCCAGCCACTTCGCGGCTATGTCCGCCCACTCCGTGTCGGTGTAGCCGTGCGGCTCGTTCATCGGCTCGAAGTAGACCCGCTTGTCGCTCTTGTAGGCCTTGACCACGGTGTTCCACATGGGCCAGTACGTGGCCGTGTCGTCGATGAAGCCGTCCTTGCGCGGGCCTGTTCCCTCCCAGTACGAGAGGATGACCTTGAAGCCCTTGTCCGAGGCGGCGTCGATGACTCCGCGATACGACTGCCAGTAGCGGCCGTTGACCGTGTACGGGTTGATGGGCAGCCGGACCGTGTTGGCGCCGAGGTTCGCGCGGAAGGCCGAGATCACCCGGCCGGCCTTGGTGTACGTCTGGGCGTAGGTGTCGGACGTCGACAGGCCGGACAGCACGACCGGGTCGTCGGCGAAGTTGTCACGCGGGTCGGCCCAGTTCACGCCCTTGAACTGGGTCGTGTCCTTGCTGAGCCCGCTCGTGTGTCCGCTCGTGTCTCCACTCGACGTGGCGCCGGCCGGGCTGGCGGCGATGGTCGTGCCGCTGGTCCCGGCGATCAGGAGCGCCACGAAGGCGGCCCGCAGCCGGGGGGTGAATCGGGTGCCGGCGGGGGTTCTGCGCATCAGCTTGCCCTTTCAGGAGATGGCGGCTCGGCGCATGGCCCGGCGTGCGCGCGGCTGAGCGGCCGTCGGTGGTGTGCCGGGTCGGACGGACGGTGTTTACGTAAACATCGGAACGAAGCGTTGAGCCCGACCTCGCGGCCCGGGGCTCGACCTGGGGTGATGTTTACGTAAACATCGTGGCGCCGGAATCGTGGCACCCGGCGTAGCGATCGTCAAGGTTTCCTACGTGTAACAGCCGTTGGGTTGTGGGGCGGGTTGGGTTGCGTCGGTGCTGTTCGGCTCACGGGCGTGTTCGCAGGGGGGACTGCCATGTCACCGTCGTCCCGGTTCCGGGTTCGTCGCCCCTCTCCGCCCCTGCCTCCGCCTTCGCGTCCCTCTCCCTCTCCCTCTCCACCTCCACCTCCGCGTCCCTCTCCGCCTCCGCGTCGCCGTCGTCGAACACCGTCAGCCGTACGCCGGGGCGGCCGTCCGGGAGGGTCGTCGTCGCGTCGACCGAGACGGTGACGCGGGTGGTGCCGGTGCGGCGGGACGCGGCCGCGAGGGCGCTGCGGAGGGCCGTGAGGAGGCGGGTGGCCACCGGGTTCGGGATCCGGGCGTCGACGGGCCCCGTGAACTGTACGGAGGGCTGGAAGCCGAGGGCCGCCGCGGCGCCTGCCGTCTCGCGGAGGACCTTGCCCCGGAACGTGGTGGGGGCGTCGGCGGGCGGCTGCTGCAGCGCGAAGATCGCCGTACGGACCTCCTGGACGGTCGACCGGAGTTCCTCGACGGCCCGGCCCAGCATCGCGTGGACCTCGGCGTCCTGCTCCTCGTCGGCGGTGCGGCGCTGGGTGGACTCCAGCATCATGCCGGTCGCGAAGAGCCGCTGTACGACCAGATCGTGCAGGTCACGGGCGATCCGGTCACGGTCCTCGAAGACCGCGAGCCGCTCCCTGCGCTGCTGGGCGTCCGCGAGGACGAGCGCGAGCGCGGCCTGCGAGGCGAACTGCGTGGCCAGTAGCTGCTCCACGGACGTGTACGGACGGTCGCCGCGCCGACGCGGGAGGGCGAGGGTGCCGATGAGCCGGCCGCCGGCCTGGAGCGGCAGCAGCATGCTCGGGCCGAACCGGTGCCGTACCTCCGTCGTCATACGCGGGTCCGTCGCCGAGTCGTCGACGAACACCGGCTCCCCGCCCAGGAGTTGCTCAAGGACCGCACTGCCCGGCGCGATGGTCGTACCGACGAGACCGCCCGGGTCGTCGGGCGTCGACGCCGTCACGATCTCCATGCCGCCCTCGTCGGTGGGCTGGAGGATCACCCCGGCCGAGGCGTCGGCGAGCATCCGGGCCCGCTCGGCGACCGTCATCAGCGCGTCGGCCGCCGTCTCGCCGGTGAGCAGTGCCGTGGTCACGGCTGCCGCGCCCTCGATCCAGCGCTCCCGCTGACGGACCGTCTCGTACAGGCGGGCGTTGCCGATCGCGATGCCCGCCTGGGTGGCCAGCACCCGGACCAGCTGCTCGTCCTCGTCCGTGAAATCGCCGCCGTCGCGCTTCCCGGTGAGGCGGAGATTCCCGTACGCCTCGTCCAGTACGCGCACCGGCACGTCGAGGCGGCTGTCCGCGGGCTGCCCGGCAGCCGGTGGTTCGGCCGTGTGGAACTCCGTCGGGCCACCGCCACTGTCACGGCAATCGCCACCGCGCCCGGGGCCGGTGGCCTCCAGGGTCGCGTGCCAGGCGTCGGTCAGCTCGGCCGCGGTGTCCACGATGTGCTGGAGCGTGGCATGCAGCTCCGGGTCGACGCCGACTCCCAGGACGGCTTCGAGCAGGCGGGGGAGCGGGCCACGGGGAGCGGACGGCTCGCTGGGTTCGACGGGCTCAGGGGGTTCGACGGGCTCGGGGGGCTCGACGGGCTCGGGGGGTTCGGAGGCTTCGCTCATGCGGGCGGCGGAGGGTCCGGCTCTCTGCGTACGAGCTGCGTGTGGTCTGCGTACGGTCTGCGTTCGGGGGCGGCCGCTCAGGTGGCCAGCGGGTCGAGGGCCAGGGGCTCGATCCGGCCCTCCAGCATCGCGCCCAGGCCGAGGACCGCGCACACGTCGGGGCGTTCGGCGATGTGCACCGGCATGCCCGTCGCGTGCCGCAGCATCTGGTCGAGGCCAGGCAGCAGGGCGCTGCCGCCGACCATCATGATCCCGCGGTCGGCGAGGTCGGCCACCAGGTCCGGCGGGCAGACGCGGAGCACCTTGCCGATGCCGTCGAGGACGGCGGTCAGCGGGGTCTGGATCGCGTCGCGCACGGCGGCCGTGTCGACCTGTACGGAACGGGCGAGGCCGGTGGCCACGTCCCTGCCGTGGATCTCGGTGGAGGCGGGGCCGTGCGGGGTGAGCCCGTTCCCGGAGAGGGCGAGCTGCAGCGGCCGTACGGACTGGGACGGGAGCATCAACTCGTGCTGGTGGCGCAGGTGTTGGACGATCGCGTGGTCGATGGCCTCGCCGCCGACGGGGATGCGTGCGGCGGTCACGATCGATCCGAGTGACAGCACCGCGACCTGGGTGGCGGCGGCCCCGCACACCATGATCATGGTGGCCTCGGGCCGCTCGACGGGCAGTCCGCAGCCGACTCCGGCGGCGATGAGCGTGTCGACGAGCTCGACGCGCCGCGCCCCGAGTCCGACGAGCGTCTCTACGGCGGCGCGCTCCGCGAGCGGGTCGGCGTCGTGCGGGGTGCAGATCGCGGCCCGCAGCCGGGGCTTGCGGCGCAGGGCGCGGCGGACCTTGTCGCCGAGCAGCTGGCGGAGCATGCGCTGGGCCATCTCGATGTCGACGACCGTGCCGCCGGAGACGGGCCGTACGACGCGGATGTAGTCGGGCGTACGGCCCGTCATCTTCTCCGCGAACTCGCCGACGGCGATCAGGGCGCCGGTCTTCGTGTTCACGGCGGCGACACTCGGCTGGTCCACGACGAGCCCGGCGCCCTTCACAAAGACGCGTGTCCTCGCCGCGCCCATGTCGACGGCGAAATGGCAGCGGCGCAACTGCTCCAGGCTGGCGGTCATGGCGGGTCCTCCCGAGAGCACGGACGGTGGGACTCGGCCGGGCGGCGGTCCTCCTTCGCATCGTGGGGGACCTGACGGGGTGTCGCCTTTTGAGGTGGGCCGGGTGGGGTGCCGCTGGATGGGTGGTCTTGGGCGAGGGCGTGGGTCCCGGTGGTGGGCGGAGGCTCAGGTGTTGGGGAGCGCCTGGATCAGGGGCGCCCATGAGGCCGTGGTCAGCTCGCAGCCCGCGCGGAGCAGGCGCTGTTTGTGCGGCTCGGAGCGGGTGTAGCCGAGGAAGCGGAGGCCGATGGCGTTCGCGGCGGTCAGCTCGGCGACCGACGAGCCGACCAGCACGGCGTCCGACGGCGACGCGCCGAGCTGGTCCAGGGCCCGCAGGAGGCAGTCGGGGTTCGGCATCAGCCGGGTCAGGTCCTCCGAGCGGCCGTGCACTCCGCCGCCCACCAGGCCGGTCAGCCGCCCGTGGGCCTGCAGATACATCCAGACGGCGCTCGGCGCGTTGTCCGCGACGACGGCGACGCGTCGGCCGAGGGCGTTGAGCGTGGTGATCAGGGAGTCGGAGAACGGGGTGGCCGTGGCGGTGGAGACGGCCCGCTCCTCGATGCGGTTGAGCCGACGGCGCAGATCGGCTCCCAGGGGGTGCTCGGCGAACTCCCGCAACAGGTCGAGCGGGTTCCAACGCCCCTCCAGGGGTGACGTGGGCGTGCCCCCCGGCGACAGAGACCCGCCGCCCGGCTCGTCGCTCGGTACGGCGTCGGGGTGGCGCGGTTCGGCGAGGAGCGCGGTGAGTTCCTGGGTGGCCTGGTCCTCCTTGGCCCGGGTGTAGAGGCGTACGAGGGGGCCGTCGAAGCCGATGAGTACGTGGGGGACGTCGACCAGGAAGGGGGCGGCGGCGTCCGGGGGCGGGACGAACGACTCGGTCGCCGGCGGGAGGAACGGCGGCTCTTCCTTCGGCTTCAGCCGCACCGAGCACGTCACCGAGAGCCCGGGAACCGGCCAGCTGTGCAGCTCGTTGTGGAGCGCGCCCCGCGTGGGCACACGGTGGACCGGGTGACGACGGGTGACGCGTCCGGCCTCCTTGATGACGTGGCCCAGGAGGCGTTCGGTCACGTTGCCGGTGTCACCGCCCACGAACGCCACCGGGTCGTTCACGTGCCAGGCCAGTTCCACGGACGCGGCGAAGGTTCCGCCGCGGGAACTGGGGAGGGACAGCCGGTGGCCGGACTGCCGGGGGGTGAGATCGACCTCGTAGTACGTGATCGGGCGCCCCGAAGCGGGTGCCTCGTGGAGCCGGCCGGGGTCGAGGAGCGTCAGTGCGCCGCCGGAGGGCTTGATGACGATGGCGGTGCGGCCGGGCTCCGGAAGGGGGATCCACCTGGGGGGTCGGGTGGTGAACGGGCCGCGCACGAGGTCGCCCTGCTCGATCTCGGGATCCGGGGCGAGCTCCGGAAGGTCCAGGGGGCAGAACCAGGCGAGGATCGGACCGGGCGGACCGTCGCGCGGCTCCGGGCGCAACGGTCGGAAAAGGGTGAGGTCGACGGGGAGGTCGCTGTTCGTGAGTTCCTCGTACAGGACCGGCGAGAGGAAGACCGCGATGTCCGACTGCTCCGGCGTCGGCAGAGAATCCGGCGTGGGGGGCTGCGCGGCGTGCCAGAACGTCAACCGGACCCTGGGCGGCTCGTCCGCCTCCAGGAGTATGCCCGGCAGGTCGCGCAGCGCCGCGTTCAGCACGGACAGCACGGATCGTACGGACTGTACGGGCGACTCGGCTGCGGTGGACACGACGTGGCCGTTGTCGTCGGAGCGCAGGTCGTAGTCGTCGGGAGCCAGGCCGCTGAGCGAGAGCAGCCAGACCAGGGAGTGGGCGAGCCGGTTGTGAGCCCTCCGGCGGTCGTCCGCGTCCGCGCACTCCATCGTGATGGTCGGCCGAGCGGCGTCCGCGACGCGGCCCAGGTTGCCGAGGGCGAGGAGGTGCAGCCGGCGGAGGTCCTCGTGCTCGGGGTGTGTGCGGAGCAGTTCGCCCAGGTCGGTGGCCGCCTGTTCGAAGTGGCCCAGTTCCAGGTCGAGTTCGGCGCGGGTGACGTGGAGCGAGAGGCGCAGGGCGCGCAGGCGGGAGCGGGTCGCCTCGGCGGCGGGGCCGGGGACGCCGTCGAGGGGTTCGCCGTACCAGAGGTCGAGGGCGCGTTGGACGGCGTCGCGGGCCGTCGTCGGGTCACCGTCCTCGCGAAGGGACTTCGCTTCGGCGACGAGCTCCTCGCAGCGGTTCACGTCGACGCTGTGGTGCGGTGCGGACAGGGCGTAGCCGTCCGTGGTGGTGGTGAGAATGCCGGGACCCAGGATCTTCCGCAGCCCCGAGGAGTACGTGGACAGTCCTCCGGCGCGTCCCGGGGAGTGCCGCCCCCACAGCCCCTCGGTCAGCTCGATGTGTGACACCGGACTGCCGTGTCGCAGGAGCAGCATGCACAGCACGGCCTGCTCCTCGGGGGAATGGTTGTGGAGGACGTCGTCGTCCCGCTCGATCCGCACCGGGCCGAGCAGGTGGTAGCGGTATCGGTCCGCGGCGAAGGCGGTCGTGGTCCTGCCGAAGGAAGGGGTCATGAGGAACTTGACGGCGCGACGCTGTCTGTCGGTGTCCGGAGAGAGCAGAAGACGGACAGCCGCTGCGAGCCGTGACCTGAACGCCCCCTCGAACTCCCGGAGTTCCTCAGGCGCCTCCTCCGTGACCAGGCTCTCCAGCAGATGTCCGAAGTCCTCCAGGTCCCTCGACTCGCCGTTCTCCCGGTCCTGCACCAGCTCGAAGTGCGTGATCCTGACGGTGCCGTCCGGAGACATCAACAGGCTCTGGGGTGTGAGGCGGCCGTGAGCGACACCCTGTTCATGCAGGGCCGTGAGCCCCAGCGCGATCTGCCGCACCACGGACACGAAGGCGGTGAAGGGCAGTCGTGAGCTCTCGGCGAGCGTGGCTCCCTCCACGAACTCCGTGACCAGGTACGCCGTGTCGTCCTCGACACCGAAGTCGTGGACGTCCATCACGTTGGCATGCCGGACACCGGCGAGAACGCGCGCGGTGTTCAGGAAGCGCTCGTGCCGCTCCGGCCCGATCGGGCGCGGGTACACGGCGACCGTCCTGCCGGACTCGATGTCCTCGGCCTCCATCACGTGCTTGCCCCGCCCCAACCGCCGCAGAAGCCGGTACCTGCCGAGTACCAACCCGGCGGGCGACTTGGGCGGGGCCCCGCCCATCCTCCGTACGCTCTCCTCCTGAACCGACGTGAACGGCTCGCCGTCGGCCGTGATGTCCCCGGGGCCCGGCACGGCGACGGGGAAGTCGCCGGCCGCCACTCCGGCCCGCGCGTCGATCAACGCGCCCACCCGCTTGACGAGTTCGGAGGTGCGGCCGAGTGCCGTGCGGGGCAGTGTCCGCCTCAGCAGTTCGCCCACGCCGGGCCGGAAGGCGTACGAACCCGCCCTGCCCGGGACCGCGATCAGGGCGCCGCTGAGGATCACCTCGGCGAGGTGCTGCGGCTGGGGGTTCCTCTCGATCGCCGCCTGGACCAGGCGCATGACGGGCAACTCGGGGCGCCCGACGGCGAGATGACCGGCGAGCCGGAAGGCCTCGGGGGAGGCGAGAGAACGGAAGCGGAGCAACAGCTCCTCGGGGGAGAGCCGTTCGACGTCGCTGCGGCCCCACTCGTCGACCGGAGCGGGTGGCGGGGCCCCGCCCAACAGGCCGACCGCACCCGGCAGCCGGCCTCCGCCCGCCACCAGCGCCGCCCAGTTCGCCAGCCAGGGCGCCGATGCCTCCAGGACGGGGAGGGGGAGCACGTCCCGCGGGACGTGCTCCATGGCGTACGAGTCCACGTCGTACGCGGAGTTGGGCGCGGCCGGACCCGGCGCGGCGATCCGGGCCGTCGTGGCGGGCAGTGCGGTGGTGCGCCACAGGCGTTCCGGGAGCGGCTGGACCACGGCGACCGGCATCCTGGCGGACCAGCGGCGCAGCGTCGCGTACCAGCGGCTGCCCGCCGGTCCTTCCCGCCACTGCGGGCCCATGCAGTCGCTGATCAGCAGGGTGACCGTACGCCCGTCCGCGTACGCCTCCTGCGAGCCCGGGCGGCGTACCGTGCCGTCGGTCTCCAGCCGGTGCAGCTCCACCGTGCGGAAGATGCCCGACTGGGCGAGCGCCGAGTGCAGTTCACGGACGAGCGGGCGCCAGATGGGCATCGTCGGGCCGGTGTCGTGCACGAGGTGGAGCGTCAGCCAGCGCTCGGTCGCGGGGCGCAGGACGGGCAGCCACCACTGGGGGGCGGCTCCGAGCCGGGCGATCCGGTGCGCGGTGGCCGCCTCGTCCAGTTCCTGTCCGAAAGGGGCGGGGACGCTCCGCTTGAGGGGGCGGAGGGCGCGTTGGAGTTTCAGGGGGTGGGGGAGCATCGGTGGGGCGGGGGCCAGGAGCGAGGTGTACGGGGTGGTGGGGTTCGGGTTGTCTGCCTGAGATGCGTCTGCCTGTGTGGATGTGCCGGGTAGGCGCAGGGGGACCCTGTTGTCGGGGTGCTCGGGGATCTGGGGGTGGCTGGGGTGCGGTTGTGTCCTCGGTGCGGGCGGGTGGGGGCTGGGTGCGCAGTTCCCCGCGCCCCCAGGATCAGGGGGCGCCGCGCCCGAATCCGCGCCCGCGCCCGAGTCGGGGGAGTCCGGGGGCGGGGTGGTCGTGTCGGCCGAGGGTGTGGCCGGAGCGTTGGTCTCGGGAGCCCGCATGTGGCCGGCCAGCCACAGCAGTTCGGCCAGTTCGACGGAGGTGGGGGCCTGGCCGTGGCCGGCCTCCGTGAGGACGTCGGCGAGGCGGGCGGCGCCGGTGTCGGCGCCTGGACCGGTGTCCGTACCGGCAGTGGCGTTGGCACCGGTACCGGCGTCGGCCTCAGAAGACATCCGATTCGTCCCCCGTGTGGCTCAGATACGGCATCAGCTGCTCCGCCAGGTCGTCGCGCGACGCCGCGTCGATGCCCGCCGTGCCCGTGAGGTAGATGGCGTTGAGGAGTTGGTCCGTGGCGAGTTCGCCGTCCGTCCCCCGGGACAGGAAGCGGTCGATCAATTCCCGTGCGTGCGCGTCGGGTTCGCCGAGGTGGGCGCGGACGATGCTCTCCAGGTGGGCGGCGCGGGGCTGGTGCAGTTCGAGGCGGACACAGCGGCGGAGGAACGCGGGCGGGAACTCGCGTTCGCCGTTGCTGGTGAGGACCACGAAGGGGAAGGCGCGGCAGCGGACACGGCCGCGCGAGACCTTCACCCGTTCGTCCGTGCCGTCGACCATGACCTCGGCGGAGGGGGTGTGCCGGGCGGCGCGGACCAGCTCCGGGATCTCGTACTGGCCCTCCTCCAGGATGTTGAGGAGGTCGTTCGGCAGGTCCAGGTCGCACTTGTCGATCTCGTCGATCAGCAGGGCGCGCGGACGGCCGTACGGGAGGAGCGCCGTGCCGAGCGGGCCCAGGCGCAGATGGTCCTGGAGCCCGCCGTCGGTGGGGAGTTCATCGTCCGGCGGTACCTCGCGTGCGGCGGCGCGTCCTGCCGCGTACAGGCGGGAGAGCGGATCGTACTGGTAGAGGCCGTCGTGGAGCGTGGCGCGGCTGGTGATGTTCCAGCGCAGTACAGGGCCGAGGCGCAGCTCCCTCGCCACCGCGTACGCGAGGCTCGACTTGCCGCTGCCCGGTGGGCCCGTCACGAGGAGCGGGCGGCGCAAGTACAGGGCGGCGTTGACGAGTTGGACCGCCCGGTCCGTGGCGCGGTAGGTACGGGCGCGGTGCCGACGGTCCGGGGAGGTCGCCGAGGCGTCGTCGTTCTCGGCGGGGGTTTCCAGCTCCGGGCCGCCGTCGAAGGCGCGCCAGGGTGGTGGCGCGGGCAGCTCGGCGATGCCGTCGTGCGGTTCGCTCGTACCCGTGTAGACGGGCCACAGGGACATGGTCTCTCCGAACGTGTTCCGTGTTCCGTTGTGCGTTCCGTGCTTCAGTCGACGGCTTCGGGCCGCCGTTCATCAACCGATTTCCTGCGGCCTCCTCAACGATC
Source organism: Streptomyces sp. NPDC033178 (assembly GCF_055577685.1). Lineage (NCBI taxonomy): Bacteria > Bacillati > Actinomycetota > Actinomycetes > Kitasatosporales > Streptomycetaceae > Streptomyces > Streptomyces sp. NPDC033178. The sequence goes on from NZ_JBVIPT010000006.1 coordinate 131,054, forward strand.
CCTTCAACGGCCTGCTCAGCCAACCGGGTTGTGCGCGTAGCCGACGGGGTCGGGGAGGCATTCGGGGTCCTCCCAGAGGAGTGCCAGGTCGTGTGCCCAGTGCGGTTCCGCGGTTCCGGACGCGTACGCCGTCTCGCGCAGCTCATGGACGTACTGCGGGAGTTCGTGGGGCGGCAGGTCCGCGAGATGTTCGGCGAGGCGGTCCAGGAACTCCGAGCCCGCGCAGTCCGCGGGCCGCCCGCACCGGTGCTCGCCGCGGCAGCCGGAGCGCGGCCACAGCATCACCGGTACGGCGGCGTTCAGGCTCGCCTGGAACAGCCTTCTGACCCCGTCGGCGCGGGGCGGCGTACCGAAGCCCACCACGTCGGCGTCCCGGCGCAGGTCGATGGTCAGTTTCACCTGGTCCTGTCCGACGGACCAGCAGTCGATGCGGTGCAGCCGGGCCGCCGACCCCGAGTCCAGGGACCGCCACTTCTGTCTCAGCTTGTGCTGCAGACCGCCGCTGCGCCGCCGCTCCAGGTCCATCACGACGAGCGGTGCGAAGGAGCCGAGCGGACTGTCGTCGTCGGCGCTGCGCTTCCAGCGCGCCACGTCCGCGTTGAGCCAGCGACGCGGCAGCACGAAGGCGATCAACTCCCGGGCTCCCGGCTCCAGTTCGTGGTACGCCTCGTCGATGCGTTGCAGCGCGTACGGGCGCACACGGTCCACCGGGAGGCGCCGGGAGCCGACCACTCGGCGGTGCCGGTCGTTGTACGCGGACACCTCGACCAGGAAGTCCCGGTTGCCGGTGCCGCTGGGGGCGATCTCCACGAGGATCGGCGACCAGGTGTGTGCCGTGGAGCTCGCACGGGTTGCGGGTGCGTGTGCGGGGGCCGGGCCGCGGTTGGCGTGTGGGAGCGGCCAGCTTCGCAGTGCGGACCGGAGCCGGGCGTCGTCCACGAAGTCGGCCAGGCGGGCTGCGAAGCGGGGGGTGGCGGCCGGGTCAGGTACCTCGGAGAGGAGGTACCAGGCCGCGGACCAGAGGGAGCCGAAGCCGTGTGGGGGGAGCGGGGGGCCGAGCGGGCCGACCGCGTCCAGGTACAGCCGTTCGGGGCTGCATTCCGGAGTGCGGGGGGTCTTGTTGTGGCTCGGCTGCGGGTGGATGGCGGCCGGTCGCGCAGTTCCCCGCGCCGCTGAAGGGGCGCTGGGTCTCGGCGCGGTTGCCTCCTGATGTTTCTCCGCTGCCTCCACCAGGTGGCGCAGGCGCTCCTTCTGGGGCTGGTCGTACTCCGGTGTCGGGATCAGGTCGCCGAGCCGGGGCCAGTAGCGGGCCATGATCTGGGCGGGGAGCATGCGGCCGTTGCGGATCTCGGGGCTGCGGGCGGCGGCGGAGACCATGCCCACGACGCGGCCGGTGTCGGCGAGGGTCACCGCGGCGCCGCTGAAGCCGGGGGCCAGCGGCTGGCCGTGCGCGGCCCACGCCTCCAGCTGGACCCACTCGCCGGCGATCAACTGGTCGGCGGTGGCCCGGTATTCGGCGAGCGTGCCCTCGTCGTACCGCTTCGGGAAGCCGTAGGCGAGGAGCCTGCGCGGGGGGTCCCCGTACGCGTCGGAGGGTGTCGCGAACTCCGCCGGCTTCAACGACACCGGGCGGTCCAGTTCGAGTACGGCAAGGTCGCCCGGGTCTGTGTCACGGCCGTCCCAGCCGCCGTGCGCGATCACCCGGGCGGGCACCTCACCCTCGCCGCCGTGTGCGAAGGACACGGCGACCGGATCCGTGTCGCTGTGTGCGACGACATGGGCGCAGGTCAGGACGTGCCGCTCGGTGACCAGGAAGCCGGCACCGGTGGCGCGTCCGCAGTTGATTCTCGCGTGCCAGGAAGCGCTGCTCATGAGACCGGGGTGGCCTCCGGGGAGCCCGGGGAGCCAGGGGTGACCGCGGGCGAGCCGTCCGACCCGCCGGACCCGCCGGACCCACCGGACCAAGCGGGCGACCAGGAGAGCTTGACGACGAGATGGCCCTCGACCGCGCTCTTGGCGATCAACGCGCCCGCCTCCGCGGTCAGTTTGACGCCGAACTCGATCTCCACGTTGTCGGGCTTCAGCGAGCCGTCCCGGAAGACGCGGAGCGCCGACTCGGCGGCCGCCCGCACCCCTTCGAGTGAGCCCTCGAACGTACGGGCCGCCTGGACCGTGCCGTCCGCGCGTGCGACCAGCCGGGAGCCGGACTCGTCCTCGACGCCTTCGACGACGATCACGGCACCGTCGTCGGTCTTGAACTCCACTAAACCGTCCATGGTGTGGCAGAACCCCCGTCGTCCGTGACTGCTGACCTACCCATTGTCACGGACGGTACTTGGCGCTGTCGCGGTTTCCACAGGTCGTTCACCGGCTCTCTGGCGGAAAACCGCCAGGGCAGCTTTCCGCCAAGTCCGGTCGGCACCGCCGCAACACCGGCCCCCCGAGACTCTTCGCAGCACCCGGGCACCACCACGGTCCGAGAAGAACCCGCGAAGAATCCGAGAAGAGATCCGAGAAGAAGAGGTACGGATGACCAGAGGATCCGCGAGACGTGGGGCGGCGCTCGCCTCGGCCGGGCTCGTGCTCGCGCTGCTGCCCACGGGCGGGGCGGAGGCACAGGACGCCGAGGCACAGGACACCGGAACCCGGGCCCGTACCCGCGACGCCTCCGCCGCCCGCACCGTCACCCTCGTCACCGGCGACAAGGTGACCGTCACCGACCTCGGCGGCGGCAGGAGGACGGTCACCGTCGAACGGCCGCGGGGCGCCCCCGGAGCCGTCCATACGCAGACGGCGAACGGCTCCGTCACCGTCGTACCGGACGAGGCGCTGCCCTATCTGCGGGCCGGCACCCTCGACCAACGGCTGTTCGACGTCAGCGAGTTGATACGGCAGGGCCTCACGGACCGGAAGACCGGCGAGCTGCCGCTGATCGTCACGTACGAGAAGGGCGCGCGTGTCGCGACGCCGCGCGGCGCCGAGAGGACGCGCGGGCTGCCCAGCGTCCATGGAGCGGCTGTCGACGCCGACAAGGGGCGGACGTTCTGGCGGGCGCTGACCCGGCAGGACGGGATCGACAAGGTCTGGCTCGACGGGCGGGTCCGCGCCGACATGGCCGAAAGCAATGCCCAGATCGGTACGCCGGAGGCGTGGGAGGCGGGGCTGACCGGCAAGGGCGTCACGGTCGCCGTGCTGGACACGGGGGTGGACGTCGGCCATCCCGATCTCGACGGACGGGTCTCCGCCACCAGGAGTTTCATCGAGGGCGAAGAGGTCGCCGACCGCAACGGCCATGGCACGCACGTCACTTCGACCGTCGGCGGCAGCGGCTCCGCCTCCGACGGCAAGGAGAAGGGCGTCGCGCCCGGCGCCACGCTCGCCGTCGGAAAGGTCCTCAGCGACCAGGGCTCGGGCAGCGAGTCGCAGATCATCGCGGGCATGGAGTGGGCCGCGCGGGACGTCGGCGCCGAGGTCGTCTCGATGAGCCTCGGCTCGACCGAGCCCAGCGACGGCACCGACCCCATGGCCCAGGCCGTCGAGACCCTCTCGAAGGAGACCGGCGCCCTCTTCGTCGTCGCCGCGGGCAACACCGGTGCCCCGTCCTCCATCGGCTCGCCCGGCGCCGCCGACTCCGCGCTGACCGTCGGCGCGGTCGACTCCGCCGACCAGGCCGCGTACTTCACCAGCGCGGGCCCGCGGTACGGCGACAACGCCCTGAAGCCCGACCTGTCCGCCCCGGGCGTCGACATCCTCGCCGCCCGCTCCCGTCTCGCGCCCGGCAGCGGCGACTACACCGCCATGAGCGGTACGTCGATGGCGACACCCCATGTCGCGGGCGTCGCCGCACTCCTCGCCGAGCGGCACCCCGACTGGACCGGCGCGCAGCTCAAGAACGCGCTGATGTCGACGTCGAAGCAACTCGACGCCTCTGCGTATGTGTTGGGCGCCGGGCGAGTGAGCGTGCCGGAGGCCGTGAAGGCCGACGTCACCGCCACGGGAAGCGCCGATCTGGGCTTCCACCGCTGGCCCTACGAGTCGAACGAGCCGGTCACCAGGACCGTCACCTACACCAACTCCTCCGACACGGCAGTCGAGTTGAGCCTCGCCGTGCGAGGAGCGCCCGACGGGGTCGCGACGCTCGCCGACTCCACGCTGACCGTGCCCGCGCACGGGACGGCCTCCACGACCGTGACCGGGGACGGGGACAAGGCCCCGGTGGGCAACACCAGCGGGCAGATCGTGGCCTCGACGGCGGACGGCACAACCGTCGCGCACACGGCCTTCGGCCTGGTCAAGGAGGAGGAGCGGTACACGCTCACCGTCCACGTGAAGGACCGCGCCGGGGAGGCGACCGCAGCCGACCTCGTCGTGCAGCGACTCGCCGAGGGCGTCGACCCGTTCCCGGCCCCGGTCGGTGACTCCGGCACGGTGGAACTGAGGCTGAAGCCCGGCACGTACAGCCTGAACACCTTCCTCGACGTACGCGGCAGCCGTGGCGCCGACTCGCTCGGGCTCGGCTTCCTCGCCGCACCCGAGATCGACCTCGACCGGGACCGCGAAATCACCCTGGACGGGCGGAAGTTGAGGGAGGTCGCGGCCCGTGTCGACCGGCGCACCGAGACCCGGCAGCTGCTGATGGAGTACGACCGCGCGGCCAACGGCTCGGACCTGTTCGGGGCCGTCCAGGTGCCGGTCAAGTACGACAGCGTCTTCGCGGCACCCACGGCGAAGGTGACGAAGGGCAGTTTCGAGTACCGGACCGTGTGGCGGCTCGGGAAGCCGATGCTGGAGGTCAAGGGGGTCGGGGAGGCCGTCGTCCAGCCCGGGAGCACGCTCGTCGAGGGGCGCCGCAAGCTGCCGCTCGTCGATGTCGGCACCGGGGAGTACGACGGAAAGGACGTACGTGGCAAGGCAGTTCTCGTCCGGATGCGGGAGGGTGCGGAGCCCGCCGAGATCGCGCAGGCCGCCCAGGACGCGGGCGCCGAGGCCCTGTTCGTCACGGACGACGTGCCCGGACGGCTCAACGCCTGGTTCGGCACCGACGACAACGCCGACCGGCCGATCCAGATCGCCACGGTCGACGCGGCGGACGCGGTACGTCTGCGCGCGGCCCGGAAGGTCGAGACGAACGGGACGCGCAACACGCCCTACACATACGACCTTTCGGAAGGGCATCGCGGGAGCATCCCGTCACGCGACCTGACGTACGAGCCCTCGCGCGGCCAACTCGCCGTGCTGGACACCAGGTTCCACGCCGTGAAGCCCGTGTCCGGCAGCGAGTTCCGGTACTCGCTCACCGACGACTCCTTCCCCATCGGCATCGGCTTCCAGGAGCGGATCGACTTCCCGGCCGAGCGCACGGAGTACGTCTCCACCGGACCCGGCCAGCTGTGGCACGAGTCCGTCAACGTCGGGGCCGGGGACCTGGAGGAGCGCAGCGGGCTCGTCCGCTACCGCGGGGGCACGCATCCGGACCTCGACTGGTTCCGGCCCGTCTGGCATCCGTGGCTCGGCACCGGGCTCGGCTGGGGGCAACAACGGGCGGGCGGCCAGCTGCAGTTCAACACCCCGGGCTGGGGCGACTCCGGGCCCGACCACACCGGCTTCGGCAACGTGTGGAGCGACGAGACCGGCATGACCCAGTTCACCGAGGTGTACCTCGACGGGGAACTGGTCGACCGGCGGATGAGCTCCGGCGCCTATGTCTCGGACGCCCCCGCGGACGAGCACACGTACAAGGTCGTCACGGACACGACGCTGGACGCGGACCGCTGGAAGCTCTCCACGAGGGGCCACTCCGAGTGGACGTTCCGGTCGGCTGCCACCCCCGAGGACCGCTGGACCGTACTGCCGCTGCTCAACCTCGGCTTCGACGTCGACACCGACCTCGCGGGGAACGTGCGGGGCGGTAGCCGGCTGCCGGTGGGGATCCACTCCTCGTACGTGGCGGGCGCGACGGACACCGGCGCCACAGGGACCATCGGCGGCGGGAAGCTCGAAGTCTCCTACGACGACGGGAAGACGTGGCGGACGGTACGGCTTTCCGGCTCCGACCCCGGCTCCGACTCCGGTTCGGGCTCGGGTGAGGCCGCCTGGAAGGGGACGGTCACCGTGCCGCGTGGCGCGGAGTACGTGTCGCTGCGGGCCTCGGCGAGCGACGACCGGGGTGGTTCGGTGACGCAGGAGATCATCCGGGCGGTGGGCGTGCGGTAGGCACCGGCACGGAACCGTACGGGCGCGGACGGCGCCGCCTCCCCCTGGGGCCGGGAGGCGGCCAGCCCTCGTTCTTGGAACGGGCCTGCTAGGAGGGCGACTTCAGTGGCCGCACGATGCCGCGTACGACACCGAGGTCCACCAAGTCCTGCGGTCGGATGTGGAGTTGGCCGGCCGTGGCGCGTACCTCCTCCGGTGGTCGCTTGAGGATGGCGGCCGCCAGCTCGGGGGCGATGACGGAGAAGTAACTGTCCGGCGTGGCCCAGGTGTTGTCCGGTGCGGCGAGGGCCAGCGCGCCGCCCGAGCCGCCCTCGCCGATCAGCAGGGTGGTGAGGGGTGTTCCGGCGGCGGCCACGGCTCCGAACACGTCCGCGATCGCCGCGCCCGCGCCCTGCCGTTCCGCCTCCGCGTCGTTGGCGGCACCCGGGGTGTCCACCAACGTCAGTACGGGGATGCGGAGTCGGTCCGCGAGCCGGATCAGCCGGGCGGCGGTGCGGTAGCCGGCGGGGCGGGTGGCGGTGCCGGTCTGGGCCGCGTAGGCCACGGCACGGCCGCCGTCCTTCAGTACGCCGAACCCGCAGAGCATCCCGTCGTCCGTGCCGCCGCAGCGGTCACCGCTGATCGCCGCACGACGGGCGAGGTACGCGTCCAAGTAGGCGGTGGCGCGGGGGCGTTCCGAGGAACGGGCCTTGTCCACCGCCTCCCAGCCCGTGGCCGGCGGATCGGTGTCGGCCAGGGCGGGCGGGGGTGGCACCGGCTCCGCCGACGGGTGGCTCAGCAGGTGCAGCCACAGCCCCAGCAGCTCGGGCAACTCCGCCGGTGGCACCACCGCGTCGACCGCTCCCGCCGCCAGCTGCGCCTCCGCCGTGTACGCCGCCGGGTCGGCCTCGGGCGGACGTACGCGTGAGCCCGCGAAGCCCACCTGGGCGCCCGGGAGCGCGAGGACGACATCGGCGCCCGCACCCAGGGTGGCCCAGCCGCCGCCGGTCGTGGGGTCGCGCAGGACCGCGATCTGCGGCAGGCCGGCCTCGCGGGTGAGCGTCGACTGCCGTGCCACGCGCTGGAGTTGGACCAGTGCGCGCATGCCCTCCTGCATACGGCTGCCGCCCGTGGCGACGAGGGAGACGACCGGGAGCCGGTGCTCGCGCGCGTACGCGTGGGCCGCCTCAAGCCGGTCACCCGTACGCTCGCCCAGCGATCCGCCGAGGAAGCCGAACTCGAAGGAGATGAGCACGGTCGCCGTCCCGCCGACGGTCGCCGTACCACAGACGACCGACTCCTCCTCACCGGTGCTGGCGGCGGCGCGGGCGCGCGAAGCGTCGTAACCCTGCCAAGACAGGGGCCCGTCCGGACCGTATTTCGTTGCGGGGCCTGCGGGGCTTGCGGGGTCTGCGGAGCTTGCAGGGCTTGTGGGGTCCGCGGGCTCGGTCAGTTCGGTGAACCCGGAGGTGATCAGGTCGATCGCCTCGCGGGCCGTGTACCGCGGCACGGCCTCAGCCATGGGTCAGCGCACGCTTCATGATCTTGCCCATGTCGTTGCGGGGCAGGGCGTCGAGGTGGTGGACGACGCGGGGCCGTTTGTGGGGCGCGAGGCGGCGGGCCACATGGTCCGCCAACTCGTCGACGGAAGGCGGTGACTGGGGATCCGCGGGCACGATCCACGCCACGATCCGCTCACCCAGGTCGGCGTCCGGTTCGCCGGTGACCGCGGCCTCCCGCACGCCCGGGTGCTCCAGCAGCGCGTTCTCGATCTCGCCCGCCCCGATCTTGTAACCGCCGCTCTTGATCAGGTCGGTGGCCTTCCGGCCGACGATGCGTACGTAGCCGTCGGTGTCGCGCACCGCCATGTCGCCGGTGCGGAACCAGCCGTCCTCGGTGAAGGCCGCCGCGGTCGCCTCGGGCCGGTTCAGATACTCGGTGAAGAGGTTCGGCCCGCGGACCTGGATCTCGCCGACGGTCTCCCCGTCGTACGCCTCCACGGCCGTCGTCCCGTCCTCCTCCGTCAGCCGCAGTTCGACGCCAGGCAGCGGGACGCCGACCGTTCCCGCGCGCGGCTCCCCGTCGGCCCGGACGCTGGTGTTCATGAGGGTCTCCGTCATGCCGTACCGCTCGATGACCCGGCGCCCGGTCGCCAGCGCGATCCGCTCGTGGTCGTGCACGGGCAGGGCCGCCGACCCCGACACGAGCAGCCGCGCCCGGGCCAGGGCCTTCGCGAGCGCGGGGTCGTCGGGGAGGGTTTCCGCGATCCGGTGGTACATCGTCGGCACGCCGAACAGCATGGTGGCGCCCTCGCTCAACTCCCTTGTCACGCCCGCCGTTTCGAAGCGACCCAGATGCCGTACGGATCCGCCGCGGCGCAGCGGGCCGAGGATGCCCAGGATCAGGCCGTGCACGTGGAAGAGGGGGAGACCGTGCACGAGGACGTCGTCACCGGTCCACTGCCAGGCGTCCGCGAGGGCGTCGAGGGTGGTGGCGACGGCCCGGCGGGGGATGACGGCACCCTTCGGGGGGCCGGTGGTGCCGGAGGTGTAGACGATGAGGGCGGGGGCTCCGGGGGTGAGGCCGGGGTGTCCGATGGCGGCGGGGGCACCGGTGCCGGGGGCGCCGGTGGCGGAAGACGCCGTCCCCGTGCCGCGTACGTCGGTGTCGACGTCCACGTCGACGCGCTCCAACGCGTCGAGTGTGGCCGGGAGTTGCGTGCCCGGTGCCGCGAGCACCAGTGTCGGGGCGCTGTCCGACACGATGTGCCCCAGCTCGCTCTCGCCCGACCTCGGGTTGAGCGGTACGGCGGGGACGCCGGCCAGCAGCGCGGCGACCACGGCGACCGCGGTCTCCAGGGTGGGGGTGGCCCAGACGGCGATCCGGCCCGCCTCCGTGACACGGGCCGCCAGGGGGGAGGCGGTGGCCGCGAGCTCGCCGTAGGTCAGGGTGCGGTCGCCGAAGCGCAGGGCGGGCCGGTGCGCGCCGGGGCCGTCCGGGTCCGCCTGGGCCTCGGTCAGGGCCGGGAAGAGATCCGGGGAATGAGCCGGGGAGAGAGGGGACACGCGTCGTACTCCTTAAGTCGTTCGTCGAAGGCCGCCCGTCGGCAGCGGCCCGTCGGAAGCCGCCCGTCGGAACGCACGGCCCGGCCGGTGTCATCCCCAGTCGGGGACCACCAGCGCGAGCCACACCACGGCGGGGACCACGGCCACCACGATCCCTCCGTACATCATCAACTGCCGGAAGAAACGCTCCCGGTCGACGCCGGGTGCCGCCGCGAGCACCAGCGCGCCGTTCGTCGAGAACGGGCTCACGTCCACCACCGTCGCCGACACCGCGAGCGCCGCCACCATGCCGACCGCCCCGATCTCGCCCTGCGCCAGGAACGGCACCGCCAGCGGGATCAGCGCCCCCATGATGCCGACGGACGAGGCGAACGCGGAGACCAGCGCGCCGATGTAGCAGAGGAGCACGGCGGACAGCAGCGGGACGCCGATGTCGCTGACGCCCTCGCCGGCCCAGTCGATCGTGCCCATCTCGTCCAGGACGCCGACGTACGTCAGCACACCGCAGATCAGCAGGACCGTCGGCCAGGCGATCTGGCCGACGGCGTTGCGGCTGTCCTCCGGCCAGCAGGTGCTGAGCAGGACGGCGAGGGTGATGGAGGTCAGGCCGGCGTCCAGGTCGAAGGCGAGCACGGCGACGACCAGGGCGACGAGAGCGGCGAGGGTGGCCATACGGGCGGGGTTGAGCCGCGTGGTGTCGTCCTCGCGCTCCTCCGAACGGTCCTCTTCACGGTCCTTTTCAAGGTCGACCTCGCGAGCCTCGGGCGTGCCCTTCGCGTCTGCGCCCGCGCCGGCCGGGACCGCCGATGCCGAGACCGACGACGAGGCCGACGCCGAGACCGGGGCAGTCTCCGCGACCGCGCCGTCGTTGCGCAGCTTCAGCCCGCCGAACAGGACGAACACCACGCCCGCGATCACGAGGTTGACGACGAGCGAGGCGAGGAACAGGGCGATCTCGTTGCCGGGCAGCTTCTCGCGCTCGACGATGCCGTTGACGATCGTCCCGTAGATGCTGATCGGGGAGAATCCGCCGCCCTGCGCGCCGTGCACCACCATCGCGCCCATCAGCAGCGGGCTGATGTGGTAACGCGCGGCGAAGCTCAGCGCGATCGGCGCCACGATGGCGACGGCGGCCGGGCTGACCGCGCCGATCGCGGTGAGCGCGCCCGTCAGCACGAACATCACCCACGGGATCAGTACGACCCGTCCGCGCACGAGCCGGATCGAGGCGTGCACCAGCCAGTCGGTGGTGCCGTTGGCACGGGCGATCGCGAACAGATAGGTCACGCCGACGAGTACGACGAAGAGGTCGCCGGGGAAACCGGCGAAGATCTTGTCGGTGTCGAGGTCCGCGACCAGTTCGCCGACTCCGAAGGCGGCGGCGAAGGCGAGGGCGCCCATGTTGATGGAGCGGGTCGTGGCGATCACGAACACCACGACGAGCACAAGGATCGAGATCAGTTCGGCGGACATACGGGCTCCCGTCTTTGGGTCCCTTGTCGAGCGGATGACGAGCGGGTGGCGAGCGGATGGTGAGCGGATGGTGAGCGGGGCGGCTGATTGGCCAAGTGGCTGAACCACATTGGGTGGTGCTCGTGGAGAGCGTCAAGAGAAGTGACGTAAATTGGCTCAGCCACTCATCCACTGGGCCACTTGCCCACAGGGTCGCTGAGCCGGTCACCCCCGGTGTTACGCTGCGCCCACAGGGGGACGAACCACCCGCAACAGGGGACAAGGGGGACGGGCATGACCGACGCACTGCGCCCGATGACTGCCAAGCCGCGCCTGTACGAGCAGGTCCTCGACCGGTTGCGCAGTTACGCGGCCGAGGGCGGCCTGGGCGCAGGCGACCGCCTCCCGCCCGAGCGCGACCTGGCGGCCCGCCTCGGCGTCAGCCGCGCCTCGGTGAAGCAGGCCATCGTGGTCCTGGAGGTGCAGGGCCTCGTCGAGGTCCGCCACGGCGGCGGGACCTACCTGGTCCGCGACACCCTCGACGCCGAACCGGTGGAGCAACTCGTCGAGCGGCGCCGCCGGTTGCCCGACGTGCTCGACGCCCGAGAGGCCCTGGAGACCAAGCTCGCCGAACTGGCCGCCGAACGCCGCACCGACGAGGACGTCTCCGCCATGGACTCCGCCCTCGTCCACATGCGGGACGAGATCCAGGCGGGCGGACACGGAATCGAGGGCGACCGCCTCTTCCACGCGGCGGTCACGGCCGCCGCACACAGCGGCATCCTCGCCGAGTTCATGCGCTCCATCGCCGACCAGATCACCGAGAGCCGCCACGAGTCGCTGCGCCAGCCGAGCCGCCCCACCCGTTCCCTCACCCAGCACCGCGCGATCTTCGACGCGATCGTCGCCCGGCAGCCGGGCCGGGCTGCCGCCGCGATGCGTAGGCACGTGCAGACGGTGGCGAGGGTACGACTGCTGGACTGGGACCCGGAGGAGAACGAGGAACAGGGCTCCTGACGGCCGTGGTTCAGGATCGGGCCCTGTGGCGTCCCTGGTCCAGGATCGGCCCTGTGGCCTCCCTGGTCGGGATGGGCCTCCGGCGGTCCTGGTCAGGGTGGGCCTGTGACGGTCCTGGTCGGGGTGGGCCTGTGACGGCCCTGGTTAGGATCGGGCGTCATGACCGCGCCCACCACGCCTCCGTCCGGCCCCTCTTCGCGCTCTTCGCTCTCCTCGCCCGCTGCTCCCTCCACTCCCGCGTCTCCCGCGCCTTGCGCGTCTGCCTCCTCTCTCTCGACTTCCGCGGACGGACGCGAGCCCACGATCCTCGCCACCTCGGGGGGCCACCGTGCCGGGGGCGGCCGGACCATGGTGGCGTTCAACGCCCTGGTGCATCACGCGGTCGAACTCTCGGGCGCCCACGGCCGCCGCCCCCGCGTCCTGTACGTCGGTACGGCCATAGGCGACGCGGAACACTTCACGGCCCGTATGACCGAGGCCGCACGCGTGGCGGGCTTCGACCTCACGCCCCTCAACCTCTTTCCGATGCCGAACCTCGACGACATCGAGGGCACCGTCCTCGACCAGGACGTCGTCTGGGTCATGGGCGGCTCGGTGGCGAACCTCCTCGCGGTCTGGCGGGTGCACGGCCTCGACGACATCCTCCGCAAGGCCTGGCGCTCGGGCGTCGTCCTCAGCGGGGTCAGCGCGGGCTCGATCTGCTGGTTCCGGGGCGGCACCACGGACTCCTTCGGCCCCGAACTCCGCCCGGTCACCGACGCGTTGGGCCTCCTCCCCTACGGCAACGGCGTCCACTACGACACCGACGCCGGCCGCCGCCCCCTGGTCCACGAACTCGTCGCGGACGGCACCCTCCCCACCACCCACTGCACCGACGACGGAGTGGGCCTGGTCTACCGCGGCACCGAACTGGTCGAAGCGGTCACCGAAGTCCCCGGCAAGGGCGCGTACATCGTGACCCGCGACGGCGACACGGCCGTCGAGGAACGCGTCGAGCCGCGCCGGCTGCCAGGCATCTCCTAGCGTTGCGCGCCCGCATCGCCACTGATCTCGCCATCGCTGCTGGACCCGCTACCGGACCCGCTGCTTGTCCCGATGCTTGTCCCTCTACTGATCGCCGCCTACTGATCGCCGCGCAGATAGCGGGTGACCATGGCCACCAGTTCGTTCCCGAACGTCTCGACCGGGATGGTCCGCGGGCCGGCCATGAGCATGTGGGTGTTCATCTCGACCGTGGTCACGATCAGTTCGGCCGCGGTGTCGAGGTCCCGCACGCGGACATCCGGGTGCCGGGCGAGGAGATCGCGCACCTGACCGACGCGCTTCCTTCCGTGCCGGTCGATCGTGTCGATCACTTCCTGCGAGAACGACGCCTCCTCGATCATGATCCGCAGCAGCTGCGGATCGTCGCGGTGGTTGTCGATCGCGTCGCGGACCAGCGCCCGCACCGTCGCCTCCAGGCTCCCGGGGGACAGATCGAGCTCGTCGGCCTGTGTCCATGTGCCGCGGTCGATGTGCCGCACCACCAGCTCGGCGAGGATGGCGTCCTTGTTCGGGAAGTACTGGTACAGCGAGCCGATGGAGACACGAGCGCGTTCGGCGATGCGGTTCGTGGTGCCGGCGGCGTAGCCGTGCTCGGCGAAAACGTGAGCAGCGGCGGTGAGGATGCGGTCGCGGGTGAGCTCCGCGCGCACCTGGCGGGGCCTGCGACGTGGCTGAAGACGGCGGTCGGCAGACGGCATCGGGAGGCCTCCTCAGAGCGCGAAAAGCGAGTAGCCAAAGAGCTGAGCCATTGCTCACAATAGTGCCATGACCTGCGAAAACAAGGCCACGTCCGATGCGCGGGAGAACCGGCTGAGTGCCCTGCGCCGACTGACGACGGTGGACGAGGTCGAGACGATCGTCGGCCGCCCGATGTCGGCGGTCATGCTCAAACAGATCAGTGCCCTCGACGAGGGCTGCCGGACCGTCCTCGCCCGGTGCCCGATCGCGGCCTTCGGCTACCGGGACGCCGACGGCACCCGCAGGACGACCTTCGTCGGCGGCACCCCGGGGTTCGCACGCGTCCACTCGCCCACGCGGATCTCGTTCTCCCTGCCCGAGCCCGGCGACCCGTACGGTCCGGTCTCGTTCTTCTTCCTCCTGCCGGGCGTCGGGGAGATCCTGCGCGTCAACGGTTCGGTGGCCGCCCGGAAGGGCGCGGAGACGACCGTCGACATTGCGGAGGCGTACGTGCACTGCGCACAGGCCGTCCTCCGGTCCCGCCTGTGGCAGCCGCGCGCCCCGGCCGGACCGCCCGCCCCGGCCGGACCGCCCGCCCCGGCCGGACCGCCCGCCCCGGCCGAGCCGGTCGCCGAGTTCGAGGGCGACGGACCCCTGTACCGGCCCGGCGTCGCCGAGTTCCTGGCCGCGGCGCCCTTCCTCGCGCTGTCCACCTGGGACTCGTCGGGTGGGAGCGACACGAGTCCGCGCGGGGACCGGCAGGAGGTGGCACGGATCCTGGACGGCCGCACGCTCGTCGTCCCGGACCGGAAGGGCAACAAGCGCGCCGACACGCTCCACAACCTGCTGCGGGACGACCGGCTCTCGTTCGCCGCGCTCGTTCCGGGGCGCACCGGTGTGCTGCATGTCCGCGGCCGCGGTGCGATCACCGACGATCCCGCGCTGCTGGAGACGATGGCGCTGCGCGGGATGCCCCCGCACCTGGCGCTGCTCATCGACGTCGAGCACGCCGAGGTGACCGCCAACGACGCCGTGGCGCGCTCACGGCTGTGGACCCCCGGCGCGCACGTGGACCGCGGCACGGTGCCGGACCTGATGGCACTGGCGGGAGAACACCTCGCCGCCGGTTCCGCCGACGCCGAGGGCGGGCCACCCGCGTTCCTGCTCAAGGCAGTCGGGGCGATCCCGGGGATGCCCCGGCTGCTGCGGCTGGTGATGAACCGCGCCTACCGTTCCGGGCTGCGGAAGGAGGGCTACGAGGACGTCAAGGAAGAGGTCAACGAGGACGTCCGGCCCGGTGCGGGCGGGCGCCGCCGCGGCTTCCTGCGCCGACGCCCTGGCGCCTACGGAGGAACCGGCGCCGGAGGAACCGGGGCCCGAGGAACCGGCGCCCGAGGAACCGGTTCCGGAGCGACGGAGAACCCGCTCCGGGAAGTGCGCATCGCCGAGGTGCGCAGAGAGACACCGAGCGCGGTCACCCTCGTACTGGAGGACCTTGTCCCGGAGGGCGCCGGCGCGAACCCGGGCTCGTTCGACTTCAAGCCCGGCCAGTACTTCACGCTCGTCGCCGACATCGACGGCCGCCCGGTGCGACGCGCCTATTCGGCCTCGTCGGCGCCCGGTTCGGCCCGGCTGGAGGTCACCGTCAAGCATGTCGAGGGCGGCCGGTTCTCCACCCATGCGCACCGGAGTCTGCGTGCCGGGGACCGCCTCGCGGTGCGCGGCCCGTCGGGGTCCTTCCACGCCGAGCCGCGGCCCCCGGACGCCACGGACGCCATGGACACCCCCGGCGCCCCCGACGAGCTCGTGCTCGTCGCGGCGGGCAGCGGTGTGACGCCGATGATGAGCATGATCCGCACCCGGCTCGCCGTCCGGCCGGGCCGCGACCGGATCGCGCTGCTCTACAGCAGCCGCAGCGCGGACGAGATCATCTTCGCCGACGAGCTGACCCGGCTGGCGAAGGACAATCCCGACCGGCTGTCGGTCACCCACGTCCTGACCCGCCGGGACGGCCGGCTCGACGCGGACGGCGTACGCCGTTGGGTCACCGGCCTCTCCCCGGCCCCGGGCGCCCACTACTACACCTGCGGTCCCGGGCCGCTGATGGATGCCGTCCGGGGCGTGCTGGCCGGGCTCGGGGTTCCGGACGAACTGGTGCACCAGGAGCACTACACCAGCGGGGCGGACACCCGGGCCGTGGCGACGTCGGTGCCGCAGGAGATGACCGTCGAGGAGGACGGAC
Source organism: Streptomyces sp. NPDC033178 (assembly GCF_055577685.1). Lineage (NCBI taxonomy): Bacteria > Bacillati > Actinomycetota > Actinomycetes > Kitasatosporales > Streptomycetaceae > Streptomyces > Streptomyces sp. NPDC033178. The sequence continues at coordinate 146,744 of NZ_JBVIPT010000006.1, forward strand.
GCCCCGTCGGCACGGTGGTGGTCGAGCCCGGCCAGACACTGCTCGACGCGGGACTGGCCGCGGGGCTGCCGATGCCGTACTCCTGCACGGTCGGGAACTGCGGTGACTGCATGGTGCGGCTCCGCGGCGGAGAGGTCGCACAGAACGAGCCGAACTGCCTTACGCCGGCGCAGCAGGCCGACGGCTACGTACTGACCTGCGTGGGCTGTCCACTGTCGAAGGTCACCCTCGACATCGCCGACCAGTGATCGCCGGAGGAACCTACTGAGGTTCGGTGTTCACCAGGTCCGCCACCACACAACTCACGTTGTCCGGGCCGCCGGAGTCGTTCGCCGCCCTGACGAGGGCCTGGGCGGCCTCGGTCGGTGTGGAGGCCGCCGCGAGCGTGTCCCTGATGGTGTCCTCGGACACGACGGCCGACAGCCCGTCCGAGCACAGGAGATAGCGGTCGCCGGCGAGGGCGTCGTGCAGCCGTACGTCGAGGGCCGGGGCGGGCCCGCTGCCCGTCAGTGCCTTCAGGAGCAGAGCGCGCTGCGGATGGGCGGTGGCCTCCTCCGGGGTCAGACGGCCCTCGTCGAGCATCGACTGGACCATCGTGTGGTCGTGCGTGATCCGGAACAGGCCGCCGTCGCGGAGGAGATAGGCGCGGGAGTCGCCGATGTGGACCAGGGCCAGTTGGGAGCCCGTCCACACCATCGCGGTGAGGGTGGTGCCGATCTCGGCCGTCGGGCCCGCCACCTCCTGGACGGCCTGGGTGGCGCCCTGGACCGCGTCCTCCAGGAGGTTGAGGACGCTCCCGGCGGGGAGCGGTTCGCGGTCGAGGAACTTCAGGGCCTCGACGGCCGCGCTGCTCGCGGGCGCGCCCCCGGACCCGAAGCCGTCGGCGACGGCCAGGACGCGGGCGCCCGCGTACGCGGTGTCCTGGTTGGCGGGGCGTACGAGGCCGGTGTCGGACAGGGCGGAGTAGCGGAGTTCCAGCATGGCGGTGTCCTTACTCGGATTGCCCGGGTTGCCTGGCATGCCTGGCTTTCCCGGGACGGTTCGTGACAGGTGGTCGACGAGGAAGGCGGCCAGGTCACGGCGGGTCGCCGTCTCCGACTCGATCCGCGCCCAGAAGGCGCGGATCTCCCGTGCCGCTGCCGCCGGTTCCAGCGCACAGACCTCGCGGATACCGGCCAGCGGCATGCCCAGCCGCCGCAGCCAGGCCACCAGGCGTGCCTGCTCCAACTGCTCGGGCGCGTAGTAGCGGTATCCCGTCTCCGGGTCCACCCGCGCGGGACGCAGCAGCTCCAGCTCGTCGTACAGCCGAAGTGCCTTCGGCGACAGCCGGGACGCCTTCGCGAACGCCCCGATCGTCAGCATCTCCATGCGCGCACCCCCATGAGCAGTCAGCCAGTCAGCCAGTCAGCCAGCAGGCCGGTCGGTCTGTCGGCCGTTCCTCGTCTCGCCACCGATGCTGTGGCCTCCCCAAAGGTGAAGGTCAAGCGGCCCGATCCGGTTCCCGGGCCGGTTGTTAGTCTGCGAGCGGGATCACCGGAGCCGACGTACCCATGAGGAGCCCGCCGTGGCACGCACCGCCGCCCGCATCGCACTCGTCACCTGCCGGGAGGTCGAGGAGTCGGGGTACGACCGTGATCTGTCCGTTCTCGCGGACGCGGTGGAGCGGGCCGGGGCGGACGCCGCCGTCGTGTGCTGGGACGACCCCGACGTCGGGTGGGACGGCTTCGACCTCGCCGTCATCCGCTCCACCTGGGACTACAGCTGGCGGGCCGCCGAGTTCGTGGCGTGGGCCGAGCGGTGCGGGGCGCTGACGGCACTGGCGAACCCCGCGGCCGTCGTCCGCTGGAACACCGACAAGCGGTATCTCGGCGACCTCGCAGCCGCCGGGGTGCCCGTCGTCGACACCCGCTACCTCGCCCCCGGCGACCCGGCCGACCTGCCCGCCGACCGCGAGTACGTCGTCAAGCCCACCTCGGGGGCGGGCGCCCGCAACGCCGCCCGCTACACGCCCGAGGACCACGAGACGGCCGTACGGCATCTGGAGTGGATGCACGCGGAAGGGCTGACCGCGATGGTGCAGCCGTACATGGCGAGCATCGACACGGCGGGCGAACGGGCCCTGCTGTTCTACGGCGGGCGCTTCCTGCACGCCATCCGCAAGGGCGCCGTCCTGGAACCCGGCACCGCCTACGACGCGGACAAGGTCCCGCACCCGAACCTGCGGCCGTGGGAGCCGACCCCCGCCGAACTCGCCGTAGCCGAACGGGCGTTGGCCGCAGTGCCGGACGCACCCGAACTGCTCTACGCCCGCGTGGACCTGGTGGACGGCGACGACGGGGCACCCCGCGTCATGGAGCTGGAACTCGTCGAGCCCAATCTCTTCCTCTTCCTGCACGATGCCTCGGTGCCGGTCGTCGCCGAGGCGATCATCAAGCACGCGGCCCGGTGACCGCCATCCGCTGAAGCAGCCCGTACGTGAACTCCGCCACGCAGTCGTGCGGTACGCCCGACGCGTCCGGCGCCGTGAACGCCAGCCCCCACCGCGTCGGCGCCGACCCCTCCAGCGGCCGGGCGGGCGCGAAGGCGCGGGCCGCCTCGTCGACCGCGCAGGACCACGGGGTCAGGTCCTCCAGAGTGCGCAGTTCGGGGGAGGGGGCGCCCGGCGCGCGGACCAGCCACTCGTTCCAGGCCGCGCCGTTCGGGGCCACCAGCACCTCGAAGCGGAGGTCGGCCCAGAGGGGGACCGGCCACAGGAGCGCCTCGCAGGACAGGTCGCCGATCTGCCGGGGCGTCACCGACTCCGGTTCACCGAGGATCGAGCGGTAGCGGGCGACCGCTCCCCGGCCCCGCGGCACATGCCGCATCGCCTGCCAACGGCGGTTGGCCTCGCGCATGTCCGCGATCGAGGCGCCCAGCGCGTGGCGGGCGTCCTCCACGAGGTCCGGATTGTGGTCGGCCATGCGGCGCAGCAGGACCAGCTGGAAGTCGAGCGGGGTGAACGGGCCGGCGGGCCTATCGGGTCGCTTGGCGGGAGGCATGCGTCCCATCGTGGCGTACGTGCCCGGCGCGGTGCGCGTCGCCCGGGGTGCGGCCCGTCGGGAGGAAGAGCACCGAGTTCACGTACCGGACGTACCCCGGGCTCCGCACGGTCAGTACCCGCCGCAGCAGGCCCTGGGAGACCACGTGCGAGGCGTGGGCCTGGTGGGACTCCAGGTCGAAGGAGGACAGGGGGAGCCAGGTGTCGTCGGGCAGGACCCAGCCCTTGTATCCGCGCTCGGTGAGGAACGACACGACAGGCCTGATCGGCTGGATGCGGGCCTCCAGTTCGATGAACAGGGCCGGGCGGTCACGGGTGAGGAGGGTCGTCGCCCCACGCAGCACCGCCAGCTCGTTGCCGTCCACGTCGATCTTGACGAAGCCGACGTCGTGGAGGTTCAGGCTGTCGAGGGTGAGACAGGGGACGTCCAGGGCGCGGGCGTGGATGTCCCGGCGGACGAGTGACGAGACACCCCGGTCGCCCTGGTCGCCGGACGGCAGCCACAGGCGGGCCGTGCCCCGGCGGTCGCTCGCGGCGGCCCGGACCACCCGGACGTTCCCCGGTGTCGCGGCGGTCAGCAGCCGGGCCAGATGCGGGACGGGCTCGACCGTCACCACCCGGTGCGCCCGCTGCGACAGACGGCGCGTCCAGGGGCCGTACCAGCCGCCGACGTCCACCGCCGTGCCGCAGCCGGGCGGGCAGAGATCGCCGAGCCGGGCCAGTTCGGGCTCGAAGCGCGGATAGACGAACCGGGCGGCGGCGGCGACCAGCCGCACCGGCACGAAGGGGGCCAGACGGGCTGCCAGGGTCATGGGGTCACGTCTCCGGGGGTCTGGGGCCCGCTGCGGGAGCCGCCGACGTCGCTGCCCCCGGTCATACGCAGCAGCAGGTCCTCGTGTTCGTTGTCCGTCACCTGCTCGCCGGAGGACGGAAGGAGCTGCGGGATGCCGTCCACGATCGGATAGCGGCGGCGCAGACGGGGGTTGTAGAGAGCGTCCTCAGTACTCTCCGGACCCTCCGTCTCCCTTTCGAGGAGATGCAGCGGCCCCTTGTCCAGCGGGCACGCCAGTATCTTCAGCAGTGGGTCGTCGGGGTTCATCAGTGGTCAACTCCCTTGTGGGGGGCGGGGGTTGGGGCTCTTCCGGTGGATCGTGCTGTGATGGTGGACCGGGCTGCGCCGGCGGGTCGTGCTTGGGCATCGCCAGGAGTACGGAGACCGCCAGCGCCGTACCGCCGATGCGCAGCGCCAGCCGCAGCGGATCCTCGGGCAGCGCCTCGCCGAACGCGAGCGTGCCGAGCACCGCGGTGAACAGACAGGTCACCGTCGTACAGACCGGCACGATCAGCGAGGCCCGGCAGCGCTGCAGCGCCGCCTGCGACATCACCAGGCCGAACACGCCGGTGAACAGCAGGAGATAGGGGTACGGGGAGCGCAGCAGATCGACCACCGCACCGCCGAGGCCACTTGAGGTGAGGTAGCTCGACACCCCCTTGATGGCCAGCGAGCTGACCCCGTACAACAGGCCCACCGCCACGCCGTATTCGACGCCCGTGGTCGGCATGCGGTGCCGGTGGCGGGCGCGGCGCTCGGCGGACGCGTACAGCCAGACGCCCATCGCGAGCGACGGTACGCAGACGAGCAGGATGAGTGGCGCGGGGGCGCTGCGGCTGACCGTGTCCGAGCCCTCCTTGAGGGACAGGACGACCATGAGCAGCGCGATCAGGATCGCGCCGATCGCGTACCGCTCGCGGCCCGAGGTCTCCTCGCCGAGCAGCACCGAGGAGAGCAGGACGAGGATCACCAGGCCGGAGACGAAGATGCCCTGCGCGGCGGCGATCGGCAGCGTGCGGTAGACGACGAGCTGCGCGCCGAAGCCGGACGCCAGGGCGAGGGAGCCGCCGATCCACAGCGGACTGCCGAGGACCAGCCGCAGCAGACGGGCCGGCTGCCGGACGGTCACCTGGGGCATCGCCGCCAACGCCCGCTTCTCCAGCACGAATCCGGTGCTGTACAGCACGTTCGCCAGCAGGGCCGCGGCCACCCCCCACCACATGGTCTACGTCCTTCGCGCGTGCAGGAGCAGGATCGAGGACATCGACGGCACGGCACACGCCAGCCGGTCCAGCGGGCGCAGCGGCCGCGGCACGCCGTGGAAGGGCGCGCCCTTCAGCCGTACGACCTCGAAGCCCGAGGCGGTCACGAACTCCCGCAGCGCGCGGGCCGTGTAGAGCCGCAGATGGCCCACGACCTCCTTGCCGGGGCGGCCGTGGATGGCGCGCAGACTCACCTCGGAGAAGACGGGCTGGACACCGGCGAGCAGCAGTGCGCGGTTGTACCAGGCGGCCAGGTTGGGTGTGGACAGCATGAGATGACCTCCCGGGCGGAGGATCCGGTGGATCTCGTCGAGCGCCGCGTCCGGGTCCACGAGGTGTTCGACGACCTCGCTGAACAGGACGGCGTCGGCGGAGGCGGACCTGAACGGCAGCCCGCCGTCGGTGAGTTCGCCGCGTACCGCGTACGGCAGGTGTGCGTGGGCGCGTCTGAGGGCGTCCTGGGACCAGTCGACGCCGACGATGCGATGGCCGGCCAGGAGCGGCGCCGCCGTCGCGGCGGCGGAGCCGTCGCCGCAGCCGATGTCGAGGACCGTCCGCGCACCGGACGTGGCCGGGCCGAGCGCGGCGGCCAGCATCCGGGCCTGGCGCAGACTGCGGGGCGCGCCGGAGGCGACCGGCACGGCCGGGTCCTCGTAGAAGTCCCGCAGCCCGTGCGGAGGTTGGCCGCCGGACGGGCTGCGGGGCGGAGCCGTGGTCATGGGGCACTCTCCGTGGCGTGTTCCGTGGCGTGCAGGTAGTGCTCGAAGAGGTCGCGGAGATGGGAGCCGTCGCCGTGACTGAGGAGTGTGCGGGACCAGCGGAACGCCACGTGCAGTCGGCCCGCCGTGGACGCCGTGGTGACCGTGAGACCGCGCGGCATCCGGGCCGGCGCCGAGAACCACACCGCGTGCGCCCGCCCCGCCCCCTCGCCGAAGTCGAGGGCGTACGGAATGCGGCCGATGTTGCTCAGCAGCGTGGTCGACGTCCAGGGTCCGGCGGCCCTCCGCAGCCCCCGGGTGAACGCGGCCCGCCACGCCACCGGCACCACCGGCGCCGTCAACAGGGCAGCCCCGTGGCCGAGTTGGGGCCGCGGCAGCGCCTTGAGGGCACGGGTGCGATCCGCCGTGCGGCGCAGCAGGCCCGCCATGTCGGAGGCGTCCAACTCCGCGGGCGCGAAGGGGACTTCGACGAGGCGCGTGCCGTTGCCGATCGGCATGTCGGTGTCACGGGTGCGGTCGTCCACCGGCATCGTGATGCGCAACGGGCGCGGCCGGGCGCCGTGTTCCCGGTTCCAGTGGGTGATCATCAGCGCCGTGGCCACCATGAGCTGGTCGTTCACGGTGTACGGGGAACCCTTGGGCCGACGCGGGACGCCGAACTCGGCGACGAGCATGCCGTTGCCGGGCGAAGGCTCGGGCGCCCCGTGCGCCACCCGCGCGGGCGGCGCCCAGGTCGAGGGCGCGTCGATCGGGCTCGGCGCCTCGGCCGTCGTACGGGTCGGGGGCGCCGCGGGGGAGTTGTCCCGGCCGCCGTACAGCTCGGCGGCGGTGGCGAGGACCCGCAGACAGGCCGGGCCGTCGAGGGCGGTGTGGTTGATGGTGACGAAGAGGACCGTGTCGTCGGCCTCCGGATCGAGGACGACTTCGAGGCGGATCGGCGGCGAGGCCGACAGCGGCGGGGCGTCCTGGAGCGCACGGTCGCGGGCGTGCTTCAGGGCGTCCCGGTCCGGCGGCGGGAACAGGACGACCTCCACGTCCGCGTCCGGGGTGATCTCCCACTCGTACCGCCGCCCGTACCAGGGGCGCCGCGCCTCGCGCATCAGGATGCGGGGATGGCGGTGCAGGGCCCCGGTGAACGCTCTGCGCAGCCGGTCCGGGTCGAGACGGCCCGGCAGATGCACCTCGATGTGGACGGTCTCCGGCTCCTCCTCCTGGAGGCAGTGCCGGGCGACCTCGTCCACGACGGGGAACGGGATGCGGGCGGGCGGCCGTACGGGGCCGTCCGTGCCGTCGCGTGCCGGGTGGTCCAGCGTGGTCATGTGTGTTCGCCTTCCCCCGTCTCCTCGGGTCGGGCCGGCCGCGGGTCCTCGGGGCGGGCGGGCCTGGCGTCCTCGGGGTCGGCGGGCCTCGCCGCTTCGGGCCGTTCCGGCCTCGACTCCTGGGGCGGTGTCGCCTTGAACCTCGGCTTCCGGAAGCCGAACCGGGTGGTGGGCGGGTCGGGATCCGGTTGCGCGGACCCCGGCCCACGGGCGGAGACCGTCGGACCGGACGCCACCCTGGGTGCGGGCGGGGTCCCGGCCTCTCCGGAGGCGGGGCCGGCTTCTTGCTCCGGAGCCGCGCCGGGGGTAGGCGACACTCCTGGGACCGTCGGCGCTCCGGGCGATCCGGCGGCTCCGGGCGATCCGGCGGCTCCGGGCGTTCCGGCGGCTCCGGGCGTTCCGGCGGCTCCGGGCGTTCCGGCGGCTCCGGGCGATCCGGCGGCTCCGGGCGTCCCGGACACCCCGGACATCCCGTGCTGTGCCTCGGGCGCCCGGGACGATTCGGACGCGCCCGGCCCAGCACTCTCCCCCCGCCGCCTCTGCGGCAGCGGCTCGGTCGGCGCCTCGGTCCCCGGCGCCGGCGGTGGCAGCGCGCTCGCACTGGGAGCACCTGGATACCCCGGAGCGGCGGGAGTGCCGGAATACCCGGAAGCAGCGGGAGCGCCGGAAGCAGCGGGAGCGCCGGGAGTAGCGGGATACCCGTGAGCGCCGGAAGCCCCGAAGCCCTGCCCTCCGCCGCCGAGACCCTGGCCCCCGCCGGGCCCCCGAGCCCCGTACGAGGCCTCCCCGACCGACACCAACCCGGCGAACAGCCCGATCAGCGCCAGCAGTTGGGCCGTGGGACCGAAGGCCCCCGCGCCCTCGGAGACCGGCTCCCCGGCCCCGGTCGCGGCGGCGATCCCGGCCCCGGCGAGCGCGAGGAACGCGATGGGTACGAGCAGGGCGTGCCGCCGCCAGGCGAGCAGCGCCAGCACCGGCACCAGCAGCGCGAAGAACCCGGCGATCACGATCCCGACCAGGGTGAGCGCGACCGTGCCCAGGATCAGACCGGGCGGCGGCGGCACCGGCGAGGGCTCGTCCGTGTTGGGCGAGTTCCGCCGGTAGAGCACGAGCCCCGCGAGCAGGAGCACCGCGACACCGCCGCCGATCAGCCCGGCCTCGTACAGCGTGGACGGCTCGTACGAGAGCTTGACCGTGCCGCCCGCGCCCGCCGGGACCCGCCAGCCCTGCTGCCAGCCGTCGAGCCGTACCGGGTCGAGCTTCTTGCCGTTCAGCGTGGCCTTCCAGCCGTCGTTGAAGTTCTCGTACGTCGTCAGGTACGAGGCCGCGCCCGAGCCGACGCTCACCTCGCGGCGGTCGCCGAGCCAGTCCCGTATGCCGAGTTCACGGTTGAGCGCGGTGGGTGTGGTGAGTGTCCCGCGGGTCAGCGTGACGTCGGTGACGGCGAGCGGTCCCGCGTCCCCGGCCTCGACCCGGTGCGAGCCCGAGCCGAGGGACAACTCGGCGTCGGCGCGCCCCTCCTGGCAGAGCGTCAGCTCGATGGGCCGCCGCTCGACGAGGTCCTGAACCGTGCCCTTCGCGCTGGTCTCGTACAGCTCGTCGTCGATGGCGAGCGTCGGGCCCTGTCCACAGGGGACGTCGAAGGTGCGGTTGGACCGGGGCTGCGGGGTGCGGTACTGGTCCAGGGCCGGGATGTACGCCTCGGTGAGGCCGACCGGCAGTTGCAGGTCCTCGTCGGCGAGCGGGTTGTGGACGGTCATCGGGGCCGTCTCGGTGATGGTGATGTCGAGCCGGTCCGTGGTGATCGGATCGAAGCGGACGACGCCGTTCTCGTCGACGCCCGCGATCGTCGAGCCGTCCGGCGAGCTGATGTTGACCTCGGTCGGCCGGGTGGAGAGACCGCCCGCCGGGGCCAGCACGATCTCGCCCACGGCCTGCTTGTCCGGCCAGCTCAGATGGATGGTCGGGTTGTCCCCGGCGATCCACGCGGTGGTCAGGCTCCCGTCGGTGAGGTTGCGCGGCGAGAGCCCGGTGCCGAGCAGGGCCGTCGAGTCGGCGGTCGCCGTGATCCGGTTCCGCTGCTCGGGCGCGACCTTGTAGAGCAGCGCGTCCAGCTCGTCGCTCGGCACGGGGATCGCGCTGGCCTTCACCTCGTACGTGCCCGCCGACTCGGAGGTCCAGCGGCGGTGCAGCCCCGCCTCCGTGCCCGTCGGGGAGAAGCCGCCCGGGTCGGTGGCGCGGTGCAGCGAGACGACCTCGGCGGCCGCGTCGGTGCGCTCGGCGTCCGTCGGGAGCCGCAGCATGCGGGTCACCTGGACATCGGGGATGGTGATCTCGGAGAAGCCCGCGCCGGACAGGTCGGAGTGCCGGGCGGCCGAGTCGACGATGGTGACCTTGAGCCAACTCGTCGCCCCCTCAGGGGCCTTGATGCGCTGCCGCATGCCGTTGGCCTGGAGGGTGCTCGTTTCGGAGCCGCGCTCCGTCTCCACGCGCACCCGGGTCGGCGCCGACCGCACACTGTCCTGCGGCAGCGGGGTGACCCGGATCGAGTCGGGGATCTCCGTCTCGTCCGTGAAGCCGATCCGCAGCCACTGCCCGTCCGCCGAACCCGCGGCGCCCTCGGCCCACGCGGTGTTCGGGTTGCCGTCGAAGGCGTTCACCGGGTCGTACTGCGGCAGATAGAACATCCAGTTCCCGCTCGACGACGCGGACACCGAGCGCGCGCCGCGCAGTTCGGCCACCGTCTGGTGCCCGATGCCCTCGGTCGGCAGGATCTGGTGCGGTTTCTCCCCGGCGTCCTGGAAGCTGCCGGAGTGATTGCGTTCGTTGCGGGTGTACGTGTACGAGGTGTTGGCGTTGACCAGGCCGAACCGTGTGTCGGCGCGCCGCAGTCCGTCGCCCACCACCTGCACCTCGGGGGCGCCGAGCCCGGGATGGTTGTCGCCGGTCAGCACGGCGGCCCGGTCCCGCATGGTCGGGTCGGCGGACAGCGGCAGCAGCGCCTCGGGCCCGCCGGACACGACCGCCGTGTCGGCGACCGCCTTCAGACCGGCCTGCCCGGGCCGCGGCACGTCCGCGCTCGCCGGCTCGTAGATCTCGACGGCCCGTTGCCGCGGGTACAACCCCTCTATCTGTACGGGGGTGTTCTCCGCGATGCGCCCGCCCGTCATCACCGGACCGAGGCCGGTCACCCGCCGGTAGCCCGACTCCTCCAGGGTGCGCTTGACGGTCGTGGTCGGTACGTAGCCGAGCTGGTCGGGGTCGAGATCGTTGCGTACGACGACGTAGTAGAGGCCGGCCCGGCTCAAGTAGTCGGCCAGGCCCGGGACTTCGCCGCCCGTCAGCAGGGACTGCTCGACCGCGTCCATCGCGCGCCGGTTGCCCGCGGTGCCGAACGGCACGTAGTCCCGCTGGGCCCAGCGGGAGTCGGCGAGCACGTCGAGGGGCTGGTCGATGGGCGAGCCCCAGGTGTAGATGCCGTGCGCGGTGGCGGGCACGACGAGGGCGCGGGAGTCCGGTGAGTACTTCTCCAGCCAGTCGGCCGTGGACTGCCAGTACTTGGGAAGCTGCTGGAACGAACCGGGCTGCAGGATCGACCCGTTGAGGTAGGGCCAGGCGAGACCGGGGAGTACGAGGACCACGGCGACCAGGGCCACGTACCGGCGGCCGCGCACGGGACGGGCGCCGCGCGACTGCGAGGCGACGCCGACCAGGTGCATCAGCCCGAAGACCAGCGCGAGGGCCAGCCCCGTCTGGAACTTGTAGATGTTCCGGAAGGGCACGAGCCCGCCGTCCAGCCAGTCCTGGACGACCCCGTGGAAGGGCGCGCCGAAGGAACCGCCGTACCCGGCAAGGGTGATGAGCACGACCGACAGCACGGTCAGCACGAGCCAGCGCCGTTCGGGCAGGTCACGGCGGGCCAGTCCGGCGAGACCGAGCCCGGCCGCGAGCGCCGACGAGACGATCACGACCACCGAGGCCGCGACCGTCCAGCCGGCCGGCAGCCAGGCCTCGCCGAAGTGCAGATACGCGACCCAGTTCCCGGCCCCGCGCAGGGCCTCCGTGGCCGCCATGGTGTCCGTCGTGGTCTGCGAACTCTCCACGTACGGAAGGAAGTTCTCGCCGTAGAAGCCCAGCATCAGCAGCGGGACCACCCACCAGGCGGTCGCCAGGAGCACGCCGGGGATCCACCAGGCGATGAGCTTGCGCTGCCGGGGGCCGCGCGGGCGGGAGAGGAGATAGAGACCGACTGGCAGCAGGGAAGCCAGAGTCGAGGCCGCGTTGACGCCGCCCATGAAGGGGATGACCAGCGCCGAGCGCAGGGCGGCGACCCGGGCGCTGTGGCGCTCGTTCGTCAGCGGCAGCAGCACCCACGGAAGGAAGGCGCCCGGCAGCGCGGCCGCCGAGGTCGAGCCGACGACGATCGTGAACACCGGCCACAGCGCGTACGCGACCGCGCCGAGCAGCCGGGACGCGTGACTGCCGATGTCCAGCCGCTCGGCCAGCCGCAGCGCGCCCCAGAAGGCGACCGCGACGATGAGCGACATCCACAGCCGCTCGGCCAGCCACACCGGGAGGTTGATCAGCTCGCACAGGCCGTAGTACGGCAGCATCGGGAAGGCGTAGCCGACGTACTGGTCCGCTATGCCGCCGAAACCACCCCGGTCGTGCCACAACTGACCCAGGTCGGACAGGAACTGCCAGGGGTCGAGCGCGACGCCGAGCTTCGTGTCGAAGGTCTGCCGGCCCGGGTCCACGGCGAGGAACAGCACGAACACCACGGCCCAGAACCCCAGCAGCCACCGCCTCGACCTCGGTCCCTGCGGAGGACCGGGGTCGGGGGCGAGCGGGCGGGTGCGCGCCGGGGGAGGGGCCTGGACCGTGCTGGTCATGGACACCGCCGGAGAATGAGGAGGAGGTTCCAGGTGGCGAACTCGCGCAGCCCGGGCGCCTTCGCGACGGCCTGGGCGAGGAACGGCCAGTAGCGGGAACGCGCCGAGACGACCGTGACGTCGTCCCGGGCACGCACCTGCCGCAGGGTGGGTCCGATGTGTACGGCGAAGAGGTTCTCGCCGAGGGTGTGCTTGGCGGGCCTGCCGGTACGACGGCTGTAGCGGGCGCGAGCCCGCTCGGCGCCCAGGTAGTGCCAGGGCGCCCACTCGTGACCGCCCCACGGGGACAGCCAGTTGGTGAACGACACGTAGATCAGCCCGCCGGGCCCGGTGACCCGCACCATCTCGCTGAGGAAGGTCTGCGGATCGGCCACGTGCTCAAGGACGTTGGAGGAGAAGCAGACGTCGGCGACCCCGTCCGCGAGCGGCAGCAGATAGCCGTCGGCGACGACCGCGCCCTCCGGCGGCTTCGGCCCGAGCTCCCGCATGTCCGGCTCGAAGAGATAGCCGTGCGCGCCGCGCCGCCGGAACTCGGCCGTGAAGTAGCCGCCCCCGCCGCCGATGTCCACGACGGTCCGGCCCTTCACCGGACCGTCGTACGCCTCCACCTGGTCGGCCGCGTCGCGCGCGAGCAGCGAGTAGCAGCCCTCCGGGTCGTCCTGTTCATGGCGGAAGGCGCGGAAGAGGGCGAGGGAACGGCGGAAGGAGGGGTCCTTGAAACCCGTTCCTGTGCCCGGGCCGGTATCTGTACCCGGTCTCGTTCCTGTGCCCGGGCCGGTATCCGTACCCGGTCCCGTACCTGTACCGGGGCCCGTGCCTGGGCCCGTGCCCCGGTGTTCCGGCCGATTCCCCCGAGCGGGCGTCATGGCGTCCAGCTCCTCACCGCCTCCGTCGCCACCGCTCTGAACTGGCGGACCGTGCGGTGCCAACGGAACTGGGTGGCGCGGTCGCCCGCCGCCTTGCCCATGAGCGTCCGCCGGTGGGTGGACAGGGCGAGGGTGCACCAGGCCGCCGCGAACGAGGACTCGCCGCGGGCCAGCAGGCCCGTCTCGCCGTCCACGATCGAGTCGCGCAGACCGGGTACGTCGAAGGCGATGGCCGGGGTCTCGCGGGCCGCCGCCTCCGTCACCACCAGGCCCCACCCCTCGACCGCCGAGGGATGCAGCAGCAGCCAGGCGGCGCAGAGCAGCCGGTGCTTCTCGGCCTCTGAGACATGACCCCTGAACTCGACGCCGGGGCCCGCGAGTTGTTCGAGCCGCTCCCGTTCGGGTCCGTCGCCGACGATGACCAGCCGACCGCCGGTGACCGGGCGGACCCGCTCCCACAGCCGCAGCAGCAGATCGATCCGCTTGTACTCGACGAGCCGTCCCATCGCGAGGAACAGCGGTTCAGGGGAGCGATCGGCCGGCGGGCCGGGCTCCTCGACACCGTTGTGGACGACCCGGATGCGTTCGCGCTCGACCCCGATCGCGCGCAGCGCGTGTGCCGTCGACGGGGAGACGGCGACCAGCAGGTTGTGGCGCTGTGCGCCGGCGAGTGCCCAGTGTTCGAGTCTTCGTCCGAGCCGGGCGGCGGGCGCCAGCGGCCCGTTGAAACGCATCCGCCACAGGTCGGTGTGCACGTGGTTGACCAGGCAGAGGGTCGGCCCGCGGTGCCACAGCGGGGCCAGGTACGGCATGCCGTTGCAGACCTCGACGAGCAGGTCGCAGTCGCCGATCTGGCGCTGGAACGCCGATCTGGCGCGCAGATAGTGGCCGAGGTCGCCGCCCGCCGACACGACACGGTAGTCGCGGTAGGCAGCGGGGCCGCCGCACAGCAGGGTGACCTGATGGCCGAGGTGGGTCAGGCCCTCGGCGAGTCTGTCGACGAGGAGTTCGGAGCCGCCCGCGGCTTCGTTGCCGAAGTCACGACGGGCGAGGAAAACGATTCGGCGCGGCTGTGGGGGGAGCGCCGGGGGTCGCTGCGCGGAGCGGGGGAAGGCGGCGCGCAACGACGAAGGCACGTGCTGGGGCATGGGTGCTCCAACTCGTCTCGGGGTGCGGAACCAGCGTGAGGGTGGGGTGGGGGGTGAGGTGGGGCTCGGTGCGATGGCGGTGACGGTCTCCCGGTGCGGATCGGTGGGGTCTCGCGGCGGTGCGATCGGTCGTGCCGCGGTGCGGGTCGGTCAGGTCGCGCGGTGCGGATGGGTCGCGGTCGGGGTGGGGGGTGGTGCGGTTCTGTCGGTCCTCGCGGCGCGGGATGTGCCGCGAGTTCCCCGTTCCGGTGGAGCCGATCCCCACGGCTTCGATGTGGTCCTGTGCGGGAGTCCTGAATCTCCCGCGGATCGAATCCGTACGGATCGGTGGGACGGAACCTGTGGGGCTGATCGGTGTGGGTGATGAGGGCCGGCTGTGATGGGGATGTGGTCGGGCTGTGTTCGGGTGGGGTGGACAGTTTTCGCCCGCTGGTTCGTCGCGGCTACTCACCGAAGTGACAATTTCGGGGCTTTATCCAGCTGACGTCTCATCACATTGTGAGCGGCTGCTGGGAGCTCTCGGACGTTTCGGGATGCGGACGCCCGCGTACCACCAAAACGACCCCCACAAGTGCGAGCAGGAAGCCCACCACACCCGTCCCGACCGGCAACGTCTGCCCCACCATGCGCAGCATTCCGCTGTCCGTGTCGGCGAGATCGACCTGTTCCTTCTGGGTCTCGGTGGTGAAGGCGATCCGCTCGCTGTCGAGCAGCACGACGGCGTCCTTCTCACCGCCGGGGGCCCGGAGCGTCTTGCGGGGGCCGATCGCCGCGTAGATGATCCGGCCCGTGCGCTGGTCGGCCACGAGCTCGATGCCGTGGTTGGCGTACCACTCCTCGGCGAGCACCTGGCCGCCGTCCTTCTCGCCCACGATCGTGCCTGGTACGAGCCGGGTTCCGGTCTTGGTGGCGGGCACGGTTCCGGTGAAGCGGAGGCCCTCGTACCCCTGGATCTTCTTGGTGCCCTTGTACGCCAGCGTGACGGTCGAGCCGAGCGTGCTGTCCCACCAGATGTAGGAGCGTTTCTGCACGTCGAAGGGGAACTTCAGATACGCCTCGCCCTCGTAGTACGGCTCCTCGTCGCAGCAGTGGACCGGCTTGTTCGTCCTGCGGTCGGTGACCCAGCGCTCCATGGTCCACTGCAGCGAGTCGTGGGGGTCGGCGGCGGGCAGCGACTTGTCGGTGTCCACGGAGGTGGACACGTCCCAGACGGCCCGGCCGCTCTTCTCGCTGTCGGCGACATCGCCGCGGACCTGGCGGGTGATGGTGATCTTCTTGTCGCGGACGGTCTCGATCTCGTCCGTGTCGAAATAGCTGCCCGTACCGGTGAAGACGGTCTTCGAGTCGATGTCCACGGGCGTGCGTTGAGCACGTGGCTCGACGTACCAGGCGAGCAGGGGGGCCAGGACGAGCAGGAACACGCCCAGACCCAGGACGACCAGTGAAAAGGGTGAGGCAGTACGGCGCATCCGGGCACTCCAGGGGGCTCGTGGTGACACGGCACGGGCTGTGCCGGCACGCTTGGGGAGGGTGCACGTGCGGTATGGGGCGGGAACCGTAGGCGCACCCTTGACGAAGTGTCAATGCGTTGTCGAGACTGGGGGCTCGCCGGACGGGACCGGTGAACAGGGCTGGGGCCCGCGAGCCGTAATCGCGGGTGTACCGGGGTGGGTGGACCTCCGACAGAGAGGCTGACCCGCGATGCCCAGACTGCTCGCCGCCCTGCTGACCGTGGCGGCCGCCGCCGCACTAGCCGTGGGCGCCGCCCTCGGTATCGTCGCCCTGCTCGATGCGACCCCCGACCAGCCGAACACGCCGCTCATCACCTATGAGACGGCCGGCCAGGAGCGCTGACCATGGCCCTACGCCGGGCACCCGTCACCGTGCGCTCCGCCTGGCACGACGTGCCGCGCCTCCAGGTGCGCCAGTTCGCGGCGCTCGCCATGGCCGAGGCGCCCGTACTCGCCGAGGAGATCCTCCAGGAAATACGTCACGAGTATCCCCATCTGCCCGTCGTGCTCGACGACTCCGGCGAGCCGATGGCGCTGGTCGGGATCCGGCGGGCCATCGAGGTGTTCGTCCAGCACCTGGAGACCGCCGAGGGCCGCCCGCGCGTCCACCCCGAGGTCTTCCAGGAGTTCGGCCGCGGCGAGGGACTGCACGGCCGCAGCCTCGACTCGCTCCAGGCGATCTACCGGCTCGGCGTGCGCCTCGCCTGGCGCCGTTTCGCCGAGATCGGCACGCGCGTGGAGATCCCGCCGCCCGCGATGTACGAGCTGGTCGACGCCGGTTACGAGTATCTGGACGGGCTGGTCGACCAGTCCGTACGCGGATACGCCGAGGCCGCCGCCCGGCAGGCCGGGGAACGCCTGCGTCTGCAACGGCGGTTGATGGAACTGCTGCTCGCCGAGCACCACCGGGGCGATCCCGCCGAGGCGCTCTCGGAGCGGGCCGCCCGGATCGGCTGGCCGCTGCCGGACAAGGTCGCGGTGGGCGTACTGCTGCGGCCCGCCCGCGAGGCCGTCGCGCCCGCCGTCGGACAGGGCGTGCTCCTCGACATGGAGTACGAGCAGCCCCGGATGGTCGTGCCCGAGCCGGACGCCGCCGGGCGCCCCGAACTGCTGCACCGGGCGCTCACGGGGTGGGCCGGCGCGATCGGCCCGCCCGTCCCGCTGGCCGACGCGGCGAAGTCGCTGCGCTGGGCCGAGGCGGCGGTACGGCTCATGGAGCGCGGGCTGTTGCCGCCGGGCGAGGTGCTGTACTGCACCGAGCACACGGAGGCGCTGGTCCTGCTGCAGCCCGAGGAACTGATCGACGACCTGGCGCTGCGGTGTCTGGAGCCGCTCGCCCACTGCGGGCCCACGCACGGGCGGCGGCTCGCGGAGACCCTGCTGGCGTGGCTGGAGACGCGGGGCGGGGCTCCCGAGGTGGCCGCGCGCCTCGGGGTCCATCCGCAGACCGTGCGGTATCGCCTTCGGCAGATTCGGGAGCTGTGGGGGGACGAGGTCGACGACCCCGACCGTCGCTTCGAGCTGGAACTGGTGCTTCGGGCTCAGCGGCTCCGGGGGGAACTGGGTGATCCCCGCACCCGGCGCTGACCGATTCCTTTCCCACCCACCCACCCGTTTACTGCATGTCATCCGGTGACCGCACAACCCGCCGGTGACCGTCCACCTCATCCGGGACCACTCCGCCCGCCCGCGACCGCTCAGCCTCTCTGCGACCGCCCAGCCTCTCCGCGACCGCCCAGCCTCTCCGCGACCGCCCACCCACCCGTAACCGCTCGCCCACCCGTTGTCGCAAGGCCATTGCCCGGCCGTAATCGGTATGAGTAGCCTGTGTTCGCTATGCCGATCGTCTGTTGAAATTTCGAACACAAGGGAGGGGGCCAGTAGTGGGACGCCTCGTACCTGCCGTAACCAGGGCTCTCGACATACTGGAGCTATTTCTCGACGGAGACGGCACGCTCTCCGCTCCCGACATCGTGCGCAAGCTCCAGTTGCCGCGCACCACCGTGCACGAGCTGGTGACGACACTTGCCGCCCGTTCGTACATCACGCCCGTACCGGGTCAGCCGGGACGTTACCGGCTCGGGGTGCGCCCGTACCAGCTCGGCAGCCGCTATTCCGAGCAGCTCGACCTCGCCGCCGAGGGTCAGCAGGTCGCCCGGTCCGTCGCGGAGACCTGCGACGAGACGGTGCACGTGGCGATCCTGGAGGGCACGGACGTCATCTATATCGCCAAGGTCGACTCCACGCACGCCGTGCGCATGGTGTCCGCCGCGGGCCGCCGGCTGCCCGCCCACTGCACCTCCGTGGGCAAGATGCTGCTCGCCTCGCTCTCCGAGCCCGAGCTGACCTCGCGGATCCCCGACGACGCCGACCTGGTCCGGATGACGCCGAACAGCATCACCGAGCCGGCCGCCCTGCGCGAGGCCCTCACCGAGATCCGCGCCCGCGGCATCGCGGTGGAGAGCCGCGAGTCGAACCCCGACGTCAGCTGTGTCGCCGCGCCGGTGCGCGACCGCACGGGCCAGGTCGTGGCCGCGCTCTCCATCTCCGTACCGATGATCCGCTGGAGCGACGAGCGCCGCGCCGAACTGGAGCAGCTCGCCGCGAAGGGCGCCGCCGAGCTGTCGGAGCGGCTCGGACACCGGAGCGTGGGATGACGTACGCGTACGAGGTCGCCGTCCGGGCGGAGGCGGCCCTCGGCGAAGGCCCCACCTGGGACGCCGATGCTCAGCGGCTGATCTGGATCGACATCCTCGGCTCCCGGGTCCACACGTACGACCCGGTCTCCGGCCGCCGCACGGTCATGGCGACCGAACAGCACGTGGGCGCCGCGAAGCCGCGCGCGGGCGGCGGCCTGATCGTCAACCTCCGCGACGGCGTGGGCCTTTACGGCCCTGCCGGAGAGTCTTCCGGCGCCTCGGGCGCCTCGGGCGCCTCGGGCGCCTCGGGCGCCTTGGACGGCTCTGGCGGCTCGGACGGCTCGGACAGCTTTCGGTGGCTGCACCGGGAGGTCGTCCCCGGCCGCCGCGCCAACGACGCGGCGGTCGCGCCGGACGGTGCCCTGTGGGCGGGCACCATGCGCTACGACGAGGCGCCGGGCGGCGGCACCCTTTCCCGTATCGCCCCCGACGGCACGGTCGAGACGGTCCTCGACGATGTGGCGGTGAGCAACGGCACGGGCTGGAGTCCCGACGGCCGCCTCATGTACTACATCGACTCGCCGACCCGCCGGATCGACGTCTTCGACTTCGACGGCCAACGGGCCACCGGCAGGCGCGAGTTGGCGGTCATCGGGGAGGGCGACGGCTTCCCCGACGGACTCACCGTCGACGCCGACGGCTGTGTCTGGGTTGCCCTGTGGGACGGCGGCGCGGTCCGCCGCTACACCCCGGACGGCAAGCTGGACCGGGTGGTGGAGCTGCCCGTAACGCGCCCCACGGCCTGCGCGTTCGGCGGCGCCGACCTGACCGATCTCTACATCACGACGGCCCGTACGGGTCTGGAGGCGCCGCATCCGCTCGCCGGCTCGGTGCTCGTCGTCCCCGGCGCGGGCAAGGGCCTGCCCCAGCCTCCGTTCGCCGGCTGACCGCGCGGCCGACGTCCCGTAGAGCACCGGGAAAGCACCTGGGAAGCACCTGGGAAAGCACCCGAAGCCCCCGTCCGATCGCCGGACGGGGGCAGCTGTTTTTGTGCAAACCATTGACTAGTAAGCGCTTCCTATCTACGGTCCCGTTCGAAGTTACGAGCATTCATCGAAATTTCGAACAGTTAGGCAAGGTATGGGACGACCTGGCCTGAATCGCAGGCAGATCCTGGCGGGACTGAGCGGGCTGACGGTCGCGGGCAGCCTCGGATTCGCAGCACTCGGCACCGGAGCGGACGCGCTCGCCTCCGGTGCGGACACCCGCGTCCGCTACTGGAACCTCTTCAGCGGCGGCGACGGGTACAACATGATCGCGATGCTGGACGCCTTCCGCGCGGCGAACCCCGGCATCGACGTGAAGGACTCCACCCTCCAGTGGGGCAGCCCCTTCTACACCAAGCTGGCCATGGCGGCGGCGGGCAACCGCGCACCCGACCTCGGCGTCATGCACCTGGGCCGGGTCACCGGCTTCTCGCCGGGCCGGCTCCTGGACCCCTGGGACACCGGCCTGCTCGCCAAGTACGGCGTGCGGGAAGCCGACTTCAATCCCGAGCTGTGGAAGCGGGCCGTCATCGACGGCACGCTGTACGCCCTTCCGCTCGACATCCACGTACAGCTCTGCTTCTACCGCAAGGACGTGCTGAAGAAGGCGGGCCTGCTCGGCGACGACGGCAAGATCGTGCCGGTCACCTCCGTCGACGAGTGGTTCGACGTGCTCAAGGAGGCCAAGCAGGCCACCGAGAAGGGCCTGCAGACCATCGGGATGTGGTCCGCCGACCAGAACTTCCAGTGGTGGTTCTTCGTCGCCTTCTACACCCAGCTCGGCGGCACCTGGTTCGACGACTCCGACACCGAGGTCACCTTCGACACCGACAAGGCCACCCAGGTACTGGAGTTCCTGCGCCGGCACATCACCGACGGGTACGTCGACCCGGGCTTCGCGGGCGGTGCGGGCGCCGAACAGTTCGTCAACGGCGGCCCCTTCGTCTGGGAGGGCAACTGGTCGGTGCCGGTCTTCGACAGCGCGAAGCTCGACTACGGAGCGACCCCGCTGCCGCCGGTCTTCGGCAGGCGGGCCACCCACGCCGAGTCGCACGCCTTCGTGCTGCCGCACCAGTCCGACCGCGGCGGAGCCGCCAACGAGGCCGCGCACCGACTCGCCGCGTACATCGTCAGGCACGCCCAGCAGTGGGCGGGCGGCGGCCACATCCCCGCCTACACGCCCACCCTGTCCACGGACGCCTACAAGAAGCTGAACCCGCAGAGCGAGTACGTCTCGGCGATGGACCACCAGGCCACCGAGCCGAAGGTGTGGTTCGCCGGGTCCACCGGCATCCTGGCCCAGCGCGTCGGCCCGGTCGTCGTCTCCTCGACGATGGGCTCCGCCAGGCCGGACGCCGCCGCCCGCCGGATGAGGAGCACGCTCACCGAACTGCTCGCCATGAAGAACCCCATGGACGGCCGGACCGCCGCGCAGGGAGGTGCTGCCGCATGACGACGGCCGGCGCACAGACCGTCATCGCTCCCACGCACGCGAGGACCGCCGCGGCAGGCGCCACCGTCCGCCGCAGGCAGGGGTTCCAGCACGGCGCCTGGTTCGTCGCCCCGTTCCTCGTGCTGTTCGCGCTGTTCGTGATCTGGCCGCTGCTGCGCGGCCTCTACCTCAGCTTCACGGACGCCAACATCTCCGGCGACGCCACGAGCTTCATCGGCCTCGACAACTACCGCGAGGCCCTGGCCGACCCGCTGGTGTGGGAATCGCTCGGCCACAGCGCGTACTTCACGCTCCTGGTCGTGCCCTGCATCACGGTCCTGGCCTTCCTCCTCGCGATGCTCGCCCACCACATCGAACGCGGCACATGGCTGTGGCGGCTGTGCTTCTTCGCCCCGTTCCTGCTGCCGTCCACCGTCGCCGCCAACCTGTGGCAGTGGCTGTTCAACCCCGGCACCGGAATGATCAACCATGTCTTCGGCATCGAGACGGCATGGCTGACCGACAAGTCGTACGCCATGCTCGCCGTCGTCGTCTGCACCCTGTGGTGGACGGTCGGCTTCAGCTTCCTGCTCTATCTCGCCGCCCTCCAGGGCATCCCCGCCCACCTCTACGAGGCCGCCAGGCTGGACGGCGCCAACGCCTGGCACCGCATGGTCCACATCACTCTGCCGCTGCTGCGGAACATCACAGGACTCGTCATCGCCCTGCAGATCCTCGCCTCGCTCCAGGTCTTCGACCAGGCCGTGGTGATGATGGACTTCCTGCCAGGACCGGAGGGCTCCACCCGCACCTTCGTGCAGTACACCCTCGAAGAGGGCTTCACCAGCTACCGCGTCGGCTACGCCTCGGCGATCTCCATCATCTTCTTCGTGATCATCGCGGCCGTCGCCCTCGCGCGGATGTGGCTGCTGCGCAACCGTGAGGAGGGCGGCCGATGAGCACCGCCGCACAGATACGCGCCGAGGCACGGAAAGGCAGCGGGGCACGGAAAGGCAGCGGGGCACGGACAGGCGACGGGGCACGGATACGCACCAGGGCCCGCAGGCGGCCCTGGACGCCCAGCCAGATCGTGCTCACCCTCCTCGCCACCGCCGTCTCCGCGGTGTTCCTCGCGCCGCTGGTCTGGGCCCTGTTCACCTCCCTGAAGTCCGAGACCGAGGCCGTCGAGGTGCCGACGCACTGGCTGCCGAAGGTGTGGACGACCCAGGCTTGGTCGGCGATCTTCGAGACCGGCAACATCACCAACTGGTTCGTGAACTCGGTGGTGGTCTCGGTGTGCGTGACGGCCGTGGTGCTGAGCGTCAGCGCACTCGCCGGATACGGCTTCGCGCGCACGGAGTTCCGCGGCAAGAACGCTCTGCTGGGCCTGGTCATGACCGGCCTGATGGTCTCGCCCGCCGTCCTCGGCGTGCCGTTGTTCACCACGGTCCAGCAGATGGGGATGGTCGACACCTACTGGGGCATGATCCTGCCGCAGTGCGCGCCCGCCGCGATGGTCTACATCCTCTACAAGTTCTTCCAGGGCATCCCGCGCGAACTGGAGGAGGCCGCCTTCATCGACGGCGCGGGCCGCTGGCGGGTCTTCTTCACCATCGTGCTCCCGCTCTCCCGCCCCTCCCTGGCCGCGGTCGGCATCTTCACCTTCATCGCGTCCTGGAACAACTTCCTGTGGCCGTACATGGTGACCAACAACCCCGACCTGATGACCATGCCGAACGGCATCGCGACCGTCATGAACTCCTACGGCATCCAGTGGGCCCAGCTCATGGCCGGCGGCCTGATGGCGGGCCTGCCCCTGATCGTCGTCTTCGTCTTCTTCCAGCGCCAGATAGTGGCGGGCGTGGCCCACACGGGCCTCGCAGGCCAGTAACCGCAGTCATTCAGGGGCGCGAGGCGGGGTCGATATGCGGCTCCGCCGCGTGAGCGCGACACGCCACAACGAACCCGCACCCGCCGACGAACCACAAGCCCCCACCCCGAAAGGCGAACAAGGAACCCATGGAGGACAAGGCCCGCTTCACCCTCGACCCCGCCTTCACCATCGGCGAAGTCAACCCCCGTCTCTTCGGCTCGTTCGTGGAACACCTCGGCCGCTGCGTCTACACCGGCATCTTCGAGCCGGGCCACCCCGCGGCCGACGAGGCGGGCCTGCGGACGGACGTGCTGGAGCTCGTCCGCGAACTCGGCGTCACCGCCGTCCGCTACCCCGGCGGCAACTTCGTCTCCGGCTACAAGTGGGAGGACTCGGTCGGTCCGGCCGAGGAACGCCCCCGCCGGCTCGACCTCGCCTGGCGGTCGACGGAGTCCAACCGCTTCGGGCTCTCCGAGTACATCGGCTTCCTGAAGAAGATCGGCCCGCAGGCCGAGCCGATGATGGCGGTCAACCTCGGGACCAGGGGCGTTGCGGAGGCCCTGGAGCTCCAGGAGTACGCCAACCACCCGGCCGGCACCGCCCTGTCCGAGCAGCGGATCGCCCACGGCGACAAGGACCCGTTCGGCATCAGGATGTGGTGCCTCGGGAACGAGATGGACGGCCCCTGGCAGACCGGCCACAAGACGGCCGAGGAGTACGGACGGGTCGCCGCCGAGACCGCCCGCGCCATGCGGCAGATCGACCCCTCCGTCGAACTGGTCGCCTGCGGCTCCTCCAGCCAGTCCATGCCGACCTTCGCCGAGTGGGAGGCGACGGTCCTGACGGAGACGTACGACCTCGTCGACCACGTCTCCCTGCACGCCTACTACGAGCCCCAGGACGGCGACGTCGACTCCTTCCTGGCCTCCGCCGTGGACATGGAGTCGTTCATCGAGAACGTCGTCGCCACCTGCGACCACATCGGTGCGAAGCTCAAGTCGAAGAAGAAGATCAACCTCTCCTTCGACGAATGGAACGTCTGGTACGTCTCGGAGTGGCACGCGATCGAGAACTCCGCCGAGCGGGACTGGGCGGAGGCCCCCCGCCTGCTGGAGGACAACTACAGCGTCATGGACGCGGTCGTCTTCGGCTCGCTCCTCGTCGCGCTGCTGCGGCACGCCGACCGGGTGACCGTCGCCTGCCTCGCCCAGCTCGTCAACGTCATCGCGCCGATCATGACCGAGCCGGGCGGTCCGGCCTGGCGGCAGACGACGTTCTTCCCGTTCGCGCAGGCCTCGCGGCACGGGCGCGGGCAGGTCCTCGACGTACGGGTCGACTCGCCCACGTACGAGACGAAGAAGTACGGGGAGGCCGACCTGCTGCACGCCACCGCCGTGCGCGCGGAGGACGGCTCGGTCACCGTCTTCGCGGTCAACCGCAGCCGGACGGAGGCGCTGCCGCTCGAAGTCACCCTCAACGGGCTGGAGTTGACCTCCGTCGTCGAGCACAGCGTGCTCGCGGACGCCGACCCGGACGCCCGCAACACGCTCACCGAGCCGGACCGGGTCGCTCCGCGGGTCGTGCAGGGGACCACGCTCCGGGACAGCACCCTGGGTGCCGTCCTGGAGCCGCTGTCCTGGAACGTGATCCGGCTGGCCTGAGGGCCGGCCCGCCTGACGGCCGTCCGCCCGACGGCCGCTCGTCGACAGCCGCTCGTCCGACGGTTTTGTGGTGCCCCGGTCCCCTCCGGCCGGGGCACCCGTATGTGGGGCCTGTGACGGTGTCTGTGCGGTGTGCTCATCTCCCGCTCAGGCAATCCTCAGTTTCGGCACCTACCGTCCCGTGCGTTCCCTTCCACCTTTCGGGGGGACAACGCGAGAAGACGGGACGGACACGATGCGCACGCTGGTACTGCTCGCCCTGGCGGGCCTCGGTGCCCAGCTGGTGGACGGCAGCCTCGGCATGGCCTACGGCGTGACCTCGACCACCCTGCTGCTCTCCATGGGCACCAACCCGGCCGCCGCCTCGGCCACCGTCCACCTCGCCGAGATCGGTACGACGCTGATGTCCGGCGCCTCCCACTGGCGGTTCGGGAACGTGGACTGGAAGGTCGTCGCGAAGATCGGTGTCCCCGGGGCGGTCGGGGCCTTCCTCGGTGCGACCGTGCTGTCCGGGCTGTCCACCGGGACCGCCGAGCCGGTGATGTCGCTGATCCTGCTGGGGCTCGGGCTGTACGTGCTGTCCCGGTTCACGTTCCGCGGCCTGCCCAAGGGCAACCTCGGCAAGCCGCTGCGCAAACGGTTCCTGTCGCCGCTCGGCCTGGTCGCCGGGTTCTTGGACGCGACCGGCGGAGGCGGCTGGGGGCCGGTCGGTACGCCGGCGTTGCTGGCCGGCGGCCGGATGGAGCCGCGCAAGGTGATCGGGTCCATCGACACGAGCGAGTTCCTTGTCGCCGTGGCCGCGAGTCTCGGTTTTCTCTTCTCGCTCGGCTCCCAGGGGCTGAACTGGGGGTGGGTCGCCGCCTTCCTGCTCGGCGGGATGGTCGCGGCGCCGGTGGCGGCGTGGCTGGTGCGGTTGCTGCCGCCGCGGGTGTTGGGGTCCGCGGTGGGTGGCGTCATCGTCGTCACCAATGTGCGTACGTTGCTGAGGAGCGACTGGGTTGCGGCGTCCGGTGCGGTCAGTTGGGTTGTCTATGTCCTGGTCTATGCGTTGTGGGTCTCGGCGGTGACGTACTCGGTCCGGGCGCATCGGAGGGAACAGGCGTTGGAGCGGGATGCGGGACAGCGGCGGGCCGTTGCCGTGTAGGCGCGCGGCGAATGGTCTCCCCCGTGGACCATTCGCCGCTGCACCGGATGGGTGGGGCGTCGGTGCCGACTGCCCCTCCGGTGAGCACGTTAGGAGGCGGCGTGCTTCGGGGACCACCGTGCACGGTGGCCAGATTCGTCCGTGGGGTGTGCACGGTGCGCAGTCGTGACGCGCAGGGCGTGCACGAGGTCGTGGATGCCCGAACCGGTGGTCAGCAGGTCGCGGTTGAGGAGGCGCTCGGCGGCGCGCAGATGGGCGCGGACCGTGTTGCGGCTCAGACCCACCCGCGCGGCCGTCCGCTGGGCGTCCGTGTTGGCGTCGATCCAGGCCTCCACGGTGCGGTACAGATCGCGGTGCCGGGCGTCGTGGAGGGGGCGGAGGAAGGGTTCCGCCCACGCGGTGGCGGGAGCGGTGCGCAGGAGTTCGCCGAGCGGTGGCGCGACCGGCTGGACGGCGTCGGTGGGATCGGGCTGGAGCGGGCTGAGGGACAGGGCCAGATCGAGCGTGGCACGGGTGCGTACCTCGCCCAGGTCGATGCCCAGGGCCTCCTCCGCCCGGCGGCAGTGGGCCGTGACGGTGGTGCGGCTGAGGTGCAGCAGACGGGCCACGCCGGACCGGGTGAACGTCACGGCCAGGCGGACGACGTCCACGGTGGGCTTGGGGGCGTCGTGCAGCGGCTCCAGATAGGCGCGCGCCCAGGCGAGGGCCGCCCGGCGGGGCAGTACGTGCACCAGCGAGGGCCGTCCCCGGTACGCGGCCAGCCGGTCGGGGGAGTTGCGGGCGACGGCGAGGGCGTGCACGGCCTCGCCGTACGCCTCGCCCGTGGCGGCCAGCGGATGGGGCCTGCTGACGCCCAGCGCGTACCCGGGGTTCTCCCTGACCAGCCGGCGCAGCATCTCGCCCTGCTGGAAACGGCCGCCGAGTTCCGGGTCCTCGGCGACGGGACAGATCAACTGCTCCTTGAACACCGGGCAGTTCACCATCAGACCCGGGCCGTGGTAGCCCGACGAGTCCAGATAGGTCCTGGCCAGCCGGTCACGGTCGGCGGGCGGACAGTGCAGGAGATGGACCCGTACGCGCTCCGCGTTCAGCAGCGGTGGTACGTCACCCGTGGTCATCCGCCGCGCCAGGGTGACGTCCCCGGCCAGCAGGGCGGTCAGGACCGCGAACCGCAGCTGCGCCGCCTTCGCCTCGTACCCGCGTGAGCCGGCGTCGCCCTCCGACGCCCGTCCCAGCAGTTCGACGAGGCCACCGGCCTGCGACGCCAGCAGCACGGCCTCCCGGGGCAGTGGCGAGGCGCTGGCCGTCACCAGCACCGGACGCGGCTCGCGCGCGCCGAAGGCCTCCAGGTGCACCTCCAGCTCGCCGGCCTGTGTGGTGGCCGCGGCCAGCCGTCCGTGGGTCAGGCGTGCCACCTGGTCACGCAGTTCGTCGGCGAGCTGCCGGGGGAATCCGGCCGTCGCCGCCTCGACCGCGCCCTGGCGTCCGATCCACGCGACGTCCGCCCCGATCCGCCGGCCGAGCCACCTCAGCACTTCGTCGGGGCTCCCGTGCCGCCGTACGAGCCGCAGCAGCTCGTCGAGACTCTCCGCCTGCCCCAGCGCCTCCACAGCCCGACTCACCTTCCCGCCACCGCGACGAACCTCCAATTCGGAACCATAAAGGCTGTTCCTGTCTGCCCGCCCCCGTCAGGCCACCGCCGTCGGCGCGAGGGACCGCAGTTCGCCCAGTGCGGCCGCGACGGCCGGACGCTCGTGGCCGCCGGCGCGGGTGCAGGTGAGGAGTTTGCGGTGCGGGTCGCCGGTGCACCGGACGCGGGTGATGGGCAGCTGCGGGGTCAGATGGGCGAGCCGGGGGATGAGGGCGATCCCCAGACCGTGGGCGACGAGGTGGGCCATCACGTTCCAGTCCAGCGCGTGGTGGACGACGTCGGGGGTGAAGCCGGCCGCACCGCACGCCGAGAGCACGTGCACCCGGCAGGGGCTGTCCTGGACCGGCGCGATCCAGTCCTCGCGCGCCGCCTCCGCGAGGTCGACCCGGCGCAGCCCCGCGAGCCGGTGACGGTCGGGCACGACCAGGTCGAACGGGTCGTCCAGAAGCGGCTGCTGGTCGAAGCGGGCGTCACCGAGCGGCGGGTTGCGCGGGGTCGCCTCGACGACCGCGAGATCGGTCTCGCCCTCGAAGAGCAGGTCGAAGCTCGACGGGACCTCCGCCTCCTGTATCCGTACGGAGAGCCGGGGGTGGCGCTCCCGCAGCCGGGCCGCCATCGGGGCGAGCAGCACCGAGATCGCCATCGGGAAGCCGCTCACCCGTAGCAGCCCGGCCGGATCGCCGTGGTCGCCGTGGTCGGCCCGCAGATCCAGTTCGGCCCGGTCCCAGCGGGCCTGGATCGCGTCGGCGTGTGTGATCAGACTCCGCGCGGCCTGAGTGAGCCGTACGCCGCGTCCCTGGGGCTCCAGCAGGTCGACGCCCAGCTCACGCGCGAGCTGGCGGACCTGTTGCGAGGCGGCGGACGTCGTGAGGTGCAGGGCACGGGCGGCGGCGGTCACCGTGCCGTAGTGCTCGACGGCCCGCAGTACGTGTAGCCGACGCAGATCAATCATGAAGCCCACGCTTCAAGGTGAGGTCCAGAAAGTCAACCTGGACGTACACGAAGCTTCCGATACACGCTGGAGGTGTCGCGACGGTCCACCCGACCACCCCCGCACAAGGAGTTGCAGACAGATGACCAGCACAGCCCACACCCACGACCGGCCCGTCCGCGACGCGTGCCCGTACTGCGGCTGGCCCGACCGTGCCGAGCCCTTCCAGGTGGTGTCCCGGCACGGCACCGCGGCCGGCCAGACCGTGTGGACCCGCTGCGGATGCGGCTCGCTCCAGATGCGTGTCGTGGACGCCCGCGGCATGAGCATCGTCTCGCGCAGCCGGCCCGCCACGCGGCGCTCGGCGGACCGGGTCACCTCGGGTGGGGCGGCGTGGTAGCTGCGGGCCGGTGGGGGCGGGCCGCGCAGTTCCCCGCGCCCCTGGAGGGCGCCGCTTCGCGCGCCCCGAGGCCCGCGCGCTGAAGGGAGCAGCTCCGCGCGCCCCAAAGGGGCGCGGGGAACTGCGCGATCGGCTCCCACCGGCCCGCAGCCGACCGACTCCCGACACTCAGCCGGTCTCGACGCCCAGCGTCAACGTGCCCGCGTAGCCGGACGTCGCCGAACTGCCCAGCGCGGTGAGGGTCAGCAGGCCCGAGGCGGCGCCTCCCTCGTCGTAGATGGAATCCTGCGCGAGGGTCGTCCGGGGCACGGTGTTGGCCGCGTACGCGGGCACCTCCGCCACGTCCTCGGTGACCGCCTCGTCGAAGAACAGTTGCCCGGTGTGCAGTTCCTGACCGCCCTCGAAGGAGCCGTCGGAGGTCAGCGTGACGTCGGTGTGCACCTTCACGTGGATGTGGATGCACCGCCCCCGGTACCAGCCGGGATAGACGCTGGTGATCCGGGCGACCCCGTCGGAGCCGGTCAGCACCCCGCCCCGCAGGAACGTCCCGTTGTCCGGCTCGTCGTGCCCGTTGCCCCCGACGAAACCGGAGTACTCGCCGAGCGCGTCGCAGTGCCAGATCTCCACGAGCGCGTTGCCGAGCGGGGCGCACGTGTCGTCGTCGACGACGGTGAGCGTGAGTTTCAGCGGGACTCCGGTCTTGTCCTCGCTGACATCGGCGCGGACGAGCTGTCCGTCGAGGTAGTAGGGGCCTTCGGTCATCTCCTTGGTGAGGGTGCAGACGGCCGCGGCGGCCACGGGGACCGCGGAGGCCGGGCCGGCGGCCGAGGGGGCCTCGGGGGCCGTGGCTCCCACGGTCAGCGTGGCCGCGGTGGCGCCACCGGCGATGAGTACGGTTCGACGTCGGATCGATGTGTCTGTCATGAGCATGGCACCTTAGAAACGGAATCTGTCGGGGTGCTGTGCGTTCGGCAAAGTGACGAGGCGTCAAGTCGCTTGTGAGACAGCTGGGACGTCGAAACATTTTCGACGCTTCCCGTGGCCCGAGGTGCTGCGCGAACCGTTGACGCGCAAGTTGTTCGATTCTATTTTCCCGTTCGAAGTGATGACCGTCGTTCGAGTACTCGAACGAACCCTGCCCCTCCCCACGTGCAGGAGGACCCCCTCGTGAGCCGCATCCCCCACAACACCGGCCGCCGCAGGACCCGTAGAACAACCCTGCTCGCCGTCCCCGCGGCGGTCCTGCTCGCCCTCGTCCCGGGCACCGCGTCCGCGTACCCGAACCCGGGCACCGTCACCGGCTCGACCGTCGTCCACGACCCGACGATGATCCGCACCTCGTCGGGCCAGTACCTGCTGTACGCCACCGGCGGCGGCCTCGCCCACAAGACCTCGGCCAACCGGATCGCCTTCAGCGCGGGCGGGGACGCCTTCGGCACCAAGCCGGGCTGGTGGTCGTCGTACGCCACCGAGGCGTGGGCGCCCGACATCTCGTACCGCGGCGGCAAGTACCTGATGTACTACGCGGTTTCGACCTTCGGCTCGAACAAGTCGGCCATCGGGCTCGCCACTTCGCCGACCGGACTGCCTGGCTCGTGGAGCGACCAGGGGACCGTCTACACCTCCACCACCTCCAGCGACTACAACGCCATCGACCCGAACCTCTTCGTGGACGACGACGGCAAGTGGTGGCTCTCCTTCGGCAGTTGGTGGACCGGGCTCAAGATGATCCAGCTCAACCCGTCGACCGGCAAGCAGCTCTCGTCGAACACCACGCGCTACTCGATCGCCTCCCGTCCGACCGGCACAAAGGCCGTCGAGGCGCCGTCGATCGTCAAACGGGGCGGCTACTACTACCTGTTCGCCTCGTATGACACCTGCTGCGCCGGCACCGGCTCCACGTACAAGGTCAAGGTGGGCCGGGCCACCAGTGTGACCGGGCCCTACTACGACAAGAGCGGCGTCGCGATGACGAACAACGGGGGGACGCCCGTGCTGGAGTCGCACGGGCGGTACATCGGACCCGGCGGCCAGTCGATCCTGGCGGACTCGGACGGGGACCTGATCGTCTACCACTACTACGACGGCCAGGACAACGGCACGCCCAAGCTCGGGATCAACCTGCTGAACTGGGGCAGCGGGTGGCCTGTGGCCTATTGACCTTGCCGGCCGGCGGGGGCTGATCGCGCAGTTCCCCGCGCCCCTAGAAGCCAAAAGACTGCGCCGTTCCCCGCGCCCCTAGAAGCCGAAAGGTTGCGCAGTTGCCCGCGCCCCGAAAAGCCAAAAGATTGCGCAGTTCCCCGCGCCCCTGAAAGGTGCGGGCAAAGAGGTGCGGGCCCGCGTCTCCCCTCCGAGCGCGGGCCCGCTGCCCCCTGTGCCGGGGCCGGGAGGGTCCTGGACCTCCCGGCCGGCGAGGGCCCCGTTGCGGGATGCGGGGCCCTCGGGCAACCGGTCCGGTGGTCAGCCGACCCGGTCGACAGCGGCGGCCGGCCAGCCGGCGCCGTTCGGCGGCGTGTTCGGCCAGCCGGTGGCCTGCTGCGGCACGGGCTGGGGCACCGGCTGCGGCATGGCCTGGGGCTGCGGTTGCGGGAACCCCTGCGGCTGACCCTGTGCGGTCACGGCGGTCAGCCCTCCCGGCATGCCCGTCGTGCCGCGGGTCTGGGCGGCCGTGAGCGGCTGCGGCTGCCCGGGTATCCCGTTCGCCGCCGCGGTGAACTGCTGCGGCTGGCCCATCATTGCGTTCATTCCGTTGGCCGCGGCGGTCAGCGGCTGGGGCTGTCCGACCATTCCGTTCGCGGCGGCCGTGAGCGGCTGGGGCTGTCCGACCATTCCGTTCGCGGCGGCCGTGAGCGGCTGGGGCTGCCCGGCCATCCCGTTGGCGGCCGCGGCGATCCCCGGATAGCCCTGCCCGCTCGTCGAACTGACGAGCCGGTCCACCGCCGCCGTACCCGAGCTGTAGCTGGTCCCTGTGCCCAGCTCGGGCACGGCGGCTCCCCTCCTGGTCCCGTAGAGCACCGACTCCAGGCCGGACACCAGGCGACGTACGTCCTCCTGGGGGCGCACCACGAGCCGCAGGAAGCGACTGGACGAGCCGATCTTGTTGCCGCACTCGCGGACCAGGATCCGGTGCTCGGTGAGCAGGCGGTCCCGGACCACGGTGCCCTCGGCGCCCACGGGGAGGCGCACGAAGAGGAAGTTGCCCTGCGAGGGGTAGACCGTGAGGCCGGGCAGCGTGGAGAGCTGGCGCGCCATGTCGAGCCGGTCCCGGCGCACCATGTGCAGGCTCTCCACGTACTCGGCCCCGTAGTCCTTGAGCATGAAGACCACGGTCTCCGCGAAGGCGTTCAGGTTCCACTTCGGCAGCATC
This sequence comes from Streptomyces sp. NPDC033178, assembly GCF_055577685.1. Lineage (NCBI taxonomy): Bacteria > Bacillati > Actinomycetota > Actinomycetes > Kitasatosporales > Streptomycetaceae > Streptomyces > Streptomyces sp. NPDC033178. The sequence goes on from NZ_JBVIPT010000006.1 coordinate 178,474, forward strand.
GAGCGGATGCGGCCCGCCAGGCCCGGGTTGGCCACCATGTAGCCGAACCGCACACCGTGCAGACCGAAGTTCTTGCCGAGGCTGCGCAGCACGATGACGTTGGGGCGCATCACCGCCTCCTCGACGATGCTCGGCTCGTTCTCCGCGTCGGCGAACTCCAGGAACGACTCGTCGATGACGATCAGGTCGAGGTCGGCGAGCGCGTCGCAGAACGCCAGGATCGTCTGCTTGGGCACGAAGCCGCCGTCGGGGTTGTTCGGGTTGCAGATGACGGCCGCGCGGGTGCCCCTGGAGCGGATGAACTGGATGTACTGCGCCGGGTCGAGCGCGAAGCCGTTGCTCTCCTGGAGCGGGAACATGTCGACGCGCTTGCCGGTCTCCAGCGGCTGGTCGGTCCAGCGGCCGAAGGTGGGGACGGGGATGGCGAGCGACTCCCGGACCAGCAAGTGGTCGATCCAGGTGATCAGTTCTGTGGACCCGTTGCCCATTGCCACGCACTGCGGGGGAAGTTGCAGCAGGTTGCACAACTCGGCGGTGATGGTGTCCGCGCTGCTCGGGTAGTACGTGATGATGTCGCGCAGCCGGTTGGTCAGCTCGTCCATCATCCGGGGCGAGGGAAAGTACGGATTGCACGGGATGCAGAAGTCCACCGGACCCGCCTCCCCGCTCTCGCGTGCCAGCGCGGCCATCGAGGGGCTGTGCGCGCCGGTGCGGAACAGCGAGGTGACATTGTCGGCCATGGACCCTCCGTCCTTGAGGGGCGGCCCGAGCGGGGATACCCGGGCCGCCCCTTAGTACGGGCCGCTGTGTGTCTCTGTTCAACGACTGTGAATTGATGTGGAAGTTGTGAACCACCTGTGAAGGTCGGTCACGAGTTGAACGAGTGGACGGTCGTCGAGCGGTACGTCTCGCCGGGCCTGAGCACGGTCGACGGGAACTCCGGGCGGTTCGGCGAGTCCGGGAAGTGCTGGGTCTCCAGGCACAGCGCGCTGCCAGGACCGTATGCGTGGCCGCCGGGGCCCACCAGGTCGCCGTCCAGGAAGTTGCCCGAGTAGAACTGCACACCGGGCTCGGTCGTGGCGATCCTCAGGGTGCGGCCGGAGACCGGTTCGCGGAGGGTCGCGAAGTGCTCGGGCCGTTCCGTGAGCCCCTTGTCGAGGACCAGGTTGTGGTCGAAGCCCCTGGTGTGCAGGAGTTGTGGGTCGTTCCGGCCGAGATCCTCGCCGACCGTCTTCGGCGTACGGAAGTCGAAGGCGGTGCCCGTGACCTCGGCGAGCTCGCCGGTGGGGACGAGACGCGCGTCGACCGGTGTGAAGCGGGACGCGGCGACCGTCAGCTCGTGGTCGTGGACCTGGCCGGCGCCCTCGCCCGCGAGGTTCCAGTACACGTGGTTGGTGAGGTTGACGACCGTGGCCCGGTCGGTGGTGGCCTCGTAGTCGATGCGCCAGTCGCCGTTCCCGGTGAGCGTGTACGTGACCTTCGTCGTGAGTGTGCCGGGGTAGCCCATCTCGCCGTCGGGGCTGGTGCGGCGCAGGACCAGGCCCACGTCGGAGCCGGAGGCAAACTCCTCCACGGCCCACACGTGTTTGTCGAAGCCGTCGGGCCCGCCGTGCAGGTTGTTCCCGCCGTCGTTGACGGGGAGTCGGTGCTCCTCGCCGTCCAGGGTGAACCTGCCGCCGGCGATGCGGTTGCCGTACCGGCCGATGACGGCGCCGAAGTACGGGCTGGACGCCTCGTACTCCTCGATCGTCCCGAAACCGAGCGACACGTTCGCGTACCGGCCGCCGCGGTCCGGGAGTTCCAGGGACTGGACGACTCCGCCGTACGAGAGGACCTTCAGCCGGGTGCCGCCGTTCTCCAGCGACCAGCGGTGGACCTTCGTGCCGTCGGCGAGCGTTCCGAAAAGTTCCTTCACGGTCGTCCTGTCTTCCAACTGTCTTTTGGAGCTTGGCTGTTGCCGCGGTACGTAAAGAAGCCGTACACAGAGAAATGGGGCCCCGCGGGCATGCGCCCGCGGGGCCCCACCGGCAAGGTTACGAACCGACCTTGCGCTTGTTCCACACGTCGAAGCCGACCGCCGCGAGGAGCACCAGGCCCTTGATGACCTGCTGCCAGTCGCTGCCGACGCCGACGAGGTTCATGCCGTTGTTCAGGACACCGAGGACGACACCACCGATGATCGCGCCGAGGACCGTGCCCACGCCGCCGCTCATCGACGCGCCGCCGATGAACGACGCGGCGATCGCCTCCAGTTCGAAGTTCACACCGGCCTTGGGCGAGGCCGCGTTGAAGCGGGCCGCGAAGACCAGACCGGCCAGCGCCGCCAGCATGCCCATGTTGAGGAAGACCAGGAACGTGACCTTCTTGTCCCGCACACCGGACAGCTTCGCCGCGGGCAGGTTGCCGCCGATGGCGTACACGTGGCGGCCGATGACGGCGTTGCGCATCACGTAGCCGAAGCCCACGACGAGGACGCCGAGGATGAGCAGCACCACCGGGGCGCCCTTGTAGCTGGCGAGCATCATCGTCACCGTGAGCACGGCCGCGACCAGCGCCACGATCTTCAGCAGGAAGAGCTTGGTGGGCGGCACCTCAAGGGCGAACTCCTGCTGCCGCCTGCGGTCGCGGACCTCCTGCAGCACCACGAACGCGATCACGGCGAAGCCGAGCAGCAGCGTGAGGTTGTGGTAGTTCGTGTCCGGGCCGACCTCGGGAAGGAAGCCGTTGGAGACGTCCTGCAGACCCTTGGGGAACGGGCCGATGGTCTGGCCCTCCAGGAAGATCTCGGTCAGACCGCGGAAGAGCAGCATGCCCGCGAGGGTGACGATGAACGAGGGTATGCCGAGATAGGCGATGAAAAAGCCCTGCACGGCCCCCGCGGCGGCGCCCAGGAGCAGGCACAGCACCACGGCCAACGGCCAGGGGATGTCGTGGTTGACCATCAGTACGGCCGCCACCGCGCCCACGAAGGCGGTGAGCGAGCCGACCGACAGGTCGATGTGGCCCGCGATGATGACGAGCATCATGCCGATGGCGAGGATCAGGATGTAGCTGTTCTGCAGCACCAGGTTGGAGACGTTGCGCGGCAGCAGCAGGTCGCCATCCGTCCACACCGCGAACAGCACCACGATCAGACCGAGAGCGATCAGCATGCCGTACTGCCGCATGTTGCGGCGCATACCGTCGATCATCAGCTGCAGCAGGCCGTCGCCCCCGGTCGAGCCGCCCTTGCCGGCGGGCGCCGGCGCGGGGGACTTGGCGGTCACGTTCGTGCTCATCGGTCTTACCTCTTGTCCTTCGTCATCTGGCGCATCAGCACTTCCTGCGTGGCCTCGGCCCGCGGGACCTCACCGGTCAGCCGTCCGGCGGCCATCGTGTAGATGCGGTCGCACATTCCGAGCAGTTCCGGCAGCTCGGAGGAGATGAAGACGACCGCCTTGCCCTCGGCGGCCAGTTTGTCGATGACCGTGTAGATCTCGAACTTGGCGCCCACGTCGATCCCGCGGGTCGGCTCGTCCAGGATCAGCACGTCAGGACCCGCGAAGATCCACTTGCTGAGGACGACCTTCTGCTGGTTGCCGCCCGACAGCTTGCCCACCGGTTCGAAGACCGTCGGCGCCTTGATGTTCATCGACTTGCGGAAGCGCTCGGCGACCTGCCGCTCCTCGTGCTCGTCCACGACTCCGCGCTTGGCGACCTTCCCCAGGGCACTGAGGGAGATGTTGCGGTTGATCGTGTCGATGAGGTTGAGGCCGTAGTGCTTGCGGTCCTCCGTCACGTACGCGATGCCGTGCTTGACCGCCTCGGGCACGGTCTTCGTACGGATCTCCGTGCCGTCCTTGAGGACGGTGCCGCTTGCGTACCGGCCGTAGGTGCGCCCGAACACACTCATCGCGAGCTCGGTGCGTCCGGCGCCCATGAGCCCGGCGATGCCGACGATCTCCCCGCGGCGCACCTGGATCGACACGTCGTCGACGACCTTGCGCTGCTGGTCGATCGGGTGGTGGACGGTCCAGTTGCGGATCTCCAGGGCCGGAGCCGCGCCCACCTCCGTGTCGTGCGGGGTGCGCTCCGGGAAGCGGTGGTCGAGGTCGCGCCCGACCATGCCGTTGATGATCCGGTCCTCGGTGGTCTCCGCGGCCTTCACGTCGAGGGTCTCGATGGACCGCCCGTCGCGCAGGATCGTCACCGAGTCGGCGACCGCCTCGATCTCGTTGAGCTTGTGCGAGATGATGATCGAGGTGATGCCCTGGTCCTTCAGACCCCGGATGAGGTCCAGCAGTTTGCCGCTGTCCTCGTCGTTCAGAGCCGCGGTCGGCTCGTCGAGGATCAGCAGCTTCACCTTCTTCGACAGCGCCTTCGCGATCTCGACGAGCTGCTGCTTGCCCACGCCGATGTCGGCGACCCGGGTCTCCGGGTGATCGCTCAACCCGACCCGCCGAAGCAGTTCGGTCGCGTGCTTGAGCGTCTCGCTCCAGCTGATGAAGCCGCGCGTGGCGTGCTCGTTGCCGAGGAAGATGTTCTCCGCGATGGAGAGGTACGGCACCAGCGCGAGCTCCTGGTGGATGATCACAATGCCGTGCTGCTCGCTCGCCCGGATGTCCTTGAACTGGCAGGACTCGCCCTCGAAGAGGATGTCCCCGTCGTAGGTTCCGTGCGGATGGACGCCGGAGAGGACCTTCATGAGGGTCGACTTTCCGGCGCCGTTCTCACCGCAGATGGCGTGGACCTCGCCCGGCCGGACGCTCAGGGAGACGTCCGACAGCGCCTTGACGCCGGGAAAGGTCTTGACGATCGAGCGCATTTCCAGGACGGGTCCCGCCATGGTCGTGCCTTCCAATCCCTAGGGGGTGGCGGTTAGTTGACCGCGTCGGCCTTGACGTAACCGGAGTCGATGACGACCTTCTGGTAGTTGGTCTTGTCGACGCTCACCGGGGTCAGCAGGTACGCGGGCACGACCTTCGAGCCGTTGTCGTACGACTTGGTGTCGTTGATCTCGGGCTTCTTGTCGTTGAGCACCGAGTCGACCATGTTCGCGGCGACCTTCGCGAGCTCACGGGTGTCCTTGAAGACGGTCGCCGTCTGCTCGCCCGCCTTGATCGACTTCAGCGAGGCGACCTCGGCGTCCTGTCCGGTGACGACCGGCATCGGCTTGCTCTTGCCGTAGTCGTCCGACTTCAGCGCCGACAGGATGCCGATGGAGATGCCGTCGTACGGCGAGAGCACCGCGTCGACCTTGCCCTTCCGGTAGGCCGCGGTCAGGAGCTCCTCCATGCGCTTCTGGGCGGTGCCACCGTCCCAGCGCAGCGTGGTGACCTGGGTCAGCTTCGTCTGGCCCGACTTGACCACCAGCTGCTTCTTGTCGATGTAGGGCTGCAGGACCTTCATCGCGCCGTTGAAGAAGTACTGGGTGTTGTTGTCGTCGTTCGAACCCGCGAAGAGCTCGACGTTGAACGGGCCCTTCTTCGAGCCGTCCTTCAGACCGAGCTTCTCGACGATCTGGGTGCCCTGCAGCTCGCCGACCTTCTCGTTGTCGAACGACGCGTAGTAGTCGACGTTCGGCGAGTTGAGGATCAGGCGGTCGTAGGAGATGACCGGGATGTCGGCGTCCTTGGCCTGCTGGAGAACGTTGTCCAGCGACTTGTTGTCGATCGCCGCGATGATCAGGGCGGAGACGCCCTGCGTGATCATGTTCTCGATCTGCGAGACCTGGGTGTCCGGGTCGTCCTCGCCGTAGGCCAGCTTGGTCTTGTAGCCGGCCGCCTTGAGGTTCTTCTCCACGTTGGCGCCGTCGGCGATCCACCGCTCGGAGGACTTCGTCGGCATCGCGATGCCGACGGTGGAGCCCTTGGCGTCTCCCTTCGTGTCCTCACTGCCGCCGTCGCTGTCCTGCCCGCAGGCGGAGAGGGTGAGGGCCAGGGAGGCGGCCGCGGCTATGGCGGAAAGCGCTGCTTTGCGATTGCGCATGATCATCTTCCTTGATGTTCTGACGGGGCTCGGTCTGGAGCTGCGAGCAGGTGGAGCGAGGTTCGACCGAGAGGAGGTGTGTGGGATTGTGTTCGGCCGCGTCGTCTTTTGTGAAGGGGGTGTGTTCGGAACGTTATGAGGGAATGTCGAACCGTTGGAGTGCGCCCGGAAGCCGGGAGCCGAGCGGCGCCATGTCGCCGTCCGCCCCGTGCCGCGCGAGCAGGTCCAGGGCGAGCCGGCCGCGCCGCACTCTTTCCCGGGCCGTGGACAGCGTCACGTCCCGCATGTGGTGCCCGTACGGGTAGATCCCGGGAGCCTTGGACAGGCCGAACTTCAGGTACAGCGGGGCGCCGCGGCGGATCAGCTCGGCGACCTCGTACATGCGCACGTACCCGCCGAGATCGTCGGGGGCCTCGATGTACATGTCCATGGGGGCTGCACTGACCCGGCGGATCTCCGTCAGGTGGTCGAGCGTGAGATCGCTCGGCACGTTGATGGAGTCCCCGCCCAGTTGCTCGTACACGGCGTACGCGGCCGGGTTGACCGGGCCTATCAGCGCCGAGACCTTCAGCGTCGTGTCCGCCGGGATGATCCCGGCGACCCGGGCCCGGTGCAGGGTCCAGAGCACGCCTTCGTCAGCCACGAGGAGGCACTTTACGCCCAACTCCGTTGCACGGATGGCGTCTTCGAGACAACCTGCGACCGCATCGTGACCACGGGCGCGCAGCCCGCCGCCCCGCGAGTCGGTCCGGGTCGAGCCGCCGATGTCCCACGTGCCGCGCGGGCCCGTGAAGAGGCAGAGCTCGATGTCGCGCTCTTCGGTGGCCTCGACCATCTCGGTGATCTCGGCGTCGGTCAGCATCCAGATGCCGCTGCCCTGGCTGATCCGGTGGATCGGCACATCGAGCCGCGAGGACTCCTTGAGGACCACGGCGAGCGCCTCCGGCCCCTCGCACGAGGGGATCTCGGTGCGCCATCGGCCGCCCTCCGGGAAGGCGTGCGGTGAGGCGTCGGCGGGGGAGAGGGCGGGCGCGCCCAGGCCGAGCGCGGCGAGCGCCTGCTCACCGGGTCGACGGGCCGCCTTGGGAGAAGCGTCGGTCACGAGCTGTCCTTAGCTGGAGCTGGCTTTGGTGGGATGTGTGTTCGATGTGCCGGACGTGGTTCGTGGCGGTGGATGTACGCCGGTACGGAGCGTCAGGTCTCCGTACCGGCGTACGGATCGGGGGGCGGCCGGTACCGCGGGCCCTAGGGCCGCAGCAGCACCTTGCCGACCTTCGGGTCGCCGGATCCCACCAGCTCGATGGCGTGAGCGAACTCGTCCAACGGCAGCTCGTGCGTGACCAGCGGAAGGGGATCGAGGAGACCGGCACCGAAGACCCGCACCGTGTGCGCCCAGGCCTCCGGCGGCGCCCCGAACACGGTGTGCACCTCCAGCTGCCGTACGACGAGATCGGTGGGGTCAAGGCCCTCGGCACCCGGAGCCGGGATACCGGTGAGGACGAGACGTCCGCCGCGCCGGAGCAGGGAGGCGGCGGTGGTCGCGGCGGACGCCGACCCGGCGGTCTCGATCACCACGTCGAAGTCGTCGGGCAACTCCTGGTCCCTGGTACGGAATTCGGTCGCGCCGAACGTCTTCGAGAGCTCCTCGCGGTCCGGGCGGGTGCCCACCACGAGCAGCTCCGAGGGCGAACCCGCCTTCAGGAACTGCACGGCGAACATGCCGAGGGTTCCGGTGCCGACGACGGCCACCCGCTCGCCGGGCCGCGCGTTCGCCTTGAGCGCGGCCGCCGCGATGCAGGCCGCGGGCTCAAGCAGCGCCGCCGCCGTCAGATCGGCGTCCTCCGGCAGGACGTGCAGCAGCCGGGCGGGCAGCGTGAGCGTGGTGGCCATGGCGCCGGGCTGGGTGAAGCCCGTCTCCTCGTAGCCCGCCGTGCACAACGTTGTCTCGCCCTCGTGGCAGCGGTCGCAGACCTGGCAGTTGCGGAAGCCCTCACCGACCACCTTGCGGCCCACCAGGCCCTCCGGGACCCCGGGACCGACCGCCTCGACCGTGCCGGACCACTCGTGCCCCGGCGTCAGCGGATATCGGACATACCCCTCGGGCCGGTTGCCCTGGTACACCTCACGGTCGCTGCCGCAGATGCCGCTCGCGTGAACCCGTACGAGCGCCTCTCCGGCGGCGGGCGCCACGGGCTCGTGGGCGGCCAGCCGGTGCTCGCCGGGGCCCTCGATCACAACGGCCTGCGCGGGGGCGTTCATGACTGCTCCGTGGCGGTGAGGCGGGTCGCGTCCACGGCGGCGCCGCGTGCCGGGGCTTCGAAGGGCCGGCCGGCATCCCTTCGATCAGCCGCGGTGGCGCTCGACCACAGCGGCGCGTTGCGACGGTGCCTGAGCGCTCCGCGAGAAACGTGACGGTGAAGCCGTGAGCGGATGTCCCCCGCCGTTGGCGCCGCCGCGGTGGAGCCGCACAGGGCACAGCCGTGCGCTCGCCCGGGCGCGCGGTACTCCCCTGGGCCTCGGCGGGTCCGCTCGGCCGTCCGCGGCCCTTGGTCCCCCCCGGTGCCGGGCGTCGTCACTTGCCACCGCCCTTCGGCTTGCGCTGCTCCCAGCCGTCCGCCCACAGGTCGAAGCGGGCCTGCTGCTGCGGGAACTCGGCCGCCGCGTCCGTGTCCAGCTCGACGCCGAGACCCGGCTCGTGCGACAGCTCGAAGTAGCCGTCGACGACCTGCGGGGCACCCTTCACGACCTTCTTGATCTCCGCGTCCGCGAAGTCGTTGAAGTGTTCCAGGATCTTGAAGTTCGGGGAGGTGAAGCCGACCTGGAGCGAGGCGGCGGTGAGGACCGGGCCGCCCACGTTGTGCGGCGCCACGAGTACGTAGTGGGCCTCGGCGGTCGCCGCCAGCTTCCGGGTCTCCCAGATGCCGCCGATGTGGCCGACATCCGGCTGGATGATGTCCACGGCCTGGCTCTCGAAGAGCTCGCGGAACTCGATGCGGTCGTGGATGCGCTCACCGGTCGCGACCGGGATGTCGACCTTCGCCGCCACCTTCTCCAGCGCCTTGAGGTTCTCCGGCGGGACCGGCTCCTCCAGCCAGGCGGGCTTGAAGGGCGCGAGCTCGCGCGCGAGGCGGATCGCGGTGGCCGGCGAGAAGCGGCCGTGCATCTCCAGCATCAGCTCGGCCTCGGGGCCGATCGCGTCCCGGACCGCCTCGATCAGCGAGACCGCGTACAGCGACTGCTCGTGGTCGAGCTCGAAGTGACCCGTCCCGAAGGGGTCGATCTTCAGCGCCTTGTACCCGCGCGCGACGACCTCCTGGGCGGCCTTGTGGTACGCCTCCGGAGTGCGCTCCGTGGTGTACCAGCCGTTCGCGTACGCCTTCACCCGGTCGGTGACCTTGCCGCCCAGCAGCTGCCACACCGGTACGCCCAGGGCCTTGCCCTTGATGTCCCAGCACGCCATCTCGATCACGGCGATGCCGGACATCACGATCTCTCCGGCCCGCCCGTAGTCGCCGTACTTCATGCGACGCACGAGGTCCTCGACAGCGAAGGGGTCGGAACCGAGAATGTGGTTGGCCTCCGCCTCCCGCAGATAGCCGAGCAGCGCGTCGGTGTGCCCCAGCATGCGGGTCTCACCGACTCCGGTGATGCCCTCGTCGGTGTGCACCTGGACATAGGTCAGGTTGCGCCACGGCGTCCCGACCACGTGTGTGCTGATTCCGGTGATGCGCACGGAAATTGCCCCTTGTGGCTCTACGGCTCTGTTCGAAATTTCGTCACACGTTCGAAATGCTGGCCAGACAGTAAGGATTCGGCGGCGGCAGTGTCAATGGGTCGAACACACAACGGTTTCGACGCGATGGCACTGGAAGGCGGCGAATGGTCCGGCCTGTCCTCAACTCGCCCAACCGGAACGGGCAGTTCAGCACAGAACTTTCACAGCTGTGACTGTGAACGTGACCTGCGCGGAGTTTAGTCTTCCGGCGTCATGGACTACTGCCACCCGTGCCAAAGGCACCTCAATGGCGCCCTCGCTTGCCCGGGGTGCGGTACATCGGCCGAAGCGTGCCGGGAGTACGCGGCTTCCCTGGAGGACCGCGAGGACGCCGTCGACGAACTCGACGACGACCCCGAGGGCGACGAGCCGACGGGTGGTGGACGCAGGTCCCGGCGCCGGGGCGGCCGCGGGGTCCGGGCTGGCCGGCGCGACCGGCGTGCCGCGCTGCACCGGCGGCGGCGCAAGCGGGTGCTGCTCGTGGGGGCGGGGCTGTTGCTCGCGGCGGGCGGGCTCAGTCTGGCCGAGCTGGGTATAGAGGCCCCCTCCTCCGAGCCGAAGGCGGCAGCGGCGGACGGGGCGTCGTCCGGTTCCTCGGCCTCCGCGGACGGCTCGGCCCTGTCCGACGACGAGGCCGGTTCCTCCGGCGGGGCGGGTGCGGAGTCCCCGGACGCGTCGGCCTCCCCTTCGGCCTCGGAGTCGAAGAAGTCCAAAAAGGACAAGGGCAAGGACGAGGACGAGGAGAAGGAATCGTCGACCCCGTCCCGCTCGACCGACCCCGGCTCCTCGACATCCGCCCCGGCCCAGACCACCCCGGGCGACACCACCCCCGCGGACCCCGGCACCCCGGACCCGGCCCCCACGACGAAGGACCCGACCCCGGACCCCACCCCCACAGAAACGTGCACACGCTTCCTGTGGTGGTGCTCGTAGCCGACGGCTCCCTGAAGGCGGGGCCCGAGGTTGTTTCGCCGGGTGCGGGCCGGCGGGGGGTGCTCGCGCAGTTCCCCGCGCCCCCAAAGGCCGCGGCCCGACCTGAGGCGCCCCTTCAGGGGCGCGGCAACCAAGGCTGACGTTCACGCGACGTACGGCCCTGGCACCGGCCTTTCAGGGGCGCGGGGAACGGCGCGGGCAACCGAGGCCGACGTTCACGTGACGAGCGGGCTGGGCGCCGGCGCTTTTAGGGGCGCGGGGAACGGCGCGGGCAACCAAGGCTGACGTTCACGTGACGAACGGCCCTGGCACCGGTCTTTCAGGGGCGCGGGGAACTGCGCGAACACCCCCACCGGCCTGCGGCCTACGAACCGCCCGATCCCCCCACCCCGGCGGAGCCGTCGAGCATCCGCAGAAGCAACCCCCGCAAAGACACCCGCTCCTCCCGCGAGAGCCCCGCAAGCGGCTCGCGCGCGAACCGCAAGGAGTCGCGCAGACTCCGCGCGACACCGCGCCCCTCCTCCGTCACCGCGGCCAGCTTCACCCGCCGGTCCGCCGGATCGGGCCGCCGCTCGACCAGCCCCCGCACCTCCAGCCGATCCACGATCCCGGTCACATTGGACGGTTCGCACTTCAGCTTCTGGGCCAGCCGCCGCATGGGCAACGGCTCCAGCGAGAGCAGACTCAGCAGCCGGGCCTGCGCCCCGGTGAGCGCATGCTCCGCCGCCGCCTCCTCGTACTCCTCGTGGTAACGCGCCACCACCGTGCCGATCAGGTCGACGACCTCGAGTGTCAGAGGGTCGATCCGGGGAGTCTTCTGCGTGGACATGTCTCCAGGCTACCCCCGTTACTTGACATCATGAAATATTCAGGCGCATCATTGTTTCAGGTACTGAAGTATTTGCGACGTCAGAGCCGCTGACCCCACGGAAAGGCGCCCCCCATGACCGACACCCCTCAGCTCCCCGCCACCAGCCGCGAATGGCACCTCGTCAGCCGCCCTGTCGGCTGGCCGAAGCCCGAGGACTTCGCCCTGGTCGAGACCGAGGTGAAGCAGCCCGGCCCGGGCCAGATCCTGGTGCGCAACGAGTACCTGTCCGTGGACCCGTACATGCGCGGCCGCATGAGCGCCGCGAAGTCGTACACCGCCCCCTTCGAGCTCGGCAAGGTCATGCAGGGCGGCGCCGTCGGCGAGGTCATCGCGTCGAACGCCGAGGGCATCGCGGTCGGCGACCGCGTCCTGCACTTCTTCGGCTGGCGCGACCACGCCACGTTCGACGCCAAGAGCGCCGTCAAGGTCGACCCCGAGGCCGCGCCCCTGAGCACGTACCTCGGCGTCCTCGGTATGACCGGCCTCACCGCGTACGCGGGCCTGCTGCGCACCGCCTCCTTCAAGGAGGGCGACACCGTCTTCGTGTCCGGCGCGGCGGGAGCCGTGGGCAGCCAGGTCGGCCAGATCGCCAAGCTCAAGGGCGCCTCGCGCGTCATCGGCTCCGCCGGCTCCGACGAGAAGGTCAAGCTCCTGGTGGAGGAGTACGGCTTCGACGCCGCCTTCAACTACAAGAACGGCTCCGTGAGCGAGCAGCTGAGGGAGGCCGCCCCCGACGGCATCGACGTCTACTTCGACAACGTCGGCGGCGACCACCTGGAGGCCGCGATCGGCTCCCTCAACCTCCACGGCCGTATCGCGATCTGCGGGATGATCTCCGTCTACAACAACACGGAGCCCGCCCCGGGCCCGAAGAACCTCGCCCGTCTCATCGCGACCCGCGGCCGTATCGAGGGCCTCCTCGTCGGCGACCACTACGACCTGCAGCCGCAGTTCGTCCAGGAGGTCGGCCCCTGGGTCGCCTCCGGCGAGCTCAAGTACCGCGAGACGGTCGTCGAGGGCATCGAGAACAACCTGGAGGCCTTCCTCGGCGTCCTGCGCGGCGAGAACACGGGAAAGATGATCGTCAAGCTCTGAAGCCGACTCCTGCTCCGAAGCCGACTGTGGCTCCGAAGTCGACTCCTGCTCCGGCTCCGAAGTCGACTGTGGCTCCGAGGCCGACGGCGGTGACAGTGGCAGCGGGCTTCTGCTGGACTTCCGAGATGCGGTAACTTCTTTCCGAAACTGTCGCGAATCGTGGGCGCGAGTCGTGGCGGACCAAGGAGGAAGCCACCGCATGTCCATCCAGCAGACCGACGTCCTCTACACCGCCGTCGCCACCGCCGAGAACGGTCGCGACGGCCGCGTCGCGACCGATGACGGCAGGATCGACGTCGTCGTCAATCCGCCCAAGGAAATGGGCGGCAGCGGCACCGGCACCAATCCGGAGCAGCTCTTCGCCGCCGGGTACAGCGCCTGCTTCCAGGGCGCCCTCGGCGTCGTCGCCCGCCAGGAGAAGGCCGACATCTCCGGCTCGACCGTCACCGCGAAGGTCGGCATCGGCAAGAACGCCGACGGCTTCGGCCTCATGGTCGAGATCTCCGCCGAGATCCCGAACACAGACCCCACCACGGCCCGGGCCCTCCTGGAAAAGGCCCACCAGGTATGCCCCTACTCAAAGGCCACCACCGGCAACATCACAGTCACCCTGACCTGACCGACCGGTATTTCGTCAACTGACGCTCACGCGACGAACGGACCTGGCCACCGGTGCTTTCAGGGGCGCGGGGAACTGCGCGAGCAACCGAGACCAACGGTTACCCGACAAACGGACCTGGGCACCGGTGCTTTTTGGGGGCGCGGGGAACTGCGCAACCAGCCCCCACCACCCCGCACCCTCAACACAACCCCCGGTTCATGAGGGGGCGCTCAAGAAAGCGCCCCCTCATGAACCACCCGAACCAACCGCTGATTCTCCGGCGCGGCCCCACCGGGAAACGCACAACGCCGCCGCGTATACCCATACGCCAGCCCACTCCGCGGATCGGCGAACCCCTGCGATCCCCCCGCCCCACTGTGCCCGAACGCCCCGGCCCCCAAAAACGGATGCCACATGTCAGCCGTGGCCTGGAACCCGAGTCCGTACGACTTGTGGGCGCGGGCGATCAGGTCGTAGCCGACCGAGTGGATCTGCCCGACCTCCGCGACCGCGTCCGGCTTCAGCAGCGGCCCCCGGCCGTCGACCTGACTGATCGCCGCCGCGTACATCCCGGCTAGCCCCCGCGCGGAGGCGACCCCGCCCGCCGAGGCCGAGCCCAGGGCGCGCACGGTACGGGAGTTGGGGAAGTCCACCAGCGGCGCGGCCCCCGGCACGTGCTCGTTGAACGCGATGGACGACAAGGTGTGCGGTCCGCTGGGCGTGGCGTCCAGCAGCGCCTGCTCCGGCGGGGTGGGCGCCATCGGCAGGACCGAGAGGTACCGGGGCTCCTCCGACTCGGGCAGCCCCAGATAGAACCCGAGCCCGTACGGCGCCCGGATCCGCTCCTCGTACAGCTCCTGGAGCGTACGGCCCGTCGCACGCCGTACGACCTCGCCCGTGAGCGCGCCGATCACCAGCGCGTGATAGCCGAACGCCGAGCCCGGCCGCCAGAACGGCCGCTGGGTGGCGAGGCGTTCGGCGATCACGCGGTCGTCGGCCATCTCCTCGGCTGTGAAGCCCGCGTCCGCCCCGACCACGCCCGCCCGGTGCGCGAGCAGCTCCCGCAGGGTCACCGCGCCCTTGCCCTCGGCGGCGAACTCCGGCCAGTAGTGGGCCACTTCCCGGTCGAGCTCCAGCGTGCCGTCCTGCACGAGCAGGGCGACCACCAGATGCGCCGCCCCCTTCGTGGACGAGAAGACACCGAACAGCGTGTCGCCGTCCGTCTCCGCGCCGGTCCAGAGATCGACGACCCGCCGCCCCCGCACGTACGCGCTCAACTGGCCCGCGTAGTCCGGGCGTTCGGCGGCGACGACGGACGCGAACTCCTCGCGCACCGCCTCGAAGCCTTCGGCGACGGTGCCGTGGATCTCCTGTGTCATCCGTACTCTCCTCGTGTCACGGTTCCCTGGAAACGTTCCTCAGGACACTGTCAGCAAAGCACGCGCGACCTGTGGGAACTGCCCCTTCGGATGATCACGGAACAGCGGCTCCGTACCGAACAGGACGGCATGCGGACCGCTGACCACCGAGGCCCGGCCCGCGGCCTGCGCCGGACCGCCGCTGCCGTCCTCCAGGGCACGCCAGTGCCCGGACACGAGCGGGTTCCCGGCCGCGTACGACTGCTCCACGCGGACCCCGGGACCGAGGTCCGTGAACCACAGCGGCGCGTAGACGAAGCTGTGGTCCGGGGCACCGGAGGTCACTCCGCCGGCCGAATTGACCACGTGCACAACGCCGTTGGCGTCACCGTTGCCCTCGACGGGCTTCACCGTGAGCAGCCCGGCGGCGGCGTTGAGGGCCGCTCCGGTGGCTCCGCGGCCGACGAGGCCCTCGCGGTCCAGGAAGGCGTCCAGGGCGGCGCGTGCGGCCGTGTTGAGGCCCGCGTGGTTCAGACCGGCGGAGGCGAACAGCACGTCCGCCTTCGACCAGTCGAAGCCCGCGTTGAGGATCGCCGTCGAGACGGGCGTCACGTCGAAGTTCATCTCGCGCAGCGCGAACAGCTCGCCCGGCGTGACGGCCGCGGCGACCCGAACGCGGTGCAGCGGGGCGGTGCCGGTCGCCTTCGTCGCGTCGAAGGCCACGTCGTACTTCTTCGCCAGGGCGACCGCCTTCGCACGGGCCGAGGCGGGCACGATCGCACTGCCGTCGGCCGCCCGGCGTACCGGAACCCCGTCCGCGAGAAGGGAGTTGAGGGCCGCAATCTCACGGGCGTCGTCGAGCCGCAGCCGGAGCGTTCCGCGAGGCGCCACGTAACCGACGTTCGCGGCCTCGTGGACGACGCGGTCCGGCACGGAGAGCTTCGACGTCCGTACGGTGTCGACGGTCGCGCCCCACAGCCGGCCGAGACTCCAGCCCGAGATGTCGTACATCACGGACACCTTGTCGCTGATGTCCCGTCCGTCCGCCAGCATCACATTGGCCATACCGCGCTTGGGCTGGCGCAGATCGACGACGTACGACCCCTTCGCGTACGTCTTCCCGCCGAGCCTGAAGTCCTTGGTCGCACGCCTGACCTGGACGTCGTTGGCGAGCAGGTGGTCGACGAGCCGGGCCGCGGCGGTGGCCGAGCGCTGTGCCTTCGCGCCTGCCGGGATCACGTACGCGCGCGGGAAGTCCGTCGTGTAGACGTCCTCCGGGCCGATGCCCGGCACGCCCGGCACGGTCTCCGGCGAGACCGGCACCTGTGCGGCGCCCGTGACACTCCGCCGGAAGACCTCGATCTGGTCGGCGATGAGTGAAGTGCGGTTGGCCTGGGCGTAGTTGAGACTCGCGCTCATCGCCGCGCCCGCGATGGCCACGTTGACCGCCGAGCGGCGGCGCAGCT
The DNA here is from genome assembly GCF_055577685.1 of Streptomyces sp. NPDC033178. Taxonomy (NCBI): domain Bacteria; kingdom Bacillati; phylum Actinomycetota; class Actinomycetes; order Kitasatosporales; family Streptomycetaceae; genus Streptomyces; species Streptomyces sp. NPDC033178. The sequence continues at coordinate 194,540 of NZ_JBVIPT010000006.1, forward strand.
CGGTGACGGGGAGGTCGTCGTACTCGTCGTTGTTCACCGCCATCGGGAACTCGACCGTGTGCGCCGCGACCGTGCCGTGGAACGGCATGTACTGCGGGGTGAAGATCGGCGGCCAGTCGTCCCAGCCCTCCTCCTGGTCCCGGAACGGGATCTGGGCGGGCTCCACACCGTCCTTGGCGGGCGTGTAGCCGAGGCCGTTGACGGCGGCCTCCATGCCCAGGGCGTTGGCGTAGGTGTTCTTCAGGAAGAGGTCGTACTCGTAGTTCTCGCCGTGCGGGGGAGTGGTGGGCTCGATGAGCGTGCCGTTGACGTACCCGTGCAGGTCGACCATCACGGCCGGCTGCTTGTCGATCGCGATCCGGCGCATCGCGCGGACCTCGGGCTGCGAGGCGGTCACGAAGTCACGGTTCAGGTCGAAGCCGTTGGCGTTGGCACGGGTGCCGGCGATACGGCCGTCCGGGTTCGCGGTGATGTTGAAGTACACGCGGTTGCGGGCGAGGAGATCGGTGGTGGTCCCGTCCTGGGCCGTGGCGAGCTTCTCGATCAGCTTGAGGGCCGCGTCCGTGCCCTCCCACTCGTTGCCGTGGATGTTGTTGTTGAAGAAGACGGGCGTCTTGTACGTACGTTTGACCGACGGGTCCTTGGCGGCGGCCGAGGGCGCGTTCTCGATCAGTTCGCGCATACGTTCCTGGGCGCGGGCCTGGCGCGTGGACTCCGGCGCGGTGACGGTGACCAGGTAGAGACGGTGGCCGCCGGCCGAGCGCCCCGCCACCTCCACGCTCACCCGGTCGCCGAGCCGCTGGAGCGCGTTCAGCTTCGGGGCGATGGCGTGGTACGGGGTGAGGCCGAGCCTGATGGACTTGTCGGCCGGGTTCTCCGGGTCCGGGGTGAGCACCTGCTCGCGGGGGTAGCCGCGGGTGCCTCCGGCGGTTCCGGTGCCGTCGGTGAGCTCGGTGACCGGGGCTGTGAGGGCGCGGTCTGTCGTGCTCTCCGGGGCTTTGGCGGCGGCCCGGTCGGAGGGACCCGAGAAGCCTGAGCCCTCGCGGACCGGGGGTGCGGGCTGGGATGCGGGCCGGGGCGTGGGGTCGGCGACTGCGCCGTTCGGGGTGAGCAGGAGCGCGGCCGCCGCGGTGGCGGTGGCCGTGGCGATCAGGGCGGGTCTCGGTCGACGCACGCGTACCTCCGCTGGAGTTGCTGTGGACATGCCTGACATCGGTACGCGGAGGTCTACCTGTTCGACTCACGGGCAACAAGAGGGCGTTGGCGTCACCGGGGCCACGGGTTGCCGCGGGTTCCCGCTGATGCCGGGTCCGAGTGTTGGTGGAGCGGGCATGCTGTGGGTGAGGCGAGGAGAGTCCATGGCAACGATTCCGTCGCTCCCCAGCAGGGATGACGTGGCACGTATCGCGCGCAACACGACCGACATCACCGGCCAACTGCTCGACACGGCGGGGAACATCACGCGTATCGCGATCAACACCTTTGATCCGAGAGACGGTTCGGGGGCGGAGGTGCTGCGGGTGCTGCGGCAGACGACTGCCGAGCTGGCCGAGGCCAGTGCGTCGCCCGAGGCGCAGGAGGCCTTCTACCGGATCGTGGACACGTTGACGCGGCTGGGGACGAGTGGGGCGCCGCTCGCCGTTCATCCGGTCAGCGAGCCCGCGCAGGCGCTGCTCACGGCGCTCGGGGACAGTCTGCTACCCGTCCTCGACGCGGTGGAGCCCGCGGTCGAGGAGGCGGCGGAGGCGCTGGGCGAACTGGTGGACGCGTCGTCGCCGTTGCTGCCCGCGACGGCGGGGGTGGTGGCGGGTGTGCTGCTCGCGCTCGCGCCGTTGATCCGGGCCGCGGCGGACGTGTTGCGGGACTCCTCTCCCGAACTGCGGCGGATCGCCGACGCGTTGACCGCGGCGCTGGCTCCGCTCGTGCCGTTGCAGGTGGCGCTGGCCGAGCGGGCCGCGGCTGCGGGGGCGGGGGTCGTGCGGGTGGCTCTGCCGCCGCTGGCGGACCTCACGGAGGCGGCGGCTGCTGGTCTGAAGGCGGGCCGTCCCCTGCTGATCGCCGGGGAGGAGTTCGTGGTGTCCGGCCTCGAACGGCTGCAGCCGTTGCTGCTGGTGTCCGCGTCGCGGGTGGGGAAGGTGGCTCGGGCGGGTGCGGTACGGGTTTCCGCGGCGGTGTCGCCTGCGGCGGAGCGGGGGGTTGTGGTGGCGGTCCATCCTGTGTGATGTCGTCCGGGGGCGTGAGGCGTGGGGGGTTGGGGGCTGGTTGCGCAGTTCCCTGCGACTTTTAAAGATTGCGCAGTTCCCCGCGCCCCTGGGTGGGTGGGGGGGTTGCGGCTTGTCTCCTGGGTGCGGGGCCGTGTCGGGATGTGTGTCCGCAGCCGGTGACGTAAGGCGCGGTTGTCGCCCGGTGGCCGACCACTGGTGTCTTCGTAAGCTGCGGACACACATCCCGCCACGTCCCCTCGGGCCGTGCCCCCTTGGGGGCGCGGGGAACGGGGCGGGCAACCAGGGCGGCCGGCACGTGGGGAACATGCCTCGGCGGCAACCGGTGTTTTCAGGGGCGCGAGGAACCGCGCACACGAGCCACGACGGTCGGCACGTGGTGATCCGGCCTCGGCGGCAACTGGTGTTTTCAGGGGCGCGAGGAACCGCGCACACGGGCCACGACGGTCGGCACGTGGTGAAGCGGCCTCGGCGGCAACCGGTGTTTTTCAGGGGCGCGGGGAACTGCGCAACCAGCCGCCGTGGGCCTGCAGCCGCCCACAAGCCGTTGGCGGAGCCCCCGGTAGGGTGCAGGTATGCATGATCTTGGCGTGGGGTTCGGCTACTTGGTGCGGGGGCAGCGGTGGGTGACCCGCCACGGAAAGCAGTTCGGCTTCGGACTGATCCCGGGCCTCATCACCCTCGTGCTGTACGCAGCCGCCCTGACCGCCCTCGCCCTGTGGGGCACGGACTTCACCGCCTGGGCCACCCCGTTCGCCGACGACTGGTCGAGCCCCTGGCTCGGCCTCTTCCGCGGATTCCTGACGGCCGTCCTCTTCGCCCTCGCCCTCCTCCTCTCCGTGATCACGTTCACCGCCGTGACCCTCCTCCTCGGCCAGCCCTTCTACGAGAACCTCTCGGAGAAGGTGGACCGGGACGTCTCCCCGGACGGCACGGCACCCGAGTCGGGCCTGCCCCTGTGGCGCGAGCTCCTGATCTCGGCGCGGGACAGCCTCCGGGTCGTGGCCAGGGCCCTGGTCTGGGGCGTACTGCTCTTCGCGCTCGGATTCGTCCCGTTCGTCGGACAGACCGTCGTCCCGGTGATCGGGTTCTTCGTCACCGGCTTCTTCCTCACCGAGGAACTGACGGCGGTCGCCCTGCAACGCCGCGGCGTCGTACTCCGCGACCGCCTCACCATGCTCCGCTCCCGCAAGAGGCTGATCTGGGGCTTCGGCACCCCGCTGGGCCTCGCCTTCCTCGTCCCCTTCGTCGCCGTCTTCCTGATGCCCGGCGCGGTCGCGGGCGCCACCTTGATGGCCCGCGATCTGATGGGCGAGGAGACCCGCGACGAAGAGGACGAGGGAGAGGGTGAGCAGGCCGGGCGCGTCAGTCGGTGACGTCCGCCGCCACCTTCAGGATCGATCGGACCTGGGCGATGATGTCCAGCCGGTTCTGGATGAACTGCGGGTCGGTGACCGTCCCGCTCGCCGGATCCGTGTTGCCCGTCCCGAACTGCAGGACCGGCGTGTGGACATGACCGCCGGGGAGCGAGTCGGTGAGGCCCAGCCGGTCCCGAAGGAGCGTCGCACGGTACGCGATCTCGTTGGAGAGGTAGTCGCCGCCGCCGCCCGCGCGGGCCGTCGAGCCGGCGGTCGGCCCTTCGGGGCGTACGACGGGAGTGGTGCCGCCCGCCGGGATCTCGGTCACCGACGTGTTGTCGTACACGGGGAACCGGCCCGTGCTTGCGGCCACGATGTCCTTGTACGGCAAGGTCGTTGACGTCCACTGCGGCTGCGAGGCCGGATCCGTGACCGGGATCGTCTCGGTGCGGGAGAGGTTCTCGTTGTCCCCGAAGCCGCCCCGCCAGGCCCCGTTGGTGCGCTCGACGTCGAACCGGCCCACCCGGCCCTGGCTGACCGTCGTGAACAGGTCGACGCGGGGCAGGTGCGGGCGCAGGGTCCGCTCCACCGTGCCGTCGGCGAAGTCCTGCCAGCGGACCGGGAAGACGGCGGTCTCGACGCGGGCCGGGCCGTCCGACGTCTCGATCACCGTGCCGTCGAGTGCGAGGGCCGTGGCTCCGGACGGGTTGGAGATCCGGATGTCCCGGTCCAGCGTGAACGGGTCGAAGCCGGTCACCAGGATTCGCTTGATGCCCTTGCTGTGCGGGTAGCGGATGGTGTCCTGCCCGCGGGAGGTGCGCTCAAGCGAGGTGAGAAGGCGGGTCCGTTGGGCCTCGGTGAGGCCGAACTGCGGCTCCCACTGGCGTACTTCACGGGTCATGCCGAGCCGAGCCCAGTACAGCGGGCGGTCGTCGTCCCGGCTCAGGTCGCCGCCCGCCGGGCCCCGGCCCTGCGCGCGGTCCACCGCCCGCTGCCACAGCCGCGCGCCCTGCCGTTCGACCACACGCTCGGCCTGCGCGTACGAACGGGCCTTGCCCAGTGCCCGTACGAACTCCGGTGTCACCGTGGCGAATCCGGAGCGGGCCAGGATCTCCTGGGGTGCCGCCTTGTCGAGTCGCCGTTCCTCCACGGTGGGCGCGGCGGCGGGGTCCTCCGCCGCGAAAGCGGGCGGGGCCACGAGGCCGGTCAGCAGGGCCAGGCCGAGGGCGCCGAGCTGAACACGTATGTGCGTCAAGGTAGTTCAGGTCCTTCCGTCGCGAGTGGGGGCCGTCGTCGGATGGCCGAAGTATGCGTGACGGACGGGGCGTGCGCCATGGCGCGTGAAGAGAGGGGTGTGCGAGTCAGGTGCGGGGCGAGGGGATCTTCGCCGCCGCCTCGCGCAGGGCGGTCAGGAACGCCGGCGTGGACGGCTCCGGGTGTCTGCCCCGGACCGTCGCCGCGTACACCGCCCGGGCCGGTGCCCCCTCGTCGCGGATCGGGAGGAGAGCGATGTCGGGGCGTACGGACTCGGCGGCCAGCGCCGGGATCAGGGTCACCCCGAGCCCGGCGGCCACGTACCCCTGCTTGGCCGTCCACTCGGCGACGACGTGCGCCACGCGCGGGCGGAAACCGTGCCGCAGAGCCATGTCCAGGAGGGTGCCCTCGGGGCGGGAGCTGCCGGATATCCAGTCCTCGTCGGCGAGTTGGGACAGCTCGACGGAGGCAAGGTCCGCGAGGGGGTGGGCGGCGGGGACCGCCACGTACAGGGACTCGTCGAGGAGGTGGTGCAGTTCGTGGGCGTCCAGCGGGGCGCGGCCCGTCGTGGAGACGACCGCGAGGTCGAGGTCGCCTGCGGTGAGAGCGTCGAGGAGGGCCGGTGTCAGCCCCTCCTCTCGGGTGAGCCGGACTCCTGGGTGCCGGGCACGGAAGGCGGCGATGGCGCGAGGCACCAGCGACACGTCGGCCGTCGCGAACGCGCCGACCCGCAGTCTCCCGCTCGATGCCTCGCGCAGTGACGCCAACTCCCGTGCCGTGTCGCGGAGTCGGTCGGTGACGGCCTCGGCGTGCGGTACGAGCGCCCGCCCCGCCCCCGTCAGCCGAACCCCTCGCGGCAGCCGGTCGAAGAGCGGGGCACCGCCGAGCGCGGCCTCCAGTGAGGCGACCTGCCGCGACACCGCCGACTGCGTCCAGCCGAGCACTCGCCCGGCCACCGTGAACGACCCGTGCCGGGCCACCTCAAGGAACACCCGCAGCCATACGGTCGAGAGGTCCGGCACGTCGTCCGGGCCGCTGGTCCCCACCCCCACGGCCCCGCCGACCAGGGCGTCGGCATCACTTTCGGTATGCGGCATCTGCATGGTGGCCATGCTAGACATTCGCTTGTCGCATCACCCGCCCACGCCTAGCGTCGAGGACACGTGCAAGAAGGACCGCCGAAGGAACACGTGAAGATGCAGACATCGCTCGACAGCCCGCCCTCCGCCCCACAGCCCGCCAACGCCTACTACTCCCAGGTCGCCCGGGTCGAACTCGACGGCGGGGGAGTGATGTTGTACCTCTCCGGACAGATCGCCGACGGAGACACACTGGCCGAACAGTCCCGCGGGGTCTTCGAGACCATCGACGCCCTGCTCAAGGCACACGGAGCCACCCTCGCCGACGTCATCAACATCCGTACGTATCTGACGGACATCGGCAGGCTCCACGAATACGGCGCCGTGCGACGGGAGTTCCTCACCGGGACCGCCCCCACCAGCATGACCTTCGAGGTGTCACGCCTGTTCAAGCCGGAGGCCCTCGTCGAGGTGGAGGTCGTCGCCGCCGTCAGCCCCCGCTGACCCCGGGGCCGGGAGCGGGGCCGGGGCCTTCGCCCAGCAGCGTGAGGAAGTCACGGAACGCCGCCGGCATGTCCACCGACTCCGGTGCGAGCAGCCACTGGTACTGCAGCCCGTCCATCACCGCGACGAGCAGGGGAGCGGCCCGCTCCGGCGTGAGCCCGCTCGGCAGCCGCTCCCCGTACTCGGCCCGCAGTACCTGCGTCATGTTCGCGCGCACCGCCTCGTACCGCTCGGTGAAGAACTCGCGGGCCGGGTGCCCCTCCGTGACGCTCTCGCCGAGCAGCGCCGAGAAGGTCTGCACGATCCCGGGCCGCATCGCGTTGTACTCGACCAGTTGGTCCAGCAGATCGAGCCGCAGCCTGGTGGCGGGCATCGCGTCCCACTGGTCGCGCTCCGCCATCACGGCGACGAGCAGCGCCTCCTTGGTGGGGAAGTGGTGCAGCAGCCCCTGCTGGGTGAGCCCGACCCGCTCGGCGACGGCGGCCAGACTCGCGCCCCGGTAGCCGCGCTCGGCGATCACCTCAAGCGTCGCCCGGAGGATCTCCGCGCGCCGCTCCACGCTCCTGGCCGACCGGGGGGCCTTGCTCGTCATGACGTCACCGTACGACACGGGCACATTCCCCGGATCGCTGTAAGTAACGTACGGATAACGAAACCTACCGATCTACAGGTCACGCATGCAGGATGGAGGAACGGTACGGACTTCGACGAGGAGGCACCGCCATGGCGGGAACCCAGGGAACCCGGTCCACCCCGGCCGACCAGGCGCGCGAGGCCGTGGTCGAGACCGCGCTCGCGAAACTCGACCTGGACGCGAAGACGCGGCTGCTCGCCGGACAGGACATGTGGTCCCTGCCCGCCCTGCCGGAGATCGGCCTGAAGTCGCTGGTCATGTCCGACGGTCCGATAGGGGTACGGGGCGTGCGCTGGACCGCCGACGACCCGTCCATAGCCCTGCCGTCCCCGACCGCGCTCGCCGCCACCTGGGACCCCGCCCTGGCCCGCCGCGCCGGCGCCCTCCTCGCCCAGGAGGCCCGCCGCAAGGGCGTCCACGTCCTGCTCGCCCCCACGGTCAACCTGCACCGCTCTCCGCTGGGCGGCCGTCACTTCGAGGCGTACAGCGAGGACCCGTATCTCACCGGACGGATCGGCACCGGGTACGTGACCGGTGTCCAGGAGGGCGGCGTCGGCACCACCGTCAAGCACTTCGTCGCCAACGACGCCGAGACCGACCGCTTCACCGTGAACAACGTGGTCTCCGAACGAGCCCTGCGCGAGCTCTACTTGGCCCCCTTCGAGGCGATCGTCGAGAACGCGCACCCCTGGGGCATCATGACCGCCTACAACTCGGTCAACGGCACGACGATGACCGAGCACCGCTACCTGGTCAACGAGGTCCTGCGCGGCGAGTGGGGCTTCGACGGCTTCAACGTCTCCGACTGGATGGCCGCCCGCTCCACCGTCGACGCGGTCGAGGGAGGCCTGGACGTCGCGATGCCAGGACCGACCACCGTGTACGGCGGGAAGCTCGCCGCCGCCGTCCGCGCCGGAGAGGTGGCGGAGAACAAGGTCGACGAGGCGGTACGCAACGTCCTGCGCCTGGCCGCCCGCGTGGGCATCCTGGACGGCGCCGAACCAGTGGTCACCGAGTTCCCGGCGGACGCCGACGGAGAGGCGCTGGCCCGCGAGATCGCCCGCCGCGCCTTCGTGCTCGTACGCAACGAAGGCGCCCTCCCGATCCCCGAGGGGCGGTCGGTCGCCCTCATCGGCGCCGCCGCACGCGACGCCCGCGTCCTCGGCGGCGGCTCCGCGGTCGTCTTCCCCGCCCGCGTCGTCTCCCCGCTCGACGGCCTCACCGCCGCCCTGCCAGAGGGCACGCTGACGTACGCGGTCGGCGCCGACCCGAACGAGGAACCTGCCGCCGCCGACAAGGGATTCGAACTGCGCGCGGTCTGCCGCGACACCGCCGGCACCGTCGTCGGCACGGGCTCCGCACCGAGCGGTCACCTCCAGTGGATGGGCAACGACCTGCCCGACGGAGTCACCCACGACAACCTCCACAGCGTCGAGCTGACCGGCACCTTCACCCCGCGCGAGAGCGGTCGGCACACCTTCGGAATCAAGGGAATCGGCGCCTTCACGCTCACGGTCGACGGCACGACGTACTTCGACGAGGTCCAACGGGTGGAGAAGGACGACCCGTTCGTGACGTTCTTCGGCGCTCCGGTCGAGCACGCCACGGTGGACCTGACCGCCGGTGACACCTACGAGGTCTCACTGCGCCACGTCGTCTCGGTCCCCGAGCACGCCCCCATGAAGGTCGTCGCCTTCACGCTCACCCACAAGGAGCCCCGGCGCGACCCCGACGAGCTGATCGCCGAAGCCGTCGAGGCCGCCCGCGCGGCCGCCACCGCGGTCGTCGTGGTCGCCACCACCGAACGCGTCGAGTCCGAGGGCTTCGACCGCAAGGACCTCCGACTCCCGGGCCGCCAGGACGAGTTGGTCCGAGCGGTCGCCGCCGCCAACCCCGACACGGTCGTGGTCGTCAACTCCGGCTCCCCGGTGGAACTCCCGTGGCGCGACGACGTGTCCGCCGTACTCCTCAGCTGGTTCCCGGGCCAGGAGGGCGGCGCCGCCCTCGCCGACGTCCTCACCGGCACCCACGAGCCCGGCGGCCGCCTCCCCACCACCTGGGGCTCCTTCACCGACGCCCCGGTCACCCAGGTCACCCCCACCGACGGCGAACTCCCCTACACCGAGGACGTGTTCATCGGCTACCGAGCCTGGGAGAAGGAGGGCCGCACCCCGACGTACCCCTTCGGCCACGGCCTCGGCTACACGGACTGGACGTACGACGAGATCGAGGTGACCGGCACCACGGTCACGGTCCGCATCACCAACTCCGGCACCCGCAAGGGCCGCGAGACCGTCCAGATCTACCTGGCCCGCCGACTGGCCGGCTTCGCGACAGTAGAGGCACCCCCGGGCGAAAGCACCGAGATCACGATCGAACTCCCCACCCGAGCGTTCGAGACCTGGGACGAGCAGACCAACGCCTGGACCCCGCTGAAGGGTCCACTCGAGATCGAGGCGTCGCACTCGCTCACCGACTGCAGGCTGAGGGCAACCATCGCCCCCTGAGGGGCGCGGGGAACGGCGCGATCAGCCCCACCGGGCCCGCAGGTTCAAGACGGCGACTTCCGAGCGGTCACAGCCGCGTACGCCATCTCAGCCAGCCGCGCCTGCCCGTTCTTGCTGGGATGGAACCAGTCCCAGTGACTCAACTGCTTCGTGCCGAACCGGTACTCGAACACCGCCCCACCGTCGAACCGGCACCGATCGTCCTTCGCGCACACTTCCCGCAACACCGAGTTGTACGCCTCCACTCGATCCTGCACGGTGTCCCGCCGCAAGGTCGCAGCCGAGTCCAACGCGTCGGCGTCACCCAGCATCGAGGGGCAGATACCGAGCTTCCAGATCTGCTTGCTCAGCTGGTTGGTCCGCCCCTCCGACCAGAGCCGCTTCAGATCGGGCACGCTGGACACGTAGACCTGCGTCTTCGGCAGCGCCTCCCGCAGCGTGGTCAGCGCGTCCTGGAACTGGGTACGGAACTCCGCCACCGAGGTCATCGCGGACACCGACGAGCGGCAGGCGTCGTTCGCGCCGGCCATGACCGTGACCAGCTCGGGCTTCTTGGTCGCGGCCTGGGCCATCTGGCCGGGCAGGTCGGCCATGCGGGAGCCGGTCTGCGCGTAGTTCCAGCTGCGCTGGGCGGCACCGGCAGTGCCGAGGAGCCGTACCGCGAGGCTGTTCACCTTCGTGTCGGTGCCGGTCGCCCAGGAGGCCTCGGGGCAGTCGGACAGCACCGAGCAGGCGTCGAAGCCGCGGGTGATGGAGTCGCCGACCGCGGCCAGCGAACCCGGGCTGCTGTCCCAGGCGGGCGTGGGTTTGGGGGACGGTTTCGCGGCCCGTGCGGAGGTGCCGGAGGGCCCGGGGGAGTTCCCACCGCTGGCGTCGCAGCCGGCCAGTCCCGCGACACCCAGCAGGGCCGCCACCGCGGCCGCGGCGACACCTCGTGAACCGTGACCACGCTTCCGCATCCCCAGTTCCCCTCGTTCCTTACGCAACGGCGGCCCGCCCAGCAGCGTCTCCCTGGGTGGCTGTGTTTTCCCGGGGGACGCGTAGTCCGTATGCGGCTGCGCCGCGGGCCGGACCCCCGGCCGGGTGCCCGCCACGCGTCCCGCCGGGTGAAACCTCGGTGTTTCACGGCGCTGGGACCGACGGTACGTCACACTCCTTGCGCCGCCGCACGGTAGCCTCGCCACGTGGCTGCCCAGCCACTGACGTTCCGCCAAAGTACAAGATGCCCGCTCTGTCCGGAGGTCCCAGTGACGACACGTGGAGTTCTCTACGTGCACTCCGCGCCGCGTGCGCTGTGCCCGCACGTCGAATGGGCAGTCGCGGGTGTGCTCGGCACGCGAGTCAGCCTCGACTGGATCCGGCAGCCCGCGTCACCCGGCACCTGGAGATCCGAGTTCTCCTGGAAGGGCGAGGTCGGCACGGCCTCCAAGCTCGCCTCGGCGCTGCGCGGCTGGCAGATGCTGCGCTTCGAGGTCACCGCCGAACCGTGCGCCACCGCCGAGGGGGAGCGCTACAGCTGCACCCCTGAGCTGGGCATCTTCCACGCCGTGACCGGTATCCACGGCGACATCCTGATCCCCGAGGACCGCCTGCGCGCCGCCCTGGTCCGCTCCCAGCAGGGCGAGACGCAACTGGAGTCCGAACTCACCAAGCTCCTCGGCAAGCCCTGGGACGACGAGCTGGAGCCCTTCCGCTACGCAGGCGAGGGCGCTCCCGTCCGCTGGCTCCACCAGGTGGTCTGAGCCCGCAAGGGGCGCGTGGTCGGCCGACCACCGACGAACGACAAGTGGCCCGGGTTCCTCCACGAGGAGCCCGGACCACTCACCATCAATACAAAAACGGCTGAAATCAGACCGTACGGAACGCCAGAACCACGTTGTGCCCACCAAACCCGAACGAGTCGTTGAGCGCGGCGATCCGCCCCTCGACGGGCAGCTTCCGCGCCTCACCGCGAACGATGTCGGCGGTGGCCTCGGCCTCGGGGTCGAGGTTGTTGACATTGATGGTCGGCGGCGCGATCCGGTTGTACAGCGCGAGCACCGTGGCGACGGACTCGACACCACCCGCACCGCCCAGCAGATGCCCGGTCATGGACTTCGTACCGGAGACCGCGAAGTGGTCGGTGTCGTCGCCGAAGACCTTGCGCAGCGCCTTCAGCTCGGCCACGTCACCGGCCGGCGTGGAGGTCGCGTGCGCGTTGACGTGCACGATCTCCGCCGGGTTCAGGTCCGTGTTGTCCAGCAGGTTCTGCAGGGCGTGGGCGATGCCCCGCCCCTCGGGCTCCGGCTGCACGATGTCGTGGCTGTCGGCCGAGATGCCCTGGCCGACCGCCTCCGCGTACACGCGGGCACCGCGCTTGGCGGCGTGCTCGGCCGACTCCAGGACGATGACGCCCGCGCCCTCGCCGAGGACGAAGCCGTCCCGGCCGAGATCGTAGGGGCGCGAGGCGCCCTGCGGGTCGTCGTTGTTCTTGGACATCGCCATCATGTTGCCGAAGGCGGCGATGGGCAGCGGGTGGATCGCCGCCTCCGTACCACCGGCGACGACGACGTCGGCGCGGCCGGTGCGGATCATCTCGATGGCGTAGCCGATGGCCTCGGCGCCCGACGCGCAGGCGGAGACCGGGGTGTGCACACCGGCGCGCGCGCCGACGAGCAGACCCACGTTGGCCGAGGGGCCGTTCGGCATCAGCATGGGGACGGTGTGCGGGGAGACGCGGCGTACGCCCTTCTCCTTGAGCACGTCGTACTGGTCGAGCAGGGTCGTGACGCCACCGATGCCGGAGGCGATGACCGCGCCCAGACGGTCGGGGTCGACCGCTCCCGCCGCGGCAGCGGCTGATGTCTCAGTCTCGCCCGCCTTGCCGGCGAAGCCGGCGTCCGCCCAGGCCTCCTTGGCCGCGATCAGCGCGAACTGCGCCGAGCGGTCGAGGCGGCGGGCCTGCGGGCGCGGAATGACCTCGCCCGGCTCCACGGCGATCTGTGCCGCGATACGGACCGCCTGGTCGGCGGCCCAGTCCTGCTCCAGAGGGCCGACGCCGGAACGTCCGGCGACCAGGCCCTCCCAGGTAGAGGCTGCGTCGCCACCCAGCGGTGTGGTTGCGCCGATACCGGTGACGACCACGGTGCGATTGGTCGGGCTCACGGGAATTCTTTCTCCAACGGATACGAGGATTCAGCGGCGCCACCGCCGGGTGGCGGGGCTAGCAGCGTCCGGGGGTGAGGGTGGGCTCAGCCCTGGTGCTTGAGGATGTACTCGGTCGCGTCGCCGACCGTCTTGAGGTTCTTGACGTCGTCGTCCGGGATCTTGACGTCGAAGCGCTCTTCGGCGGCGACGACGACCTCGACCATGGACAGCGAGTCGACGTCCAGGTCGTCGGTGAAGGACTTCTCCAGCTGGACGTCCTCGACCGGGATGCCGGCGATCTCGTTCACGATGTCGGCGAGACCGGCGACGATCTCTTCCTGAGTGGCGGCCATGTCAGGCGCTCCTTCTTGTGTATCCAGAGGGTGTGGCGGTACTCCCGCCCGGAAGGATCCGGGCGGTGTGCCTAGGGGAGGGTAACGACCGTCGCGGCGTACACGAGACCCGCCCCGAAGCCGATGACGAGCGCGGTGTCGCCGCTCTTCGCCTCGCCGGTCGCCAGGAGCCGCTCCATCGCGAGCGGGATCGAGGCGGCCGAGGTGTTACCGGTGGTGCGCACGTCACGGGCGACCGTGACGTGTTCCGGCAGCTTGAGAGTCTTCACCATCGAGTCGATGATCCGCTCGTTGGCCTGGTGGGGAATGAAGACGTCCAAGTCGTCCGCAGTGAGTCCGGCGGCGTCCAGCGCCTCCTTGGCGACCTTCGCCATCTCGAACACGGCCCAGCGGAACACCGCCTGGCCTTCCTGCGTGATCGCGGGGAACTTGATCTCGCCCTTGGAGTCCAGGGGCAGCTCGGACACGTCACCGATGCGGAAACGGTCCCAGGGGATGGTCTGCTTGATCGTGTGGGACTTGTCGCCCTCGGAACCCCAGACCGTGGGGCCGATGTGCGGCTCCTGGGAGGGGCCGACGACGACCGCGCCCGCGCCGTCACCGAACAGGAAGGCCGTCGCGCGGTCCTCCAGGTCGGTCAGGTCGGAGAGCCGCTCGACGCCGATGACAAGTACGTACTCGGCGGAACCCTCCACGACCATGCCCTTGGCGAGGGTCAGTCCGTAGCCGAAGCCGGCGCAGCCCGCCGAGATGTCGAAGGCCGCGGCCTTCGCCGTGCCGAGCTTGTCGGCGATCTCGGTGGCGACGGCCGGGGTCTGGCTGAAGTGCGAGACGGTCGAGACGACCACGGCGCCGATCTGCTCGGCGCTGATCCCGGCGTCGGCGATGGCCTTGCCGGACGCCTCGATCGACATGGCGGCGACGGTCTCCTCGTCGTTCGCCCAGTGCCGGGTCTCGATGCCGGAGCGCGAGCGGATCCACTCGTCGGACGAGTCGATCGTTTCGAGGATCACCTCGTTCGGCACGACACGGACCGGGCGGTAGCCGCCGACACCGAGGATGCGCGCGTACGGGGCGCCCTTGCTGGGCTTGATCTTCGACATGCTCTGTCGGCTCCTTACGCGCTCAGGCGGAGGCGTGCTCGGCGATGAGCTCGCGAGCCGCGTCGAGGTCGTCGGGTGTCTTCAGCGCCAGCGTCTTCACGCCGGGCAGCGCGCGCTTGGCGAGACCGGTCAGGGTGCCGCCGGGGCACACCTCCAGGAGCGCGGTCACGCCGAGTTCCTTGAAGGTCTCCATGCACAGGTCCCAGCGGACCGGGTTGGCGACCTGGCCGACCAGCCGGGCCAGGACCTCCGAGCCGGCGGAGACGGCCTGCCCGTCCTTGTTCGACACGTACGTGACCGTCGGGTCGGCGGGCGACAGCTCGGCCGCGGCGCGGGCGAGGGTGTCGACCGCCGGGGCCATGTGGTGCGTGTGGAACGCGCCCGCGACCTTGAGGGCCACCACGCGGCGTACGCCCTCGGGCTTGTCGGCCTCCAGGGCGGCCAGCTCCTCCAGCGTGCCGGCGGCCACGATCTGGCCCCCACCGTTCACGTTCGCCGGGGTCAGGCCGAGCTTCTCCAGGTGCGGGATCGTCACTTCGGGGTCGCCGCCGAGCAGCGCCGACATTCCGGTGGCGGTGGCGGCGGTCGCCTCCGCCATGGCCAGCCCGCGGACGCGGACGAGGCGGACGGCGTCCTCGTCGGGGAGTACCCCGGCGAGCGCGGCGGCGGTCAGCTCGCCGACGCTGTGTCCGGCGACGGCGCCGACCTTGAGCGGCAGCTGGGCCGGGTCGTCGAAGAGCGTGTACGCCGAGGTCAGCCCGGCCGCGACCAGGAGCGGCTGCGCCACCGCGGTGTCACGGATCTCCTCCGCGTCCCCCTCGGTGCCGTAACGGATCAGGTCGAGCTCCACGGCGTCGGACCACGCCTCAAGGGCACCGCGGACACCGGGGAGGTCGAGCCAGGGAGTCAGGAAGCCGGGCGTCTGGGCGCCCTGGCCGGGAGCGACGAGTACGAGCACTCTCACACTCTCTCTTGTGGACGGGCACGGCCGCCCGTGGGGACAGGGACGAAGAACAGGAGGGGGAATTGTAGGGCCCCGACAAAAGCCTAGAGCTGGGGATCTCCATCGGCCAGACGCCCCAGGATCAGCGCGATCCGCAGCGTGAACGCCGAACGTACATCCGAGGGCGACCAGCCGGTGACGTCAGTCACACGTCGAAGCCGGTAGCGCACGGTGTTGGGATGCACGAAGAGCATCCGGGCCGCTCCTTCGAGACTGCTCGCCTGTTCGAGATAGACGCTCAGCGTCTCCAGGAGAGCGGACCCGGCCTCCTCCAGTGGTCTGTAGATCTCCTCCACCAGCTGTTCACGGGCAGAGGGGTCCGAGGCGATCGCGCGCTCCGGCAGCAGATCGTCCGCCAGAACCGGCCGCGGGGCGTCCTGCCAGGCGAAACACGCCTTGAGGCCGGCGGCGGCAGCCTGCGCGGAGCGGGTCGCGGCGAGCAGGTCGGGCACGACGGGACCGGCCACCACGGGGCCGGCGGCGTACGGCCCGATCAGGGACTTGGCGACACCGAGCGGATTGTCGCTGCCACCCGCGATGACGACCAGCCGGTCCCCGAGCACCCCGGTCAGCACCTGGAGCTTGGCGTGCCGGGCCGCCCGCCTGATGGCCTCGACCGTCAGCTCGCTGTCACCGTCGGGCGCCGTGCCCAGCACCACGCACACATGCTCGGGCGAGTTCCAGCCGAGCGCCGCGGCACGGGACACCGCGCCTTCGTCGGCCTCCCCGGAGAGGACGGCGTTCACGACCAGGGACTCCAGCCGGGCGTCCCAGGCACCGCGCGCCTCGGCGGCCTGCGCGTACACCTGGGCGGTCGCGAAGGCGATCTCCCGCGCGTACACGAGCAGCGCCTCGCGGAGCACGGACTCGTCGCCGGGAGCGGCCACCTCGTCGATGGCGCTCTCCATCACCTCGATCGTGGTGCGCACCATCTCGACGGTCTGGCGCAGGGTGATCGCCCTGGTCAGCTCGCGCGGCGCGGTGCCGAAGACGTCCGTGGAGATCGCCTGGGGAGCGTCCGGATGCCGGAACCACTCCTTGAACGCCGCGATACCGGCCTGGGCGACGAGGCCGATCCACGACCGGTTCTCCGGGGACATCGCCCGGTACCACGGCAGCGTCTCGTCCATGCGCGCGATCGCCTGGGCCGCGAGACTGCCGGACGACTTCTCCAGCCGCTTCAGGGTCGCGGCGTGCGCATGGGCGGCGCGGGCGGCGCGTTCGGTGTTGCTGGATTCGGGTTCGGGCACGGGACAAGACTGCCTTATCAGGACGGGAGTATGCGGCGGAGGGTCTCGGACGGCTCGTCCGACGGGTCTACGGTGGGTCCGTGATGGACGTACGGCGCGCCGACGAGCGCTACCGCGGAGGCGACCCGGCGGCCGGGATCGAGTCCCTGCACGCCTTCTCCTTCGGCCCGCACTACGACCCGGACAACCTCCGCTTCGGCGCGGTCATCGCCTGCAACGAGGAGCGCCTCGCACCCGGCGCCGGCTTCGACGAGCACCCGCACAGCCACACCGAGATCGTCACCTGGGTCGTCGAGGGCGAGCTGACCCACCGCGACACGGTCGGCCACGAATCGGTGGTACGCCCCGGTGACGTGCAGCGCCTCAGCTCGGCGGGCGGGGTCCGCCACGTCGAACGCAACGACGGCGAGCTGCCGCTGACCTTCGTCCAGATGTGGCTCGCCCCCCTTGAGCCGGGTGGCGACCCCGCGTACGAGGTCGTCCACGGCATCGCAGACTCCACCCCGTACGCCGTCCCGGAGGCGGCCGCGATGCTCCATGTACGCCGCCTGGCGCCGGGGGAGCGCACCGCCGTCCCGGACGCGCCGTTCGTGTACGCACATGTCGTACGCGGCGAAGTCCTGCTGGACAGCTGGGTGTTGAGCCCCGGCGACGCGGCCCGGATCACGGACGCGAAGGACCTGGAGGCGGTCGCCCGGGACGGGGCGGAGCTGCTGTTCTGGGAGATGGCGTAGGAGGCGCGTACGCGCCCTACAGGTCGGCCAGCACCGCGTCCGTGAAGGCGGGCCACACCTCGACGGCCCACGGTCCGAACGCCCGGTCCGTCAGCGCCACGCAGGCCACCCCCGCCTCGGGGTCGATCCACAGGAACGTACCCGACTGCCCGAAGTGCCCGAAGGTCCGCGGCGAGGACGAACTCCCCGTCCAGTGGGGCGACTTGGAGTCCCTGATCTCGAAGCCGAGGCCCCAGTCGTTGGGGTTCTGGTGCCCGTACCCCGGCAGGACGCCCTTCGTCCCCGGGTACTGCACGGTCATCGCCTCCGCGACGGTCCGCGGGTCGAGCAGCCGCGGCGCCTGCACCTCGGCGGCGAACCGCACGAGATCGTCGACGGTCGAGACACCGTCCTTCGCGGGCGAGCCGTCGAGGGTCGTCGACGTCATCCCCAGCGGTTCGAGGACCGCCTGCTTCAGATACTCACCGAAGGGAATCTCCGTCGCCTTCGCGATGTGATCCCCCAACTGCTCGAACCCGGCGTTGGAGTACAGCCGCCGCAGCCCCGGCGCCGCCGTCACCCGGTGCTCGTCGAAAGCCAGCCCACTGGTGTGCGCGAGCAGATGCCGCACGGTCGACCCCTCGGGCCCGGCGGGCTCGTCCAGCTCGACGGCCCCTTCCTCGTACGCGACAAGGGCGGCGTAGGCGGCGAGGGGCTTCGTCACGGAGGCCAGCGCGAACCGCTGCGAGGTGGGCCCGTGCGCCCCGAGCACGGTGCCGTCCGCCCGCACGACGGCCGCGGCAGCGGTAGGAACGGGCCACTCTTCGATCAGCGCAAGACTCTCCAAAGACATGAGCAAGAGCCTACGACCACGACGAACCCGCAGCCGCCCACCGGTCAGAACCTCAGCCGCATCAACGGATCAGGCGTACGGACGAACCCCATGGACGCGTACAGCGGCGCAGCATCCGCCGACGCGGTCAGATCGATCTGCCCGACTCCCTGCTCCCGGAACCACGCCACCAGCGCCTCCATACAGGCCCGCGCATACCCCCGCCGCCGCACCTCGGGGTCGCTCGCGACACTGAAGACGTATCCGACCCGCCCGTGCGGATTCCCGGCCCGCCCGATCCGGTACTCCACCGTCCCCGCGACAAGCGCCCCCAACGCCCCCACCCGCTCGGGGTGATCGACGACGAACGCGGCGAAACCCCCGTCGGGATCGGACAGCCGCCCCCGTACGGTGGTCAGGGACTCGGCATGCCAGTCGGTGGACGTGTCCGCCCCGGCCATGGAGTCGATCATCACCTGGCGCAGTCGAAGGAGTTCCTCGGCGTCCTCGGGTACGGCGCGACGTACAAGACTCATGATCGGCACGGTAGCCACGGACCCCGGCCGATGTCGTCGGAATTTCATCGGAATCCGCTTGCTTGGAGTGCACTCCAAGGTTTTAGCGTTGAGGCCATGACGGTGATGGAGACCACGGACACCAGGAACGACACCTGTGCCGGCCCGCCGCACGCGGCCCGGCGTCCGGACGGCCAGGACCAGTACACGATCAGCGAGGTCGTCGCCTTCACCGGCCTGACGGCGCACACCCTCCGCTGGTACGAGCGGATCGGGCTGATGCCCCACATCGACCGCTCGCACACCGGCCAGCGCCGCTACAGCAACCGCGACCTCGACTGGCTCGACCTCGTCGGCAAGCTGCGGCTGACCGGGATGCCGGTCGCCGGGATGGTGCGGTACGCGGAGATGGTGCGCGAGGGCGATCACACGTACGCCGACCGCTTCGAGCTGCTCGAAGCCACCCGCCGGGACGTCCGGGCGCGGATCGCCGAGCTCCAGGACACCCTCGCGGTGCTCGACCGGAAGATCAATTTCTATGCGGACGCCGGGCGGGCCCTGGCGTCGGAGAGGTCCCGATGACGGACAGCAGGATCGCGAAGGCACAGCTCGGCATGGGCGGCCCCGAGGTCGGGGTGCAGGGCCTCGGCTGCATGGGCATGAGCTTCGCGTACGGCCCGACGGACGCCGAGGAGGCCCGCGCCACGCTGGAGCGTGCGCTGGAACTGGGCGTGACGCTCTACGACACGGCGGACGCGTACGGCCAGGGCGACAACGAGGAGTTCCTGTCGCCGTTCTTCAGGGCGCACCGCGACGAGGTCGTCATCGCGACCAAGTTCGCCCTGACGATCCCGCCGGACGAGCCGACGAAGCGGATCATCCGCAACGACGCGCCGTACATCCGGCAGGCCGTGGAGGCGAGCCTCAAGCGGCTGGGCGTCGATGTGATCGACCTCTACTACATGCACCGCCGTGATGTGAACGTCCCCATCGAGGAGACCGTCGGCGCCATGGCCGAGCTGGTCCGCGAGGGCAAGGTCAAGCAGCTCGGCCTCAGCGAGGTCACGGGCGGCGAACTCCGTGCCGCGCAGACGGTGCACCCGATCGCGGCCGTCCAGTCGGAGTGGTCGCTGTTCAGCAGGGACATCGAGGCGGGCGTGGTCCCGGCGGCCCGCGAACTGGGCGTGACGCTGGTCCCGTACTCCCCGCTCGGCCGGGGCTTCCTCACCGGCTCCTTCACGAACGCCGAAACGGAGCTCACCGCGGGCGACTTCCGCCGCCAGCAGCCCCGCTTCACCGGCGACAACGCGGCGGCGAACGCGGCCCTCCTGGAGCCGATCCGGGCGGTGGCGAAGGCCCACGACGCCTCCGTCGGCCAGATCGCCCTGGCCTGGGTCCACCAGCAGGCGTCCGTCCACGACCTCCCGGTCGTCCCCATCCCGGGCACCCGCAGGCGCACCCGAATCGAGGAGAACACGGCGGCAACCCGCATCGCCCTGAGCGAGGACGACCTGGGAGTACTGGACGGGATCGCCTCCCAGGTATCAGGCAACCGCTACGCGGACATGACGTTCGTATCGGCGGGCCGGGAGTAGAGCGGGCCGCGCGAGGGCCGCGGGGTCCGTGAGGCGCGGGGTCCACGAGGCTTGTCCGGGGCGGGCGGTTCCGCGAAATCTGCGGCTCCACGAGCGCCCCTTCAGGGGCGCGGGGAACTGCGCGACCAGCCACGACGGGTCCGCAGCCGACAACCGCCCCGCAGGCCCGCCCCCCTCACAGCTCGGCCAGCAACTCGGCCTTCTTCATGGAGAACTCCTCATCCGTGACGAGCCCAGCCTCATGAAGCTCGCCGAGATGCCGGATCCGGTCAGCGATGTCGGCCGGATCCCGCCGCGCCCCGGCCGCGGTCCCGGTCCCGGCCCCCGGGTTCTCGGGCAGGGGGGCCGAAGGCCCACCCGTCCGAACCGCCGCGAGCACCGACGCCGCGAACGGCAACGACTCGTGAACCGGCCCGTATCCCAGCCCGAAAACAACGGCGGCCGGATCCTGATCCGCCTGAGCCGGCTGCGAAACCACCGCGTCACGGCGCAGCAGCCGCAGATGCCCCTCGAAGACCTCGGGCGAGCGCCACTCGACACCGCACAGGTCGGACACGGCGAAACTCTGGTCGCCGGCCTTCCACTTGGCGGAGGACGCCCCCGTCCAGAACCACCGGAAGTGCACGGACTTCCCGTCGAAGGACGCCTTCCCGTCGTACGCCTTGAACTGGAGCGGCGTCTCGGGCGGCCGCACCAGATAGCGCTCGGCAGGCCCCGGGTCGTTGGTCGCGAGCATCGCCCGCAGTTCGTCCGCGTAGTACTCGGCGAGCGTCTCCCGCTCGGCGGGCAGAACAAGCCGATAGGGGTCGCACGCATCCTTCAGTTGTCCCGCCGCCGCCTCCATGAGCGGATCCGCTCCCGGTCTCGGCTCGGCGCGCAGGACGACCGTCCCGCGCTTGCCGGGCGTCAGCGTCACCGCCGCGATCGCGTCGAGCGGGATGCGGCGCTCACCGAGCGCCTGGAACAGCTTCGGCGTGCGGATCCCCCGTTCGAAGCGGATGAGCACGGAGTCGGACTCGAACTCCCAGGCGGCATGAAATCCGGCCAGTACGTCACCCATGCGGGCCATCGTATGCGGCATGCGCTTCGTAGTCCCCTCCCTGGGCGGACCGCACTTTCTTCGTTCTCTACGCGCGTCCGACTTCAGCCGTGTCGGACAAACCCTCCCGGCACACGTCATCCTCTCGGGCGCAGCGCACCGCGCGGTACGCGCCAATCCCGATCTCGGCGAAGTTCCGCAGGCTGTCGGTGCCGGGCACGAAATAGCCCGTGTGTCCCTGGGCGCCCCGGGCCGACAGCACCCGCGCGCCGAAGTCCGCGGACATCGGATCGGCCCCGTGGCCGAGCCCGCCGACCTCCAGATGCGGTACGTCCTCGATCCAGTCGTCGGAGTCCCGTACGGCCCACACCCGGGCGGAGGTGCGCAGCTGCGCGGCCCTCTCGACCCGCATACCGGGGCTGCCCGCCACCGCGATGTCGGAGACCCGGGAGGGCAGCGAGTGCGCGGCGACGCCGCAGACCACGGAGCCGTAGCTGTGGCAGTACAGGGCCACGCCGGAGCGTCCGGGCAGCGCCCGGACCAGGGCGTTGAGCCGGACCGCGCCCTCCTCGGCGCGAATCCCGGTGGCCGCGTCCATGCCGAGCCCGCTGGGTGCCGTGTAGTCGGCCCAGGCGATGACGGCCGTACGAGTCTGGGGGCTCGCGGCCCGCTCGGCGCTGTGGAGCGACTTCGCCATGCCGACGGGCGCCGAGTACGTCCGGTTGGTGCGCTGGAAGGTCAGGAGGTTGGTGTCGACGCCGGGCACCACGACCGAGACCCGCTCGGCCCCGTCCAGGTCGCCGAAGACCTCCGCGACCCGGCCCGAGCCCATCGGGTCGAAGGCGAGGATGCGTCGCTCGCCGCTCATCAGGTCCACATACCGATGCATCCGGCGGCCGGCCTCGTGCTGTCCGGTCGGTGAGAGCCGGTCGTCGTGCATGCGTTTGAGCTCGACCTTGCGTGCCTGGTCGAGGGCGATGTGGTTGGCGCGGTAGCGGAGCTGTACCGGCGCCCCGTTCATGTTGCCGACCGCCAGCGGATAGCGGGCGGCGAGCCGGGACCGCTGCCGCGCGTCGAGCGAGGCGAAGAAGTGGGCCAGCCGGGCGGGCGTCGTGTCGTCCGGGTCGGGCAGGCGATGTCCGCCTATGTGACCGCGTTCCCAGGCGGACAGCGACGCCGCGAGCGGTGTGGTCGCGCCCCGGTGGTTGCGCACGGCTGTCCAGCCGGTGGTCCCGAGCATCACGAACACCACGGCCAGCGCGAGCAACATGCGCCAGACGTTCAGTTGGGGGGTGGAGTCGAAGGAAGTCACTGAAAGGACACACTAGGAGAACGAGAGTGTCTCGCGTTAACCGAGTGAGGCGGATCACGTTTCAGGAGGGGTAATTGGGTAAAACCGGGCGCATATTGAGTCGTCCGGTCACCCTGTGTAGGTGCGTGACTCGCCCTGCCGACGGCGGAGTTCGACCCTGTGTGCGACTGTCGTCACTGGGTGTCCGTACGGTCGTTCCCGCCGCCCGTATGCCAGTTCTCCGCCAACGCGGGCCCCACCTGGTCGAGATACGAGGCGGTCAGCTCACGCATCGCCGCCACGCTGAAGTCCTCGCCCGCACCCCAGAGCCGGCCCGTCAGCCGCATCACCCCGCCGAAAACGGCCATGACCAGGCGCGGTCGCGGATCGGTGTCCACGTCGAGGCCCTCACGCTCTGCGATCACTCGCGCGAGTTCTTCCTCCAGCCCCTCCTGGCGGCGCAGATGGGCGGCGAGCAGTGCGGGTGTCGACTCGATCAACTGGAAGGCCCGCATGTGCAGTTCGAGGGGGATGACTGCCTCGATGGCCTCGCCGATGGTGTCCCAGCTGGCCAGGACGGCCTGGCGCAGCGCGTCCAACGGGGCCTCGTGGGCAGGGCGCCCGCGCACCGCCGCGACGAAATGCGACTCGGCCATCTCCTGGACGGCGAAGGCGGCGTCCTCCTTGCCCGCGAAGTACCGGAAGAACGTGCGCTGCGAGACGTCGACGGCCTCGACGATCTCGTCGACGGTCGTCCGCTCGTACCCCTGTGTCGTGAACAGTTCCAGGGAGGCCCGCACCAGGGCGTCCCGGGTGCGCTGCTTCTTGAGCTCGCGCAGCCCCGGCCGTGACGCCGTGTCCATGGAACCTCTTCCCGTCTTCCGCGTCTGCGTCTCTTCTGCGTCTGCGTCTGTTTCGTCCCTCCGGCGCGCCGCAGGTGTCCGTTCTGCCCAGCTCAGCCTATCCGCGAGTGACGTGACAGTTACCGACTTGTGAATTGGTTTGTCAACTGTCAGTGGCTGTCATTAGCCTCGATGCATGACTAGTCAGACCACCGTCGACACGACCGGCCCGGCCGACAAGGCCCCGCCCGCCGCCTCCGGTCCGACCCCGGGCAAGGGGCTGCGCGGCCACCCTTGGTACACCCTGTTCACCGTGGCCGTGGGCGTGATGATGGTGGCCCTGGACGGCACCATCGTGGCCATCGCCAACCCGGCCATCCAGAAGGACCTGAACGCCAGCTTCGCGGACGTCCAGTGGATCACCAACGGTTACTTCCTCGCGCTCGCCGTCACGCTGATCACGGCGGGCAAGCTCGGTGACCGGTTCGGCCACCGGCAGACCTTCCTGATAGGCGTGGTCGGCTTCGCGGCGGCCTCGGGCGCCATCGGCCTCTCCGACAGCATCGCCTTCGTGGTCGTCTTCCGAGTGCTCCAGGGCCTGTTCGGCGCACTGCTGATGCCGGCCGCGCTCGGTCTGCTGCGCGCCACCTTCCCGGCCGAGAAGCTGAACATGGCGATCGGCATCTGGGGCATGGTCATCGGCGCCTCCACCGCCGGCGGCCCGATCCTCGGAGGTGTGCTCGTCGAGCACGTCAGCTGGCAGTCCGTCTTCTTCATCAACGTGCCGGTCGGCATCATCGCGGTCGTACTCGGCGTGGTGATCCTCACCGACCACCGCGCGGAGAACGCGCCGCGCTCGTTCGACCTCCCCGGTATCGGCCTGCTGTCCGGCGCCATGTTCTGCCTGGTCTGGGCGCTCATCAAGGCCCCGGAGTGGGGCTGGGGCGACGCCATGACGTGGTCGTTCCTGGCCATCTCGGTGCTCGGCTTCGGGCTGTTCGCGTTCTGGGAGAACCGGGTGAGCGAGCCGCTCATCCCGCTCGGGCTCTTCCGCTCCGTGGCGCTGTCGGCCGGTGTGGTCCTGATGGTGCTCATGGCGATCGCCTTCATGGGCGGCCTGTTCTTCGTCACCTTCTACCTGCAGAACGTGCACGGGATGAGCCCGATCGACGCGGGTCTGCACCTGCTGCCGCTCACCGGCATGATGATCGTCGGCTCGCCCCTGGCCGGCGCGATGATCACCAAGACGGGACCGCGCATCCCGCTCGCGGGCGGCATGGCGCTCACGGCCATCGCCATGTTCGGTGTGTCGACGCTGGAGACGGACACGAGCAGCGGGCTCATGTCGATCTGGTTCGCGCTCCTCGGTCTCGGCCTCGCGCCGGTCATGGTCGGCGCCACGGAGGTAATCGTGGGCAACGCGCCGATGGAGCTCTCCGGTGTCGCCGGCGGTCTCCAGCAGGCCGCGATGCAGATCGGCGGCAGCCTCGGTACGGCGGTCCTGGGTGCCGTGATGGCCTCCAAGGTCGACGGCGACCTCGCGGGCAACTGGGCGGACGCGGGCCTTCCGCAGCTCACCCCGGTCCAGTTCGACCAGGCCAAGGAGGCGGTCCAGGTCGGCGCCGCGCCGGTGGCACCGGGCACGCCGCCCGAGCTCGCCGAGAAGATCACGGGCGTCGCGCACGACACGTTCATCTCCGGCATGAGCCTGGCGAGCCTCGTCGCGGCCGGCGTCGCCGTCGTGGCCATCTTCGTCGCCTTCCTCACCAAGCGGGGTGCCAACGCGGAAGCGGGCGCGGGAGTCGGACACATCTAGTCCGCCCGCCCTTCTCCGCCATCTCGCGCCCGGCCCCGCCGAGTTCACTCGGCGGGGCTTTCGCCTATCAGGGTGACGCCGTTCCGTATGACTTTCATATCGGTCGCGTCGCAGGTCAGAGTGCTCTCAACTGATCCGTACGAAACGGGCAGTTCGGTGAGGCCGTGGCGTGCTGCCGGAGGGGGGCAGCGCGCCACGGAAGCCGGGGGAGAAAAGTACGGGTCTGAACCGAAGGGACCGGGGTACCCGGCTTCCGAGCCCGAACCGGCCGGCATGCGGCCGGCTCAGAGGTCCAGGGAGTTGATGATGGCGGGCTTCGGTCACACCACGCGCAAGCACCCTCGCTCACGTCGCCGTACGGGGTCACGGAGCGGGCCGGACCGCGCGACGCTCGGAATCATCGGAGTCATCTGCGCGGTCGCCGGTTTCTTCGTGCTGGGGATCATCCTCGGCCCACTGGCGATCGTCTGCGGATGGCTGGCCATGGGACGCCGCTGGAACGGCGCCCGCCCACTGCCGGCGCTGGTCGCGCTCGTACTCGGCGCGATCGACACGATCCTGGCGATCGCATGGATGGCCGGAACGGCAGGCCCCGGCAACGGGATGTTCTAGCCGGACAGTGAAGGACCGTGCTGCGGTTGTTCGTCGGCCTGCTGCCGACGAACAACCGCAGAGCGCTCAGCTCAACTGCTCCTCCGCGGCGGCAGCCTGATGCGGAATCCTCCCCGACACGGACGGCGGCCCAGCGGCAGACGCCGACTCGGACAACGCGGCGACCTGCGCCCGCAGCGCGCGTACCTCCTCCGCCAGCGTCTCGATCGCCGCGGTCTGCCGCCGCTCCTCCACATCGTCCGACTCGAACCGCGAGATGAACCACGCGGCGATATTGGCGGTCACGACACCGAGAAGAGCGATCCCGGACAGCATCAGCCCGACCGCTATCATCCGCCCGAGCCCGGTGGTCGGAGCATGATCGCCGTACCCCACGGTCGTCATCGTGGTGAACGACCACCACACCGCGTCACCCAGCGTCCTGATGTTGCCCTCGGGCGACTCCCGTTCGACGGACAGCACGGCGAGCGAGCCGAACATCAGCAACGCCACCACCGCACCCACGACATACGTGGTCAGCCGTATCTGCGGCGCCATCCGGGCCCGCTGCCCGACGAGCAGCAACGTGGAGACGAGCCGCAGCAGCCGTATCGGCTGGATGAGCGGCAACAGCACCGCGCACAGATCGAGCCAGTGCGTACGGACGAACTCCCGCCGCCGGTCGGTGAGAACGAGCCGTACAAGATAGTCCAGGGCGAACAACCCCCAGACCGCCCACTCCACCCTCGTGCACCAGGAGGTCACCTCCCGGTCGGCCTCGGGCCACACGATCGGCACGGCATAGGCGACGGCAAACGCCACCGCGAGCCCCAACAAGGGCCGCTGCGTACGCTGCTCCCAACGGTCCTGCGCCGATTGCTGCTTCATGCGCGCATAGTAGAAAACGCGAAGGGGCGGCGGACCCAAGGCCCACCACCCCCACCGCACTGTGCTAGACGCCTCCGGTCAGGAGCGCCCCTTCAGGGGCGCGGGGAACTGCGCGACAACCCCCACGCACCCGCACCCGACAACCGAACCCGGCGCCGAGCGCTACGCATCCCCACCCGCGGCACCCGGATCCGCGGCAGCCGCATCCAACAACTGATACCGGTCGATCGCCTGCTTCAGTACGGACCGGTCGACCTTGCCCTCACGCGCGAGCTCCGTCAGCACCCCCACCACGATCGACTGCGCGTCGATGT
Organism: Streptomyces sp. NPDC033178; assembly: GCF_055577685.1. Taxonomy (NCBI): domain Bacteria; kingdom Bacillati; phylum Actinomycetota; class Actinomycetes; order Kitasatosporales; family Streptomycetaceae; genus Streptomyces; species Streptomyces sp. NPDC033178. The sequence goes on from NZ_JBVIPT010000006.1 coordinate 221,369, forward strand.
GGAAGAACCGACGAGCGGCCCCCCGGGTGTCGGCGAAGCCGAACCCGTCGGCACCCAGCGACTGGTAGGTCCCCGGCACCCAGCGGGCGATCTGGTCCGGAACCGACCGCATCCAGTCGGAGACGGCCACGAACGGCCCCTGTGCCCCGGACAGCTTCCGCGTCACATAGGGAACCCGCTGCTCCTCCTCGGGGTGCAGCAGATTGTGCCGCTCCACCTCGACGGCCTCGCGCCGCAACTCGTTCCAGGAGGTCGCCGACCAGACGTCGGCCCGTACGTTCCACTCCTCGGCGAGGATCCGCTGGGCCTCGACGGCCCACGGCACGGCGACACCGGACGCCATGATCTGTGCCGGGATGGCGCCCGAAGTCCCTTCCGCGAAGCGGTGGATGCCCTTCAGGATGCCGTCGACGTCCACGCCCTCCGGCTCGGCGGGGTGCTGGATCGGCTCGTTGTAGACGGTGAGGTAGTAGAAGACGTCCTCGCCGTGCGGGTGCTCGTCGGACGAGCCGTACATCCGCCGCAGCCCGTCCTGCACGATGTGCGCGATCTCGAACCCGTAGGCCGGGTCGTACGCGACACAGCCCGGGTTCGTCGAGGCGAGCAACTGCGAGTGCCCGTCCGCGTGCTGCAGACCCTCACCGGTCAGAGTCGTACGACCGGCGGTCGCGCCCAGTACGAAGCCGCGCGACAACTGGTCGGCCATCTGCCAGAACTGGTCGCCGGTGCGCTGGAATCCGAACATCGAGTAGAAGACGTACACCGGGATCAGCGGTTCGCCGTGCGTCGCGTACGCCGAGCCGGCCGCGATCAGCGAGGCCGTGCAGCCCGCCTCGGAGATGCCGTCGTGCAGCATCTGCCCGGTCGGCGACTCCTTGTACGCGAGGAGCAGGTCGCGGTCCACGGCCTCGTACTGCTGGCCGAGCGGGTTGTAGATCTTCGCGCTCGGGAAGAACGAGTCCATGCCGAAGGTGCGGTACTCGTCGGGCGCGATCAGTACGAACCGCTTGCCGATCTCCTTGTCCCGCATGAGGTCCTTGAGCAGCCGTACGAACGCCATGGTGGTGGCGATCGACTGCTGACCCGAACCCTTCTTCACACTCGCGTACGTCTTGTCCTCGGGCAGCGCGAGCGGCTTCGACCGCACGACGCGCGTCGGGACGTACCCGCCGAGCCCCTTGCGGCGGTCGTGCATGTACTGGATCTCCTCCGAGTTCCGGCCCGGGTGGTAGTACGGCGGCGCGCCGGACTCCAGCTCCTTGTCGGAGATCGGCAGGTGCAGCCGGTCGCGGAAACCCTTGAGGTCGGCGACTGTCAGCTTCTTCATCTGGTGCGTGGCGTTGCGGCCCTCGAAGTTCGGGCCGAGCGTCCAGCCCTTGACCGTCTGCGCGAGGATCACGGTCGGCTGGCCGGAGTGCGCCTTGGCCGCCGCGTACGCCGCGTAGACCTTCTTGTGGTCGTGACCGCCGCGGCCCAGGTGCAGGATCTGGTCGTCGGTCATGTTCTCGACCATCGCCCGCAGCCGGTGGTCGTGACCGAAGAAGTGGTCGCGAATGTACGCACCCGTCTCGGTGGCGTACGTCTGGAACTGTCCGTCGGGCGTGGTGTTCAGCTGGTTGACGAGCACGCCGTCGCGGTCCTGCGCGAGCAGCGGGTCCCAACTGCGGTCCCAGACCAGCTTGATGACGTTCCAGCCGGCGCCGCGGAACTGCGACTCCAGCTCCTGGATGATCTTTCCGTTGCCGCGCACCGGACCGTCGAGTCGCTGCAGATTGCAGTTGACGACGAAGGTGAGGTTGTCCAGGCCCTCGCGCGCGGCGATGGACAGCTGGCCGAGCGACTCGGGCTCGTCCATCTCGCCGTCACCGAGAAACGCCCAAACGTGGGACTTGGAGGTGTCCGCGATACCGCGCGCCTCCATGTAGCGGTTCATTCGCGCCTGGAAGATCGCGCCGAGCGGACCGAGGCCCATCGAGACCGTCGGGAACTCCCAGAAGTCCGGCATCGACCGCGGGTGCGGGTACGACGACAGGCCGTTCGGCGCCTTGGACTTCTCCTGGCGGAAGGCGTCGAGCTGCTGCTCGCTCAGCCGGTCCAGCATGAACGCGCGGGCGTAGATGCCGGGGGAGGCGTGCCCCTGGAAGAAGATCTGGTCGCCGCCGTCGCCCTCGTCCTTGCCGCGGAAGAAGTGGTTGAAGCCCACGTCGTAGAGGGAGGCGGAGGACGCGAAGGTGGCGATGTGGCCGCCGACGCCGATTCCGGGGCGCTGCGCCCTGGACACCATCACGGCCGCGTTCCAGCGGGTCGCGTTGAGGATCTTGCGCTCGATCTCCTCGTTGCCGGGGAAGAACGGCTCGTCCTTGGTGGCGATGGTGTTGACGTAGTCCGTGCTGCGCATCTCCGGCACGGCCACGCGCTTCTCGCGGGCCCGTTCGATCAGCCGCAGCATGAGATAGCGGGCCCGCTCCCGGCCCCGCTGGTCGACGGCGGCGTCGAGGGAGTCGAGCCACTCCTGGGTCTCTTCTGGATCGAAGTCAGGGACCTGACTCGGAAGGCCGCCAATGATGATCGGGTTGCGATCGGGTCCGGAAGCCACGCTGTTCCTTCGCTCTCAGGGGGCCGCTTTTTCTCGGTTTTTCCCGGTTTTTTCTTGGGGGGTCTCTCTGGTTACCTGGGTCTCTGCACCGTTCCCCATCGTGTACCTCGGGGGCGGAAACGTCATCTCTACCGAGAGGTAACCGAGACGTTCGCCCCGTCCCCCCAAGGGCGGGCCCGGCAAATCGCAACGATACGCCCGACCAGTGACGCGTACCGCAAAGCCTTTCGAGTCCCGTACCCTCGTAGGGTTCGTAAATCCACAAATGGGGCAGATTGGTGTGGTGTGCGTCACCAATGGCCAGGATTCCCTGCCTGGAGTTGCGGCGACACGGTCGGGATCGTCACCGTTTCGGCGGTCCCGACGGCCGGGTACTTGCGCGATCCGCCCCGCCCGTGTGGACTACGGCCAATGCTTCGCGCACGCGCGTGGCTTGAACTTCCCCAAGCTCCAGGCTTCGCCCGAGCAGGGGGAGACCCCATTACCGAACATGATCAGGAGGCAACCCGTGAGCGCGACCGCGGACCACGCGGAGGAGCGGACGAGCCTGGCCACCAGGCTGGGATTCCAGCCCGAGCAGGTGGTCCAGGAGATCGGCTTCGACGACGACGTCGACCAGGAGCTCCGCGAGGCCATTGAAGAAGTCATCGGCAGCGAGCTCATGGACGAGGAGTACGACGACGTCGCCGACGCCGTAGTGCTCTGGTTCCGTGACGACGACGGCGACCTGACGGACGCGCTGGTGGATGCCACCACGTACGTCGAAGAGGGCGGCGCCGTCCTGCTGCTGACGCCGAAGACCGGCCGAGACGGGTATGTGGAGCCCAGCGACATCGCGGAAGCCGCGACGACCGCGGGTCTGTCCCAGACCAAGAGCATCAGCGTGGGGAAGGACTGGAGCGGGACCCGGCTGGCTACGCCGAAGGCGGCCAAGTCAAAGCGGTGACGCTCCGCTGAGTTGGGCGGGGGTTCAGGGGTTGGCACCCCTGGGCCCCCGTTTTTCGTTGGCGGGTGCGGGTGCGGGTGCGGGTCCGCTGTGGCTCGTTGCGCAGTTCCCCGCGCCCCTGGGTATCTCGGCCCGAGGTATCTCGAGCTCCTGAGGCATTTCAGCCCTCCGGCGTTTGAGGAGCGGGGTCTGGGGCGGAGCCCCAGGGGACGGGAACGGGTAGGGGCGGCGGGGGCGAAAAGGGGTCTCTGCGTAGGGTGGGGGACCCGAACGGCCCCACGGACCCCACCGAAGGGATGCAGCACCATGACGATCGAGGTCGGCGACAAGGCCCCGGACTTCGAGCTGAAGGACAACCACGGCGCCACCGTGAAGCTCTCGGACTTCCGCGGCGCGAAGAACGTCGTGCTGCTCTTCTACCCCTTCGCCTTCACCGGCGTCTGCACGGGCGAACTGTGCGCCCTGCGCGACAACCTGCCGAAGTTCTCCGACCGCGACACCCAGCTGCTCGCCGTCTCCAACGACTCCATCCACACCCTGCGCGTCTTCGCCGAGCAGGAGGGCCTGGACTACCCGCTGCTGTCCGATTTCTGGCCGCACGGCGAGGTCTCGCGCGCGTACGGGGTCTTCGCCGAGGACAAGGGCTGCGCGGTGCGCGGCACCTTCGTCATCGACAAGGAGGGCATCGTCCGCTGGACCGTCGTCAACGCCCTGCCGGACGCCCGTGACCTGAACGAGTACGTGACGGCGCTCGACAGCCTGTGATCCCGGCGTGATCCCGGCGTGATCCCTGCTCCGTGACCGGCCTGTGATGCCGACACTCCGGGATTCTTCACGCCCAGGGCCTGCGGCGGTGGGGAACCCCTCACTAGGATCGACACGTTGATCCGATACCGACGCACTACGGGGCGCACCGCCCCTGGACACCAATGGGAGGACTCGTGGGAGTCAGCCTCAGCAAGGGCGGCAACGTATCGCTGTCGAAGGAGGCCCCGGGACTGACCGCGGTCATCATCGGTCTGGGGTGGGACATCCGCACCACCACCGGTACCGACTTCGACCTGGACGCCAGCGCCATCCTGACGAACGCGGAGGGCAAGGTCAGCAGTGACGCCAACTTCGTGTTCTTCAACAACCTGAAGAGCCCCGACGGCTCGGTCGAGCACACCGGTGACAACACCACCGGCGAGGGCGAGGGCGACGACGAGCAGATCAAGGTCAACCTCGCCGGCGTACCGGCCGACATCGAGAAGATCGTCTTCCCGGTCTCGATCTACGACGCCGAGAACCGCCAGCAGTCGTTCGGCCAGGTGCGCAACGCGTTCATCCGCGTCGTGAACCAGGCGGGCGAGGCGGAGATCGCCCGGTACGACCTTTCCGAGGACGCCTCCACGGAGACCGCGATGGTCTTCGGCGAGCTGTACCGCCACGGTGCGGAGTGGAAGTTCCGCGCCATCGGTCAGGGGTATGCCTCAGGTCTGCGCGGCATCGCGCAGGACTTCGGCGTCAACGTCTGAGCCACCCCGGGGCCGTCGTCCGGCCCCGGGCAGCTTCAACCGCTTCACCTTTTTTCCGTCCGGCGTCGCACACTCCTAGTGCGGCGCCGGACGTGCTCGACAACCCAATGGCTTGACCGGGGAGGACAAGGATCATGGGCGTCACGCTCGCCAAGGGGGGCAATGTCTCCCTCTCCAAGGCCGCACCGAACCTCACACAGGTGATGATCGGGCTCGGCTGGGACGCACGCTCGACCACCGGAGCAGACTTCGACCTCGATGCCAGCGCGCTGCTGTGCAACTCGGGTCGGGTGCTCGGTGACGAGTGGTTCATCTTCTACAACCAGCTCAAGAGCCCCGACGGCTCGGTCGAGCACACCGGGGACAACCTCACGGGTGAGGGTGACGGCGACGACGAATCCCTCCTGATCGACCTCTCCAAGGTGCCCGCCAACGTCGACAAGATCGTCTTCCCGGTCTCGATCCACGACGCCGACAACCGCGGCCAGACCTTCGGTCAGGTCAGCAACGCCTTCATCCGGGTCGTCAACCAGGCCGACGGCCAGGAGCTCGCCCGCTACGACCTCTCCGAGGACGCCTCCACGGAGACCGCGATGATCTTCGGCGAGGTCTACCGCTACGGCGCGGAGTGGAAGTTCCGCGCGGTGGGACAGGGGTACGCGTCCGGACTGCGGGGCATCGCCCTGGACTTCGGGGTCAACGTCTCGTAGGGCCGCCGGGTCCGGGGAAGGTGCCCCCGGTGACCGAAGGGGAGGCCGTCGCCCGCCGTGCACCGAAAGCAGTGTGGCGGGCGGGGCCGAAGGCGCGTCACTGGCGTCCGAACCCTCTGGACCTGCGACTCTCCGGGTGGGGTGGCCCGGCCCTCTCGTCCGATGGGTCGTCCCTCTAGACTTTGTGGTCAATGTTTCGTAAAGCCGGGTACGGCGGGGGGAAACCCCCTCCGGACTTCGTCCGGGGGTAGCCCCCCATACTCACGATTGGGTAGCCAGTGGTTCTGAAAACCTTCGGCTGGTCGTTCGCGGTCACCGCGCTCGGCTTGGTCGCAGCGGTGCTGATCGACGGATGGACCGCGTTCGGGATCGTGCTGATCCTGTCCATCCTCGAGATCTCGCTGTCCTTCGACAACGCTGTGGTCAACGCCGGAATCCTGAAGAAGATGAGTGCCTTCTGGCAGAAGATCTTCCTCACCATCGGCATCCTGATCGCCGTCTTCGGCATGCGGCTCGTCTTCCCCGTCGTGATCGTCGCGATCAGTGCCTCGCTCGGCCCCATCGAGGCGGTCGACCTGGCACTGAACGACGCCGACCGCTACCAGGAACTGGTCACCGACGCCCACCCGTCGATCGCGGCCTTCGGCGGCATGTTCCTGCTGATGATCTTCCTCGACTTCATCTTCGAGGACCGTGACATCAAGTGGCTCGGCTGGCTGGAGCGCCCGCTCGCCAAGCTCGGCAAGGTCGACATGCTCTCGGCCTGCATCGCGCTCATCATCCTGCTGATCACCGCGCTGTACCTCGCCCCGAAGGCACACCTGCACGCCGGATCCGCCGACAAGGCGGAGACGGTGCTGCTCTCCGGCGTCGCCGGACTCATCACCTACCTGGTCGTCGGTGGACTCTCCGGCTTCTTCGAGAACCGTCTCGAGGAAGCGGAGGAGCGCGAGCACGAGGCCGAGGAGGAGGCCCAGCGCGAGGGCAAGAAGGTCTCCGCGGGGGCGCTCGTCGGCAAGGCCGCCTTCTTCATGTTCCTGTACCTCGAGGTCCTGGACGCGTCGTTCTCCTTCGACGGCGTCATCGGCGCCTTCGCCATCACGAACGACATCATCCTGATGGCCCTCGGCCTCGGCATCGGCGCCATGTACGTCCGGTCGCTCACGGTCTACCTGGTCCGCCAGGGCACCCTCGACGACTACGTCTACCTGGAGCACGGCGCGCACTACGCGATCGGCGCCCTCGCCGGCATCCTGCTCATCACGATCCGCTTCGAGGTCAACGAGATCGTCACCGGCCTCATCGGTGTCGTCCTGATCGCCTGGTCCTTCTGGTCCTCCGTGCGCCGCAACCGAGCGATCGCGGCCGCCGAGGGAAAAGCTGAGGCCTCGGACGACAAGGCTGAGATCTCGTCCGGGGTGTGACACAGCTCCGAGTGAGGAACGCTCTGTGAGGGGCGGCCGTCGAGGGATTCCTCGCGGCCGCCCCGGCGCATTCATCGAGGTGAACAGGGAAGCGTGGGGGCGGGAATGAGCTTCTGGGAAGGCTTGTGGCGCGGACGGTCGACGGAGTTCGACTCGGGCAGCGCGGCGACCAACGCCATCGAACTGACCAAACGGAACCAGACCATCTCGCTCACCAAACAGGGCGCGGCCACCGGCAACCTCCGCATCAACCTGTCCTGGCGGATGCGCACCTCCGACATAGGCGGGTCCCAGCGGGACAGCCTGCTGCGCCACCCCTTCAAGGCGTTCAAGCCGGACGTGGTGCAGGCGCACACCCAGAGCATGGTCAACGTCGACCTCGACCTGGGCTGCATGTACGAGCTCGCGGACGGCACCAAGGGAGTCGTCCAGCCACTGGGCGGCTTCCTGGGCGAGCTCAACGGCGCGCCGTACGTGAAACTCAGCGGTGACGACCGCTTCGGCTCCGGCTCCGGCGAGACGATCTTCGTCAACCTCGACCACCGCGAGCAGATAAAGCGGCTCCTGGTCTTCGTCTACATCTACGACCAGACCCCCGCCTTCGACCGTACGCACGCGATCGTGACGCTCTTCCCGAGCAACGGCCCCCGGATCGAGATCGGCCTCGACGAGCGGCACTCCCAGGCAAGGTCCTGCGCGGTGGTCATGATCGAGAACATCAAGAACGAACTGGTGGTGCGTCGCGAGGTGAAGTTCGTGTACGGCTTCCAGGCCGAGCTCGACCGGCTCTACGGCTGGGGACTCCAGTGGGGCCGCGGCTACAAGACGAAAGCCGACCGCTGACCACGCGCCGCCGCCGGGCTCGGCGGGGGCGCCTCGGAACCAGGGGTGTCCGGTTCGGTGGCGGCCGCGGGTCGTGTGTGGCTTGCCGCGCCCACACGGCGGAGCCGCACGATGTCACGCCCCGCGCCCCTGCGGGGGCCTTGGGGCGCCCCCTATCGGCCGATGAACTGGGGGCCCTGCGGGGGCAGCCTGAAGTCCGGGTCGGGGAGAGGTGCCACCGGCTGGGGGTAGCCGTAGCCGGACTGGGCCGTTGCCGGGACGGGCTGGGACGGGGCCGTCTGCGGGTAGCCGTAGGCGGGCTGGCTGGTGGGCTGTGGGTAGCCGTACGCGGGCTGCACGGCGGGCGGCTGCTGCCGGGTGGGCTCCGGACCCGCGGCGGCCGGTGGATAGCCGTACGACGGCTGCTGGGGCATCGGGGGCAGCTGCGTGTGCTGCTCCGGCGGCAGCGGCTGCGCACCGGCGGGCGGGCCGGGCAGGGCGGACGCAGACTGGTCCCCGCCCTCGGACTCGTCCACCGAGATGCCGTAGTCCGACGCCAGCCCCTGCAGGCCGTTCGTATAGCCCTCGCCGAGCGCCCGGAACTTCCAGCCCTCGCCGCGCCGGTACAGTTCGCCGCAGACCAGCGCGGTCTCCTCGCCGGTCTGTGGCTTGATGTCGAAGTACGCCACCGGCTCGGCGTCCCCGAGCACGGCGTCGTACAGCAGGATCCGCAGGGCGCTGACCCGGTCGAAGGTGACGCCGTCGGCGGAAGCGACAAGGAGAATTCGTCCCACTCCATTGTCAACGCCGACGAGATCCGACTGAATCGTGTCGGTGAGTCCCTCGGCGAGACCCTCGTTCACGCGCTTCTTGCCGAGTCGCCAGACCTTGCCCGAGGGGTGCCGGGGCTGGTTGTAGAAAACGAAGTCCTCGTCGGACCGCACACGACCGTCGAGGCCGAGGAGCAGCGCGGAGGCATCCACGTCCGGGACACCCCGTCCCGGCGTCCAGCGCAGCACGGCGCGCACCGCAGTGGCGTCCAGCGGGACGTTCGACCCCTTCAGCATCGCGTGCGTCATGCGGTCATCCTGCCTTCTCGGTCCTGGTCACGACAACGCGGGGGTGACTTCCCGACCGGCCCGATCCGCGGACGGGAGACACAATGGTGTTTGCCTGCGTTACCTGAATTTCATGCCCGGTGGGAACCCTTGACATGGATCTCTACGTACTATTACCGGCCACATATCGTCAGGCCGCCTAGCCGCCCCGGGGGAGACTCATGCGTCATTTCGGGCACATCGCCCCTGAGGTGCGGGAGCGCCTCTTCCACCAGGAGCCGTGCGTGTTCACCGCGGACTCCCCGGCCAGAATGCTGGCCGTGGCTCTCGGAGCCACCCTCTACAGCCCTGCCACCAGGCCGAAGCTGGCCGACGACATCGTGAAGCAGACCGGGCGCGGTGTCGTCTCGATGGTGCTGTGCCTGGAGGACTCGATCGACGACGCGGAGGTTCCGGAGGCCGAGGCGAACCTGGTCCGGCAATTCGCCGACCTGGCCGAACGCTGCCCGGAGACCGAGCTTCCGCTGCTGTTCGTCCGGGTCAGAGCGCCCGAGCAGATCCCCGACCTGGTCCGGCGGCTCGGCGAATCCGTCCGTCTGTTGTCCGGATTCGTACTGCCGAAGTTCACCGAGGAGCGGGGGATCCCGTTCCTGGAGGCGCTCACCGCGGCCGAGGTCGCCAGCGGACGACGACTGTTCGCGATGCCGGTCCTGGAATCGCCCGATCTGCTGTACCGCGAGTCGCGGGCGGAGACCCTCGCCGGGATCTTCCGGGCCGTCGACAAGTACCGCGACCGGGTGCTCGCGCTGCGGCTCGGCGTCACCGACTTCTGCTCCGCGTACGGACTGCGCAGGGCGCCCGACATGACCGCGTACGACGTGCAGATCGTCGCGTCCGTGATCGCGGACGTGGTGAACGTGCTCGGCAGGGCCGACGGCACCGGATTCACGGTGACCGGGCCCGTGTGGGAGTACTTCAGGGTCCAGGAGCGCATGTTCAAGCCCCAGCTGCGGCGCAGCCCCTTCACCCCGGAGGCCGAGGACCTGCGCGCCCTGCTGATCGAGCACGACATGGATGGTCTGCTGAGGGAGATCTCCCTCGACCGGGCCAACGGACTGCAGGGCAAGACCTGCATCCACCCCTCGCACGTCCTGCCCGTGCACGCGCTGTCCGTCGTCAGCCACGAGGAGTTCAGCGACGCCCAGGACATCCTGCGGCCCGAGCGGGGCGGCGGGGGCGTGCTGCGGTCCGCGTACACGAACAAGATGAACGAAGTGAAGCCGCACCGCGCCTGGGCGGAGCGCACCCTCCAGCGGGCCGAGGTCTTCGGCGTCGCGAACGAGGACATCGGCTTCGTGGAACTGCTCGCCGCGGGAATCCCCGGCTGACGCCCCCCAGCACGCCCTCATCGCACCCACTTACGCTCACCGACACTGGCCGACACCCAAGGAATCCATGAACAACGCTGTGAACGACGGGGGCGGGGCAGGGGTCTGGTCGGCGACCGGATTCCGCCCCGGGACCAAGGCCGGGGCCGGCGCGGGCCCGGGCGCCGCGAGCCCGTCCGGGACGCCGGGCGGAGCCGACGGTGAGATCTGGTCCGGATGCTGGGTCGCCGAGCGGCTCGGCGTCGAACTCGTCGGGGACCAGGGGCTCGGCGAGCTGCTCGGGCTCGCGCTGCGGCGCAACCCCAAGCGGGCCCATCTGCTCGTGTCGCACGTGCTCGGCAAGCACATACCCCAGTCGCCCGCCGTCGTGTACGGGTACGGATTCGCGCTCGGCCTCCGCGTGCGCGACCTGCTCGGCGAGGACGAGGCACGCCGGGCCGTCGTCCTCGGGTACGCCGAGACGGCCACCGGGCTCGGACACTCCGTCGCGGACGGCGTGGGCCTCGCGCCCTGTCTCCACTCGACACGGCGCCCCGTCGACGGCGTCGCACGGGCGGGCGGCTTCGAGGAGTCCCACTCGCACGCCACCTCGCACCTGCTGCTCCCGGAGAACCCCGACCTGCTGGCCGGCGACGGCCCGCTGGTCCTCGTCGACGACGAGTTCTCCACCGGCAACACGGTCCTCAACACCATTCGTGACCTGCACGAACGCTATCCGCGCGACCGGTACGTCATAGTCGCCCTGGTCGACATGCGCTCGGCCGCGGACCTCGGACGCCTGGACGACTTCGCCCGCGAGATCGGCGCCCGCGTGGACCTCGTGACGGCCGCCTCCGGCACCGTACGGCTCCCCGAGGGGGTCCTGGAGAAGGGCCAGGCGCTGGTCGCGCGGTACGAGTCCGAGGCGGAGGCGTCCGCTCCGGAGGCGCAGGAAGCGCAAGAGGCCCAGGGGGAGCCCGCCCGGCCGGTCCTCCGTGTCGAGCTGGGATGGCCCGCGGGGACACCCGACGGCGGGCGGCACGGCTTCACCCCCGAGCACCGCGTACGCCTGGAGGGCGCCCTGCCCGCCATGGCGGCCCGTATCGCCGAAGCGCTCCCGTCCGACGCCCGCCGCGTCCTCGTCCTCGGCTTCGAGGAACTGATGTACGCGCCGCTGCGGCTCGGCGTCGCCCTGGAGAAGCTGACCGACGCCGAGGTCCGCTACTCCACGACCACCCGCTCCCCGGTGCTCGCCGTCGACGACCCCGGCTATGCGATCCGTACCCGGCTGGTCTTCCCCGCCCACGACGACCCCGCCGACGGCCCCGGCGAGCGCTACGCCTACAACGTCGCGGGCGCCGGTTTCGACGCCGTCGTCGCCGTGGTCGACTCCGCCGCCGACACGCCCGAGCTGCACGCTCCCGACGGCCTGCTGGCGCGGCTGTCCGCGCACACGCCGAGCGTGCTGCTCGCCGTCGTCCCCTCGTACGCACCAGCACGGCCGTCCACCGCGTCGCCCACCGAAAGGCCATCCATGCTGCCCGAGCCCCTCCGTGGCCCCGACTTCTCCTCGTACGCACCTGACGAGGTCGGCTGGCTGCTGCAGGATCTCTCGGACACGAAACTGGAGGCGCCGACCGAGGAGCGCGAGGAGGCCATCCAGAGCGGCGGCGCCCACTACGCGGAGTCGCTCCCGGTGGAGTACCAGCCGAGCGACGCGTACCAGGAGCTGTTCCACAACGCGCTCGCCGTCTCGGCCACCCGCATCGCCCAGGCCGTCGGCGTCGTCACGGAGACCGTGCTCGCGGAGCGGTCCCCGCGCCCCGTCCTCGTGTCGCTCGCCCGCGCCGGTACCCCTGTCGGCGTCCTGATGCGCCGCTGGGCCCAGCACCGGCACGGCCTGGAACTCCCGCACTACGCCGTCTCCATCGTGCGCGGCCGCGGCATCGACGCCAACGCGCTGCGCTGGCTGGCCGCCCACCACGACCCGGCGGACATCGTGTTCGTGGACGGCTGGACCGGCAAGGGCGCCATCACCCGCGAACTCGCCCAGGCCGTCGAGGAGTTCGAGGCATCCGACGGCATCACCGGCTTCGACCCGGAGATAGCGGTCCTCGCCGACCCCGGCTCCTGCGTGCGCACCTACGGCACCCGCGAGGACTTCCTCATCCCCTCCGCCTGCCTCAACTCCACGGTCTCCGGCCTCATTTCGCGTACGGTCCTCCGTGCCGACCTGGTCGGGGAGCACGACTACCACGGCGCGAAGTTCTACCGCGAACTCGCCGACGTGGACGTCTCCGTCGAATTCCTGGACGCCGTCTCCGCCCGCTTCGACGAGGTCGGCGACGCGGTGGACGACCGGGTCAAGGAGCTGCTCGCCACCGACCGCAGCCCGACCTGGGAGGGCTGGGCGGCAGTCGAGCGGATCAGCGAGGAGTACGGCATCCACGACGTGAACCTCGTCAAGCCCGGTGTCGGCGAGGCGACCCGCGTCCTGCTGCGCCGCGTCCCCTGGAAGATCCTCGCCCGGGCCGGCGCGGGCGCCGACCTCGACCATGTACGCCTGCTCGCCGAGCAGCGGGGCGTACCCGTCGAGGAGGTGGCCGAACTCCCGTACACCTGCGTCGGGTTGATCCACCCGAAGTACACCCGCGGAGCGACCGGTGCCGACGGCAGGGCGGTGTCGGTCTGATGACGAACACCGCCCCGACGGCCAACTCCGGTTCGCTGCCCACCTCTTCACCCAAGGTGCTGGTCGCCAGCGATCTCGACCGCACGCTCATCTACTCCTCGGCAGCACTGGCCCTGACCATGCCGGACGCGCGGGCGCCCCGGCTGCTCAGCGTCGAGGTGCACGAGAGCAAGCCGCTGTCCTACATGACCGAGACCGCGGCCGGACTCCTCGCCGAACTCGGTGACGTGGCCGACTTCGTACCGACCACCACCCGCACCCGCAAGCAGTACCAGCGCATCCAACTCCCGGGCCCCGCCCCGAAGTACGCGATCTGCGCCAACGGCGGCCACCTGCTCGTCGACGGTGCGACGGACCTCGACTGGCATGCCTCGGTGACCGAACGCCTCGCCCGCGAGTGCGCCCCGCTCGACGAGGTGCGCGAGCACATGGAGGCCACCGCCGACCCGGCCTGGGTACGCAAGCACCGCCTCGCCGAGGACCTCTTCGTATACCTCGTCGTCGAGCGCGAACTGCTCCCCGAGGACTGGGTGAAGGAACTGGCCGTCTGGGCGGAGAACCGCGGCTGGACGGTCTCCCTCCAGGGCCGCAAGATCTACGCCGTACCGAAGCCGCTCACCAAGAGCGCCGCCATGCGGGAGGTCGCCCGCCGCACGGGAGCGACCCTCACCCTCGCGGCCGGGGACTCCCTCCTCGACGCCGACCTCCTCCTGGCCGCGGACCGCGGCTGGCGCCCCGGACACGGCGAACTGGCCGACGTCGGGTGGACGGCCCCCGGGATCACCGCCCTTCCGGAACGGGGGGTCGCCGCGGGCGAGCGGATCCTGCGGGAGTTTCTCCGGGAGGTCCGGTAGAGCTGCTGGTAGGGGCAGGTGGTGGAGGCGGTTGACCGTCGGGCTTCGGCAGAGGTGGTCCGAGCGGATCGCCTGAGCGGTGGCTGTGCTGGACGGCTCAGGCGGTTGCCTTCTCCTTCTCCTCGGCCTCCTCCTCCGCGCGGCGCCGCCCGCCCGGGCCCGGCCTGAACAGCCGTACGCCCGCGAAGAGAAGCACCGCGAGCACCGCCCCTACCAGCACGACCTTCGAGTACGTTGACACATAGCCGGTGACCTCCGACCAGTTCTCGCCGAGCAGATAGCCGGCGAGGACGAAGACGGTGTTCCAGATCGCGCTGCCCAGCGTGGTCAGGCCGAGGAAGACGGACAGGCGCATGCGCTCGACGCCCGCGGGCACGGAGATCAGGCTGCGGAAGACCGGGATCATCCGGCCGAAGAACACGGCCTTGGTGCCGTGGCGGGAGAACCACGCCTCCGTCTTCTCGATGTCCGAGACCTTCACCAGCGGCAGCCGGGCCGCGATCGCCACCGTACGGTCGCGGCCGAGCAGCGCCCCCACGCCGTACAGCGCGAGCGCGCCCATGACGGAGCCGGCCGTCGTCCACAGCAGCGCCGCGAACAGGTTCATCTGCCCGGTGCTCGCCGCGAACCCCGCGAGCGGCAGGATGACCTCGCTCGGCAGGGGCGGAAAGAGGTTCTCCAAGGCGATGGCGATGCCCGCCCCCGGTGCCCCGAGTGTGTCCATGAGGCTGTTGATCCACTGCGGAGCACTGCTGTCCGGCGCGGCGGCTGCGATGGCTGTCATGCCCCCACGCTAGAAAACCGAAGCTGAAGAGAGCCTGAGGACGATCGCAGGGGGCCTGGTTCTTGTGGTGGACGACCGCAGGGATCCGTGCGGTGGACGACGGCAGGGATACGTGCGGTCGTCCTCAGGGATCCGCGCGGTCCCGGGCGGGGTCAGCCGCAGCAGCCCCCGCCGCAGCAACCGCCTCCGCCACCGGCGCTGGGGCGGGGTGCGGGCGCCGAGGCCGAGCCACCGACCGCGACCGTCGACAGCAGCTTCACCGTGTCGTCGTGGCCGGCCGGGCAGGCCGCGGGCGCGGACGACTCGGCCATCGGACGGCTCTTCTCGAAGGTGTCTCCGCAGGTCCGGCAGCGGTACTCGTAGCGAGGCATGGGCACAGGTTAGCGGGTGCTCCGCCCGTCTCCCATGGGTCCGCCTTCGGCTCCCGGGGATGCGGGCCTGCCTCCGACGGGAGTGGGCTCGCCGGAGGCGGAAGGGAGCTCACTTCCCGGTGGAGTGGTTCGGCTCTCCGAGAGGGCGGCGTGGCCCTTGGCTCCGGGCAGGGCCCCCGCCCGGATGCCGACGCCGGCCCGCAGTCGCTGTTCGCGGGCGGCCTGCTCGGGGTGGCGGGAGCGCCAGTACGGGTTGTCGTGCGGCAGGGCCGAGCCGACACGTCCGTACATCCCGAAGAACATCAGCATCACGCCGACCACAAAGCTGAACAGCACGTTCTGGATGCGGAAGGCGAGGAAGTTGAGGCCCGTGTCGAGAAGGGCGAGGTTCACGAAGCCGCTGAGGATGAACAGGACACCGAGGATCATGTTGAGCGTCGAGGCGACGTTGCCGCCGATCACCATGCCCACGAAGAGCAGCAGTCCGACGCAGATCGAGAGCACGCTCAGCGCGCCGTTGGTGTTCAGCCCCGCGACCGTGTCCCCGCCGGTGTCGAAGAAGCCGACCTTGTCGATCAGCCCCAGGATGCCGAAGGCGAGCAGCACAAGACCCATCAGCCCCGCGCCGACCCGGTAGAACTTGCTGAGACGGTGATCCACCGGCAGATGCTCGTCGAGCCTGATCCGCCGCCTCGGCGCCGTACGAAGTACGTGCGTGGCCATATCCGCCTCCTCGGGTGCGAGCGGAGGCCATACCTATCCTCAGCATCCGCCTCGGACGGCCGGATCGCCACACTTGGAGCAGGTCTGGAAGGCGCCGGGTAAGCGGGAGCGCCGCCCCACAGGGGCGCGGGGAACCGCGTGCCCAGGCGTGCCCAGCCCTCAGGGCCCCGCGCGTAGCCCACGGCCCGCATGCGATGCGTCAGCCCACGAGCCCGCACATCGTCCACGGCCTGCACGCCATGCGTCACCCCCGCGGCCCCGCACGTATTTCACCCGCCCCCGCGCGGAGCGCTCACGCTCCGCCCCCACGCTCCTCGCGAATCTGCGAAACCACCCGGCCCACGGTCCTCCGCACACCCTCCAGCTCGGTCAGGAAATGCCAGTAGTCGGGGTGGCGCCCCTCCAACGTCCCTATCGCCCGCTCCAGCCGGGCCACCGATTCGTCGAGCGGCCGCGCGTGCCGGGGGTCGGGCGTATTGCGCCCCGACATGGCCAACCGCTGCGCGTCCCGGATGGCGAACCGCGTACGGTCGATCTCCCGCTGCGGGTCCTTCGACACCTCGTTCAGCCGCCGCAACCGGTCCCCGGCCGCGGACACGGCCTCGTCGGTCGTGTTCAGCAGCGCCCGGACCGTGGACAGCAGCGAGGTGGCGTCCGCCCACCGCTGCTCGTCCCGGGCTGTGCGCGCCTCCGCGAGCTTCCGCTCGGCCTGCCGGACGGTCTCCGCGGACTGGTCGGGCACATGCTGCAGGTCCTGCCAGCACGAGGCCGAGAACCGCCGCCGCAGCTCGCTCAGCACGGGCTCCACCTGCCCGGACCGCGTGGTGAGCGCCTGCGCGCGGGTCCGCAGCGAGACGAGGCGCCGGTCGATCTCCGCGGCCCGCTCCGGCAGCCGCTCGGCCTCCGCGCGGACCGCCTCGGCGTCCCGGGCGACCCGGTCGGCGCGCTCCAGCGTCTCCGGTACGCCGTGCTGCCCCGCGCCCTGGTTCAGCTTGGTCAGCTCCGGGGCGAGGGCGGCGAGCCGGGCCGCGAGGTCGTCGGCCTTGAGCTCTGTTCCCCGTACGGCATCCAGTGCGTTCGACGCGGCGAGCAGGGACTGGCGGGCGCGCTCGACGGCCGGGGCGAGGCGGGCCAGCTGCGTCTCCGCCTTGCCGAGGAGCGGGCCGAGCCCCTGCTCGAAACGGTCCAGCTCCTGCTTGACCCGGGCCAGCTCGTCCTTGGCCTTCGTCAGCTCGGTACGCGCGTGGGCGGCGACGGAGGCCTCAAGGTCGTCGCGGTCGAGGTCATGGGCGTCGACCGCGCCGATGTACGTACGACTGGCCTCGTCGATGCGGCGGCCGAGCGCGTCGAAGTCGGAGACCGCGCGGCGGGCTGCGGGGGAGTCGTCGACGGCCGTGATCGTCTCGATCGAGATCCGCAGATCGCGCTGCGCGGTGTCGAGCTCGTAGAACGCGGCCGCCGCGGCGTCCTTCGCCGCCTGGGCCTCGGCCCGCTGGCTCTCGGAGCGCCCGCCGAACCATCGCCGGGTGCCGCCGCCGGCGAACGCGGCGGGCAGCGTGAGCGCGAGCAGCGGGAGCGGAAGAAGCACCAGGGCCAGCAGGTCGCGGCCAGCACCGCGCGCCCCCGTGGGCCCGAACCCGGCACGGGGGCGGGGAACTTGCTGTGCGCATGGCACAAACGGTGTGTACGGCTGCGAAGGTGTCGCCGTCACTTCCCTCTCCCGTGCTGTCATCCGTCCTGGCCCGGTGTCATTCTCCCACCAGGTAGGGACGAACACACGGGCCGGTTAGTTCGCCGTACGGACCGTGACTTTCCCGTCCTTCGTGTGGGCGGACACCACATGAGAGCTGCGCTCGTTGCGGGGCACCGACACATCCACTCCGCCGTCGTCGGTGCCGGTGGTGACACGGTACGTGGCGTCCGGCAGCGTGATGGTGACGGAACCGTCGTCGCTGCGTGTCGAGACCTTGTCCGGTACGGCGGTGAGGTCGAGCCGAACCGACCCGTCCTTGGTGTTCACGTTCACGCGCTTGGAGTCGATGCCGCTCGCCCTGACCGAGCCGTCGTCGGTACGCAGAGTGAGCGCCCCGGCCACGTCCTCGACCCGTACGGAGCCGTCCTTCGTGTGGATGTTCAGCGAGTCCTCGAAACCGTCGGCCTTCACGCTGCCGTCGTCGCCCCTCACGACGACCGCCACGTCACGCGGCACCTCGATGCGGTGCTTGGCCGAGCAGTCGGCGACCACACCCGAGCAGTGCATACGGAGCTTGAGCGTGCCGTCCTTCATCGCCCAGGTCACCTTGGGATCCCCACCGATCGCGACCCGCCCCTCGAACCAGCGCGTCACCTGGACCTTGTCGACGTCCGCGGCGACCAGTTCGAGCGCCGAGTCGTCGGAATCGACGGTCAGCGTCCGCCCACTGAACGCGAAGGACCGCTTCTCCGGGTCCTTGTCGTCCCCCGCACTGGCCCCACACCCGGTGGCGAACACGCCGACGGCGACGGCCCCCGCACCGAAGGCGACCAGAGTCCGCCGCCTACCGCCCACGGCCCGGCCGCCGCCCACAGGCCCGACACCACTGCTCGAAGACGGCTTGCTCGAAGGACGCTGAAAACCACTCATGACGGGACTCCCCCAGATTCGAACGCCCTCGGCCCCACGATGTGGCCCGGACATACTTCGACCGTACGGAGCCGGGGCTCACCGGGGGATCCGGGCCGCTCCCGGATCGGGGGTGGGGTAAACCCCCGCATGGGAGGAGGGGCGCCGGCTCCGTGACCGGCTTCCGCCTCGGTAACGGGTTTGCGGGGCACCGCCTCGGGCAATGTAGGCTGTCGACTCGTCCTGGGCGCGTAGCTCAGTGGTAGAGCGCCGCCCTTACAAGGCGGATGTCGGCGGTTCGAAACCGTCCGCGCCCACCCGGATGACCAGGCAAAACGCCCCGCACCATGATCGGTGCGGGGCGTTCTGCTGATCCACTGGGAGCCAGATGGGAGCCGATCTTGAAAACGGCCCTCAGCTCACCGCCCGCAACGCCACCCGCCTCCCACGCCGCCACCGCGCATCCAGAGCATCCATACGCTCCTTCCGCATCTCCGGCGTCACATGCTCATACACGCCCTCGATGTCGCCCGACACCGCCCACCCCATCGTCGCGAACCTCAACGCCCGGTCGATCTTGTCGTCCTTCATCCACGTGTCGTGCGTATGCCGCAGCCCCCGCATCGTCAGCCCCGGCACAATCGGCTCCCACTCCTCCCGGCCCGCGAACCCCCGCTTCCGCTCGATCGCCTTCCGACCGTCGGCCGCCGGCCGCATGTCCCGGGAGAAGTTCCCGCGACGCCACCACTTCCCCGCCGGGGTCGCGAACACGTAGTCGTACGGCCACTCCGCGAGGTGCTTCTCCCACAAGGCAGCGAGGAACCGCGGCAGGTCCACCTCGCGCGCGCTCGTCTTGTTCTTCGGCGGCCCGAGGTACAGCTTCACCACACTCCTGGGCTCCTTGCGGCGCTTCGCCTTCCACTCCTTCTCGCGGCACTTGGCCAGCCGCTGGTCCTCCGCCGCATGCCACGCCACCAGGCCCGCCTCGTCGAGCTCGAACTCCACCTCGTGCAGGGCCCCGACCTTCGGGTCGATCCGCAGCACGGTCCGCTCGAACGGCTGACGGTCGATCTTGTCGGGACGTTTCAGCAGTGCATTGCTCCGGTGCAGCCCGGCCAGCTCACCCCACCGCAGGCCCGTGTACGCGGTGGTGACCACCATCAGCCCGGCCACGCCGCCCAGACGCTGGTACAGCTGGAACACCTGGTCCGGCTGAGCCCACACCGTCTCCTCGTCGCCGTCCTCCGCATGGTCCACGGCACCATGCTGCTGGTTGACGTCATGCTCCGGCCCGCTGCTGCCCGTCCTGCGGCGACGTCCGTACATCGGGTTCGCCAGCAGGTACCCGGCGTCCGCGGCACCGGTGAGGACCATGCTCAGCAGCGTCAGGCAGGAGCTGACCGTCGATGGCGCGCATGTCTGCTTGTTCGCCCACGCCTGCGCCATGAACAGGTTGATCTCACACAGCGCCGTGCGTTCGAACGCAGGCAACAGATGCCGGGTGAGCAGACGTCGACGCCTCGTCACCGTCGCCGGGGCCACCTTCTGCGCGTCCATCCACAGCGGCACGAACTCACCGAACGGCGTGCGCGCCTTCTCGGGATCCTGCCAGCGGCCGGCCCGGATCGCGGCCTCCTGGTCGTCGCCCCACTCTTCTGCCGCGCGTTTCGTGCGGAACCCTGGCTCGCTTCCCGTGGTGCCGTCGGGCCGTTTGTACCGGGCGCGCCATGGGCGCTTCCCGTTTCCTCGTTTCTCGCCGTACGCCAAGAAACCCACCCCCTTGAAGCCGTTGACCGCGCCTGCACATACCGTGCCCTCCCCAGGGCAACGCGCAGGCGCAGATCAGTGAACTGGTCAGACTGCGTGCAGATCCGGCTGCAGCCCGATCGCGAAACCTCCGCGCGCAGGCCACAGGGTTGCCAGGGACTGCTCAACGAGCCGGGCCAGTGCCTCCGACCATTCGCTCTCCAGCAGCCACACAACCAGACTGCCGGGCTGTTGATCGACCAGCACAGACAGGCCGAAAGGGATCGCTCCCACTCTGATGACGCGCACTCTCACGTCTTCACCCCTGAACACCTGTAGTGGCGGCCCCCCTCACAGGTTGGGCAACCATGACACACAAGTGGCCGGTAGGGGCAGGGCATGTGAAGGGGAAACGAAACTAGTACTGATCGCCCGAACCGGACTGGTCGTCAGTGATCTGCCGCATCGCTCGCTGCACGCGGCTCCACTCCCGTAGAACCCGCTGCATCTCCTCGGGTGTCGCGTCCGGCGTCGGCGCGTCCCGCTTGAGGATGCCGAGGAACTTGAACGGTAGTCCGGGGATGTTGAGTTCGACGACCTCGGTGTCGACGACCTGTCCGGCCAGCAGCTCTTGCACGATGCGCGCGGGCATGCCGTCGGCGAGCCGGGGGGTGGTCCCGTTTCCGGGGGCGGCCTCCCCTGTGAGGATCTTTGCGGCCCAGCCGGCGTCTCTTCCGAGGGCCTTCTCAATGTCCTTGATCGTCGGGGGCATGCGGGTGCGCTGCTTGCCGGACTCCAGAGACTGCACGCTCTGCCTGGTGACGCCTGCGGCGTCGGCGAGGGCCTGCTGGGTGGGCATGCCCAGCTCCTCGCGCAGCGCCTTGATGGCGTTGCCGAGCCTCTCCCAGTCGCGATTCATGGGCTCATGATGCACCACCGATAGGCAACCGCGCCGTACGGGTTCTCGCCTTTTGACCTGCGCTTAACGCCGCCCCTGTCGCCCCGCTGGTTGCCTAGTGCGCCGTTTCGCGCCGTTTCGCGCCCGCGCAGTCAATCCAATGCCAACTGAAGTCACCCGAGTGCGTCTCAATGCTTGCGCAATGTCAAACGAATGTCTAACGTAAGCACCGATGAAGCCCAACCGCACCGCACTTCAAGCGCTGAGACGAGCCAACCGCTGGGGCCTGCGCGAACTCGAACGACGAACCGGCCTCAACAGGGGCTATCTCTCCCGGCTCGAAAGCGGACGCCGCGGGGCATCCCTCACGACCCTCACCGTGCTGGCGGACCTCTACGACGTCCCCGTCACCGACCTCACCAGCGAGGACACCAAATGACCATCACTGAGAGCGGCCCGCCCCCCATGGCCGAACTCCTCCCCTTGTCCGACGACCGGCTCTACACGGCCGAGGAGGCGGCTCCGTACGTGAACGTCTCCGCGCGGTTCCTCAAGCGGGCCGCCTCCGCCGACACCATCCAGAACACCCCCGTGGGTCGCTTCCGCCGGTGGAGCGCGCAGAACATCCGGGACATCGTCGCCGGCGTTCCGCACCGGCCGCGCCCGCGCCGACAGCGCTGAGGCGGCAGCTCAACTGCCGCACTCCTGAACGCGCCGAAGGGCCGCTCTGACTTCCCGGCCCGAGCAGCCCCACGACTCGGCGACCCCATCAACCAGTGAAGGAAGGTCCCCGTGGAGACGGAGATTACCGCCCCACCGTCCAGCGAGTTCGAGCAGACCAGTGACAACCGGCAAGCGGTCGAGTCGATGCTCGACTTCCTGCCGCTTCCCGCGCCGACGATGATCCCCCGCGCGAACGCCGTGTTCGTGACGGTTGCCGACCTGGACGACCTGGGCCTGTGGCTGACGGAGTTGGGCGGTCGTATCCACATCAGCTCGGCCGCTGACGGCCTGGAGCTGTGGACGCTGCTGACGCGGACGATGCCGCGTCGGGGTGGCGGCCGTGTCGATGTCCGGGTGTCGGTGCCGGTGCCGATGGGTGAGCAGGTCATGGACTTCATCCGTGCGGCGGTGGCGGCGTGAGTGCGGCGGAGGAGCGGGAGAAGACGGCTGCTGTGGTGGCGCGCGATGGCGCGGTGCCGGTGCCGTTCGGGCCCGGGCCGCTGCCGCTGACGGCGGTGCAGGGGATGGCGCTCGCCGAGCTCATCGGTGACGTGAAGCGCGCCAACGCGAAGCTGCTGAACGCGTTCGGTGAGGCGGTGCGGGACTGCCGCGAGCACGAGCACCCGAAGAGTGAGGACTTCCACTGTCTGAACCTCACCGCGTGGATGGGTGAGCGTGCGGGGTTGGTGCTGCGCAGGCTGCTGGATGTCGAGGCGGAGAACGCTCGTCTGCGGGCTCGTGCCTCCGAGTTGGAGGGCATGCTGCGGGATTCGGCGTCGTATGCGGCGCAGTTGGAGGGGCGGCTGCGGGAGATCGAGCAGGCCCCGTTCTCCCTGGACGCGGACCGCGGGGATGAGCCGCAGACGGTGGCCCGTGGGCTGACGGTCAAGGAGGCCGCGTTCCGGCTCATCGCCGATACGACCTCCAACCCGGCGAACGCCGAGACGTTCCGGCAGGCGGCCGACGAGGAGCGGGCCCGCGTACAGATCACCCCGTCGCAGGCGGCGCGTGAGGACGACGTGTCTCCACAGGTGGCCAAGCTGCGGGGCCTGTTGGCCGGGCAGCGTGCGGCGGTTGAGGACCCGCACGATTCGCCGCTGCATCACTCGTATCGGCTGGGCCACGACCTGCCCGAGACAGGCGGCACGCTGGTTCCGGCCCTACGCGAGAACGAGGCGGACCGGGTCGTCGCCTACCGCGACCCGAGCAACCACCGGACGCTGCTGTGCCGTGAGCACGGGCCGGGCGTTGCCTGGGTGACGCCGGTGACGTCCGAGGATCTGCCGGATGGCGGGTTCTGCTCGTACGGCCGGATGACGGGCGTGGAGTGCGGTCGGGACGTGCTGATCGACGGGCCCGAGTCGGGCGGTGCCTGATGCCTCAGTTCCTGATCGATGGTCTCGCTGGTCTGAGTGTGCTGCGTTCCCTCGTCATCGCGGGTGGCTTGTTCGTCTTCGGGGCGTGTGTGGTGCTGCTGCTGATTCCGGTGCGGCATTTCGTGCCGCGTGTGGTGCGGCGTGCGCTGCCCGTGTGGCTGCGGCGGACCGCGTTGCAGGTCTCGCTGGTCATCACCCGGGGGCGTCTCGCTCTCGTCGAGTGGCTGTTGCGTCGCCTCACTCCCACCACCCCCTCGTCCGCTCCGAAGAAGGGCGCGCTGTGAACCACTCCACGAAGCCGGGCATGTCGTTCAGCCTCGGCGCCAACCACCTCCACGGTGTGCTCCGAGTCGATGCCATCCGCACCGACACCCTCATGGCGCTCGTCGCCGGATGGGGCGACCCCGACACCCGCGACCAGGTCCTCGACGCACTCGACGAACTCGCCGCCGTGGTGCAGGGCGTGGCCCGTGAAGGCGAGTTGGATGCGGCGTTGGAAGAGGTCGAGGACGTCGCGTCGATGGACACCGCGCAGGTCGAGGTGCAGATCCCGGACGTGCGTCGTCTGCTGGCGGAGCTGGCGGAGGTGGAGCGGGTGACGTCCCGCTTCAACCCGCAGGCGTCGCAGGGTGCTTCGTTGATCAAGCATCCGTCGCATGCGGCGACGCGCCGTCACTTGAAGGCGAACCCCCTCCCGGAGCAGCGCCAGGACGGTGCCGCATGAGGGCGGCCATGGCACTGCACGTCGCGCTGTCGCTCCGCCTCGACGCGATCGAGGCGTACCGGCTGGCCCACGCCTACCGCGACGAGGAGCTGCAGAAGTTCGCGGACCGGCTCGCCTCACGGGCCACGCTCTACGGCGACAGCCGCACGGTGAACGAGGTCATCCGTGACCTGCGCCAGATCGCCGGGGAGAAGGCCAGTGTTGCGGCGCCGACGGCCACCCCCGACTTCTTCCAGGTAGGCCGAACCTACACCGAGCCCGGCGACACCACCGACTGGCGCTTCCGCTGCGACGCCATCACCACCCACCCCGCAGACGGCGAACGCACAGCCCTCGGCTGGCGCCACTTCCACGGCGAGTGGAGCGAGTGCGCGTACGGCGAGGACGACTTCGAAATCCACCAGATCGCCGACGCCATCGGCACGCCCGCCTGCCCCCTGCCTGCCCTCGGTGTCACCGACACGAACCGGCGGGCCCGCCTCCTCCACGAGATCGCCTTCGACGGCGGCCGGTGGAAGTCCGGCGACGTCGTCCGCTGGTACGAGACCCAAGGCCTCACCGGCCTCGGTACCCGTGCCGCACGCCATGACCTCGCGGTCCTCCGCGACTCCGGCGCCCTCACCCAGCACGACGAGAAGGGCGTGCGGTTCTACACCCTCGCCGCCCGGAAGGACGGCAGCTCTTGAGCACGACCGCGCAGGCCGGGGCCATCAGCGCCCCGGCCGCCGGCCGCCGGGTCACGCCGACCGGCCGGCTCATCCTCCCCGCCACCGCCGACCGCGCCGACTGGCTCACCGCCCGCCGCTCCGGAATCGGCTCCTCCGACGTCCCCGCCATCCTCGGCCTCGTCGACTACACCCCGCCCCTGAAGGTCTACTACGACAAGACCGGCCACGACGTCGACGACGCAGGCGAAGCCGCCTACTGGGGCACCGTCAACGAGGAGCCCGTCGCCCGCCGTTGGGCCATGCAGAACCGCTCCGTCATCCGCCGCATCGGCCTGGTCGCGCACGTCGACCACCCGCACTGGATGACCACCCTCGACCGGCGTGTCACCGAGTGCCCGCTGTCCGAGGACGAGCAGACACCCTGCGCCCTCGAAGTGAAGACCCGCTCCGCGTTCAAGTCCGCGCAGTGGCATGCCGGGGCACCGGACGACGTCACCGCTCAGGTGCTGTGGCAGATCATCGTCAACGGCTACGAGCACATGCACTACGCCGTGCTGATCGGCGGCAACGAGTACCACCAGGGCACCATCCGAGCCGACGCATACGCGGACGTGATGGCCGACATCACCACCGCCGTCGACTACTTCTGGAACGAGCACGTCCAGGCCGCAGTGCCGCCCGCGCCGACTGGTGACGGCGACGCCTTGACCCGCCTGTTCCGGCGCCTCCACCCCACCCGCTCCGGCGCGGTGGACGTCGACCGGCATGACGACGCCCTCGACGCACTCCTCGACTACGGCACCCACCAGCGCGCCGAGGCCGCAGCGAAGAAGGCGAAGGCCGCAGCGAAGGCCCGCATGATCGCCGCCCTCGGCTCGGCGCAGTCCGCCCTCATCGGCGGCGAGCGCGCCTACTCCCTGGAACCCAGCCAGGCCGCACCGAAGGTCGACTTCGAGCTGATGGCCGAGCGCTACCCGGACGCCTACGCCGCATGCGTGGCCCCGAACCCGACCGAACGCATCGACATCGCCAAGCAGTACAAGGGGGGCATCTGACATGGGTCTGCGCGAGAACGCAGCCGCGGCCGCGGGCCGCACTCTGCCAGCCGAGGCACACGACCGGCCCGACGACGACACGCCGCCCGGCGAGGACTACATCCCGGCCGCGGACCCGATGGCCGGATACGAGCCCGGCGACGGCGACCCGGAGATGATCCCGGTCCACCTCGCCTGGCTCCGCGTCCGCAAGGAAGTCCGCGCCATCGCCAAGGCCGAGCAATACAACGGCGGCGGCACCCGCTTCAACTTCCGCGGCGTCGACACGGTGGTCAACACCTTCGGCCCGGTCACGCTGAAGCACGGCGTCAACGTCCTGCCCGCGCGGGTCGACGCGGAGTACCGCGACACCACCACGTCCAAGGGCAACAAGATGCGCGAGTGCACCGTGCGCGTCTCGTGGCTGATCGTCGGCCCGAAGGGCGACACGCTCGCACTCCAGACGCAGGGCGAGGCCCTCGACTCGGCGGACAAGGGCACCGCGAAGGCGCAGTCAGTGGCGCTGCGGGTGCTGCTGCTGACGGGCGGTCTCACACCGACGCACGACAAGGACCCGGACGCCTCGCACGTCGAGCGGGGCGAGGCCCCGATCCGGCCGGCGGTCACGTACCTCGACGAGATCTGCAACCCGAACACGAGCGCCGGACGGCTGCGGCAGATCCACCATGAGCTCGGCTCGACGCGGCAGTTGGGTGCGCTGGTCACGAACGAGGTCGGTGACGAGGAGCAGGTCGGCGCGATGGTCGTGCGGATCGGCAAGGAGCGCGCTGCCGGGGGTGCCCAGTGAGCGCCTTCGCCGAAACCCGCCGGACCACGTGGGACACGGAAACCACGGGCACCGACCCCGTCAACGACCGCATCCTCAGCGCCGCGTTCGTCGTCCGCACCCCCGGCACCGACGACTTGGTCTTCCCCTACCTCATCAACCCGGGCGTCCCCATCCCGCCCGCGACTACGAAAGTCCACGGGATCGACGACGCCAAGGTGCAGGCAGAAGGCCGGGAACCCAAGGCCGCCCTCGACGAACTCGCCGGCCATCTGGCCGCGGCGCTCACCCGGTTCCTGCCGGTCGTCGCCTACAACCAGTCCTTCGACTGGTCGATGCTCCACTACGAACTGCTCCGGCACGGGCTGCCCACCGTGTACGACCGCATCGCCGGGGACCCGGTGACCCTGGTCGATCCGCTCGTGCTGGACAAGAAATTCGGCGAGCGGCCCCAGGGCAAGGGGCTGCGGAAGCTGCAGCCCACGGCCGGACGGTACGGCGTGGTCATCGAGGACTGGCATGAGGCGAAGGCCGACGCGATCGCCGCGCTCGGGATCGCCGAGGTGCAGTTCGAGCGGTTCCCCGAGCTGGACCGTCTGCTGCCGCAGCAGCTGTTCGCGGCACAGAAACAGTGGCGGGCGAAGCAGGCGGCGGGCACGCAGTGGTGGTTTAGGGAGAAGGCGACGCCCGAGGAGGGCGGTGACCCGAACAAGGTCATCGACGGCTCGTGGCCGCTCATCCCGCAGCAGCGTGGGGAGGCGTCGTGATCGTGTCCCGTCGCAGGCTCGAAGAACGCAACGCCCGCCAAGCCGCCCACATCGACCGGCTGATCGCCGAACGCGACTCGTTCAAAGAGGACGCCAAGGTCACCGGCTCCGCGCTGGAGCAGCAGTCCGGCGAGCTGTCCCGCATGAAGGACGTCGTGGCCCTGCACTTGGTGGCGTCCGGCCATCCGTCGACCGTCATCCACGACGTCAAGTCGTTCGCTGAAGCGCTGCGTGAAGCGCTCGCCGCCAGCCGTGTCGACATCTGCCTGGAGCTTGGCCGCCTGGAAGGAGCCGACCTGTGAACTGGCCTTTCATCACCCGCGCCCGCATGGACCGTGAACTCGACGCAGTCCGCGCAACGGCCCTACAGCACGCCGAGCAGGCCGCGGCCCGGCATGCACGGAAACTCGCCGAGGCCGCCGCCGCGAACCAGCGCCTCGCTGGCCGGAACCGTGAACTCTCCCGCCGCCTCGACTCGGCACACGACCAGGGGCTCGGCGAGCTCGGAGACATCACCCTCCTCGAAGCCCGGGCGGCGCACGCCGAGGCGCACGTCCAGCGGCTGGAGAAGGACGTCGACCGGTTGCAGTCCCGTCTCGACGACGCGGTCGGTCTGTCTGGTGCGGCCTACGACTGGCGTCGGGTTCTGCCTATGCCGGTGGAGGAGGACGCGACGTGAACGAGCCGATCACTGTGGGCGGGATCGTCCTCATCGTGTCCCTCGCCGCCCTGTTCGCCGCGGTGCGGGCGTGGCCGATGCCGGACGGCAGACACCGCTCCCCGGCTGCCCGCCCGGCCCCGCGGTTCCGGTCCGTGCTCGACGAGAAGTCCCTCGACGTATGGCTCGGCCCGTGGCCGGAGCCCCCGCACGCCGCGGTGGTGGCGCAGCAGTGGCTCGACTGCCCGGAGTGCGGGACCGCGGAGCCCTGCATTCGCAACAAGGACGGCTGGTGGTGCGGGCACTGCCTGCATTCGGTGTCGCCGGTATTGGGGGATGTCCTGTGAGCACTCTGTTTGAAGCTGAGGTCCTGGCCGCTCCGGCGGCCGGGCTCCGGCCCGCCATCACCATCACCGTCCACGGCCTCCCCGCCCCCCAGGGATCGAAGCGCCACGTAGGCCGCGGCGTCATGATCGAGTCGTCGAAGAAGGTCAAGCCCTGGCGGCAGGACGTCAAGCACGCCGCCCTCGCCATCACCGAAACCCTCACCGACTGGACGGTCCTCGACGGCCCCCTCGCCGTCGCCATGACGTTCACCTTCGACCGGCCCAAAGGGCACTACCGCACCGGCCGCAACGCCCACCTCCTGCGCGATGCGGCGCCGACCCGGCCGGCCGGTACACCGGACTTGTCGAAGCTGGCCCGCTCCACCGAGGACGCCTTGACCGGCGTCGTGTGGAAGGACGATGCCCGGGTCGTCGAGTACGTGCGGCTCGGCAAGTGGTACGCGGAGACGGGCGCGGACGACGTGCTGTCGGTGCCGGGCTGCGTCATCCACGTCTGGCCGCTCTGCCCTGAGGCGGTGGCCCGGTGAGCGCCTGGTGGCTGTTGTGGGGCTGCGGCGCCGTGGTCGTTGCCCGCTGCGCCTGGGTCGTGCTCGGCCACGGCGAGCCCTCCCCGGCGCCCGTCCCGCCTGCGCCGCCCGCGGACGGCGAGTGGGTTTACACCGGGCCCGACAGCCTCCGTCTCCTCGAAGACCTCGACACGCATCTCGACGCGTATCACGCCCAGTTGGCGCACCTCTTCGAGGAGCTCGGGCCGCCGCCGGCCGAGCTCGTCGAGGAAGCCCAGCAGGTCGGCCACGAAAAGCGAGAGGAGAACACCTGATGCCCACCCACCCCAACGCGACCCGCGCGGACATCATCGCCATGCTCCGCGACGGCCACAGCAACAGCCGCATCATGCGCGACCTCCGCGTCGACAAGGCCCGAGTCCGCCGCATCCGCGACGAACTCGGCCTCCCCGCCTTCGTGCCCACCGAACAGACCCGCACCATCGAGGACAAGTGGCGGCTGTTCGCCCGGCCCCTCGACGGCGGCCACATGGAATGGACCGGCGAACGCGTCGGCGCCGCAGGGACACCCGTCATGCGCTACAAGGACCAGTGCCTCAGCCCCACTGCGATCGCCTTCGAGATCCACCACGGGCGTCCGCCGCAGGGCTACGCCATCGCCGACTGCGGGCAGAAGCACTGCGTCGCACCCGGCCACGTCAACGACGAAGCCGGACGTCTCCATGCCCGCCGCCAACTCCGCGCCGGCGACCAGCCGTCGCACTGCTCGTACGGACACGACCAGGCCGAGCACGGCAAGTTCGAGACCGACGGCCGGGCGTACTGCGGCCGGTGCAAGACCCTCGACAAGCAGGAGCGGCGGGACCCGTCCCTTCCCCGGCGGGAACGCGCACGCCCCCGGTCGGCCTCGCTGGAAGACGTCTTCCGGGCGCACGTCGAGGAGACAGGCGACGGGCATGTCCGGTGGACCGGTCCGGTCGCGCATCAGACCCCGGCCGTCCGCTTCGAGGGCCGCATGCAGTCCGCGTACCGGGTGGCGTTCCGCCTGCACCACGGCCGTGAGCCGGTCGGTCTCGCTACCCCGGCGTGCGACGCGCCGGGGTGTGTGGCGGGCGGCCATGTAGAGGACCGGCCGATGCGGGACCACACGCGGCAGTTGTACCGGGCGATCTTCGGGGAGGCGTCGTGAGCCGCACCAACTACGCCCCCGACACCCTCGAATCCGCAGGCCAGTGGGTGAAGCAAGGCCCCTGCGGCGACGAGCCGGACGCCATGTTCCCGGGCACGGTCCCCGCGGAGATCGAGTACGCCAAGAACATCTGCCGGTCCTGTCCCGTCATCCAGGCGTGCGGGGAGTGGGCGCTGGAAACCCGCGAACCGACCGGTGTCCTCGGCGGCATGTCCGAGGCGGAACGGCGCGGCATCCTCCGCCAGGCCGCACGCCGCAACCTCACCACCGACGAGGTCAGGGCCCAAGCCGAGCAGACCCGCCGGCGCGCCAAGGCCCGCGCATGAGCGGCGAGCCCGCGGGTCGGGACCCGCCGCCGCTTCTCGACTGGCGTGACGCCAAGCACTGGTCGTGGACCGAGAAGCCCTGCCGGTACTGCCAGCGGCCGACGAACCTCCGCGACTCGAAGCGGTCCCCAGCGCACAAGTCCTGCGCGGAGGACGCCCTCGCAGCCCAGGCCGCGGAAGCGGCGGAGGCGTACGAGAACGAACACCTCGCCTGACCTGTCCGACAACAGCGCCCCGCCTCAGGCGAATTGAGGCGGGGCCGACCTCAAGGAGAACACCGTGACCGACCAGCCGTACACCGTCGCCGACCTCCTCGCCGAGGCCGCCCGCCAACACAAGGCCGCTACCGAGGACCCCGACTTCTCCGGCATCAGCGAGCAGATGGAAGGCCACAAGATCCCCAGCCGCGGGGACTTCCAGTGGGACCAACTGGACGAGGACGACTTCGACAAGGCGCAGCGCGCCATCGACGACCTGCTCGGCAAGGCCGCCGACGTGTCCCGGTGGGCCGTCGACATCGGCGAGGACGGCCTGCAGCCGGGTGCCCGCGTCATCGATGTCGGCTGGAACGACGGCCCGTTGCAGGCCCGCATCCACATCGCATACGCGGCCGACATGCCGCAGGACGAACGCGACCAGCTCGCCACGGACATCGCGAACGAGATCGCCGGGACCGTGCCCGTCCGCTGAAACCACCAGACCGGCGGCCGGCCAGCGCCCCAACGCACCGGCCGCCACCCGGGCCCGCGCCGTTCTGTCCCCCCGGGACGCGCGCGGGCCCGGGACCCCAACCACCAGACGAAAGGACGCCGATGTCCGGCACCCACCTCACCGGCGAAACCCGCATCAAAACCCGCACCCGAGCCGCCGAGCTGTACATGCAGGGCTGCACGATCCAGTCCGTCGCACGGCAGATCGGCCGGTCGTACGGGCTCGCCCGCACCCTGTTGGTCGAGGCCGGGGTGACGCTGCGGAAACGCGGCGGACTCCGCGTGACGAGCTTCCGGGCGGCCCGCTGATGGCCCGCTCGATCGGCATGGCCGCCGACGCCACCGTCTTCCGCGCCGTCATCGAGTTCACCAACCGCGACGGCAGCAAGCGCACCGAGCACGAAGGGCCGTACGGATCCATCGGCGCGGCCCGCGCCCGCGTCAGCTTCTGGACCAACTACCTCGCCGTTCGCGACGAGGACACCCAGGAGCCGACCGGCGAGAGCCGCGCGAAGGGCTACGTCGAGCAGGGCACCGTCACCTGGTCTCGGACCTGATCGACAGCACGAAGCCCCGCACCACACGGTGCGGGGCCCCGGGACAGAGAGGAGGAGCGATGTCAGGACTCGGCAGCTTCGGCCCGCTGCTCGCGGCGCCACGTCGCGACTACGCGCTTGATGTGCACGCGGATGTCCGCCGACCGGGTCAGCCCCTTTGCGGCACACGCCTTCTCGTAGGCAGCCCAGTCCTCGTCGTCGATACGGACGACGCGATTCGTGGTGTGGGTGTCCTTTGCGCGACTGACCATGCGCTCACCGTACGCGCTGCATATGCATCCCGTCTAGCTATCACGTTGACCTTGCATATGCACAAGGGTAGGGTCTTGCATATGCACAGCGCTTCGATTGGAGGCCCTCTGTGAGCGACCTCGTCATGTCGATGACAGCGGATGAAGCACGCACGCTGACCGACCAGGCCAAGCAGCGCGTAGACCACGCCAGCGCCCTCGCCGAGGCGGCAGTCGGACTCGTCGAGCAGGTCATCGCCAGCGGCGGACACACCGCTCTCGGCTACGACACGCCTGGCCAGTACCTGCGGGCCGAGTTCGACGTAGCCGCCCTCCAGTTCACGCCGGACGAGCGCCGCGAGATGGCGCTCATGCTCGTACGGAACGGCGTCAGCAAGCGCGGCACTGCCGAACTCCTCGGCGTGGACGACAAGACCGTCCGCAAGGACCTGAGCAATGCGGACCAGTCCGCATTGCCTGACCGGGTCGAGACGAGCGACGGCCGCACCTTCCCGTTCTCCCGCCCCGCTCCGGCCTCTGACGAGAACTTCTGGGACGAGCCCGGCACGGACGAGGTGGTCGACGCCGAACTCGTCACCGAGGAGTTCGACAACCTCCTCGACGCTTCGTCTCTCGGCGCACCCCACGTCCGCGCAGTCAGCGAGCCCATCCCCCCGCAAGTCCAAGAGCAGCTCAGCCGTGCGGCCAAACGCCGCCCGCTCCCCGAGGCATTCGCCGACGCCGGCCGCGACCTCACGAAGGCCGCCGAGCGGCTGGCCCGCCTCACCCAAGACGACCGGTTCCCCAAAAACCGGGAGACCACCCACCACCAGCTCCCCGAACTCCTCGGCGCGCTGGACCACACCGCCCACCTCGTCCAGGCCATGCGCCTCGACCAGGCCCACACAACCGAAGAGGCCCGCCGCTGGTGGGCGACGAGCCTCAACAAGATCAGCGACGCCCTGCGCGACGTCGCCAACTCCCTCGAACAGGAGCAGTAATGACACAGCTCAGCGTACCCGCAACCGACATCCCCCAGGTCGAAATCATGGCCGTCACCCCCGGCCTCGCCGCCAAGTGGCTCAGGCAGAACACCCGCAACCGCAACATCCGCGCCCGCGCCGTCAGCGACTACTCCCGCGACATGAAGGCCGGACAGTGGCGCCTCAACGGCGAAGCCATCAAGTTCGCCGCCGACGGCACACTCCTCGACGGCCAGCACCGGCTCCTCGCCGTCATCGAAGCCGACGTCGCCATCCCCCTCATGGTCGTCACCGGCCTCGCCAACGAGACCCAAGAGACCATGGACGCCGGCGCCAAGCGCACCACCGCCGACGCCTTCCACCTCCGCGGCGAGACCAACGCCACCGTCCTCGCCGCCATCCTCAAGCGCGTATGGATGTGGGACGAGGGCGACCACAAGTTCGCCCGCAACTACACCCCCACCACCGCCGAGTGCGCGGCCCTGCTGGCCAAACACCCGGAGATCTACCGCTCCGTCGAGATCTCCGTCCGCGTCCACCAGACGTTCCGTTACATCCCCAAGTCGGCGATCGGCACCAGCCACCACCTCCTGTCCCGCGTCGACGTGGACGAGGCCGTGTGGTTCTTCGCGCGCCTCGGTGACGGCGCCGAACTCCCTGCCGGGCACCCGGTGCTGACCCTCCGCAACCGCGTCATGAGCGAGCGTGCCGACCGCCGCGCCATCCCGGACTACCGGTACATGGCGTACCTGATCCGCGCGTGGAACGCCGTGCGTCAGGACCGGACGCTGTCGCGGATCCAGCAGCCGTCCGACGCGCCCATGCCCATGCCCAAGTAGCAGCACCGCGGGGCCGTCCACCGCGGCGGCCCCGCCCCTCTCGCACTTCCAACCGAGGAGCACCAAGCGTGGCCAGAATCCGCACCATCAAGCCGGAGTTCTTCACCAGCCTCACCGTTGCCGACCTCCCCTTGACGGCACGGCTGACGTTCATCGGCCTGTGGACGCACGTCGATGACGCCGGCCGGTGCGTCGACGACCCGCGCCTCATCAAGGCCGCGGTCTGGCCCCTCGACGACCGCACCGCCTCGGACATCGAACTCGACCTGAAGCTCCTCACTGAGTCCTCACTGATTACTCGTTACATCCTCAATCGGAAGCGCTACCTGGCCGTCGCGGGCTGGGATGAGCACCAAAGGATCAACCGTCCGACGCCGAGCAAGCTTCCGGCCCCTGAACAGGGCGAACCGACCCCTCCCGACCCTGTGACCAGGGACAACGGCGACTCACTGAACACTCACGCACAACTCACTGAGGACTCACCACAGGAAAGGAAAGGAAAGGAAAGGAACAGGGAAGGGAAAGGAAGTTACGCGTCCGCCGCCGACGAGCCCGAGACCGACGTCCTCGATGTCGACTACGTCGAATCGGCAGAAGCCGATCAAGAGCAGCCCATCACCGCTCAGACGATCATCGGCGAATACCTGGAGCGCGTCACCAAGCGCCCACCCAAGTCAGTCATCGGCCAAGTCGCCAAGCACGTCAAGCAGATGCTCGCGGAAGGCATCGAGCCCAACGACGTCCGTCGCGGCATCGCCCTCTGGATGACCAAGGGTCTCCACCCCAACACCCTGCCCAGCGTGGTCAACGAGGCCATGAACGCTGCCCCGCGGCTTCCCGGCAACGTCATCGCCCTCCCCGGCCAGCAGCAGCCCCTCACGGGCACGGACGCGAAGGTCGCCGGCTGGATGGCCATCGCCGAACAACTCGCCCAGGAAGGAGACACCGCATGAACTCCACCGAAGCCGCCGCCCTCCTCGCCCACTGCTCCGGATTCGACAATCGGCAGCCCTCCGTCGCCGCCGCCCAGTCCTGGGCCGCAGCCCTCCGCGACGTGCCCTTCGACCAAGACGCCCGCGACGCCGTCGCCGCCTACTACTCGACGCCGCCGCAGAACCCCGGCGACCGGCTGTGGATCCTTCCGCACCACGTCCGCACACTGCGTTCCAAGATCCGCTCCGCGCGGCTGGTCAACTTTCAGTACGAGCCGATCGGTGACGAGACCGTCGAAGAGTTCATGGCCCGATACCGCGGCCAAGTCCAGGCCATCGCCTCCGGCCGAGTCACAGCCCCGTCCGGCCGGCTCGCCCTCGAAGGCGGACCGTCGAAGCAGTTCGTGAACGAGCTGGAAGCCCGCGGCTACCAGGTTGGCCGCCCGGTCCCGGACACCGACGAAGAACACCTCGCCGACACCGTCCGCCGCGCCGGGCCCCTCGGCATCGAATGCCCCGCCTGCCACGCCGCCATCGGACGCCCGTGCAAGACACCCGGCGCCTCCGAGAAGCAGCCCATGGGTAAGCCCCGCCAGAAGCCCCACAGCGCCCGCCTCAGGGCCGCACAGGGCGTCCCGGAGACGACGGCCACCGAACGCGCCGCACAGGAGCAGCGCATCCGCGACAGGGCCGCACAGCACCTCGCACGCGAACCCGCCATCCCCGACGCCGAGATCGTCGAGCCGTGACCGACCACCCCGAGTGGTCCATCCGCTGCCCCTGGTGCAACGCCCCACCCGGCCAACGCTGCACCAGCCCCCGCGGACGACGACTCCCCATCCCCAGCCACGACGCACGCATCACCACCTGGACCGACCAACAGACCGCCAAGGAGCCCACATGACCACCCAGCCGATCGAAGCCCGCTGCGACCACTGCAAGCAGACCCGCCCGCTGTTCCTCTTCGAACCCGACCACGGCCACCTCGGCGCCGGAATGTTCACCTGCCGCTGGTGCACGCGGGACAAGCAGCCACTCCTCTGCGTCCGCTGCTGGGGCGTCGAGAAGCAACTCGAAGAAGACGACCCGTCGATCAACGCAGACGCCGAGACGATGGCGAAGATCTGCGCGACGAACGCCCGCATCGCAGCCCGCCAGGACGCAGAAGCCGAACGGCTCCGCCAGGCGTGCGACGGCATCGAAGCGGCCACCCA
Organism: Streptomyces sp. NPDC033178; assembly: GCF_055577685.1. NCBI lineage: Bacteria > Bacillati > Actinomycetota > Actinomycetes > Kitasatosporales > Streptomycetaceae > Streptomyces > Streptomyces sp. NPDC033178. The sequence continues at coordinate 257,049 of NZ_JBVIPT010000006.1, forward strand.
GCGCGCGGAATCCACACCGTGAGCGCGTACGAGCGACTCCTCGCCGAGCAATGGCCCACACGCCCCAAGCCGCCCCCACCACCCGGACCACGCCCCCCATGGACCCCAGCCGAACAAGCGAAGCACCGTGCCGACCTCCTCGCAGCCCTCCGCACCTGGCACTGGGAAGACGACCCCAGCCTCTCGACGAAACGCCGGCACCTCCGACTCATACGCCGCGGAGAAGCCCAATCCGCCTAACCCCGCCGCCGATCACTACCCCGCGACCCCCACCACCCCGCCACACCACCACCACACACCACGACCACGGAGAAGACCAGTGACCAACGACCCCTACGACCCCCAACACGGCGACCACATCCGCATCGTCTGCACCAGCCCCACCCCAGGCGAATCCGTCTACGAAGGCATCGTCCACCGCCCACACCCAGACCTCCCCGGCTTCGAACTCAAAGGCCGCTGGATCACCCGCGGCAAAAACATCCACCAATGGTTCGCCACCGACCAGGCCGCCCACCCCAACTCCCCGGCCGGATACACCCAGACCACCACCCTCATCGAAAGGGCCACCCCGTGACCGACTGCCAGCACTGCGCCACCTACCACGAGATGGCCGGCAACCTCTCCGCCATGCACGACCGCTCCCACAGCGCCTACGCACTCCTCGCGGTCAACCTCAACCACCTCGTCGCAGAAATCCAGGGCAGCCCCGACGCACACCCCGACCTCGTCGCCACCGCCAACATGATCGAGAAGTGGCAGGCGCGCGCCCGCAACCGCCTTGCACAGCCGCTGTTCAACGTCCGCAGCGGCAGCAAAGCCCGGCCCACACCCCCCACCAACGAGGAGATCGCCGACCAACTCGGTGACCTCGTCACACGGGTCACCGCCATGCACACCGAGGCCGTCGCCTACGCGGAACTCGCACGCAGCGCCCAAGCCGGACAGATCCCTCTGCCCGTCGCCGCGGACTGACCCCAACCCGCCCCGGTCGCGCAACGGCAGACGCACCCGCCTTAAAAGCGGATCAAGTGCCGGTTCAAATCCGGCCCGGGGCACGCCAACCACCCCAGGAGCCCCACATGCACCGAGCCTTCGCCGACTACCGGCCCGAACATCGACACATCCACATCGAGGTCGACGAGGACGAAATCCACGGACTCCTGTCCGACCTGGACCCCGGACCGTCCCACGACGCCCAGTTCCTGCTGGACCTGATCCACATCCTGTGCCTGGCGCGCGATGACTTCCAGCGAGGGACCGCGCCGAAACGCCGTGCCGGTCAGAGGCTGTCGCGATCGCGGTCCACGTGATCCAGGACACGGCCCGGCAGGACCGTCGCGCCTGCCGCCGCCTCCGTCTGAGCGTCCGCCCCACACACCTACTGGAGGAAACACCGCCGTGACCTACATCGCCCCGCGGTTCATGACCCACGCCGCACCCGAAGCCATCGAAGCCGCCATCCGCGAAGCCGAAGCCACCCGCGACCGGTACGCGAAGAAGGCCAGCGTCCTGCGCGGGCTGCTCGCCACCCGCCACGACCAGATCACCGCCGGAACGTGGCCGCCCGCCGAGGAGACACACGCGGTCGCGGACGAACCCAATGCCCCGAAGCACGAGATCTGGTCCGCGCACTGCGACGCGGGCTGCTGCCGCTGACCCGACCCGCCCGCTATCCGGTTCCGTCCGGCCCGCACACACCCAGGAGCAGCACATGCAGATCGCCCGAACCGACGACACCGTCCGCGTCACCCTCACCGCCGAAGAGGCTGAAGCCGTCCGCGACGACCTCGGCCAGATCTGGGCCAGCAAGGTCTCCACCGCCGGGGACCGGCTGCACAGCCTCCTGGAGTGCGTCACCGGCGACGAGGAGACGCATGTGGTCGCCGACGTTGCGGCCGACCCGGGGCACGTCGACGACTGCGCGGGCTGCGCCACCACCCCGTGACCGCGCACGAACCGGCAGCCCCGCGTTGGAGCCGCGGGGCTGCCGGGCCGCCCGATTCTCCCCGATCAAGGAGCCACACCGTGACCACCGACCCGACCGCCGTCGACCGCATCCCGCTCGCCCACTCCGTCCGCTACGCCGCCCGCGGACTGCCCGATCTGCCGTACCAGTACGGGCGCGGCACCCTCCGGCCCTTCGAGATCATGCTGACCTACCGGTCCGCGCCTGACAGTCAGCTCGGCCGTGTGCACGCCTACGTGGTTGGGCGGATCCACGTGGACGGGCAGGCGGTCCCGCACAGCGAGCCGTATGGGCAGCACTACGACGAGGGCCTGGACGGCTGGCCTGAGTGGCTGGCGGAGGAGGCGCGGCTGCACGACCCGGAGTCTGCCGGGCCTGCGCCTGCCACAGACCGGGCCGCGCGGGAGCAGCAGTACGGGCAGGTGCTGCGCCGCTGGGGCCTGCTCGACGAGGTGAACGACCCGAAGGCCGCCGAGGAGTTCGCCGTCACCGCTCTGCTGGCCGTCGCGGATGCCGAGCAGGCCGGACTGCATGTCCGCATCGCCGAGTTGGAGTCGTCGTGCCGCGACGTGGACCGCCTCCGCAGGGACTGGGTGGAGATGCGTGATCGCGCCGAGGCGCTCGATGTCCGCGTCCAGGCCCTGACCGCCGCCGTGCTGTCCGACACCGATCGGCAGTTCCTCGCCTTCGCTCTCGATCAGGCCGCCGAGGAGATGTCCCTCCGTGACGGGTTCACCGAAGAGGACCGGGCCGCACTGGAGAAGCTGCGTCGCATGGCCGACGAGACGCCACAGCCCACGCAGGAGCCGCACTCGTGCCCGAACTGCGAGGGCGTCGACCCGGACACCTGCTTCATGAACCCGAACCGGCCGCCCGAGCAGTGCCCTGCCGCCGAGTTCGAGGACTACGGCCAGCAGTGCCAGAAGGCCGTCGGGCACGAACTGCACACCTTCGAGGAGACGCCCGCTGCTGTGGCGAAGCCCGACGAGGAGGCCGCAACTCCCGACCCCGACGTTGTGGCGTACCAGTCCAACGGCGGCCGACTCCTGCGCTGCATCACCCACGCCCCCGAGTGGGCGGCAATCCTCTGCGGCGACTTCCACCCGGTCACCTCCGAGGACCTCCCGGACGGCGGGATCTGCACGTACCCGGACTGCGGCGCGGACGTCCTGATCAACCAGCAGCCCGACGAGGAGGCCTGACATGGCCGAGCTCCCCGCCGCCTACCTCGCCTACCTCGCCAAGCGAGACGCCCAACGCGCCGACGCCATCACTGGCTTCCTCGCCTCGCTCACCGACCGGGAACGCGCCCTCGTCCGGGACGCCGCCGTCATGGGCTACGTGCGAGGCCGCATGCACCCGCAGGGCGAGAAGCATCCGAAGGACAGCGCCGTCCTCGCTGAGGTCGTCGACAGTTGCCTCGCCATCACCGACATGTACCCGGCGATCAGCGACGACACGGAGCCGCCGTACCCGCCGAGCACCACGTGGACGATCCAGACCCAGCGGCGCGGCATCTGGCACCGCTGGCTCGGCGACCGCGACACCCTCGACGAGGCCCGCGAGGACTACCAGCACCAGGTCGACAACGGCGGCCACGAGCACGCGTACCGCCTCGTCCGCTCCGACACCACGTTCGCCGTCGAGGCCGAGCACACGCCGGAGGACACCTCGTGAACGGGGAGCTGCTCGGCGAGGCGATAGACACCGCGTTCACCCTCGCCCGCGCTTACGCCGCGTGGATCGTCATCGGCGGGATGGCCGTGTCGGCGCTACTGCTGGCCGTGGCGGCGGGCATCGCGTGGGTGTGGCGTGCCGTCAGGAAGCGCCTGGAGCGGCCCTCCTGGGCCTGCGGGCGCCGAAAGGCCCGGATCCTCGCACACGCCCGCGCCAGACGCTCCAGCGCCCGCACAGACGATCCCGGATACGAGGAAGCCGCATGAACACGCCCGCCATGAACCCCCACACGACCCTCGTCGCACTCTTCTCCGTCGCCCACACCCCAGAGAAAGCCGAACACGCAGCCACGGAAATCCTGCGCCAGCACGCCCACTACCTCGCCGAACAGCTCCGCAACGACGCAGCCACCGGCGACAAGTCCGGCCTCACCCGCATCTACTACCGGGCCTCCGCCGACCGCATCGACCCGCAGGCCGCCGACGACCCGCTCACCGTGCTCCGCGCCGTCGAACAGAATCCGCGCTACCAGATGGCGGATGGCTGCCCCCACTGCCCTGACGGCCACACCCCGCCCGACCACGGGCAGACATGGGGCGCCTACGTCGGGACCGAGCGGGACGGTGACGGGCAACCGATGCAGATCATCGTCGCCCGCAGCGCTGGCGCGCACGTCGCCGAATCCGACGCCGAGTGGGTGCGCGCCCGCCTCAACGACACGACGGATGACCAGCCGTGACCGCCCCGTCGTCCACCCCACGCGCCGAGCGGGCAGGGAAACCCGGCATCACCTGGGAGCAGCAACTCGTCGCCACCGAAACCGTGGTCGACGACGACGCACCCGACCCCGCACCGCCCAACCGGGCCACACGACGCGCCCTCGCACGCCGAGCACGGAGGAACCGATGACCGACCAGCCCGAACCCGACACCTGCCGCCCCGTCGACATCGACGGAGAAACCATCCGCGTTCGCGGCACCAGCGACCTCAGCCCCGAAGGCCAGGAAGCCCTCACCGCCCTCGTTCGCGTAGCCAAGGCCAAGTTCGTAGCGGACGCCCCAGAGATGGTCGGCAAGCTGCAGCAGAAGCTGCGCCTCGCACACAAGGCACGGCGTGCGAAGGAGCATCAGCTGGACGGGATCCGCCGTGCTCTGTGCGATGCGGGGTTCATGGACGACGACGACCCGTACTCGCACGCCGACCTCGCCGACGTGATCCGGCAGAACGGGCAGGCCCTGCGCGACGACCCCGCCCCCGTCGTGCGTGACCCGTGCCCCCGCTGCGAAGGATCACCGGCACTCATCCCACGCGAGCAGATGGCCGGCCACATGCGCGACGAACACGACGAGGAGCAGCAACCGTGATCAACCTCGGCGAGTACAGCGTCACCGGAGACGACCCAACCGGCAGCCACCCAACCGTCGCCCTCACCTGCGACCTCTGCAGCAACAACGTCATCGGCACCGGCGACGTCGCCACCTGGCAGACCGACGACTTCGTACCCTCGATCGCGCACCTCGTCGCCGCCGCGGAAGTCCACGAGAAGACCCGCCACCCACAACCCAGCGAGGAGCAGCACTGATGGCCAGCCCCACCCCCGCAGCCGAAGCGCTCCTCGTCGCGTTCGACGAACTCCAGCTCGCAGAGATGCACGCCGCCGCGTCCGCCCGCATCAAACGGGTGCGAGCCCTGCACGTCCAGGAGTACGAGGCGTGCGCCTGGTGCTCGACCAACGACCGGCACGTGGCATGGCCGTGCCCAACCATCGAAGCCCTCAACGGACAGGACCAGCCGTGAGCGTCTGCGCCACCTGCCTCGAACCCGACATCCGCGACCACAGCAAGCACCAGTGCCCCGGCCCCGGCGAGATCGTCCTCACCCGCCACCTCGGCTACGGCCTCATCGTCAACACCGCACCAGCCCGCGCACGCATGGCCCTCGACGTCCTCGCCGGCCACGACTGGGGCGCCACCCTGCAGAGCCCCAACATGGTCAACATCGCCGACCAAGTCCTGTACCGGGTGACCGGCTACGACGCTGGGTCGGCGGCTCTGCTGCTGGAGTTGGTGGAGGACTGGCGGCCAGTACCCACCGCGAAGTTGAGCGAGGTCGACGAGGAGGAAATCCGGGCGCGATGGCTAGCCGTGCACGGCAACAATCAGACCGCGCACCCGGTGACCGAGTCGCACCCGGCAGACGAGGAGCCCCAGCCGTGAGCAGCAACTACCACATCCTCTGCCTCAGCCACGACCCAGCCCTCACCGTCACCGGTCTCGGCCACAACAGACCCGAAGAAGCCGAAGCCGCCGTACGCGACGACACCGACAACCACGCAAACTGCGACCTGCTCATCGCCCGCCACTCCGGCGCCCTCATCGAGCTCGGCTGCCCGTCCACCTACCCGGCCCGCGAAGGCGCCTACCGGTGCGGCACCCACAGCAGAACCGAGTGGGTTGATGTTGAGTGGCTGCGCCTACTTGCTGCGGCCTATCAGTCCGACGACGAGGCGGTCCGGGGTGTGACGGCAGAGCGCGGTTTCCGCTGCTGGCCGTGGGAGCGGCTGCGTAGGCTGCGGGACGAGCTCGACATCACCGTGAAGGAGCAGCCCAGTGTTTGACCCGACCGCGGACACCGAAGCCGTCGCTCTCAGGTTCAAGCGGTACGCGCAGCAGTTCACCGTCGACGAAGACTTCCTCCTTGATGTCGACGTGGCCGTGCAGCAATCGTTCTTCGGCCAGTTCGCCGTCCGCTTCCAGGCGAAGATCCTCGCCGACGAACTGCCACCCGAGACGTTCACCGCCCGCCAGCACGTCACCTACGAGATCCCCACCTCCACCTGGCAGATGTGGAAGAAGCGCCACGCCCACCGCTGGTACGCCCGACGCCTCGTAGCCCGCCGGCCCGTCCGCTACGAGCCCGACCCGGAAAGGCGTGGCACGGACGCTGTGTGCACGTTCAGTCTGGAGCGGTACCGCACGTACCCGCGGGCGAAGTTCCGGCTGCCGGAGCAGTTCGGCTCTGCGGTGCTGGTGCATGCGATCCGCGATCCCCAGTGGAGCGAGGAGGGGACCAGTGCCTGACCTGCACGGCTGGATCACCCAACAGATCAACGAACGCGAACGCCTCGCACGCGTGGCTGCCGAACTCTGCGGCTGCCACCCGCCCGCACCGGCCTGGTCGTTCCGAGACGGCGACGAACACACCGACGGCCGGATCCTCATCGTCGACGAGCCGCACCCCAGCCTGAAGCGGAAGATCGGCCGCCGGTGGAACGGCTCCTACGACGGCCTGGCCATGGCGCAGCACATCGTGGCCAACGACCCGGCCGCCGTGCTGCGCCGCTGCGAGGCCGACCGCCGCATCCTCAACCGCCACCGCCTCGACCCCTCCGAAACCTGGGCGCCCTGCTGCGAAGGCTGCGGACGCTCCGGCTACAACGAACTCTCCGTCGTCGACAACCTCAACGACTGTCCCGAACTCCTCGATCTCGCCCACGCCCACGGCATCACCGACGAGATCCTCGCCACCCTCGACCAGCCCGAGACGCCGTCACAGCCCGAGCGGCCCGATGGCGGGCGCGGGTTCCTCATCCCGAACGCGCTCGTCGACGGCATGGCCGAGTCGCTGATCCGCATGGGCATGGAAGTGCCGGCCGCACTACGCGGCCCCAACTGGCAGGCCGGCCCACCAGCCTGACCCTCCGTGCCATCCTGCGCGTGCCTGGTGTGGCTGGAACGGGACCCCACCCACACCGGGCAGCGCCCGCTCTCCTGACCTGGACGGAGCGGGCGCCGCCGCGTTGTCACACCCGGCCGTTACGCTCATCCTGCTGTCCACCGTTCTTGCGGGCGCGGTAGGAGCAGCACTGCTACACGACGAAGCCCTCCCGAACTGCTACCGGGAGGGCTTTGTCATGAGCGGCTACGGGCGCCACGACTCCAGGTAGCCGGGCCGGTCCGCGTAGGGCAGCGCGAGCAGCTTGAGGACCCACGCGGTGCCGCCCGTGTCGCCGTGCTCGCGCAGCCACGCGTACCGATCCACGACCTGCCGCTTGGCGTCGATCTCCCGCAGCACCCGAGCCGGATCCCACTCCGCAATATGCCGCGCCACACCCTCAGTCTCCGACGCCTGAGGATCGACATCGGTGATGACGCCGTCGTCCATCGAGTCGCCGATAAGCCAGCGCGGACCTTGACCGCGTTGCTGCCGTCGCTCCACGCCGTACGGCGAGGCCTCGGCTGTCCATCTGCCCGCGTCCTCGTGCCATGTCGCACCGAGCGCGAGCCGCTTGTCCTCGTCGAGCTGCTCGCCGAGCCACCGCACCAGCTCATCCATCGCCTGACTCCTCCGCTGCCGCAGTCTTCGCGCGGTCCTTCCCCGACCGCGAGTAGCCCGCCGTCAGGTCCTGAATGGTCGTCGGCGACACGCCCAACTCCTTGGCGATCTTCCGGACGGAGGCGTCCTCAGGCTCCAGCAGCTCCAACACGGCCTGCCGCCGAACCTCCCGCAGCGCTTTGCTGTGCTCCGGCCACTCCTTCAGCACCCTCGCGACAGCGAGCGCGCGCGTCTTCGGGTCGTCGATCTCGGAGAGACCTGCGAGAGCGTCCAGCACGCGCTGCACCTCCTTCTCCATGCCCCGTCCCTTCCCTGGGCGGGCTGCGTTGCCACTGTACGGGATATCCCGTACGCTCGGCATCAGGCAGCCCACGCTGCTCACCAATGAGAAACGGCCCGGCAGGAGATCTCACCCTCCTGCCGGGCCAGCCAGATCCCCTGAGCAACCAGGAGAAATGACTGTGAGACACCGTACCGATCGCCCGCCCCAACAGCCCACCCCCCGCACCTGCACCGGATGCAACGGCGACGGAGGCCGCACCGTCGACACCAGCAGCAACGGCATCGTCCGCCAAAACTGGAAGACCTGTGACACCTGCAACGGCAGCGGAACGGCAGGCGCCCGCTGATGGGCTTCCTCCTCAACCGGAAGCTGAAGGCCGCCAACCCCTACGCGTCGAACCCCTCGACCGCCGAACGGGACAAGGCCGCACGCAAACAGGCCTAGCAGGACCGCAAGACCGCCGGACGAGGAACCCGCCACCGCGCCGAACTCGACCGCGGCAACGGCGCCCGCTGGCCCTGGTAACCACCCCGATCGGCCGCCCTCCCGCGACAATCCCCCCGCGGGAGGGCGGTCCCACTTCACGACACCGGAGCCCACCGTGAAGACCACCGGCAACGGCCGCCGACTCTCCCAACCCATCCGCCTCGCCTGGGGCCTCGTCCTCGGCATGCTCCTCGCAGCCGCCGCCTGGTCCCTCTCCGGACAACTCCACCAATGGGGCATGCCCTGGCTCCTCGCCATCGCCCTCTCCGTGATGTTCGACGCAGCCGGACTCATCTGCGCCACCTACGCCAGACGCGCCGTCGAACGCGGCACCCCCGCCGGCCTGTCCCGCCTCGCGATCCTGATGTTCGTCACCGTCGCCGGAATCCTCAACTGGCACCACGGCCAGCAACTCGGCGGACTCCCCGCCGCCGCCGGGTTCGCATCGTTGTCGGCCGGCGTGGAGCTCCTCTTCGAACTCCACCGCCGGGACATCCGCGACGAGCAGCGAGCCGACCGCGGCCTCATCGCCGAGCGCCTTCCGCACATCCCGTTCCTCGGCTGGATCATGTACCCGGGCCGGTCCTGGACGACGCTGCGCGCGGCCGTGGGTGTCCGCCTCGAACTGCTCGACCCCGTCCAGACCGGACACCGGATCACCGCTCCGGACACCACGGCCGGACGGGACAAGCGGATGGACAGCACTGTCCGCTCCGCTGTCCTCGCCGCCGCGACCACCTTCCCGGACGCGTCCGCCGAGGACATCGTCGAGCACCTGTCCGCCGCCCGGATCGACACGGACACGGACACCGTCCGGACCATCCTCGGCCCGGACACGGACAACCGTCCGGACATGGCGGACAGCAGGTCAACGCGTCCTCCTGTCCGCCGAGTCCGGCCGATCGCCCCGCCCGGACAGACCGTCGCGGACAGCATCCGGACAGCCCTCGCATCCGGGATCACGGACAAGGACGCGGTCATGTCCTACGTCCGGAAGATCCACGGACAGGACGTGTCAGCCGACACCATCCGCCGGACACGGACCCGCATCGAGCGCACTGCCTCATGACCGGCCAGGGCGGCGACGAGCTGCGCATCCGCGCGTTCCTCCGCGCCCTCAACGCCCGCCCCTTCGGCCACTCCCACGACCTGCGAAGGACCACCATGACCGCCCCGGACCCGGACGAGCAGCCGCGCTGGTGGTCCGTCGGCAAGCCCCCCGCCGACGAGCCGACGGACCCGGAGCCGACACCCCCCATGCCCCCGGGCTGGAACATCACCTTCACTCCGCCCGCCACACCCGAACCCGTCGACACCCGAACCCAGGAACGCCGCGCCCGCGCCCGCCGCTGGTTCCTCGTCCACGGCGCCGGCGCGGGCGTCGGCTACACGTTCGGCCTCTACCACTCCATGGCGGCGTTCCTCGACACCCTCGGCCCCGGGGCCCCGGCCACCGGTCTGTGTCTGGCCGGGTTCGGCTGGTTCGGCGCCGAGTTCGCCACCGAGCGCTTCGGCCGGTTCCTGCCGTCCCGGCTGCGCCCGCACATGGCGTGGGTGTGCCGCATCCCCATGTCGACCGCACTCCTCGCCACCGCGCTGCACGCGCCCAACGCCCTCATCTAGGAGACCCCCGATGTACCTCGCAGCAGCCGAAGGCGCAGCCCTCGGAGCGCTCGGCGCCGGAGGCATCTCACTCGCCCTGACCGTCCTCCTCGTCCTCGGTGTGAAAGGCGAAGGGCGAGTCCGGCTGAAGGACAACCCGGCGCTGATCTGCGGATTCGTCGCCTCCACCGCGTTCTCCGCAGCAGGATCGATCTGGGCGAACCCCGAGCAGATCACCAGCCAAGGGCTGACCGGGCTCGGTGTCGGCACCGGCTCGGGCCCCTTCGGCAACGTGGGCCTCGGCGCGGTCGCGCTGATCCTGCTCTTCCTGATGCTGTGCTGGAAGATGAGCCCGCTACGCGGAGCGATCCTCGGCTTGATCGCAGGGATCGTGTGGCCGGCCGCCGGGGACGGCACAGTGTGGGCGATCCCGTCCGAGTTGGGCGCCGCGATCCTGATGATGATCGGCGGCTGAGATGCGCGTCTGGGTTGCCGTCTGGGTTGGGTCCACGGTCATCTGCCGCGCTATCGCTGCGTGGATCGCCGGGGGAGTCACCCTCAAACTGATCATCATCATCATGGTCGCGGGCGTCACGAAGGGGCTCCCCTGGACCACGAACATCGTCTACACCGCGGCCGCCGGATGGGTGCTCACCGCGATCGCCCTCGGCCTCCGCGCACCCGACCCCACGGTCTTCCCGGCGGCCGGCCTGGCCTCGCCCGAGGAGCCCCCGCTCCCCACCCCGCTGGAGCTCACTCAGGCCCTCCATGCGATCGGTGCCCCGCACGCCCATGTCAGTGCTCTCGCTGAGGCTCTGGACGCCTCCAACGAGGCCGTCCGGGAGGGGCTGAGGGAGGCCCGCATCACCATCTCGGACGGGGTGCGGATGAAGGGGCGCCCGGTGGCCGTGTCCCCGGGCGTGAAGAGCAGCCACTTCCCGGCCCTCCCCTCTCCTACGCAGGACGGCGCCCCGGAAAGGGTGTTGACCAGCAACAACAACAGCAACAACAGCGGCGAGGAGGGGGCCCGAGAGGGGATGTCGATCATCAAGGACGAGGGGCACCCCAGCCGCTGGCACGTACTGCGCCGAGCGCGCACCTAGACCCCGGGGCGGGCCGCTCCATCCGCCAAGAGAGCGCGGCCACGCCCCGGTTCCCCATCCCGCATTCACGAGACAGGAGCACCATCATGGCGCTGCCCAAGAACTGGCCGACCCGCGACCCCAACCGAGTCCCGGAAGGTGAGAAGCAGGTGACCGAATACTCGGCACGCCGCGGCGGCTACTACCCGAAGGCCAAGAAGCCCGTCCCCGGCACACCGAAGCAGGGAAACTGAACCCATGCCAACCCGACACTTCACCCCCGCCGAACTCGCCGCGCTCGGGATTCCGCCCGACACCCACGACGACCTCATGTACTCCGACCATCTCATCGCCGACGAGTTCGTCACGACGCTGAAGTACTCGGCGCAACGCCGGGTGATCTTCCGTGCCCCTGACGACGGCAAGACCTATGCCGTCGGCTACGAAGGCCGTCTCGACGTCGGTGACTTCGAGGTCGGAGGCGACGGCCCGCCCAACTACGGCTGGTACGGCGACACCGTCGAGGGCGTCGAGGTTGAGGAGGAGGAGGTCACCGTCACCCAATGGGTGCCCGTCGACTGAGGTCGAGTTGACGCGCCTGCCACACTGAAAGCCCCCCCTGAAGGCCCTGCCGGTTCTACCCCCGCCGGTGGGGCTTTCGCCTGTTCCCGCCCCGTTGTCGGTGGCGGGCGTTACGCTCCGGGGCCTCATCTACGTTCCGGGGGGAACCATGGATCAGCCGTACCCGCCCCAGCCCGACAGCACGCCGCCCGCCCCGCCGCCGGCGCGGAGACGCAACCGGCCTGTGCTCATCGTCATCGCTCTCGTCGTCGCCGCCGGTGTTGGTGCGACGGTGTGGGCGTTTGCGCGCACCACCTACGACGAGCATGTCGCCGCCTGCGAGAAAGCCCTCACCTCGTCGGCGACGAAGACGAACCGGCCTGACGCGTGTGAGCCGCTGTCGCAGGAGGATTACGACACCCTCCACATGGGGTGGATCATGCAGAAGACGTTCGATGACATGTCGAAGGAGGATCGGGACCTGTTGGATTACTCGGATGACGGGTCGATCAACGGGAGCATCGGCTGACGGTGGGCATGGAGTGGCCCCGCTGGTTTCCCGGCGGGGCCTTCGTCATGCGGAGGGTCAGCGGCGCGCTGCCATCCGGTCCTGCGCCATGAACGCGACCGCGACGCCAGCGGCTGCGGCCGGGGCCGTCACGATGACCGCCGCCCACCCGAGCCACGAGTCCGGGCCCACGAGCAGCGCGACGATGCAGCACGCGATCGCGGCGACGGTGAGGCCCGTCCAGAACATGCGGCGCATGCGGCGGTCGTCGGCGTCGCGTTGCTGTTGGCGGGCGCGCTCGCGGGCGCGGAAGTTGTAGGTCACGTGGTCGGCTCCTCGTCTGAGCGCGCGGCGTCTCCGGGGTAGTCGACGCAGTCCTTCGTGTGCTTGATCGCGACCGCGTTCCCGTCGGGGCGGCCGACGATGACGCGGACGTCCATGGTGTCGAACGTGGCGTGGCAGTGCGGGCAGTCGACGTCGCTCACGTCGGCTCCTCGCCCGGGCGTACCGGTCCCGCGTCCAGCAGAGCCAGCGCCCGCACGAGCAGCGTCCGGCACATCTCCCGCTCGCGCGGGTCGGTGATCGTGTCCTCGGGCGGGATGGCGAGGTTGGCGTAGTCCCAGCCGTTCGACGCCCGGTAGAAGAGGCCGACCTTGTCGTCGTCTGGCGGGTCGGGGATGGCTGGCGATTCGCTCATGTGCTCGTCTCCTCGCTGCTCACCGGACGCTCCTCGGGGGACAGGTCGTCCCGGACGGGGGAGCCCTCTGCCAGTTCGTTGAACACCGGGTTGTCCGGGCGCCCGAACTCTGATGGGTCGAACGTGGTGAGCAGCAGGTCGCGCTCACGGCGCAGCTTCTCCGAGTCGCGCATCCTTGCGTGCACGTCGACGCGTCCCTCGGGCTCACCCCAGACGACCCGGTTCACCACCCGGCGTCGGACGTCGTCCGGCATCCCCTCGTCGATCAGCGCACGCTCGACCATGTTCAGCGTCTGCCGTAGCGCCTCGGCCTGCATGTGCTGCATGGGGTCTGTGAGGAGTGCGTCGCGCATTCCGGGCTGCTGGTCGAGGTAGCGGCTGATGGTGCTGTCGGTGAACTCGCTCATGCGGTCTGCTCCTCACCGCGTGCCGGGTTGACCGGGCGCTTCACGCCCTGCGGCCAGCTCATATTGCCGTCCTTGTGGCGGCCCTCGTGCCCGGTAGGCAGCTCGCACCGGTCGTCGTAGTTGGGCGCGCCACACGCGACGCTGCTCCGCGACCACGGCCCGACCGCAGGGCGCTCGGGGAGCTTGGCGCCGGGACGCCGCATGTACCAGCGGATGAACTCGCGGATGACCCGGCCGCGTGGGCTGCGACCCTCTGGGTGCATGGCGCGGGTGGCCGCTTCGAACGGGACCCATTCGTCGTCGGGGGCGCGGAACTTCCGCTGGGGGTCGTATTCGGTGTCGGTCTCGGTGGTGGGTTCCATGGGACCAGAGTATCCGAGATTGTGGCCACAAACGAGTGAACCAAACCTCTTGCCTTGTGGCCACAAGACGCGTAGCTTTGTGGCCACAAGGAAGCGAACGAGGGGGAACCACATGAACGCCGCAGCCACCACCCACCACCACACCAACTGCCTCCGCTGCGGCCGCACCCTCACCAGCGCCAAGAGCATGGCCACCGGCTACGGCCCCACCTGCGCCCGCCACATCCGCAACGCCCCCGTCGACCTCACCGACTACAAGCCCCACCAGATCCAGTCGGCCCGCGAGTTGATCGAAGACGGCGCGATCCTCCCCCTCCGCAACCTCGTGTTCATCGCCGTCAGCACCGACGGCACCGAGACCTACAAGACCGCCCCCACCGCCTGCTCCTGCCCCGCCGGGGTCAAGGGCTCGCGCTGCTACCACCAGCTCGCCGCGCGGCTCTTGCTCGCGGCCTGAACCCCGGCGGGCACCCCCCACCATCCGGTAGACCAGACAACAGCCACCCATGGAAAGGGAACCCATGACCCACGCCGCCAACGTCACGAACGCCGACGTTCAGAAGCTCCTCGACGCTCCCCACGAAAAGCCGGTCCTGTACATCGCAGTCGACGAGGACGACGGCACGGCAACCGTCGACGTCTGGGCCGGTGCCCTCGTGGCATCCGCGATGGTGATCGCGACCCTCGAAGAAGTCCGCGACTGGCTCGGCGATGACGTCACCAGTGAAGCCATCACCGACGTACTGCCCACTCTCCAGGAGGAGGCAGACCGGATCGCCGGAACTCTCTCCGCCTGACCCCACGCATGACGAAGGCCCGCCCTGGACGCCCAGCCAGGACGGGCCTTCGCTGCGTACACACCGTCCACCAGTTGCACGCCGCCGTTACCATCAGACCACAAGCAGCAGGTAACACGCGAGAGGCGGGCACCATGACCGACCCCAACGCCCGCCCCGACCGCAGTCGCGACGGACGAGGCCAATACATCCGCACACCCGAAACCGCACGACGCGACGCCCAAGCAGCAGACCTCCGCGCCGAAGGCTGGACCTTCCAAGCCATCGCCAACGAACTCGGCTACAGCGACAAGACCAACGCCCGCCAAGGCGTCCGCCGCGCCCTCCGCGAAATCGTCCAAGGGCCGGCCGAGAAGCTCCTCGCCCTCCACATGGAGCGCCTGGAGACCCTCTTTGAGGAAGCCGTCGAGGTCTCGGAGCGCGACCACGTCGTCGTCTCCCACGGCAAGGTCATCACCATGCTCGACCCGGAGACCGGCGAGGAGAAGCCCCTCATCGACTCCGGGCCCAAGCTCGCCGCGCTCCGCGAAGCCCGGGCCACGCTGGAGTCGTTCCGGAAGCTGACCGGGCTGGACCAGCCGACGAAGGTGAACGTGTCGGGCGGTGTCCGCTACGAGGTCGTGGGCGTCGATCCGGAAGACCTCACGTGACGACGGCCGCCCCCGGCGCTGTCGTCCGATACGAACCCCGCGGCGCCGCCCGCGAGTTGTTCAAGGAGCGCAGCTCCGAGGTCGTCATCGCCGGGCCGGCAGGTACAGGCAAGTCCCTCGCCTGCCTCTTCCGCGTCCACCTCGCCGCGCTTCACAACCCCGGCATCCGTTGCCTCATCGCCCGTAAGACCGGCGTGTCCCTCACCTCGACCACCCTCGTCACGTACGAGAAGAAGGTCGCCGAGGATGCGCTCGCCCGTGGCATCGTCTCCTGGTACGGCGGCTCGGCCCGCGAGGCTGCCTGCTACCGGTACTCCAACGGCTCCGTGATCGTCGTCGGTGGCCTCGACAAGCCCGAGAAGATCATGTCTTCGGAGTACGATCTCGTGTTCGTCGACGAGGCCACCGAGCTCACGAAGACCGACTGGGAGTCCATCAGCACCCGCCTCCGTAACGGTGTCCTGTCCTGGCAGCAGCAGATCGCCGCCTGCAACCCGTCGCATCCGACGCACTGGCTGAAGCAGCGCACCGAGGACGGCACCGCGAAGATGCTCGTCTCCCGCCACAAGGACAACCCGGCCTACGTGAACGCCGACGGCACCCTCACCCCGAAGGGCGTCGACTACTTCAACAAGCTCGACAACCTCACCGGCGTCCGGCGGCTGCGGCTCAAGGACGGGAAGTGGGCGGCCGCGGAGGGGCAGATCTACGAGGCGTGGGACGACGTCGTCCACCTGGTCGACAAGGTGCCGCACACCGCCGCCTGGACCCGCTGGGGGGCGGTCGACTTCGGGTACACGAATCCGTTCGTCTACCAGGACTGGTGGGAGGACCCGGACGGCCGCCTGTATCTGGCGAACGAGATCTACTTCACCCGGCGCCTCGTCGAGGACCACGCCAAGCAGATCAAGGAGGTGCTGTTCTACCCGTCCGGGCAGCCGCGCGGGCAGGTGCCGCGCGCGATCATCTGCGACCACGACGCAGAGGACCGGGCCACGCTGGAGCGGCACTTGGGCCTGTCGACATCCGCGGCGAAGAAGACAGTGTCCGACGGCATCCAGGCGGTGCAGTCGCGGCTGAAGGTGCAGCCGGACGGCAAGCCGCGCCTGTTCATCGCCCGCGGCGCGCTCGTGGAGCGGGACCCGGAGCTGGAGGCAGCGTCGCTCCCTGCCTGCTCGACGGAGGAGGTGGCGGGCTACGTGTGGGCGGTGAAGCCGGGGAACGCCGGCGGGCTGAAGGAAGAGCCGCTGAAGAAGGACGACCACGGCATGGACACGATGCGGTACATGGTCGCCGAGAAGGATCTGGGTGCGCGGCCCAGTGTGCGCTGGCTGAACTGACTAGCTTGTGGGACTCATACAAAGACGCTCCGACCTCGACGGGACGGCTATGAACGTGAAGAAGGTGCCTGTGCGCAGGTGGATGCAGAGATTGAATAGGGCTATGCCGGTTGTGCTTGACACGTCTGGGGTTATTCTGTTGTCGGGTTCCGCCACTCTGTTCTTCAACGTGGCGGCCGGAGTGGCCGCGCTCGGCGTCGGCTGCCTCGTCCTGAACTGGCGGTTCTACGGCACGTGAACGGAGGGGTAGGTGGCCAGAACCCTCCTCGGCGCGATCCTCAACCGCGCAACCACGGCCACCCCCGTCCCCTTCGCCTCCCGCTCGCAGTCCTACGGACGCGGCCTCTTCGGCAGCAACCGCAGCGCCGAAGGCCAGATGCGGGCCATGTCCGCAACCGGGACGCTCTTCGCGATCGTCGACTGCACCTCGAACGCGACCGCCCTCGTCGAGTGGAAGCTGTGGCGCAAGGCCAAGTCCGGCCGCAAAGAAGACCGCGTAGAGGTCACCTCGCACGCGGCCCTCGACCTGTGGAACAAGCCCAACCCGTTCATGCCACGGCAGGAGTTCGTCGAGGCGCAGCAGCAGCACTTCGACCTCACCGGCGAGGCCTGGTGGGTCATCGCCCGCGTCCCCGGCATCAAGCTGCCGCTGGAGATGTGGCCCGTCCGGCCCGACCGCATGGCCCCGGTCCCCGACCGCGACAAGTTCCTGCAGGGCTACGTCTACACCAGCCCTGACGGCGAGCAGATCCCCCTCGGCCTGGACGAGGTCATCCAGCTGCGCCGGCCGAACCCGTTGGACCCGTACCGCGGCCTGTCGCCGGTGCTGTCGATCCTGCCCGACCTGGACACCTCCAGGTATGCGGCGGAGTGGGCGCGCGCGTTCTTCCTCAACAGCGCGCAGCCCGGCGGGATCATCGAGGTCCCGGTGCATCTGCAGGACAACGAGTTCAACGAGATGCGGGACCGGTGGGCTGAGCAGCACAAGGGCGTCAACAATGCGCACCGCGTGGCGATCATCGAGCACGGGGCGAAGTGGGCCGACCGCACCATCAGCCAGCGCGACATGCAGTTCGTGGAACTGCGGGGCGCGACCCGGGACGCGGTGCGTGAGGCGTACCGCATCAGCAAGACGGCCATCGGCGACTTCGAGGACATCAACCGTGCGAGCGCGTTGGCGGCGAAGTCGTGGTTCGCGGAGCAGCAGACGGTGCCCCGCCTGGAGCGCATCAAGGGCGCCTTGAACTTCGAGCTGCTCCCGATGTACGGGGCGACCGCGCAGGGGCTGGAGTTCGACTACGAGCCGCCGACTGCCCCGGACCCGGAGGTCGAGGCGCTGCAGCTGACCGCGCGGGCGAACGCGGCGAAGGCGCTCGCGGAGACCGGCATGTGGGCGCCCGACGGAATCCTTTCGGCGGTCGGCCTGCCGGAGATGGACGCCTCGCCTGCGGTCGGCGGCGACGGGTCGATCAGTCCGCGCGAGCTCGGCGACATGATCCAGTCGATCTATCTGGGCGTCGACGTATGCATCACATGGGATGAAGCGCGGGAGATCCTCAACCGGGCCGGCGCGAACCTGCCGTTGGGGGTTCCGGCCCCGTCGAAGCCTGCGCCTGCGTTCCCGCCGACTAAGGCTCCCGGGCCCGCGCCGGACGGGGAGCCGCCGGCCGAGGGTGAGCCGGTTGAAGGCGAACCGGCCGACGCGTGGACCGAGGCGATCGCCGGACTGACCGGCGAGGACGTCGAGGCGGCGATGCGCTGGGAAGCCGTCGCGCACATCGATGAGAACACATGCCAGCCGTGCGCCGACAACGACGGCACGGTCTACCGGAACCGGGCCGCCGCGTACAAGGACTACCCCGGGGGCCGGGGCTACGTGAAGTGCGTGGGGGCCGAGCACGGCAACGACTGCCGCTGCAAGGTCGTAAAGCGGCGGAAGACGGGAGACGACGAGTGAGCGCCGACCAGCCGCGCAAGCTGCGGATCAGCAGGCCCGACAGGGAAGCCGGGTGGGCCGTTGAGCTCGGCGGCCATGACGTCGCTTCAGCTCTGAAGGGCCTGTCGCTGAACATCGAAAGCGCGCACGTTGCGTCGGCCCGGCTCGACATCCTCGTCGAGGACCTGTCCACAGAGGCCGAGGTCAAGGCGTGGCTGCCGGACGCGACGAAGGATCTCCTGGTCCGGCTCGGCTGGACTCCGCCCGCTGAGGAGGCGCCGTGAACATCGTGATGCCCGGCAAGGCTGCCGTCTTCGCCGCGAACCAGCGCGAGCAGGCCGACAAGCTGCGCGCCCAGCACGGCATCGAAGCCCAGCCCTGGTACCGCATCACCAACGCCGCGGACCCGGATGAGGCCGAGGTGATGCTGTACGACGAGATCGGCGGCTGGTTCGGGGCGACCGCGGACCAGTTCATCGCCGACCTGCGCGGGGTCACCTCCCCGAACCTGCGGGTGAGGGTCAACAGCCCTGGCGGGTCGGTGTTCGAGGGCATCGCCATCGCCAACGCGCTGCGCTCCCACTCGGCGAACGTAATCGTCCAGGTCGACGGGATCGCCGCGAGCATCGCGTCCGTCATCGCCATGGCCGGGGACCGCATCGAGATGTCCCCGAACACGATGCTGATGATCCACGACGCGTCCGGGCTGTGCATGGGCGATGCCTCCGACATGGAGGAAATGGGCGAACTCCTCGACCTCATCTCCGACAACATCGCCGACGCGTACGCGGCCCGCGCGGGCGGCACCCGCGAGGGGTGGCGGGAGCGGATGCGTGCGGAGACCTGGTACCTGCCCGAGGACGCCGTAGAGGCGGGCCTGGCGGATGAGGCGACGAAGGCCCCCACGAGCGGCGAGCCGGTGACCGAGCCCAAGGAGGACGAGCCGGAGCCGGAGATGCGGAAGGCATTCGACCTCACCGCATACGGCTACCAGGGCCCGAAGCAGGACGGCCTGGAGATCGCGTCGCCATACGCGAAGGGCGGCATCGTCGATGGCGCTCCTCTGGTCGACGCAGACCACCCGCCGCGGTTCACGATCGACATCGAGTCTCTCCTCGACGAGGAGACCGTGGCCCGGCTCCGCGCCGCCTTCGCGCCTCCGCCCGTCGAGCCCGCAGCCCCGGAGCCCGTCGCGGTCGTCGAGGAGCCCCGCATCGAGCCGGTCCCCGAGACCGTGCCCGAAGACGACTGGGCTGGCGTCATGGCCCACCTCACCCAGCCGGACCCGTGGTCTGGCCTCATGGCCCACCTGACCGAAACAACGTCGGCGTCCAGCGCGGCGACGGCAGCCTGAAGGAGGCACCAGTGGCAACACCCACGATCCCGCGCGACGCCGACGAACTCGCCGACGCGCTCGGCGACACCGCGACGCTGAAGGACATCGTCAAGGACAAGGAGACCCTGGAAGGGTTCATCCTCGACTACGCCAAGGGGCAGCAGAAGCACGACCCCAACATCGAGGCGCAGATCAAGGAGGAGACGCAGCGGCAGTTCGCGGACATCCTCCGCGACGACAAGCTCCTCAACGGCATCAACCGGCTCAACCTCGACCCCACCGCGCCGCCTGTTGCCCGGTCGAAGCACTACAACCCGAAGGCTCCGGGTGCTGCGCTCGACAAGCAGTTCACGGGCTGGGGCGAGTACCTGGCCCAGACGTGGACGGGCGCGAACACGCAGGAGTCCCTGAGTGCCCGCTCGGACATCAAGAAGATCCAGAACGCGTTCGGCAGTTCGGTGCCGTCCGACGGTGGATTTTTGATCCCGGAGTTCCTGCGCTCCGAACTCCTGCGCGTGGCGCTGGAGATGGCCGTCGTCCGCTCGCGTGCGCGGGTCGTGCCGATGGAGAGCCTCAGCGTCCCGTACCCGATGATCGACAACACGTCGAACGCGTCGAGCGTCCACGGCGGGATCGTCGGCTACTGGACCGAAGAGGGCGGCGCGCTCACCGACAGCGCCCCGACGTTCGGCCGCATCGACCTGATCGCGAAGAAGCTCACCCTCTACAGCGAGATCCCGAACGAGCTGTTCCAGGACAGCATCATCAGCCTCGAACAGTTCATGAACGAGTCGTACCCCGAGGCCCTCGCCTGGTTCGAGGACGTCGCGTTCATCGACGGCAACGGCGTCGGCCAGCCCCTCGGCTTCCTCAACGCCCCCGCCGCCGTGTCCGTGACCAAGCAGGCCTCCCAGACCGCGGGCACCATCCTGTGGGAGAACATCGTCAAGGCCTACAGCCGTATGCTCCCGGCCTCCCTCGGCCGCGCGGTCTGGGTCGCCCACATCGACACCTTCCCCGAGATCGCCACCATGGCCCTCTCTGTCGGCACCGGCGGCAGCGCCGTGTGGATCGGCAACGGCGACGGCGCCGGCGCACCCCCGGTCACGATCCTCGGCCGTCCCGTCGTGTGGACCGAGAAGGTCTCCTCCGTCGGCACCGCGGGCGACATCAACCTCGTCGACTTCGGCTACTACCTGATCGGTGACCGGCAGGCCATGCAGTCGGCGACGTCGACCGAGTTCAAGTTCGGCAACGACAAGACCGCGATGCGTGTCATCGAGCGCGTCGACGGCACCCCGTGGATCAAGTCCGCGATCACCCCCCGCAAGGGCTCCAACACCCTCTCCCCGTTCGTGAAGATCGAGACCCGAGCCTGATCCGCCAGCCCCGGCAGGCAGTAACGCCCCTGCCGGGGCCAACCCGAAACGGCATTAACCCCCCGTAAGGAAGGCACATCATGGATGGACTCGGAAGGGTCTTCAACGTCGTCGCAGTAGCCGACGACGTGTACGTCCCCCTCAGGGACGCAGGCGCGGTCAGCTTCGTCTGCTTCCTCGGCGCCGGTGACACCTACACCGTCACCTCGGCGGCCAGCGCAGGCGGTACCGGCGCGGCGGCACTGGCCACCGTCGATCACTTCTACGACAGCACCGGCACCGGCGGCGCGTGGTCGCTGGTGGAGCAGGCAGCCGCGTCGACCGTCGTCAACAACGGCACGGCCGGCCACGACTGCTCGGTGTTCACCATCGACGAGTCAGAACTGCCCGACGGCCACACGCACGTCAAGGTGGCGTCCACCTCGACCGGCACCGTCGTCGCGATCCTCCACGACCTGAAGGTCGGGCGCGCGCCCGAGAACCTTCCGGCTCTGGTCTGAGAGGGGCTGAATCATGAGCGCATCTCCCCCTTCGGGCACGGCCCTTCGGTCGCTGGTCCTCGGCAGCTCACCGGTCTCCAGTGCGTCGGGTGCTTTCGCCGCGGACACGCGGACCATCTTCACCATCGCCGGCGGCGAGGTGCTGATCACGGCCCTGTGGGGCAAGGTCACCACCGCGATCACCGTCGCCAACACGGTGAAGCTGCAGACCAACCCCACCACCGGGACCACGGCGGACATCGTGACCGCGACGGACGTCGGCACCACGGACACCGCAGTCGGTTCGATCCTCGGCGTCCTCGACCAGACCGACACCGCCCCGGACCTGTCGCTGGACGGCAAGGCCCTGTCCGGTGTCGTCGTCTCCACCGGGGACATCGAGCAGGTCACCACCGGCACCAACCCTGACGGCGCCGTCACCTGGTACGCGACGTGGGTGCCGCTCACCGACGGCGCCACGCTGGTGGCGGGCTGACATGGCGCTGAGGCGATGCCAGGAGTGCACCACCCGCTTTGCGGTGGGTCTCCTGGCGTGCCCGCACTGCCAGTCGACGGATCACGAGGAGGACGCCGCAATGCCGAAGATCACCCGCCACGGCGGGCCCACCATCGCGGGCGCGTCGGTCGTAGGCGGCTCGTGGGGCAACGAGGGCGACGCCGACGTGTGGCCGGAGCCCGCAGACAAGGAGGGAGGTGAGGAGTCATCTCCTGGGAGCAGCTCCGAGACATCACCCGAGACGCAGTCGAGCGGTACCGAGCCGAGCAAGCAGCCCCTCACATCGCGTGCCCGAACGACGGGCATCCGCTCGAAGAAGGCCCGGACGGCAAGCTCTTCTGCCGCTTCGACGGATGGCGACCAGACGGAAGCTACGTCGGCGTCTGACGGAGCCTGACCAACTACTCAACCCGCATGGCGAGAGGAGGTGATGAGAGATGACGGTCCCGTTCTACGCGACGCGCGAGGAGATCAAGGCCGAGCTTGATGTGAAGGAGACTGCCCGGTCCAATGCCCGGATCGACCGCGCGCTCGCCGATGCGACCGAGGCGGTGGAGGGGCTGACGCACCGGCGCTTCTACCCCGAGCTGGACACCCGCAAGTTCGACTGGCCTCCCCGCGCCGGAGCCACACCGTGGGTCCTGCGCCTCGACCAGAACGAACTCATCTCCGTCACCGCCCTCACCTCCGGCGGCACGGCGATTGCGGCATCCGACTACCTGCTGCGGCGCGCCGACGACCTCGACGAGCCCCCGTACACGCGCCTCGAAATCGACCTGTCGTCGAGCGCTTCGTTCGGCGGCGGCGACACCTACCAACAGGACATCGTCGTCACCGGCCTGTTCGGCTACCGCAACGACGAGACTCCGGCCGGCGTCACGGCCGAGGCGCTGGACGCGTCCGAGACGGGCGTCGATGTCAGCGCTGGCACCTCGGCTGCCGTCGGTATCGGCTCGCTGCTGCGCGTCGACACCGAGCGGATGATCGTCACCGGCCGGGCGCAGCTCGACACTGGGCAGACCCTCGGCGGGGCGGGGCTGACAAACGTCAACAACTCGGTCACCGTGACCGTGCAGTCCGGTGCCGCGTTCGCTGCTGGGGAGACGGTCCTCATCGACGGCGAGCGCATGCGGGTCGACGACATCGCGGGCAACACGCTGGTGGTGACCCGGGCGTGGGATGGGTCGACGATCGCCGCTCACAGTGTGGGCGCGGCCATCTACGCGCCGCGGACTCTGACGGTGGCGCGCGGCGCGCTCGGTACGACGGCCGCCGAGCACCTCACCGCGGCGGCCGTGTTCCGGTGGGATCCGCCCGGCCCGGTGCGGCAGTTGTGTGTGGCGGAGGCGCTCACGGACCTGTTGCAGGGGCGTTCCGGCTACGCGCGGACCGCAGGCTCAGGTGAGGGCGAGCGGGAAGCGTCCGGGCGGGGCCTCGGGGATCTGCGGAAGCGCGTGTACGTCAGCCACGGCCGCAAAGCCCGGATTCGGAGCGTGTGATGCCTGGCTTCGATATCCGAGTCAACGTCAACTCCCGCGGCCCCATGGTCGACGGACGAGCCCAGCGTGCACTGCACGACGGCACCGACCAGGCCAACTACCGGGTGGCGACCGAGGCGGAGAACATGGTCCTCGGCCACCTCGCTACGTCGATCCGAAAGCGCACCCCCTACTACGAAACCCGTGTCGGGGTGGAGCGTTCCTCGCGCGGCGGCTACGAGGTCACCGACCACGGCGTCATCTACGGGCCGTGGCTGGAGGGGACCGGCAGCCGGAACTATCCGGTGACGCGATTCCGCGGCTACCGGGCGTTCTCCCGCGCGCGGGCCCTGATCCAGACCCGGGCGCCGGGGATCGCACGCAGCGTCATGGCCCGCTACACGAGAAGGATGTGAGCGGCCATGCCCCTGGACATTGCTGCCCCCCGCGCCGTGCTCACCTCGCATGCGCAGGCCCTCGGCCACTTCGGGCAGGTCCTCTCCCACGAACCCCTGTCCGCACCCGGCTCCGGCCTCACCTACGCGGTGTGGGTCGGCGGCATCGAACCGCTGCCCGGCAACTCGGGCCTCAACACGACGGGCGTGTACGTCACCTTCAACGGGCGTCTCTACCTGCCCGCCGACACCGAGCCCATGGACGACATCGACCTGCTGCTCACCGGCGCGGTGGACGCCCTGATGAACGCGTACACGGGCGACTTCACCCTCGGCGGCAGCGTCCGCAACATCGACCTCCTCGGCCAGTTCGGAGACCGCATGCGCGCCCGCTACGGCTACCTCGACATCGGGTCGACGACCTACCGGATGGCGACGCTGTCCATCCCGACCGTGATCAACTCCGTGTGGACGCAGGTGGCATAGATGGCAATCACAGACGGACTCGGCCAGGCCTTCTACTACGGCGGCTACGACCTCTCCGGCGACACCGGGAGCGCCGACGACATCGGCGGCGGCCTCGTCGGAACCCAGGACACCACCGCCATCAACATGTCCGCCTACCGACGCAAAGGCCTCCTCCGCGACGGGCGGATCTCCTGGGGTGCGTTCTTCAACAAGGCGGCCGGCCAGGCGCATGAGCGGCTCGGCGCGCTGCCGGTGGCGGACCGGCAGCTGATGTGGGCGACGGGTGCGGCGATCGGCGACCCCGTGGCGTGCCTTGTCGGGAAGCAGATCAACTACGACTTCACCCGCCCTCAGGATGGCTCCCTCACCATCGCGGTCAATGCGCAGGGCAACGCGTTCGGCCTGGAGTGGTGCGACCTCCTCACCGCGGGGAAGCGCACCGACACCGCGGCGACGTCCGGCACTGCCGCCGAGTTCGGGTACGACGGCGAAGACTTCGTCCTCCTGCCCGGGGCGTCCGGCGACTACGTCTCGACCCCCGACGCCGCAGCGCTCGACATCACGGGCGACATCGACCTGCGGGTGCGGGTGGCGTTGAACGACTGGACTCCGGCGGCCGAGTCGACGCTGATCGCCAAGTACACGGCCACCGGCAACCAGCGCAGCTACGCGCTGGCGGTGACCACGGCGGGCGCGCTGATCTTCCGCTGGAGCGAGGACGGGACCGTCGAGAAGACGGAGACCTCCTCGGCCAACCTCGGCGCGCTCGCGGCCGGCGCCACGACGTGGGTGCGGGCGACGCTCGACGCGGACGTCGGCGGCACCGACGCGACGGTCACCTTCTACACCTCGGACGACGGGGTGGCGTGGACTGCGCTCGGCACCCCGCAGGCTGTCGGTGCGGTCACGTCGATCTTCGCGTCGACCGCAGTGCTGGAGCTGGGCGGGCAGACCCTCGGCACGGTCAACCGGCTGGCGGGGAAGGTGTTCCGGGCGCAGGTCCTGTCGGGGATCGCAGGCTCCTCGGTGGCTGCTCCGGCCGCGGCAGCGGCAACGGGCACGGTGACGGACGCGACACCGCGGACGTGGACGGTCAACGGCGACGCCTACGTCTCCTCGCACACCTCGCATGGGGCGCAGGCGTATCTGCAGGTGTTCAGCTTCGCGGGCACGGACGTGACGGTGAAGCTGCAGCACTCCTCCGACAACGGGGTCGATGACGCGTTCGCGGACATCACGGGCGGCGGGTTCACGCAGATCACCAGCGGGCCGACGGTGCAGCGGATTGAGATCGCTGCGGGGACGGAGATCAAACGGTATGTGCGGGCGGTGACGGTGACGACAGGCGGCTTCACGTCGCTGGTGTTCGCGGCTGCGGTCTGCGTCAACGTGACGGCGGTGACGTTCTGATGGGCGCCCCGTTCCGGCCTCAGGATCCGCGTATGCCGGTGGAGGCGTACCGGACGTGGAGTGTGCAGTCCCGCCCGGACAAGCGGGTGAAGTCGGTGTGCGAGCGGGTGGGCTGTCCGCAGTGGCGGTCTGGCTGGGAGTCCGTCATCGACGAGTCCACGCATCTGGGCAAGGCGCAGGCGGCGTTCATCCGCGGATCTCGGCGGACCTTCAAGGAGCAGAAGACCGCGGCCGGGCTGACTGCGTTCCGCTTCGAGTCCGGGCAACGCTGCTTCGCCGATCACCAGACCATGCCGGAGCTGTACCTCGTTCGGGGCGGCGACTACCGGGCGAAGGTCGGCGAGGTGCGGGTGCATAAGAACCCAGCCGACTGGGTGGAGCACGTGCAGCAGCACATGGGGCTGCTGCTCGACGAGCGGGACAAGGGCTGAACCACACCGCCGGAGAGCGCGGCGTAACTAGGAAGGAATACGGACATGGCGATCGAATCCGGACTCGGGTGGTCGGCGTTCAGCGTGGACGATTCGGGCGGTAACGCGCGAGACATCCGCAGCAGCACCTTCAACCTGGACTGGACCATGCCGCGCGGCGTCCAGGACATCACCAGCCTCGCCGAATCGGCGATGGCCCGGCTGCTCCTCCTCGCCGACTACTCCGGCACCGCCGCCGGAGGCTTCGACGACGGATCAAACCTGGCGCACGACGTGCTCAAGACTGTCCCCTCTACCTCGGTCGAGCGGACGATCACCACCACCATCTCGGGCCAGACGCTGGCAGCCGAGTGCATCCTCACGGACTACGCGATGACGCGTGCACAGTCCGGCGAGTTCACGTGGTCGGTGCCCTTCCAACTCGCTTCCGGCATCGTCCCGGCCTGGTCCTGACCATCCCCCCCAACACGATTGGAGGTGCGGCCGTGGGATTCCGCGAGCCCGAAAGCACCATCACCCTCCGCTTCGAAGTAGGCCACCGCTACCACGGCCTCGAAGCCACCCTCCGCAGCCTCGACTTCGCCACGTACGCGGCAGGCCTCGGCTGGTACGGCAACGAAGGCTGGGGCGACGACGAGACCTTCGAGCATTTCCACAAGGCGCTCATCAGCTGGAACCTCACCGACCAGCAGGACCAGCCGATCCCCGTCGGTGAGTCCCGCGGACGCGACACGCGTCTGATCAAGGCGCTCAACAGTGCGTGGATCCAGGCGCTCACGGGGGTCCACAAGTCCGACCCTTTGCCCGACAGCTCCACCTCTGGCGAGAGCTCCCCGGCGCCCGTAATTCCGATGGCTCCCTTGTCCGAGAGCCAAGCCAGCTAACTCAAGCCCGCCGCATCCTCGGCCTCCTCGAACGGTTCCCCGGCTACACCCTCACCACCCTCATGCAAGAGGACACCCTCCTGCTGCGGCTGCTCGCCATCGAAGCCCTCGGCACACCCAACGAACCCGAACCTGCGGAAGGAGGTGACACCCCGTGGCTGGAGACGACGTAACCATCGTCATCACAGCGAACAACGGCCAAGCCGTCCGCGCGATTCGCGACACCAGCGGGCAACTGCGGGACATGCGGGGCCGGTTCGTCGCCGAGGGCAACGCCATGTCCGGGGCGATGAACCGCGTCTCCAGATCGACCGACGGCGCGAAGACATCAATGTCCGCACTCAAAGGGTCGATCATCCCTCTCGCCGCCGCCGCTGCACCGCTGGCTGCGTCGTTCGCTCCGATCGCGGCGAAGGCCGGCGGGGCGGCCCTGGCTGTGGGCGTGTTCGGTGCCGCGGTGGCCGGGCAGATCTCCAGCCTGTCGGAGGCTGTCTCGGCGCAGAAGAAGTACGAAGACGCGGTCGTCAAGTCGGGGCGCGGCTCGAAGCAGGCGGCCGACGCACAGCTTGCTACGGCGCAGTCGCTGGCGGCGATGCCGTATGGCACCGCGAAGGCCGCCGTCGGCTTCCAGATGCTGACGGGTGACTTCCAGGCCTGGTCCGATGAGATCTCCGGCTTCACGATGAAGCCGGTCGAGAAGTCCTTCGCTGTGATGCGGCAGGTGATCCCGCAGCTGACGCCGATGGCCACCGGTGCGGCGGATCAGCTGAACCGGCTGGTGAACGTTGCGGGCGGCGCGGTGGCGTCCCCTGGGTTCGATGCTCTGTCGGAGAAGGTGTCGGCGTTCGCGAACGAGTCGTTGGCGAAAGCCGTCACCGGCATCATCAACTTCTCGGACGCTCTCGCCTCGGGCGAGGCGGACGGCCCCATCAAGGCGTTCATGGACTACGCCGAGCAGAACGGGCCCGCGCTCCGGGAGACCTTGTCGTCGGTCGGTGATGCGGTGACCACCCTCGCCGAGGGAGCCGCGGACGCGGGCCCGGGCATGCTGACGCTGGTGAACGCGGCGGCCGGTCTGGTGGCTGCGCTGCCGCCGGAGCTGGTGACCGTGCTGATGCAGACCGCGGTCGGGCTGAAGGCGGTATCGATGGCCGGCGCCGCGGTGGCTGCGGTGACATCGTCTCGGGCCGCGGCGAATCTGTCGGGGTTCGTGCGTTCCGCCCAGTTCGGCGGGGTGGGTCCGGCGATTGCGGGCGTGACGCAGCGGATGTCGACGTTGCAGAAGGTCGGCGGTTCGCTCGGCGTCCTGGGTGCGGTGGCGCTGGGTATCAACGAGCTGGCGAAGAAGGCTCGGGGCGCGCCCCCGGATGTCGACAAACTGACGGACTCGTTGAAGGAGTTGTCGGCGTCAGGCAGGTGGTCGGGCGAGCTGAAGAACACGTTCGGCGACATGGACGGGTTCGTCGACAAGCTCGGCAAGCTGAAGTCCGAGTCGGACGGCATGGAGAAGGCGAAGCCCTTCCTCGCGTTCACCGGGTTGGGCGCGTTCGCTGACACGGCCGTGACGAAGATCGATGACCTGGTGCGCGGGTCCGAGTCGCTCGGCGCGACGAAGGACGACTTCAAGAGCTTCGACGAGGCCTTCGCTTCCATGGCGAAGGCCGGCTACGGGGACCAGGCCGCCGACCAGTTCGAGACGTTCAAGAAGGCGGCGCTCGACTCGGGCATGTCGCTGAAGGACTTCAAGAGCGCCTTCCCCGAATACCAGTCGGCGGTGGCCGGGCTGAAGGCGGAGCAGGAGCTCACAGCCCAGTCGATGGGCATCTTCGGGCAGGCGTCACTGGATACGTCGGCGAAGCTGGAAGCGCAGCAGAAGTCCGCGGACGGTCTGCGCGCGAGCATCCTCGCGTTGAACGACGTCAACCGCAGCGCGCACGACGCGCAGACCCAGTTCGAGGGAGCGCTGGACGGTCTGACGGAATCGTTCAAGGAGCACGGCGCCACCCTGAACGCCGACACCGAGGCGGGCCGCGCGAACCGTGACGCGATGTCGGCGGCCGCTGCGGCGCAGGACGAGTTGCTCTCGTCGGGGATCGCGGCTGGTGACTCTCTCGCCTCGATGACTGGCAAGTCGGAGAAGCTCCGCGGCGAGATGATGCTGCTTGCGACGGAAGCCTTCGGGGGAAACAAGCAGGCGGCGACGGAGTACGTCAACACGCTGCTCGGGGTGCCGTCCGAGGTCAAGACGCTCATCAAGGCGGAGAAGGAAGAGGCGATCTCCGGGCTGCACGATGTGCAGTCGGCGATCGAGAAGACGCCGGGCTCGAAGTCCATCAAGGTCGACGCGCTGAACGGTGCGGCGATCGCTGCGCTGGAAGCGGTGGGTCTGAAGACCAAGCGGCTCCCCGACGGCCGCACGCAGGTGTTCACCGCGAACGGGCAGTCCCTCGGGAGTATCGGCGCCGTGTCGTCGGCGCTGGCCCGGCTGAACGGCAGGACCGCCAGCACCTACGTGACCACGTACTACTCGTACAAGGGCAAGAACATTGCGGGCCTGTCCGCGGGCCGGATGGCGACCGGTGGCGTGGTGCGGGGGCCGGGTACGGACACTTCAGACTCGGTGCCGATCATGGCGTCCAACGATGAGTTCATCGTCAACGCGAAGGCCTCCCGCCAGAACCGCGCGCTGCTGGAGGCGATCAACGAGGGTCGGCTGCCCCGCTTCGCCAAGGGCGGCTCGGTGTCGAAGTCGGAGCGGGACGCCAGGAAGGATCTGTCCGGGTTCACTTCGCTGTCCTACTTCGGCCGGAACGCGGGCTTCAAGAACAACGAGTTCATCAAGGGCGCGACCCAGGCTGACAGCGTCAGCGCCTTGGTCAGCACGATGAATCAGATGTCCAGCCTGATCAAGCGCTCCAGCCACGGGGGTGCGGAAGCGAAGGCGCTGCGCGCGATCGGCGCGGACGGCAGCGGCAACCCGCTGTTCAGGTACCAGCGGAATCTTGAGTCGGTCAACAAGAGCTTGGAGAAGGCCAAGGACAAGCTCGACAAGCTGAAGGACTCGGCGGCGTCGCTGTCGAGTTCGGTGAAGTCGGGGATCCTCTCCGGCGCGAACATCACCAAGGGTGCGGGCGCCGAGGGCCAGGTCACCATCAACACCCTGATGTCGCAGATGCAGGGCAGCGCGGGCCACGCGAAGCAGTTCTCCGGGATGCTCACCAGCCTGAAGAAGAAGGGCCTGTCCGGGGATCTGATCGCGCAGATCGGCGAGGCCGGTATCGACGGCGGGGGCATGGAGACCGCGGCCGCGATCCTGGGCGGCGGCTCCAGCGAGATCAAGAAGCTGAACGAGCTGCAGAAGCAGATCGGTTCGTACGCCACCGCGGCAGGCAAGACCACCGCCGACGCCATGTACGGGGCGGGCATCAAGGCGGCCGAGGGTTTGGTGTCGGGTCTGCAGAAGAAGCAGGACTCGATCGAGAAGCAGATGATGAAGATCGCCAAGAGCATGGAGAAGGCGATCAAGAAGGCGCTCGGTATCAAGTCGCCGTCGACGGTGATGGAGGAGGTCGGCGACTACACCGCGGAGGGCTTCGCGGTGGGCATCGAGAAGAACCGCTCCGTGCAGCCTGCGTGGGCGTCGATGCTCAACGCGCCGCGCGGCGGGACGATGGCCGCCAAGAGGTCCGACGCCGTGGCGGGTGGGATGCAGCCGGTGGTCGTACACCAGACGATCACTCTGGACGGCCGGGTTGTCGCGCAGCAGATCTTTGACCCATTCCGGGGCGAAGTGAGCAAGCGCGGCGGGCTGCGGGCATCGTTCGGAGGCGTGGACTGATGGCGTTCCCCGAGACGATCCTCCCGATCCAGGTCGACATCAGCCTGGACGGCGCCACGTGGACGGACATCACCTCCGACGTGCGCCGCGAGCAGCGGGTCCGCATCACGCGCGGCCGCTCCGAATGGGGGCAGCAAGTCGACTTCGGCCGCTGCAGCTTCGCGCTGACCAACACGGGCGGCAAGTACACGCCACGGCGCCCTGAGTCGCCGTACTACGGGCAGATCGGGCGCAATACCCCGGTCCGGATCTCGGTCCTGTCGGGGTCGGTCGCAGCTCTGGTGCCGGGCGCGACGGGCGACTTCATCTCCACCCCCGACACCGGCGTCCTGGACATCACCGGGGATCTTGATGTCCGCTTCGACGGGACGCTCGCGAACTGGGTGCTGGCCGACTACTCGATCATCGAGGGCGGGTTCGTCGTATCCAGCCGCACCGAGCTGATCGGCAAGTCGGCATTGGGGCAACGGTCGTGGAGCCTGTACGTCCACGAAGGCAACCTGATGTTGGAGTGGTCGACAGACGGTTCCACGCAGATCACCCAGGAATCCACCGAGCCCCTCCCGGTCCCGGCGTCCGGGCGGCTCGCCGTGCGGGCGACGCTGGATGTGAACAACGGGTTCGGCGGCTACGACGTCGAGTTCTTCACGTCGGACTCCATCGACGGCGTGTGGGCGAAGCTCGGCGAGACCGTCACCGGCGCAGGCGCCACGAGCATCTTCTCCGGGTCGGCACCGGTACGCATCGCCGACTCGACGTCCACGGTGTACACCGAGGCGATCGGCTACGTCCACGCCGCCGAGATCCGCACCGGGATCGGCGATGTGGGCACGGTTGTGGCCGACCCGCGCTTCAGCGAGCAGGCGTCGGGGACCACGAGCTTCGCCGATGACGCGGGACGCACCTGGACCGTCGCGGGCCAGACGGAAATCAGCAGCAGGAAAATCCGCTTCGTCGGAGAGATCACCTCCTGGCCGTCCCGGTGGGAGACCGGCGGCTTCGACGTCGTCGCCGAGGTCGAAGCATCCGGGCTGCTCCGGCGCCTCGGCAAGGGCGCGGTCCCCGCCAAGTCCCCCGTGGTCAGAGAGTTCACCGCCCCGTCACGGACCAGCATCGTCGGCTACTGGCCGATGGAGGACGAGGCAGAAGCAACCGAACTCGCCTCCGCGATCTCCGGCCATCCGGGGCTGCGGATCACGGGCACAGTGACGCCGGCCGCCTACTCAGACTGGGTGGCATCGGCGCCCCTGCCGGAGATCGGTACGGGATCGCTGCGGGTCAACATGCCGTCGTACAGCGCGACGACGGCCATGTTCATGCGGTTCTTCGTCGCGGTGCCCGCTGCCGGGGTGGTGTCCACGCAGCGGCTGATCTCCTTCACCACGACGGGCACGGCCCGCACATGGTCCCTGTATGTGACAACGTCCGGCGGCCTGGAGCTGGAGGCCTACGACGCCGACGGGACAACCGTCCTCAACCCGGGCCCCGTCGCGTTCGCCGTCAACGAGGAGAAGAAGAGCCTTGGTATCGAGCTCACCCAGTCCGGCGCCGACATCGAATGGGACGTGTTCAGCCTGGACTTGGACGACAGCACCCTGGACTCGGCGTCCGGGGTGTCGACCGGGGCGACCCTGAGCGGCTACACGTTCGGCACGGTCACACAGATCAGGTTGGGCGAAGACGGCGCGATGAACGGGACGGCTGTCGGGCATCTGGCGGTGGCCAACGCGAGCACGGCGTTCGGTAGCACGCTGGGTCCGCTGATCGGCTGGGACGGCGAGATCGCCGCCAGCAGAATCCACCGTCTCGGCTTCGAGGAGGGCTTCCACTCGTACGCCACCCGCATCGGCGACGAACGCATGGGCGTCCAGACCCGGGCCGCGATCCTCGATCTGCTGCGGCAGGCGGAGGGCGTCGACGAGGGCATCCTGTGCGAGCAGCGTGACCTCCTCGGCCTGCGCTACGTGCAGCGCCGGTCGCTGTACAACCAGCTCCCCGACTTGGTCCTCGACTACACCGGCAAGGGTCTCGTCACCCCGTTGGACCCGGAAGAGGACGATCAGAGCCTCACCAACGACGTCACCGTGCAACGCTCCGGCGGCAGCTCCGCGCGGCTGACCCTCGACGAGGGACCGCTGTCGACGCAGGCGCCACCAAGCGGCGTGGGGTTGTACGACACGTCGCACACACTGTCCCTGTACGACGACACTCAGCCGCCGTTCCATGCGGGCTGGAAACTCCACCTCGGGACGTGGGACGAACTCCGCTTCCCGGTGGTGTCGGTGAACCTGGCCGCGGCCCCCGAGCTGATTGATGATGCGGCGTCCGTCGACATCGGCTCCCGGATGCAGATCACGAACCCGCCGGTCTGGCTGCCGCCGGACACCCTCGACCTGATGGTGCAGGGCTACACGGAAGTCTTCGACCAGACGTCGTGGTCGCTCGCGTTCAACTGCACGCCGGCCGGACCGTACTCGGTGGCGTTCGAGGGTGACGGGATCTATGACCGGGCGGATACGGACGGCTCAGAGTTGGCGGAGGATCTCACGTCGACGGAGACGCCCGTCGATGTGATGGTGACCGAGGGCCCGGTGTGGGTGACGGCCCCGGCACCGCTCAACTCCAACACCAGCTTCGAGACGGACACGACAGGCTGGTCCGGGTTCGGGTCGACGATCGAGCGCGTGCCGATCCCAGGCAACCCGAAGTTCATCGGCAAGTGGGCGCTGGAGATCACCCCGGACGGGGTGGAGCAGTACCCCAACGCGGGCGGCGACCAAGTCCCGGTCACGGTAGGCCAGCAGTACACGCTGTCGGGCTGGCTGCGCTGCGCCACCTCTCGGACGGTGGCGTTGAACATCAACTGGTTCGACGGGGCGGGCTACTTGGCCACGTCGTCGAATGATGAGCACGTCATCAAGCACGAGTGGACATACTTCGAGGTCACGGCGACGGCGCCGGTGGGCGCGGTGACAGCGAACCCTGCACCCACCGTGCCCGATTTCCCTCCGTCCACCGACGTGCTGTGGGTGACCCACGCCATGATCCGCCCGGAAGGCGGCAGCCCGGAGGAGTTCCCCTTCGACATCCGTGTCGGCGGCGAGGTGCAGCGGGTCATCGGTGTCGAGTCCGCCGCCCTGGATACGTTCACCCGTACCGCTAGCGCGTCCACGTGGGGCACTCCCACGAGGGGTAGCGCGTGGGTCAACACGGGCGGTGTCGCTGCCGATCACTACACGACGGGTACTGAGGGAGCTCACCGGCTCACCGCTGTGGATGTGGCCCGCCTGGATCTGACGGCGATCTCCGGCACGGATGCGCTGCTGCAGGCGGATATTGCAACGGCGGCTCTGGCGACGGGCGGCCCGCAGCTTGTGTCGCTGGTGGCGCGGGCGGTGGACGGCGACAACTGCTACATGGCGCAACTGTCCATCAGCACGGCGCAGGTCATCACACTGTCCATCCGTAAGCGGGCGGCCGGCGTGGAGTCGGAGCTCGGCTCGTACACGACCAGGCTCACCCACTCGGCGTTCGCCTTCTTCCGGCTGCAGTTCCAGGCGATCGGCTCGGATCACAAGGCGCGGGTGTGGCCGGTGGCTGGGCTAGCGCCGGACTGGCAGATCGAAGTGTCGGAGGGCGCGCTGGTCTCCGGCTCGAATGTGGGCTGCCGGTCGGTGCGGCAGACCGCGAACACCAACGCGAACTTGATCGTGTCGTGGGACAACTTCGAGCTGCTGTCCCCGCAGACGTTCACAGTGATCCGCTCCATCAACGGGGTCACGAAAACCCATTCGGCCGGCGCGGACCTGCGGCTGGCGTACCCGGCGTACCCGCCGCTGTAAGGAGGACTCGTGGCTGTTGAGACATGGCGCGCCGGGATGAGGATCACGGCCGCGCGGCTCGGGGCGATCACACCGCAGTGGGCTGCGTGGACCCCGGTGTGGACGACGTCGACCGGATTGAACACGCCGTCGTTCGGTAACGCCACGTTGGACTGTTCGTACTGCCGGACCGGGGATCTGGTGGTGGGCCGCTTCGAAATCATCTTCGGGTCGACGACGAACTTCGGTGCCGCGCCGACCTCGTCCGACAACTGGCGGTTCTCCCTCCCCGTGACAGGCGCCTCCATCCAGACGTCGATCGGGACTGCGGAACTCCTCAAGTCCACAGACAAGCGACACACCGCGCGTGTGCGCATGACGACCACGGGCGTCTTCGAGCTGGAGCTTTCAGCGGGCGCACCGGACGGCCTCAACACGACCGCGGACGGGGCGGTCGGCGGCGGAAAGGGCCTGGTCGACAGCCTCGGCCCGTGGTCTGCGGGCGCCGGATCGACGACGTGGGCGTCCGGCTACGCGATCCGCGGAACGTTCACCTACCAGGGCGCATAAGGGAGCACACATGGCACTCGTTGTCGATAACAGGGAGTCGGTCCAGTACGACGGGACCAACGGCGCGCACGTCGCTGAAGAGTTCCTGAGCTGCACGCTCACCTCCGATGACGGCACGGAGATGGTGTTCCTGTCCGGTGACGGGGAGCAGGTCCGGGTTCCGCTGCACCACTACGTGATCAGGTCCCGGCCGGGTGCGCGGTCCGGCTCTGTGTATGCCCCGGACAACTATGCGCAGACCTTCCACGAGATCCCTGCGGGAGGGGCGTGATGGCGACGCAGTGCAAGCTCTACCGCGGCAACGCGCCGCAACTGGTCCCGCCGAACACGTGGACGCTGCTCACCTTCGAGAAGACCATCCGCAACGACCGCGGAATGCAGCGCGCCCTCTCCCTGATCATGCCGCCGTTCGGAGGGGACTACATCTGGTCCCGCAACATCCGATGGGCGGCCATCGCCATACCGGACGGCGACACCCGGCAGCGGCAGTTCATGAGCCGCTTCATCCGCGACCCGCACGGCGACCGCGACGACACCGGAGCCGCCGACCACATCGCAACCCCAGGCCGCAGCTGGGAAACCACCAGCTGGCTGTTCTCCGGCGAGGCCAACGAACCGGTCGGCGTCGAGGTGTGGCACGACCACACCGAGCCCTGGGCTGTCGAGCATGCCCAGTTCGCTGGCATGACCTGGGACTACTGAGAGGACTTGACCATGAGTGATCCGTACAGCGGACGGCACCCCGGTACCTCGCATGTCGCGAAGTACTTCAGCTACGCGCACCTGCCCGCGCATTTGCAGGAGGTGTCGCGCCCGTTCCAGGAGCTGGCCGACGTGATGATCCAGGCGCTGCCGGACGGGCCGGAGCTGACGGCCGGGCTGCGGAAGCTGCTGGAGGCGAAGGACTGCATGGTCCGGGCCGCCCTCGACGCGCAGCCGGAGCGTGTGTGATGAAGCTCGTCACCAGAGCCACGCTCGGCTGGCCCACGTCGGCCGCCCCGAAGCAGGCGACCGCGAAGGGCGTGAAGGTCCACTACGAGGGCACCACCGTCAGCACCAGCCTGCTCACCGACCACAACTCATGCCTCGCCCTGTGGAAGGCGATACGCAAGGCACACCTGGCCAACACGAAGGAGAACTACTCCGACGTCGCCTACAACTACGCTGCCTGCCCCCACGGGTACCTGTTGGAGGGCCGCGGTATCGGCCGGCGTACGGGGGCGAACGGCAACGCGGCGCTGAACGTGGGCCATTACGCGATCCTCGGGCTGCTCGGCTCGAAGGGGCTGACGGAGCCGAACGCGGCGATGCTCGGGGCGATCCGGGACGGTATCGACCTGCTGCGCGCGAACGGCGCCGGGTCGGAGATCAAGGGGCACCGCGACGGGTACGCCACCGCCTGCCCGGGCGGCCCGCTGTATGCGTGGGTGCAGAAGGGCGCCCCTCGGCCGGGCGGCACCGAGCCGAAGCCTGGCGCAACCACCCCGCCGCCGAAGTTCGAGCCGTTCCCGGGTGTCAGCTTCTTCATGGCCGGGACGCAGCCCGCGCTCGGCAAGAGGAGCGCGGTGTTCACGCAGATGGGCAAGCGGCTGGTCGCGAAGGGCTTCGACGAGTACTACACGGTCGGCCCGGGCCCGACGCTCGGCCAGGCCGACGTGCGCGCGTATGAGGCGTTCCAGCGGTCGCTCGGCTACTCGGGTGCGGATGCCAAGTGGCCGCCCGGCAAAACCTCCTGGGACAAGCTCCAGGTCCCCAACGTCTGACCCCTCAGGAAGAACGGAATCATCATGCGCATCTTCGGCAGAGAGCCCGCGACAATCCTCGCGTTCCTCGCTCTCACCCTCAAGCTCAGCTCCGCCTACGGCCTCGACGTCAACGCCGAACAGCAGGCCCTCATCATGGCGTTCCTGGCCTGCATCGTCGCGGTCGCCGAGGCGTTCATCCTCAAGACCGGTGCCGCGTTCGCCGCGCTCGTGAACCTCGGCCACGGCGGCCTCGCCCTGTTCCTCGGGTTCGGGCTGGACATGAACGCGGAGACGCAGGCCCTGTGGATGCTCGTCATCGAGGGCGGTCTGGCTCTGTTCGTGATCCGTCCGCAGGTGACGGCTCCGATCGCCGCGATGAAGCTGGAGCAGTCCAGCGTCGTCAAGGCGGCCTAGGTGCGCGGGCGGGTGGCCCGCTGGTTCAGCGGGCACCCCGGCCGCCGCGGCAGCTTCCTCGTCTTCATGGGCGTCGGCAAAGTCTGCTGGGGGGTCGGCCTCATCGTCGAACCGCCCGCCACCGACGGGCTTCGCCTGCTGACCCAGTTCGCGCCGTTGCACTGCTGGGCGCTGGTGTGGATCGCGGCGGGGTCGACGGCGTTCGCGTCGGCGTGGCTGCGGTTCGGCCGGGACCGGTGGGGTTTTGTGGCCGCGTCGGTGCCGCCCGCCTTGTGGGCGTTCGCGTATGGGTGGGCGGGGCTGGTGGACGGCTATGCGCGTGGGCTGTGGATTTTCGGTTGGTACATCACGAGTCACTGCGGGGTGATCTGGTGTGCGTCTCGTGTGCCGCCGGAGGACGGGTCACTTGATCTGCATGGCCGGGTGGTTGAGGGGAGACCCGGGTGAACGGTTGGCTGGGTGTGGCTGGGGCTGTGGTTGCGGTGCTGGGGACGGTCACGACGGGGTGGTTTACGTACCGGGGTGGTAAGGCTGCGGCTGCGATTCAGGCGGCTCCTGCGGCGAAGGCTCAGGAGTTTGCGGTGTTGCAGGCGACGGTGAACCGGGTGGACGAGGAGAACGGGAAGTTGCGCGATCGGCAGTCGCGGTTGGAGGCGGTGGTGCGGGCGTTTGCGTGGACGGCGGATCGGTGGGCGCGGCAGATGCATCAGGCGGGGATTGAGCCGGATCCGCCGCATCCTTTGGTGGAGGAGTACAACCGAACTGGAGTGTGAGCTGCCCCCGTCGTCTGCTCTTCGGAGCAGGCGGCGGGGGCCGTTTTCTTATGTCCGGGCGCGTACGCTCGCACTGTGAGCAGCGACCGTATCGTCCTCGACGCCGACCGGGTCATCGCGTTGCACGCCGCGTTCGAGAAGCGCGACGAATACATCCGCGCAGAGGACCTCCACCTCCAGCCTGACGGCGGCGAGTTGGTGCCGCTGCCCGGCTGCCCCGAGTGCGGCGGTCCGGCGGAGAACGTGATGTCGTCGCTGTACGACGAGCGGTTCGAGATGGACGTTGATCCGTGCGGGCACCGTTTCACCACTCCGGCGCCGATCATGGTGGTGTCGTCGGGGGATGGGTGGCGGCGCGAGGAGGAGTGGCTGCCGTAGGTCAGGCCGCTTCGCTGAGCTCGGCCCGTACCGCCGCAGCCCACTCCGCGTACAGCCGGTCCAGCCGCTCCCGCGCCTCGCCGACGAGCTGCACGCGCGGGTCTCCGCGGTCTCCCCACAGCGCACGGATTTCCTCGTTCACGACGGCAGCAGACCGCACGCTGCCGCAAGGCGAAGAGGAGGGGGACATGCTCTGAGTCTATCGAGCAGGACCCCGCATCACTCATGGGCCCCGCACGGAAAAGACCCCCACGGACCGCAATCCGTAAGGGTCTTCCCAAGCACACCCACCGGCCGGACGGCGTACCGTTCCAGATGACGAGTCAGGAACGGAGACCAGTATGCCCCACCCCACCGACACAACAGGAGACCTCCCCGGTAGCCGCATCAAGGACTACCGGCTCGCACGAGGACTCACCCAAGAACAACTCGCCGACCGTGCAGCCCTCAGCCTCGCAGTCGTGAAGAAACTGGAGCGCGGCGGGAAAGGCCAGCTCGACACGTACCACGCACTCGCTCGCGCCCTCCGCGTGAAGACCTCCGCCCTGTTCGAGCCGGGCGCCCCGCACGCCACCACCCGAGGCGACACGGACAAGGTCGACCTGATGCCGCTCCGGCAGGCCATCACCCCACCCATGACCGTGGGCGGGCGTCTCCTTTCGGGCGACATGGTCGAGCCCGAGCCCGACCTGAAGAACCTTCGCACCACCGCGAAGGCATTGGCCACCTCCTACTACGGCGACGACTACGGGCGCATCTCCCAGTTCCTGCCCGCTCTCGTCACCTCAGCCCGCTTCGCCGTCGACCACTACGACCACGGCCCCCACCACACCGAGGCACTGCAACTCCGGTCGGATGTTCTCCAGACCGCCGGCCGGTACCTCACGCAGGTCCGCGCGTACGACCTTGCGCACGCCGCCCTTCGGGATGCGCTGCTGGATGCTGCGGCGGCCGGCGACCGGGAACGGGCGAGTGCCGCCGTCTACCTTCAGGGCTGGCTGCTGATGCGGCAGGGGCGCCTCGACGAGGCGGAGCGGATCGCGCTCGCGACCGCCGACGATGTCGAGCCGCGGATCTCTCGGGCGTCACGCGGGGAGCTGGGGGTGTGGGGCCGTCTGCTGATCCGCGCCTCGTCGGCTGCCGCCCGCAACAACAAGCCGCGTGAGGCGCGGGAGATGCTGCGCCTGGCCCGGACCGCGGGGGCTGCGCTCGGCGGTGGGGTGGCCGCGTACCCGTACGGGTGGGGTCGCTTCGACTGGTCGACGGTCGCGTTCCAGGCGGTGGAGAACCAGGTGGTGGCCGGGCAGCCCAGGCGGGTGCTTGGCCTGTCGGAGCGGCTGTCCGGCTCGGGTGCTACGGCGACGGCGAACACGTGGAACCGGCACCGGCTGGATGTGGCGCAGGCTCATGTGGCGTTGCGTCAGGGGGATGAGGCGACGGCGGTGCTTGCGGAGATGCATGCTCAGGCGCCTGAGTGGCTGCGGCATCAGCGGATGGCGGCTGGGACGTTCGAGCAGTCGCTTCGGGTGTCGGGCCGTCGCCGCCTGACTGGTCAGCAGCGGGAGTTGGCGCAGTTCTTCGGCGTGGCGTAGGGGATACGTTCCGTAGCTGTCCGCGTGTTGGGGGTTCGTGAACGGCTACGGGGCATGACTGTTGAGGGGGTGCTGCTGCTCCGTAGCGTCGCGGGTGTGAGACGGATCACCACGACCGCGGAGGCGTTGGGTATGGCACCGAGCAGCACGGAGAACCCGCTCGCGTTACTCCCCTTGCCCGGCCTCGCGGACCTTTCCGAGGAGCAGGTGCGTGGTACGGCCTGCGTGTGGTGCAACACCCCGGTCAGTACGGCTACGGCGGTGGATCTCGGGGAGCGGCGTATCCGGCTGCTGGACGGGGCGATCAGCATGTTCCCGCGGGCATGCCACCCGTGCGTGGGCGGGCAGATCACAGATGCCGCGGCCCAGCACGCGGGCACGTGCGAGCAGTGCGTCGACGACGTTGATGCCCCCTCCGACACCGCCGTCTGCGACACCGCTCGTGTGCTGCGCCGCCTGGTCCTGGAGCACAGCCGATGAGCCTGCTGATACTGCGACCCCACCCACGCCCGCGCACTGAGGCCGTCACCCGCTTCTGGGCCACGCTGGGAGAGTTCCTCGACCACGGCGTCGGCTGCACGCTGTGCCGGGCCGGGCGCACCGGCGAGTGCCCGGTGGGGGCCGTGTTGGAGGCCGCGCATACGGAGGCCCGGAAGCTGCAGTATGCGGGGACCGGCGGCCCGTCGATACGCCATTGAGGCTCCCGGTGCCGGTGTTTCGTTCCCCCGAGCCGGTGCGGGAAGGAGCGGCCGCCCTGCCACGAGTGGGGCGGCCGCTCGTCACCGTACGAGGTCTGCGAGCGGGGCGCCGGTATCCGGGCTGAGGGTCGCCTTCGTTACCGCTGGTTCGATGGCCAGAGCCTCGACGGAGGGCGAGAAATTCACACAGGGCACACTGGACCCGCGCAGATATATGCAGCGGGCATGCTTTCGCTCCGGCCCGTTCCCCTGTTGACTCATGTTCAGTTGCGCGGCCCAGACCCCGCCCCGCTCCAGGTTTCACCCATGGAAGAGGTCTGTCACATGCACATGCAAGGCATGGGCGATGAGCAGAAGATCCGAGAACTGCGGGTCCCTTCGGGCGTTCTCGTAGCGCTGGATGGAGCGGCGCTCCATACCGGCGAGGTGTGCGAGCTGTTCCTGTGAGAGCTCTGCCTGTCGTCTCAGGTCGGCGATGCGGTGACCTAGGGCCACTCGTCGGTCGTTGACCCAGTCGGGTCTGGGATTGCGGCGGGCTGGCACTCCCCACACGCTTCGATGTTGGCGATCTTGTGTCAGTACCCAAGTGGTCGCCGGTCGGTCAATATTGATCTCCAGCCCTGCGGCTTCGAGACATATGCCGCAGGGCTGGGATAGCGTGGCCCGATCGAACATTCGTTCACCCGAACGGGTGAGTGACACCTACACGCTTCATCCGTTGAACTTGATGAGACCCCCCGCACCCATTACGTGCCGGGCTCCTGGTCGGGTGGCCCCCCTCGCAGGACCCGGCACTGAGCGCCCCTCGGTCGCTTCGGCGACCGGGGGCGTGCTCAATCTGGGGTGTGGCCTGCATCGATGGGCGTGCCGGATGGGAGCGGGATGGGAGTGGATCACAAGCATTGAAGCGACGTCAACCGACCTGAACGGGCGCCAGGGGTCCCGGACCGTCAAGTCCCCCCGCAGGTCAACGCACTGCACCCACCCCCACCAGGCACCCCGCAAGCCCTGAGTCTGCACTTACAAGGCGGATGTCGGCGGTTCGAAACCGTCCGCGCCCACCAGGCCTAAGTAGCAGGTCAACGGCTTAAAACGGCCCCCCGGAGTGATCTCCGAGGGGCCGTCCGCGTGATCAGAGTCCACAAAAAGTCCACAACCCCCAGCGATCTTGCACTTCCGATCACTCGAATGGGTGACTGAACTGCCCATACAAGCCACTTAGAGTTCCCAGCAGGACGAGGACGGCGCAGCTCCCCAATGCGCGCCAGACACAGGCTCGTCGTCACCTGCGGTGTCCGGGCGGGGAGGCCCGGCCTGCGGGCGACGACCCCCGCCGAAAGGATCGGCGGGGGTCGTCTGAGGCAAACGTAGACCGCCCCACCCCGGCAAGGGGGTGGGGCGGCTTGCTCTGACCAAGTCAGAGCGATGGATGACACATCGCGGCGGACACAGGTACACCACGCGCATCATCCTGCCCGCAACCGGTCGAACCGGAGCGGGCGTTCGAGCTGGGGGGTGGCATGTGCCTGGAGCATGGGCCCCCAGCTTGCTTAGGCGGGCACCGCGGCTTCAACGCGGCACGGCGGGGACCACACAGACGAGTCCGGCGATCGCTCACGCTTGCGGTGACATATCCATGATCACATAAAGCCTGGTGACACCAGGCTGACTAATAATCGCGCAGGTCAGAGCGTTTGTCGAGTGTCCAGCGACCTGACCGAAGACCCATGGCTCCACGACCGGCAGCGCATCGGCAGGGCAATCCGAGACGCGCGAATGTCCCAAAACCTCACCCAAGAGGTCGTCTTCCTCGCCATCCCGATGAACCGCAGCTACTACCAGGACATTGAGGCCGGCGATGGCAACCCGACGCTCGACACCCTGTTGGCGATCGCCTCCGCCATCGGCGTGCCCCTCGCCGACCTCGTGAGGTGACGGGTGGCCGCCCCACTCGTGGGCTAGGGCGGCCACCCTTCTCGCTGCCAGCTGCGGACGGGCCGACGGCGAGAGCTTTCAGGTGCGCGTGCCCACCGCGAGGGTGTCGCAGCCGGACAGCTGGACCACCGCCCGCAGGACGATCGCAAGGCGCCGGTCGTCGATCTCCAGCACCCGGGCGAGACTCGTCTGGTGCGGGCCTGCGATCGACAGCACGAGGTCGAGGAACGCACGCTCCCCCTCGTCGAGACCCAGGGTGTACAGGCGCTTCCCGAACCGCTCCCAGTCGCAGCCCATCCGACCCTTAGGGGTCTTCACGACCAGCGCCATACGGACGCGTTCCCGCCTCAGGATGATTTCCTCATCGACGAGCGCGCGCACGGCAGCCTTGTCACGCGGGTTGGCGGCCGAAGCCAGCAGCAGTGCCCCGAGCGATGGCGCGTCCTCCTCGTCGATGGTGTGAACGTCGGTCTCTTTGGTCGTCGTCATCCGAATGCCTCCGCATAGGGTCGAAACCCGCCCGGGCCGAACGCCGCGCCGAGCAGGGTGGGATCGGTCAACCGGCCGGACCCGTC
The DNA here is from genome assembly GCF_055577685.1 of Streptomyces sp. NPDC033178. Taxonomy (NCBI): domain Bacteria; kingdom Bacillati; phylum Actinomycetota; class Actinomycetes; order Kitasatosporales; family Streptomycetaceae; genus Streptomyces; species Streptomyces sp. NPDC033178. Next base: position 300,857 of record NZ_JBVIPT010000006.1, read on the forward strand.
GGGGCGCTCCATCCACACGCGGCCTCGTACCGGGAACAGCGCAGGCGGGCACCTCAGCGCCCAGCCGACCGGGTACACGGTCAGCTGGGGGACGTCGTCGAGCTCGTCTTCGAGATCGGGCGGCAGGAGCCACCAGGCCGTCGACTGGGTGACGTCCGCGAGGACCGGTCCGACGCAGTGGTGGCCGATGCGCTTCACCGCGTCCATCGACCCGGCGAGCGGCGCCTCGGCGACCCGCCAGTGAGTACCGGTCGGGATCGATGCGAGGTCGTCCGCGTCCCACGCTTCCTGCGCGAGGGCGGGGTGTTCGGCGCAGGAGAGGAGCCATTCCTGTCCTGCCTGCCTGAGCGAGAGGGCGGGCTGTGTGGCCATGACCAGCACGCTAGGCAACACGATTGCGCCCTCAGTGATCGATTGCGCGCGATTGCGCACGTGGCTCCACGGCTTGCCACGGATTGCTCACGTGAGGTCGAGAGCGGCCCTTGCCCGGGCGATCAGATGGCGGGCCCGGGTGTCGTAGGCGGCAGACTCTGAGAGCCATTCCCACGCCCGCTCGTACAAGGCGATGGAGTCCGAGTCGTCGAGCCACATCTCCGTGCTGATCGTCTCGACGATCACGAGGCGGCGGTCGTAGATCCAGAAGCTGTGCGACGGAGCGCGCCGCAGTGGCGCCGACAGAGGGAGGACCCCGAGCTCCACCGTGTCCAAGCCGATCACCGAGGACAGCCGGTCCAGTTGCCCGGCCAGCACATCGGGCGGGCACGTCTGCACGTACAGAGCCGCCTCCCACACGAGGAACCGGAAGCGCCGGCCCGGCTCGTACAAGGCTTCCTGCCGCCGGACGCGAGAACGCACCGCATCCTCTGTGTCCCGAGGGCTCTCCCTGAACTCTGCGGCGCCCTTGAAGACGTACCGCGCGTACTCGGCCGTCTGCAACAGCCCCGGGACCCGGGCCACGTCCAGGGCACGGATCTCCCGAGTGGCTGCGGTCTCCGAGATTGCGATCTCCTGCCGGGCCTGGTGCCCCGCCGAGAGTGTCCGCCGCCACGACCGGTACTTCTGCTCCATCCCAGACACTCGGCCGCGCAGCTCGGCCGCCACCTCCGGACGACCGACGCCCTCGGCCCACGCCGTCACATCCGCGAGGGTCGGGCTCTGCTTGCCGGTCTGCAACCGTGAGACCTTCGACGGCTGCCAGCCGAGCAGAGCCGCCAAATCCTTGCCCTCTATGCCGGCCTCGACGCGCAGCTCACGCAGCCGCGCGCCGAGGGCCTCTCTGGCGGTCTGGTAGTCGGTCGTCACACGGTGGAACGTACCCCTCGCTGGAACTCTTCGGTACGCACGGCGTAGTGCCAGGCGGCATCCCGAGCCTGGCAGGCGGCGAGGACCTCGGCCGGGTCCTCCGTGACGTACACGCCGAGCGTCGCGTTGTCCTCGTCGAAAGCGAATCGGGCGATGATCCGGGAGTCGAACAGCCAGAAGTCGTAGTCCGGCAGCCGCAGTTCCTGCGCCTGTGTGCGCGTGAGGTGACGGATGTCTTCCCCCGCAGCGACGTTGCCGAGACCCGTCGCGAGGAGGAATCGCTGCCCGTCGGTCGGCGGCTCATCGACGAGCCGCACGCGCTCGAACCGCCTGCCCGCCTCTGTCTGTGCGCGGACGTTGGCATGCCACGGGCTGTCAGGGTTGAAGCCGAACGGCTCCCCGTTCTCGAACCGCGGCCAGTTGGCGCTACTGAGGTCGGACGCGTAGCCGCTGCGCGTCTCCAACCGCCAGGCCGTGTGGCGGAACTCTCGGAACAGGTGAGAGATCGAGGAGAACGGTTGAAGCTGCGAGGCCTGCTCCCTCGGGGCGTAGCGGCTGAGCAGGCTACGCGGCACGCGGACGAAGGTCTCCGACTCCTTGACGTCCCGCAGTTGGACGAGGTGCTGGGGGTCGGTCTCGCGCTTGCCCTGTACGAGGATCTCGTCTGTGCCTTCGACCTCGTACAGGGTGGGGCAGTCGCCTTCCTCGCTGGTCGTTCCAAGGAACCTGAGCGTCACGGTGCCCTCCATCTACGGTGGTTGGAGATCCAGGATGCGACGCGTCGAGCGACTTCGCTGGAGGATTGCCGCCGATTGCCAAGATGGGCGCGTGATTGATGATTGCGCGCAATTGGGCATGACGAAAGGCCCCCTCCCGGCCCCGAAGGGCCGAGAGGGGGCACAACCGATTCAGCGAGCCAACAGAGCGAACAACCCCGTACCAGCGCCGATCGTTCCGGCGAGCGCTGCAATCGTCGGCAGGGGCCAGCGGCCTCGTTCCAAGGCCCGGATACGGGACTCGTGATCCGTGATCGTCTGCCCTTGGGAGGCCAGACCATCGATCTTCGAGTCCATACGGGTCACAGCGTCGTGCAGGGATCTCATCTCCTGATACATCTGCGCAGAGCTGATGTAGACGCCGGCGTCCGGCGTCGCCATCAAACCCCCTTGGCCAGCGACGCCGAGTTCGTCACGTCCCGCCACCGCGCGACGAGGCCCTTCGCCAGCGCGAGGACCGCACCGACTCCGCCGGCCCCCGCGGCGTACCACATCGAGCCGTCGAGCGGCTGTGTGACGACGATGCCCGCGATGCCCGCCTGGAGGAACGTCGTGAGGACGCGCTCCAGGAGGTCTCGGCCGTAGGTGCCCGCGGTCTTCACCACGGTCTCGGTCGAAGGAAAGGTGCTCATGGATCAGTCCTTTACGTCGAAGCCGCGGCGCTTGCCGAGCTTGGTGAGTGAGGCCTTGCCGGGTAGGCCGTCGGCGTCCTTGCCGAGCCAGCCGCAGCGCATCTGCCACAGGCCGTAGGCGGCCTTCGTGGCGGTGCCGAAGTGCCCGTCGGCGAGGGACTTCGCGAGGAGCCCCTCCTGGACGAGGGCGTCCTCGACGACCTTCACGCCCGGGTACGAGACAGGGGTGCCGGCCTTCGGAGGGTCCGCCTTCGCCGCGGCGAGGAGCTTCGACAGGTCGACGACCGGCCGCCCTGTACTGGGCTTCGGCTCCGCGGGCTTCCCGCCCGGACGGGGCGCACCCTTCTTGACCCACGCGTAGACCACAGCGCCCGGGCACGTGGTGGCGTAACCGTCCTTGTGCCCGCCGAGCCAGTCACCCGCCGGCCCGTCCTCCCGGCAGTGCTCGATCGCGTCGCGGGCGCCGTGCAGCTGCGCGTCGGTGGGCTTCGTCAGCTCTTCCGAGCCAACCATCAACAGCACCGCGTAGTCCTGCTCGTTCAGCGAGGTCGAGCCGTTCGCCGAGTTGCGGCGCTTCAGGCCGCGGCCCTCGTACACGTAGCCGTGGGTGCAGACGACGAAGCTGTAGCCGATGTCCGACCAGCCGTTGCCGTCCATGTGATCTGCCTGGATCTGCCGCACGTAGTCGTCGCACCGGTCGTGCGTCCGGTCGGTGTAGGCGGTGCCGAGGTAGTGGAGCTTCACGCCACGGCGGGCCCGGCTGTACGTCGTCGCACCGTTCGGTCTGCGGTAGGCGCGCGCTCCCCACGCGGCGCGGGTGACGAGCTTCATCAGCCCTCCTTGGGCATCTTGTCCAGGGCCGCCCGTACCGCCGCGTCCTTGGACTCCAGGAGCTTGCGGAGGGCCACGGTCAGCTCCGGCCCTTCCAGGTACTCCTCCTCGACGAGCGCCCACGCAAGGGCGTGGAAGCGGCTCGACACGCCGCGCAGCAAAGGCGGCAGGTGGCTGTACTCGAAGTACCGGAGAATGCCGCTCACGCTCGGGTGGGGTGTGGACATGGATGCCTCCAGGGCATGAAGAAAGCCCCGGCCGGACGGCGCGGGGCGGACGAGAGGACGCGGCGGTCAGTCCTCCGGGGGAACGATGCGCAGCGGACGGATCACGACCGTCGTGTTCCGGGACGTTGGGTCGTGGTGGCCCGCCATCTCCACGAGCGCCCCGTTCGGCGCTCCGGCCTCGGTCGGCCACGCGGCCAGTTCGGCGAGCACGAACGCGCGTACTGCCTCGAACTGCTCGGTGTCGCCCTGGTTGTCGGCCGCCGTGACCTGCTCGACGACGTCCTCGATCAGACCCTCGGCGTGCACGCTGAAACTCATGAACCCTCCACAGGGCGGTCAGGAAAGGTCGGTGGCCGTGGTGGTCGGCGCATCGGAGAGGTCGTCCATGTTGGCGCCCGTCCAACTGCCCCGCCAGTCGTTGCCGTAGCGGGCGATCGCGTCGCAGGTGTTCGTCGCACTGAACCCGTTGATGGCCTCGTTGCCGGAGCCGAAGCCGCGGCACTTGTTGCCCGACAGGCTCACCGAGTTCACGGCCGTCGACAGGCGGACCGCGTAGTAGGTGGCGTTGGTGACGCGGCCCGGGCCCTTCACGAAGTTCCCGCGGACCTGGATGTCCTGGCCGGCCTGGATCAGCATGCCGTTCTGGTCGGGGAACATGATCTGGTTGGCGCTGATCGTCATCTGGGTGCAGGTCACCGCGGTGATGCCGTGTCCGCCCGCCCACGTGACCTGGTTGGCGTCCACGATGACCCGGGAGCAGTTCTCCATCGAGATGCCCGTACCCGCGCTGTTGGCGACCGCGTTACCGGTGACCGAGGACCGCTCGACCTGCTGGAGGCGGATGCCGTTCTGCGCCGTCGTCGAGCCGTCGATCGAGTTGCCCGCGATCGTGAGGTTCAGGACCTGCCCAGTGGTCTCCCCGAGCGCGACGATCGGCTCGTCGTAGCCAGCGCCGGACCGGAAGGTGTTGCCGACCACGGACAGGTTCCGCATCGACTGCGACGCGCTGGTCTGAGTGCCGTCCGGGAGCTTCGTGTCCTCGGTGTCCGCGGCGATCACCGTGCGGAGCCGCACCCCGGAGCCGCAGGACACGAACGTGTTGCCCGTGATCGTGGCGTCTTCCCAGTTGTACGCGGACACCGCGTACTGCAGGGTGCCCTCGAACGAGCAGTCCGAGATGCGGATCCGCCGGTGGTACTTGGTGATCGTCGCGGAGTGGGAGCCGATACCGCGCGGCCACGCCGTCGTACCGGCCGTACCCGAGGCGCCGAAGTGGCAGCCGGTCACGAGAACGTCCTCGCACGGGGTGTGGTCGTAGGGGCCGAACCCTCCGAACACGCCGACACTCTTGGCGAGGTCGAGTTGTACGGCCTCGGAGAAGTCGCGGCCGCCGGGGTCGACGTAGCCGCGGAACTGGCAGCCGGAGATCGTCCCGTGCGTGGTGCTGTTGAGCTCGATGCCGTGGAAACCCGGGACATCGCGGATCTCCAGGTCGCGGATGACGATGTCGGTGGCGTGCCCGATCGAGATGCACATCGCCGACGCCGTCAGGCCCGCGGTCGTCCCGCGCATGTTCCACAGGCCGCCCTCGATGACGATCCGGGAATGCCCCGTGTAGCCGCCCAGGTCCTGGCCTGCGTCCCCGTTGATGAGCATCGTCCCGGCGTGGTTGCGGCGGAGCTCCGCGCCCGCCATAAGGGTGAGCCTGGTGTTGTCGTAGGTCCGCAGGGTGGCCCCGGTCAGGTACACGCCGGGCGGGATCACTACTTGCGCGCCACCCAGGTCCCGGGCGATGTTCAGCGCTTCCTGGATCCCCGAGTCCGCGTTCGCCGTTCCGGAGGGATCGGCACCGTAGTTGGTCACGAGCAGCGATGCGGCCTGTTGCATCGCAGCCAGGCGCTCGGCCGTAATGTCCATGCCGGGCAGCCACACAGGCGTAGCCATGCTCCTCCTTACAAGGGTGCGATTGCGGGATGGGCCAGTCGGACCGGAACGTCAGCCACATGCGCCTTCACGACGCCGTTCTGCGACCGGGCCACACTGAACGCCTGCGGGTTGAGCAACGCGACGTTGTCCCATGCGACGACTAGGTCCGTGTTCGTGTTCGCGGTCTGCCGCACGCTGCGGCAGCCGACATTTCCGCCCGTGGTGAGGGCGGTGTCAGTGGCCGTCACCTGCCAGCCGAGCGGCTCCGTGCCGACTGCTGGCCACACGCGGGCCCTCAACTGGTCGCCGATGACTTGTAGTCGGACTCGGAAGAATGCGAACGCGGAGTGCACCAACGGCGTCGTGACCGTCGCGAGTTGCGTTTCGACTCCGGCGACCCGTTTGCGGAGCGTCAGCGTGATGACCTGCGCCGTGCTGATGCTCAGCTGGGCCATGTACGCGTTGTCGCCGTCCGCGGCCCGGGCGACGACGGCGACCAACTGCGGGCCGCCCGTGGCGAGCGCGAACGTCCCAACGGACGCCTGGACGTCATGGTCCGCCCCCGCCACCGGGCTGAGGTCGACCCTCGGCACGTCGACGTTCGTGAGCAGATGCGCGGCCTCGGCACCCTGGGTGTAATGGTCGGCGCCAGCGCCCCCGCTGGACACCCAGGCGGCGCCAATGTCGGGGGTGCCCCAGCCGGGTGACGTCGTGCGGGCGAACGAGTCGACGAGGGCAGGGCTGATGGCGTTGACCGTCATCACCTCGCCGCCGACGCTGATGTCGATCGGGAACTCCTTCGGCATGCCGCCTGCCCGCCGCAGCGTGACCTTCCCAGCCAGCAGGACATCCGATGACGGAGGGAAGTTCGGCACCGTCGGGCTGAGGTTGGCCCACACCCACCCGGGCATCGCGGTGAACGTCTTCTCGAACCACGTCCACACCCCGGCCTGGACGCCAATGTCGTTGGAGCCTGTGTCCTCGTAGTCGAAGCCGGAGTCGAACCAGTTCACGTTCAGCGCGACGTTCCTCGCGACGGCGCAGTGCAGCCAGCCCGAGAGGACGTAGTCCAGGCCGGGCACGACCGGGATCATCTCGGAGCCCGCGTTGGGGAACTGACCGACCCCGTTCGGGGTGATCTGCATGACCCAGTCCCCGCGGAACGGGGCAGCGGCCGGCTTCGGGATCCGCTCGATGGCCGAGTCGAACGGCGACCAGGGCGCGAGACCCGCTGCGAAGTCGCTGTTCGCGTTGAGGACCGGGTTCGCGGACACCCACGGCAGGCCGGCCGCCGTTGCCCGCACTGACAGGCTGGTCGCGTCCGCCGTGACCGCGGCTGCCAGGCGGGAGTTGTCGGTGCCGGCCTTTCCATACACGGTGTGGTCGGCGACCGCCGTGTTCCACGGGCCGCCGGGCTCGCAGACGAACGTCCGCTCCCACGTGCGGGGTTTCAGCGTCTCCTTCCAGCCCGTGACGATCAGGTCGACGTCCCCGAACGCGACGAAGCCCGGCAGGCCCTTGATGCGGATGAGGTCGCCCTCCCGCACTTTCAGCACTTGCGGGATCTGGTCCGGGGCACGGTGCAGACGGATCGTCACCGCCGGGTAGCGCGCCCCGTCATACGTGCCGAGATGGAGCAGCCAGTAGGCGATCGGCTCGGCCTGGGTGTCGTCGGCGAGCGACAGGGTGAAGCTGTCGTCGTACAAGCCGATGCCGTCCGGCGGATCCTGCACGGACAGGCGGCCCTCACGCAGGATGGCGCGCGCCTCCGACCCGCCGTCTCTCTTCACGGTCCTGTCGTTGCGTGTGACGTCGGCATCGTCGTCCGGCTCCAACGGCGGGGCCAGGGGCGGCGTCTTGTAGACGAGGGTGAGGGCAGGCTCCTGGGTGTACATGCTGGACCGGTCCCGATAGACCAGTCCGAGCCGGTTGCGGTCCTCCAGCAGGAGCCCTCCGTCCGCGTCCGCCGCAGCCTGGAACACCTCCAGCAGCCTGGCCACCCTCTGCGGGCCCACCCGCTCTGGGGTCAGTTCGCCTGCCACCCGGGCCATCGGCACGCCCTGCTCCCCGGCCAGACGCCGCAGCCGCGCCCACGCCGTCTCGCCGCTGTAGGCGTTGTCACTGCCGGTGTAGAGGGAACTGTTGGCGGTCGGCAGGACGCTCAGGTGCCCGAACGCCCACCCCTCGGTCAGCGCCCCCCAGTTCGCGGTGACGGCGGTGACGCGGCCGGCATTGCCGGTCTCGGTGCCGCCGAGTCCTCCGGCATCGCCCCCGACGTCCTGGAAGACGACGAAGTAGCCGAGGGTGCCGTCCCCGTTGTCGCGGGCCCAGATCCGCATGCGGACCCAGCCGTGGAAGACGTCCCCGCCGACGTTGATGGACCGGAAAATGATGTCCGTACCGGACGCGTCGAAGCCCCAGATGCGTACGTTCCCGGCGCGCATGCCGATCACCCAGCGGCGGATGGTGCCCGTGGTCGAGATGCTGATGACCTCGGCGTGCGGGACGGCGCTGGAGGGCGCCTTGTCGTCGGCGTTGTAGACGAACTCGACCTGCCACTGGCCGTCCGAGGCCGTGTCCGGGACGATCGCCGACAGCGTCGCCGCCGCGGTCAGCCGCGGGAGAGCCTTCGACGAGGGCAGCGTGTCGACCGCAGCCCACTCCACGCCGGTCGCTGCGGCCGGGGAGACTCCGGTGATGGGCGAGTAGGCGCGGGAGGCGTTGGTGTCCTCCTCGAACGGCCAGTACGCGTCAGGGTTCCCGGAGGGGATGCGGCGGCGCAGCGTGGAGTCCAGCGGCTTCGACCCCTGGCCGAGACGCCGCACGATCCCCGACGCCTCCACGGGCGTCCACACCGCCTCCTCCGAAGGCACCCAGCGCTGCGGCCAGTTGGAGATCTCCCCATAGAACACGTCCTGCCGGTCGGCTACCGCCGCATTCCCGCTGTAGGACCACACGCGGCCGGCCGAGTCCGTGAACCCTGCCGCGCCGAGCGGCCGCGCCTCGAAGTCCGGGTTCGCGACGACCGTGCCGCCGATCCCGGAGCGCACCTCGAACCGGTAGCCCTTGCCCGTGAAGGGGGTGCGGGGCGGCGTCACGGTGGGGTCGTAGCCGCCCACCCGCAGCGGAGCCGTCCCGGAGTGCACCGTGGTGGCCGGACCGGTGGTATCGGCGCCGATCTGCGTCCACTCGTCGGCGTCGATGGTCTCGGCCCAATACAGGCGCACGACGAACTGGCCGCTGCCGTCGTCCACGTCCAAAGTGGCGCGCACTACGGCGCGCGACGGCAGCGCGGGCAGGGGCCGGGACGCGAACAGGTTGGTGGTGCCGTCCGCCGACCAGTTGAAGGTGAGCAGCTGGTCGTAGACCCGCAGTGAATACGAGCGCTGCCCCGGCTCCCACTTGGAGATCAGGACCTGGTTCGCGGTGGGGGCGAACCAGCTGACGTCGACCTCGGAACGGATGTCCAGGTCCCCGGCGATGTCCAGCGCCGGAGTGTCCGGGGTCGAGACGTAGTTCGCCGGGTCGCCGTCGAGATCGAGGAAGTGCGGCCCGTCCGGCAGCCACATGCGGACAGGCGTGTTGAGGCCGAACAGCCCGTCGTAGGGGCTCATCGGGTTGCGGGTGGAGAACGCCCCGTCCTTGTTGTCGATCTTCAGGGGGACGGTGGCGGGGTCCGCGAGGGTGCTGCCCTGGCGGATCCCGCGCGTGTGGACGATCGGGTCCGCCAGCTTCACCCGGCTCGTGATGTCCGTCCACACCAGGCCCATACGGGCCTCGACCCGCAGGCCAAGCGGAGTCTCAGGAAACGCCACCGCTACCTCCTCTTGCCCAGGTAGAGCTGCACGTCCCCACCACCAATACCGATCTTGTCCCGGAGCACCCCGACGAGGGCGTCCCCCAGCTCGCCGCCGAGGTCCACACGCACCAGCGGCAACGAGCCCGCGAGACCGCCTGTGGCAGCTGACGGGCCGCCCCTGGCGCCGGCCGTCGCCATCGCGGCGGACGGGGTGGGGGTTGTGACGAGGCTGGACATTGCCTTGTCGAGGGGCCCGGTGTTGGCCAGGGCGCCTTGGGCGATGCCGGGCGGCAGCCAGTGGCCGATCTCATCCGCCATCAGCTTCGACGGGCTACCGATACCGAGGGCCTTCGCGATCGGGCCGGGGATCATGCCCTTCGCGAAGCCGATCAGCTGGCCCTTGAGCCACGAACCCATGCTCTTGATGCCGTTCCACAGGCCGCGGACGACATCCTTGCCCTTGTCGATGAGGAGCGATCCCAGCGAGCCGAGAGCGGACTTGATCCGCCCGGGCAGGCCCTTCACCCAGGCCACCATCGCGGTCGCGCGCGACACCGCGGCAGACCGGAACGCGTTGAAGGCGTTCGTCGCCGACGACCGGAGCACCCCGAGCAAACTGCCCAGCGCCGCACCGATCCGGCCCGGCACCCCGCGAACCCAGGCGACCATCTCCGTGAACTTGGTGACCACCCAGTCCTTGGCCGACCCGATCCACCCGGCGAACTTCCCGGGCAGCGTGCCGAACCAGGACAGCGTCGCCCCGACCGCAGACACGACCCACGCGGTCACGGCCTTGATCGCGTTCCACGTGTACTCCCACGCCGTCTGGAACCACGTGGTCTTCGTCGCGATCAGCACGATGATCGCGATCAACGCCACGACCGCCGCGATAACCCAGAAGATCGGCGACGCGAACATGCTCGCGTTCAGCTGCCACTGCGTCGCCGTCCAGATCCGGTTCCGTGCCGCCACCAAAGCCTGAGCGATCGCCCACAACTTCATCGCAACGGTCACGGTGCCGATCACCGTCGCCAGCGCCGTCAGCACCGGCGCCGGCGTCGCACTGATCACGTTCGCCAGCCACGTCGCCAGCTGCGCGGTGATCCCGATCAGCGGGCCGAGCGCCACCAGCAGCTGCACCGCCGCCGACGCCAGACTCCCCAGAGTGTCGCCGCCCGCCGACGCCATCTCCAGGAACTGCGCGAACCCCTCCGAGCCCTTCAACGATGTGGCCCAGTTGGCGAACGCTTCGGACATGCTCACCAGGCCGCCGGTCATCCCCGCCGAGGCCGGCAGGAAGGCTTGCAGCAGACCGCCGAACCCGACCGCAAGATTCTTGATGACCTCAAGGAAGTCGGACAGCGCCGGCCCAGCGGCCGCCGCCATGTCCGCCGCCCACTCCTTGAAGCCAGCCGACTTCACGCCGACCGCGACCTTGTCGAGGAACCCACCGATCGCGGTCGCCGCGGCCTGGACGAACGGCGTCAAGGTGGGCAGCAGATCCCGGAGGATCTGGATGCCCTTGGTGAACACCGGCATCGTCGTGCTGGCGAGGCTGTCGGACCACGACTTGTAGTCCTTCTTCATGCCGATGAACGCGCGCGCCGTCGCCTCCGTCGCCGGGGGCAGCGCCCTGAGCGCGTCCGCGTACGCCTTCTGCTTCTCCGCCGCGTCCTCGGCGCCCGCGGCGTGAGCCTTCTGCGCCTCCTCGGCCAGCTTGCTGACCTCGGTGACCTGCTCCATCTGCGGCGTCGCAGCCAGAGAGAACGCCTTCACGGCGATACCAGCCGCAGCAGCACCCGCCGCCACGCCACCCAAGGCCGTTGCTGCCGCCGCAACAGCCGGCAGACCCACGCTGATCCCGGCAAGCGCCGGGCCGATCTTCCGCAGCGCGGACACGGCCTCGCGTGCGCCCATCCCGATTCCGTGGGAGAGGGACTGGCCCATGCCTCGTGATGCGCTGACGAAGTGGCCGTTGATGTCGCGGAGTTGGCCGTTGACGTCGCGGGTGAGGCCGCGCATGCGGAGTTGGGCGGCGTTTAGGCTCCGCGTGAACGGGGCCTCGTCCGCGCGCAGGCCTGCGACGAGTTCACCGAGGTTGAGCGCCACGACGCAGTCCTCCCTTGGACGGTTTGGGTTCGGGAGGTGCGAAGTGCTGGTTCAGCCGCGACTCGGCCGAGAGCAGGCCGAGGATGCGGATGCGCAGCCACCGCCACGTGCGCTGTTGCATGAGGCCGGGGGTGTCGAGGTCGATGCCGTACACCGAGTGGAGGTCGGCCTCGATCAGCGCCCACTCATCGAGGAGGGCGCCCCATGTCAGGTCTTCGCGGCCCTGGGGGCGCGGGCGGTGGCCTTTCGGGTGCTCGTACCACTCGTGGAGCCCCGTCGCTTCGTCGTACTCGCCGCAGCCGATGAGGCCTGACGCCGAGCCGCCCGGTTCGGCGGGGCCACCCGAGAAGGGTCGCCCTCGGCCTCCCAGTACTTCTCCGCCATCTCCAGCCCGGCCGTGATCCACATGACGGCCGTCATCGCGACGTGCCGGAACCGGGACCAGTCCAGGCTGGCGGCGTACAGGTCGGCGTAGGCGGATCCGAGCGCGGTCTGGAAGAGATCCAGCTCTTGGGCGTCGTCGAGGACTTCGGTGTCCAGCGGTGCTCCGCTGTCCGCCATGCGCGCGGACTGTTCCATGAGCTTCTGCACCCGCAGGCCGTCCTCCGCGGACGGCGACGGGATACGGAACTCCTTCACCTTCCCGTTGGGCAGACGTACGGGCAGGGTGAGCGCGTCGTCCTGGAACTCCTCCAGGACCTTGAAGGAGCCCGCCATCAGGGGGTCACCGGATTCGTGATCGGAGTGAGGGGGCCCGTGCCGTGGAAGGTGACCTGCACCTGGTCCAAGTCCCTCGCCTCCCCGCCCTGGGGCTCCCACTCGGGGATCGCACGGCCCTCGTACGCCTCCGGGAGGCCGTTGCGGTCGAGGAAACGCAGGTGGATCTTCGAGGCTTCGCCGTAGGCGCCGATGGCCGCGAGACGGATCTTCTCGTGAACCGCGCTGTAGACGGTGGAGTCCGGGCTCGCCTTGCGGTTGAAGGTGACCTGCACCTCCCAGTCCTGGCCCGTCTTCGTCTGCTCGCCCCAGCCGTCCGTGTCGTACGACGTGTCGTCTTCCAGGTTCGGCTCGGCCGTCCACTGGAACTCGGTGATCGCCGGGCACAGTTGGAAGTCCGGGGTGAGGACCTCGTCCATGTTGATGTCCAGCCGCCAGCGGCGGGCGAGTGCGGTCTCGGTGGGCGTCGACATGACGCGGCCTCCTTCTACTCGTACAGGTGAGGTGCGGGGCGCGTCGTGCGCGCGTAGTAGTTGGCGGCGATCTCCTGGCGCCCGTGGGTGTCCTGGCCCATGGGCACCTGCGACTGCCGCCAGATCAGGGCGACTTGCACGCCGTCGAGGACCAGACCCCGGCGGTTGTGGAGCAGCGCGAACAGCCCGTCGGCCAGGTCGTCGACCTCGCGCGGGTCGCGGCCGCATCGCATGCGCGCCTGAATGCCGGTGATCGCGTCCGTCAGGTCGGTGTCCTCGACCGGGTAGGCGGTCAGGACGATGACGCGCTCGGGGGTGTCGGGCATGACCGTGAACAACAGCCCGGTCTCGCCCGCCGTGTACGTGCCGTCGGGCCGGTACACGGCGAGGCCGGCCTCCGCGATGAGCGCGGCGAGCCCGTCCAGGAGCGAGGTCGTGTACCCCATGGGCGCCTCCTCCGGGCATACGAAAGCCCCCGCGCAGGCGGGGGCATGGGTGAAGTCCGGTCAGCCGCGGAGCCAGCGGCGCAACGGCACCGCCATCAGCTCCAACATCACCTGGCGCTCCGTGTTCATCGGCTGCTCCAGGTACTTCGCCTGCCTGCCCGGCAAGTGCTTCCAGGTCAGCTCCTCGTGCTGCCGGACCGCGTACACCGTGTCGAAAGTGATCTGGCCTTCCAGGTCGCCGAGCATGTTGACGCGGCCAGAACGTTCGAGTGTTCCCTCCTCCAGCGGCACGAGTTCCTTGGCCTTGCCGAGGGCGTGCTCCAACGCCCGCTGGAGGCCCTCGGACGCGAGCCGCCGTCCTCGTGAGGTCCACAGTCGGTTGCCCTCCCAGCGCATGCGCGCGTACTGGGTCACTGGAGCTGCACCTCCCTGTGAGCCGGGGCCGGCAGAGTGCCCGCGTCGTGCCTGTAGGAGGCGATGACCGTGGTCACCCGACCTGATGGCAGCGTGACGCGGGACTTCGCCGGACAGGTCTCTGTCGGGAGGGCGTAGAAGGTGCTGGAGGAGGTGACCTCCTCGCCCGCAGGGTTCCGCACCATGCGGGTCTTCTCTTCCAGGAAGCACCGCACCACGACCGGGGCCGCGTACGTGGGCCCGTACGGGCTCTCGCCCTCCCACGCCTCCACCGTTACTTCGTGCTGCAACAGGAAGCCGGGGATCAGCACTGGACCACCAGCCCCAGGACGAAGATCTCCCGAGTGAGGTCCGGACTCCGCAGGGCCTCCATCGCCGTCTCAGCGACCTCACGGCCCGACGAGGAGGAGCCGGAGCCGGACGACGAGCCGTGGGACAGAGACAGAGACCCCAATTTCACGGAGTCCCACTGCCCTCCGGCCCCCAGCTCGTCGCCGGTCTCCGCCCACCACTGCACCTGCGCGCACACCGATGCTGCGAACGCCTCCGCCACGATGGCGTTCGAGGGGTAGCCGTCCTCGTCGACCTCGTACCAGCACAGCCGGAAGACGTCGCTGTCGAGGAACCGCGAGGCGCGGCCGAGCCGGGCCTCGATGTCCGCCGGCGGGGTCTGCCCGGTGTAGCTCTGGTAGTCCGCCGACGTCGCGTAGTTCCGGGCCACCGGGCATCCCCTCTACGCGCTCGCGCCGACGACGACGATGTCGTACGTCACCGGTGTGCCGCCTGCGCTGTTGGCGATCTTCAGCAGGTCGCCGGTGCCAGCGCCAACCGCGTACCCGGTGGCGTCCGCGGCCCCCGCGATCGCCGCGAACGTGGCCCCCGGGCGCAGCGTCACCGTGCCCGCCGCGTTGAGGAGCGTCGCCCACTGAGTGGCGCTGGCCGCTCCGACCACCACGTTGTTGGCGTTCGCAGCGGCCGCGCTGATGAACAGGCCCTTGACGCGAGCGAAGGTGATCGCCACGCCGAAGGCATCGCTGAGCACCCCGGCAAGGTCGAGGTCCTCGGTCCCGGACGCCGCCAGCGTGCGCCGGTCGCTGAAGATCTTGTCTGCTTTCCCTGCCGTAGTGCCTGTCGACAGGTTCACCGCGCGCCGGAAGTTCAGCGGCACGGATGCCGTGGCCAGGTCCAGTGCGGCAGTCAGGTCCGCGGAGACGGCGACCGACATACTCGATGTGAGGGTCATCCCGACCTCCGGATCAGGTCAGGACCACGTACGGCACGAACTGCTTCGCCGTCGGGGTCGCGATCGTGGCCGGCGCCGTGGTGGTCAGCGCCGAGCCGGACGACTGGGACAGGTTCCGCTCGCCGGTGACGATCGCCGGAGCGGCGACCGAGCCGAGAAGCGTCGGGACCGCGGTGGCCTTGACCATGATCGCGGCCCAGTAGATCCCGGTCTTCGGCACCGTGTACGCGGAGGCGAGGGCCTTCGTCATGGTCGTGTTCGCAGCCCACGCGGTCGTGAGCTGGTCGGCGGTCTGCGCGAGCAGCGCCGGAGTCGCAGCGTCGCTGTAGAGCGCGAACCACCAGTTGGTGGGGGTGTCGGCCGCGGTCGCTCCGGAGCGGAACGACAGGTTGGTGATGACGTCCCCGGCCTGGAGGTAGATCGGCACGGAGGTCATGACCTGGGTGACGAGCGCGACCTGCCCGGTGTCCCCAGCGGAGTCGTAGAGGCCGATCCGCGGCAGGTTGCGGCGGAAGAATGTGTCCGGCGATGCCGGGTCGGAGAGGTTGAACGCCGCGAGTGCGTCGCGCACGTTGCGGGTGTAGGCGCCGAGCTGCGTCACCGCTCAGCCCTCCTTCTTGTCGAGGAACCGCTCGGCGAGCTGGTCCCGGGTGAGCTTGTCGGCTTCGTCGGCGTCCACGCCCTGCGCGATGGCGTAGGCGAGCCAGTCGGCCTTGGACGCGGAACGGGCAGGCGGCTTGGGCTCGTCGTCTTCCTCGACGGCGTCCGGCTCGTCCTCTTCGATCTCCTCGACGCCGTAGCCCTGCGAGCGGAAGTAGGCGACCTTGCGGAGCCCTTCGTGCTGCGCAATCTCGCTGCGCTCCGCGCGTTCCTTGCGTCCCAGCTCCTTGCCCTCGGGCAGGTCGGGGAGGACGGGCGCCTCGATCTCAGCGGAGCCGTTGCTGAAGTTGACGCCAGCGGAAACGCCGGTGAATCCGATGACGGGCGTCGTGATGCGATACCTCATGCTGCTCACTCCCCTCAGACCACGTCGATGCCGCGGAGGACACCGGCGGCCTTGGTGTTCTTGACGACCAGTGCGGCCGGGCCCATCTCGATCTCGCCGGTCTTGACTGCTCCGGCGGTGGAGAAGTCGGGCAGCCAGGTCTGAACGAGCGGGTTGCCCGCGGCAGACGCAGCGTGCACGGAGTCCAGTCCGAACGTGATCGCGTAGAGGTCGGTCGACGACGATGAGACGGGGATGATCGGCGCGGAGCCGTCGAGGCGGTCGCCGATGTCGACGAGGGTCCAGTCGCCGTACCGCATGATCTTCCGGCCGAGGTCGTCCTTCTCCTCGGTGAAGATCGCAGCCCAGCGGGCCAGCGCCTTGAAGCGCGTGATGCTCTTGGTGTTGCCGAGGATGGCCTTCTGGCCGGGCGGCAGCGCGCCGATTGTGCCCGCGTCGCCCCCGCCGGTGTGCGACGGGACGATGCTCGACAGCCACTCGTCGACCTCGTCCAGGCGCGCCATGGCCAGCGGCTGAGTGATGACCGTGGCCGCGGTCCAGTCCGCCACCACGGCGGTCTTCTCCGTGGTGGTGCCCGTGAGGATCTTCGACAGGCCGTCGAAGCCGTTGGCGTCGACCGCGGTGTCGCCGAGGATCAGCTCCTGCGCGAAGCGGATCGGGATCGACGTCTGGAGCTGCTGGAGCTGGAACGTCGTCTCGTTGGTTGCCGCCTGACCGAGGTTCCTCAGCACACGGTCCAGGGTGAACGCGCCACCCATCGGCTTCAGGTTCACCGACGCCTGCGCGCGGGCCGCCTGCCCCGGCGTGTACTCGGAGTTGATCGCGCGGAAACCGGCGGGCGCGGCGGAGGTGAGCCGCACGTAGGCGTACGTGAGGCTGCCCCCGTTGGTGCCGGGCGTGACGGTGTCGTCGAACACCATCTGGTCGACGAGCCACGAGCTGCGGCGCAGGTTGTCGATGACGGCGTAGTCAACGTCGTTCGCGGCGTTGACCTGCGCCTGGGCGAGCGTGATGGGCATGTGGTGCTCCTAGGGTCAGCCGCCCCCGAGGGCGGCGGCTACGGCTTGTCCGAGGGAGGTGGGGCGGCCTGTGGTCCCGGGCCCGCCGGGAAAGTCGCCCCCGCCCCGCCGCGGCGCCTGGCCTGCGCGGAGCTGCTGATTGCCTTCGACGGCCTTCTTGATGGCGTCGTCGAGCTTGGTGGCGAAGTCCGCGGCCTCGGGGTCCAGCCCCTCGACGGACTTCAGGAACGACCGGCTGTCGAGCAGCGCGGCCGGGTTCGCGTCGTGCTTGCTCGCGGCCTTGTACGCGGCGAGCTCGATCGCCTGCGTCTTGGCGGACGCGGCGAGCTCGGCAAGGCGAGAGTCCTTCTCCCCAAGTTCAGCAGCGAGCTTCGCTGGGTCGGGTGTCTCGTCCGGCTTCAGGAGGCCGAGGTCCTTGAGCAGCTGCTCGCGGGCCTCCTTGGCCGCGTTCTCCTTGGCCGTGGTACGCGCCTTGCCTGCCTCGGCGCGCGCGTCCGCGAGGGCCTTCTGTGCCCAGTCCGGCAGCGACTTCACGTCACCCTCGGGAAGCGCCGGGGGCGCGGCCGGAGGGGTCGGAGGCTGGGCAGGGGGCACGGCAGGCGGGGCCGGGGGCGTGGGAGCCGGCGGGTTACCGGCGGGGGGTGCGGGCGGGTTGCCACCGGATCCGTCTTCGCCCGCGCCGTTGCCACCCGCGATGGCGTAGATCGGGGATCCGTTGGCTCGTCGGCCAAGGACCGTTCCCGCCGCGTGCGTAGCGAGCGGGTGGCGGAAAGGGATGCTGTCCATGTGCCCTCCAGGGGCGCATCGGGCCCGCGCCTGGCGGGCATACAGGGATTGATTCGGGCAACACGACCGTCTGAGGTACCGTCAAGGCATGTCTCTGAAAGTCGTATTGCCTGGTAAGAGCGGTATGCATGAGGAGGAGGGCACCGATGTGCTCTTCCACTCCTCGGCTGAAGTTCGCTACGAGTACGAGATCAACAACGGAGGCGCACTGCTCATCTGGGAGCGTCCTTCCGGAGCCGAGCCCGCGATCGAGGTCGCCTACGGCCCGGGAGCATGGATCAAGGTGACCGGTCCCGCCAAGTAGTCAGCGAGCAGTTCCGATCTGCTCGCGTGAGGGCTTGCGGCGCAGGTCGTCGTGCGCGTCGATGTGCTCGCGCATGGCGGCCTGCCACGCACGGACCTTCGCCCCGGCCGCGCGGCGGACCTGTTCATCCATGGCGGCGGCCTGGCGACGTTTCCACGCCCGGATATGCCGCTCGATCTCCCGCTGCCGCTGCGTGTCCTCGTACATCGTGCCCGGGGTTGCATGGTGCGGCGGCCGTGTCGTCACGCCCGGCAGGTACGCGGCCAAGCTGTGGCGGCAGTTCGGGTGGAACAGGCCGGCTGCCCGGGCTTCGACGAGGCTCCCGGTGACGTGCACGGCGACCGTCCGCGTGGGTGCGAACAGGCCGGACGGCTGGATCGAGTGCTCCGCGCGGATCGTGTGCGGCCCGGACTGCTGCCCGAGGGTGAGGATCTCGCCCTCCCACGGGCGGCACAGCGGGCACTCCAGCGGAGCGTCCGACACGATGACCAGGCCCACGCCGACTTCCGCGAGGGCGTCGATGTGCCCCTCGACTGCCGCGCGGGCGGTGACGGACCGGACGGCCATCTCCGCGTACGCGGCGAGTTCCCAGGAACGGCCGGCCCGGTCGACGAAGCCCGACACGCCGCGCTGCGCGAACTGGTCCAACGCCCTCTGGCTGGCCTGGCGTCGGGTGACCGTGCCGAGCAGCGGGCCGGAGGACACGCGGGAGACCACGTTGCGGTACGTGTCGAGGACCGCGCGGGTGATCCGTACGTACAGCGGCCGTGTGTCCGCGGCGTACGACGCGGCCAACCGGTCCACCGACGGGGCGTTCGGCAGGACACGGCGGGCCTGGAGCTCCCGACCGATGTCCAGCGCCCCCAGCTCGGCGACGGCGGCCTGCCTTCCGCGCCCGTATGCGGTGGCGAGCGCCTGCGCGACGGCCCCGTTGGCGTCCTGCTGGAGTGCGTCGGCGATCTGCTCGACAGCCTCCCGCAGGTCGCCAATGGAGCGGAGCTTGATCTCTGCCCAAAGCGGCGAATCGATGCCTGCGGCGAGCGCCTTGGCGAGCCGCTCGATGATGGACAGCTCGGCGTCCTCGTACAGCTTGGTGATCGCGGCTGCGAGGTCTTCGGCCAGTGCCGGGGAGACAGGCATGAGCTACTCCTCCGGCGGTCCGTCCCCGCCGGCGGGCGCGGGGAAGCCGGAGCCCGGGCCTTCGGCGCCCGTCATGGCCGGGTCGTTGACGAGGGCGCCGGTCTCCTTCAGGATCCGGTCGGCTTCCTCCTTCACTTCCTTGTCCTCCCAGTCCGGATGGACGATCCGCACCCGGGTCTCCGCGC
The DNA here is from genome assembly GCF_055577685.1 of Streptomyces sp. NPDC033178. Classification (NCBI taxonomy): domain Bacteria; kingdom Bacillati; phylum Actinomycetota; class Actinomycetes; order Kitasatosporales; family Streptomycetaceae; genus Streptomyces; species Streptomyces sp. NPDC033178. The sequence goes on from NZ_JBVIPT010000006.1 coordinate 320,192, forward strand.
TCGCGGCCTGCGCCCGGGTGAGGAGTTCGACGGTCTCCGCAACACTCTTGGGGTCCTCGGAGACGCTGTCGCCGAACTCGATCCGGGGCCGTTCCACCTCGACCGTGGACAGGCCCAAGAACTTGTCCAGGAGGAGCAGCACCTCACCGATCTGCGACAGCTCCGGTGCCCAGTAGCGGCCCTTTCGGTCCCGGGTGATCATCGACCTGCGCTCGCGGGCCACAACCTCGGTCGCGGTGACCGCAGTGGAGTCGCCGAGCCCGAAGGTCTGGGCCGAGTAGCCGGAGGACTGCACGGCCTGGCGGGTGAGCGCGGTCCAGGTCTGCTCGTGCTCCTGCACGCGGATCGCGAACTGGTTGAGGGTGAGGCCTTCGCCGGAGGTCGGGGAGGCGTTGATGCCGGTCCAGACCTCTTGGTCGTCGTCGAAGGAGACGCCCTGGCCGGGCCCTTCGCTCTGGAGCATGCCCTTCGGGGCGATGATCCTCGACTTGGCGAGACGGATGTCCCGCATCCACGACGAGTAGGTCTCGTCCAGGCTCATGAACAGGTCGCGGATTCCGTCGTCCTGCCAGTCCGACCGGCCCAGCATGCTGCCGCGATATTTCCGGTTCGGCCGCATGTTCGGTACGTAGACGGCCGTCAGGGGCTTGATGCCGGTGAGGATGCTGTCGCCCTCGACGCCGAGGGAGGTGACGAGATCGTTCGTGGCCTCGTGCTCGGTGAGCGGCACCTTCATGCCCAGGTTGTCGAGGGTGCCCTCGTACAGGCCGTGCGAGACACGCCCAGACTCGTGCAGTTCCAGGTGACGGCGTACCTCGTTGCCGCGGCGCTCGACCTCGCGCCAGATCAGCAGGCTCGTCATGACGCCCATCGACCAGGTGGGGATCACTCCGTCGGCGTGGGCTGCGGTGAGGAGCGGGCGCTGCGCCAGGTCGGTGTTCCACGTCGCGCGCAGGCACACCCCGCCGAGCGCGGCCGACAACTCGGCGGCCTCCAGCAGTGTGTTGGCCGCGCCGCCCTCTTCGAGGATCTCGTCGAGGCGCTCCTGGGTGGTCTTGTTGTCGACGGTGAACGTCGGGGGCTCGCTGAAGAGCAGGTCCGCGCTCGTTGAGGCGATGTCCGCGGCGAGCGGCACGTGCAGCCGCCCGTCGCGCATACCGGTCGGGCGGGGCCGCTCCCAGAATCGCCATGGCCTGCCCCGCGCGTCGCGTAGGTCACCGCTGCCCTGGTCGTAGCCCTGGAGGGCGTAGACCTTGCGGAGTTTCGTCTTGTCGCCGGAGTACCAGGCGTCGTCTACGCACATGTCCCGCAGCTGCGGCGCCAACTCTTGGGGCGGCCACGGGCTGTTGTTCTCAGGCAGCGGCACCGGTCGCCTCCCAATCGATCAGGCCGCGCCACTCGTGCGCGGTGGAGTGGACGGCGTAGCGGAGCGCGTCGGCGCTGTGATCGTCGATCTTCAAGGGCTTGTCCTCGCCGCGCTCGGCGGCTTTCTCGTCCCAGGCGTAGCCGGGGAGTTCGCCAAGCAGGCCGTCGCAGGATCGATGGATACGCAGCAGGCCGGAGCCGAGGGCGACGCCAACGGAGCGGATGCCGTCGAGGACGTCGTTGACCGCGGGGGCGATGTTCGGGACTCGCTCGGTCCACAACTGGTTCATGAACGAGGCGGCCGACGGGTCTACGAAGATCCATTCCGGGGTGACGCCGCGGCCTTTCCCGATCTCTCCGGGCCGGCGGACGTTCGCGAGCCACGCGCGTACGTCCGCGGAGTACTGCGCGTCGGTCTGCTGCCGGAACGCCGTCGAGGAGTCGTATCGGTACTCCGAGACCGCGTACAGGTGTTGGTCCTCGCCGAGCCCCATCAGGACTGCGGAGAAGGGATTGACGGTGCCATAGTCCACGCCGACCGCGATCCAGCGGCGCATGTACGGCAGGACGTCGATGACGTTGCGGTCCTCGTCGAACATGTCGTAGACCGCGCCTTGGGCGAGGCACCACTCACCGAGGATGAACCGCCGGTACCAGAGCCCGACGTACTGCCGCTTCAGCCGGGCGACGAACCCCGGATCCAACGACGGGTTGTCGTCGAGGGTGAAGTGCCAATTGACCAGCCCCACCTCGGCGGCCTTGAGCAGGAAGTCCTTGCGGAGCCAGTGGAACGGCCCGTCGGGGTTCGTGGTGGCCAGCAGACGGGACTTGTCCCCGACCCGGAGGCGGGACAGCAGCATCATCCAGAACGGATGCGGCAACAGCGTCGCCTCGTCGACGTACGCGAGGGCGATCGTCGCGCCTCGGATCCGGCCTTCCGCTCGCGCGTCGGAGGCGCCGACGAGGTGCACCGTACGGCCGAGAATCGTCGCGGTTGTCGACCCGTTGGTGTGGTGGACGTGCGCGGCGAGCGGGCCGAACAGGTGCCTCGACTGAAGCGGGTCGATCAGGTTCCGCTCGATCGTCTGGAGGGTGCGGCCGACGATGACGACCAGGCCGTGGTCCGGGGCGGCGACAAGCGCGATCAGGAACGCCACCAGGGAGGCGATGGTCTTGCCGGAGGAGACTGCGCCGGACCAGAGGGCTATCGGGGTGTTCTGTGCCTCGACGATGCTCTGGATCTGCTTGGGCGAGAGGGGGAGGACGAGGTCACGGAGCATCACCGTCCCCCTCGTTCATGGCGTTGTACGCCGCCGTGAGGCCAGCGGCCAGCTCGCCGAGCATGCTCTTGGCGCCGTCCACCCCGTTGTTCGTGTCGAGCGCTTCGAGCTTCGCGGCCTGCGTGAGGTACTGGCCGGCCGCTGTGGCGAGCGAGCGTTCCTCGGGGCCGGGGACGTGGTCCAGGTTCCTGGTCTCGATGCCGTTGACGGTGGTCGCGGTGAACTTGTAGCCGCTGGTCTCGTCGGCTTCGAGTCGGTCAAAGATCTTCTCCGCCCGGCCGTACGCGCGTTGGATGAGCGCGGCGCGCCGGGCTTTGGCGTCGATGACGCGGGCCTCAGTGGCGACGGCGGTCATGGTGCGGTCGAAGGTGACCGGAGGGTCCAGGGCTTCCGCGATGACGGTGATGGTGCGCGGAGAGCGGTTCAGCTCGCGGGCGATGGCGTTCCGGCCGAGGCCTTGGGCGGCGAGGCGCCGTACTGCCTTGCGATCCTCGTCGGTGACCGGGCGCTTGTCCTTGTTGACGGACACGAGGTCACCTCCGGGCGTGCGAAGGCCCGGCCTACGCGGGCGCGGGCCGGGCCAGTTCAGCGGGGTGTGTCAGCAGGTCTCGGTGTCCTTGACGGCGTACAGGACTACCGGCGTGTCCGTGGGGTGCGTGCCGGCCGCGGGTTCCTGGCGACAGACCGTCCAGTTGCGGTCCAGGACCTGCAAGCGGTTCTGGCCGCTGGCGTCCTGGTCGTCGAGGGCGTAGAACCCGGCGGCCTGCGCTTCGTCCTGGGCGGCCTGGAGGTCCTGGCCGACGACGTCGGGCAGTGTTGCCGTCTCGGCCTTCTGCTCGGCGGCCGGGGCGTCGTCCTTGGTGGTGTCGCTGTCGCTGTCCTGCTTGGTGTCGCTGTCCTGGCTCGTCGCGGGCGCCTTGGGCGCGGGGTCGGAGTCGGTGCCTGTGTCCTCGGCTGCGCAGCCGGTAAGCGCGAGCAGTGCGGCGGCGGTGATGGCGGTGATGGTGGCGCGGGTGCGCATGGTCCCCCCTGGGATGGTGTTGCTGAGGGAGGCATCATGCGCCGCGTGTGCAGTGCGTGACGGCACAGTGACGGTTCTGTGACCCGAATGGGCGCCGAACATGACGAAGGCCCACACAGTGGTGGGCCTGTTGTGTCCGGGCACGCGGGACGTGAGGTCAGCATGCGACAAGATCGCGCGGAATGCAACTACGGGCGTAGTACCGACTCGTCTGATGGGCCGGTCAGTGCCCGCATCCGGGCTTGGTCCACCATCCGCAGGTCTCGCAATACTCGTAGATGAGGCGGGCCAACAGGCGTGTGATCACGTCTCGTTCACCTCCCCGCCGGTCTTGTGTAGCGACCACGCGAGCCCTTCCACGATCGGGCGCGCGTCAGGGGTAGTTGGGTAGTCGTCGCTGGTCACAGCCCCAGGGGAGGGGCTCTCAGAAGGGGCCGGGGGAGGGGTTGGCTGTACGTCCCACACACCCGTGAGGTCCTCGACGTGCACGCCGACCGACACCGCGCCGCCGGACTTCACGGAGTCCCGCACGGGGATGCCGAGCCCCTCGACGACGCCGCGCAGCGCGTGCACGTCCCAGTCGCGGTGCATGCCCGCGTGATGGAGCCCGGCCAGGACGTCGGCGAGGAGGACGCCCTGGCGGTCGCCGATCCGGTCGCGTACGTACTGCACGAGGGCGGCCTCCGCAGCGCGATGCCGCTCGATGGCCCGGCCTGCTCGCCAGCAGACGATCAGGCCGAGGGCGAGGAGCACCCACAGGATGCGGCGCTCGGCCAGGACCAGGCCGCCGAGCATCCACAGCCCGAACAGGCCGGCCCCCAGACGGTGGAGGAGCTCGCGGCGCGGGCAGTTGGCGAACGCCCGACCGGAGCGGCGGACCAGGGCCGCGGCTCCCAGGGCGAGACGGTCGGTGTGCGTGTGGAGGGCGGTCACTGGAACACCCCCGCGTACCAGCTTCCCGCGAGGTTCACGAGTGAGGCGAGCGGGACGGCCGCGGTTCCGGCGACGCCTCGGGACAGGCCGAGGAGGATTCCGGCGAAGACGCCGAGGACGGACTGGAGGCGGGGCAGCTTCTTGGACCACAGGTGTTGTCCGACGAGGACTGCGGACCAGATCGCGTAGACCGCGTAGCCGCCCGGGGTCAGGATGACGGGCGCGGAGCGGGTGACGCCGGGGCTGCTGCCGCCCACGCCGTAGATCAGGTAGAGGGTGCCGATGCCGTCTCCGGCCCACAGGCTGAGCCGAGTGATCAGGCCGAGGACGCTGATGGGGCCGGCGGCGAGGACGGCGAGGATGCCGAAGCACAGGGCCACGACGAAGGGGATGAGCTGCTTCCAGTCGCGGCCCCCGCCGTCATCGCCCTTCTTGCCGCCGCCGCCCTTTTTCCACCAGCGTTGCACGACGAGGACGACGATGATCGTGCCCGCCGTGACTCCTCCCAGGCTGACGGCGGTTGAGCCGAGGTTCAGGTTCACGTGTGGCTCCAGATGGCCGCGATGTAGATCACGGCGAGGGTGATGAGGGCGACGGTGCCTGCGACGGGGAGCAGGTAGAGGCCGGGCGTATGACGGGGTGCGATGGCGCAGAGGCCGAGGGCGCCGATGGTGGCGAGGGTCGGCCAGATGATCAGCCCGGCAGTGGCCACGGGGTGCTCCGTCGGACGCCGGTCGGACGCTGCGGGCGCGGCGTCGGACGGGCGGGTGTGATCGTCGGACTCGGCGTCGGACGCTCCCTGTACGGCGTGGGAATCTCGCGCTGGACGGTGCCGCGCTCGGGCTCCTGGCCTGCGTCATACCGTGTGATCCAGTAGCGGGTGATCGTCGGACGGACCGCGTCCGGGCAGCGCTCGGTCTCCCACGCCTGGCGGTAGGTGCCGGCCACGATGCGCATCGCGGTGCGCACGGCGTCGGACACGGTCATACCGGTGCGGAGCATGGTCTCCAGGTCGTCATACAGCTGTGCGTCGACCTTGACGGAGAGGGCCTTGCCGATGTCGGGGGGTGTGCTCATGAGGGGCTCCAGGGGGAGGCCGGGCTCGCAGAGGATGCGGGCCCGGCCGGTCGGGGTGAGGTCAGCGGGCGGAGCGGAACCACGGGCCCTTGCGGTCCTGGGCGCGGTCGCGGTCCTCCCAGTCCTGGCCCTGGCCGTCGGCGTCGCGGGCTCCGCTGGTCTTGTGACTGCGGAAGCGGCTCGCGAGGCCGGTGACGCTGACTCCGGCGGCAGGGTAGGCGCGGGCGCGGGTCGACTTGGCGCGGCGGCCCCTCACCGCCTGGTGCTCCGCTTCTTGGCGTCCTGGTTGTCCATGACGATGCGGACGGCCTTGCTGTTCGCGTATTCGTCGGCGCAGGCCTGCGGGGTGGCGGGCTCGTTGGCTACGCGGGACGGCGTGCGGTGCGGAGGGGTGGGCTGCTCAGGGGGTCGATCGGTACGGTTGGCCATCAGGGCCTGCCTTTTCGTGAAGGTTGAGGTGGGCCTGGCCCCGTCCCGGAGCGCCAACTCAGCGGGACGGGGCCGTTGTGCGTAGTAGCTCGGGCTACTTCCTGCGAGCGTACGGGGCCCCGTACACTTCGGGCAAGCGGCCCGCCCGATGAGATGAGGCCGGGTGTGACCGAGGAGGCTCAGCGCGTGATCGACGCCATGGACGCCGTGGAGGCGATGACCAACCCGGAGCAACGGGCTAAGGCGATCGGCGAGGTGATGGCCGATCAGGCGGACCGCGGGAAGCGGTGGCGGGAGCTGCGCCGGCAGGTCGTGCTCGACATGCGCGCGCAGGATCCGCCCGTCTCGTACCGGAAGATCGCGGCGGCGCTCGGCGTGGGACTGGCCACGGTGCAGGACATCGAGCGGGGCTACACGGGTTCCGGGAGGGACCGGCCGCGGGCGACGCAGGCCGAGGAGTAGCAGGGCGTACGCGAGCCCCCGCCGGAGGAGCCGGCGGGGGCTTCGTCGTGCTCAGGCGGCGGCGGGCTGCCCGCCCCACACGTGCCCGCACGCCGTGCAGCGCGCGACCGGGGAAGAGCCGGCCCCGCCATGCAGGTTCAACCGGCCCCCGCACTCCGGGCACGGGAGCGCGATGGCCGCGGTCCGCTCGCCGACGTCGAGAGCCTGCTCCACGCGATCGGCCGCCCCTCGCGCGACGGTGGCGATGCGCTCTGCCTCGGCGTCCGTCAGCGGGCGGAACGGGCCCGGCGCGCCCTGCACTCGGCCGAGCAACCACAGGGCGGTGTACGGCGCGTCCGGTCGGATCCCGGTCCACCGCCAGCGGCGCTTGTCCGCAGCGTCATCCTGCGCGACCTGCACGCGGCGGGCGTGGTCCTCCCACGCGATGCGCTCGGCCCTCGTGCGGGCGTACGCGGCGCGGCGGTTCGGCGGGGGCTTCATCGGCGTCCGCTGGACAGTCTCGGCTACGGCGTCGGCGCAGTGCAGGAGCGCGGCCCGGACGATGCGCATCGTCTCGTGGACGGGGAGCCGGATCGGGATCGGGCGTTCGCCGAGTTGCGCGGGGTCGCGCTCCAGGGTGCGCAGGGCGAGGGCGCGGTGCCGTTCGGCCTCCAGCTGCTCGGCGTCGCGCTGTTCGAGGGCGCGGAGGTAGTCGCTCATGCGGCCGGCGGGGGGCCATGTGGGGTGGCTGGTTCCGCCGAGGGCTTCGACGAGATCGGGCCAGTGGAGGATCACGGTGGAGAGGTGCGCGGTGGTGGTCATCGTGGGTGCTCCTGTGGTGCGCGGGGGCGGTACGGTGATCAGCACCTGAGGGGCGTGCGCTGGTCTGGGGAGACGTGTGGCGCGCGCCCCTTCGTCGTGCTCAGCGGCGGTCGTTGCGGCTGAGGTAGACGCCGATCAGCACGCCGAAGCAGGCGCCGATCACGAAGTAGATGGGCAGGAAGAACGCTTCGACCTGGGCATCGATCAACGCTGCTGCTCCTTGGAGGGGAGGAGTGCGTCGTGGAGCTCCACGAGCCGTGCGTCCCACCAGCGGGCGAGGCTCGCGCCGAGCGGCGGCGGACCAGCCTTCACCCACCGCTCGTAGAGTTCGATGACGCGGGTGACGTCCTGTTCGGCGGACCGGTGGAGGGCAGCGAAGACGCGGGTGGTCTTCTCGGCCTCGATCGCTGGGCAGTTGGGGCAGCGCTCGACGTACGTGCAGGTGCACAGGGGAACGCCCTCGTCGTCGCTGAGCATGTTCATGGGGCCCGCAGCGGTGAGGGCGTCGCGCATCTGACCCCAGGGCATGGTGCGGATGCGCTGGTACTTCTCGTCCGTGGTGTGGCCGTCCCACTGAGCGCGCGCGTCGCCAACGTCGACCAGCTCGACGTGCTTGAACAGCTCGATGTCGCGCGGGGAGATGTGCCAGGACAGTTGGCGGCCTGCCACGGTGAGGAAGAGCAGGTGCCAGCCGTCTTCGTCGTCGATGTCGATCGCGGGGGCGAGGACTGCGTGTTGGGCGTAGAGGGTGGCGAGCCAGGCGAGGAGGTGGGCGCGCTCGCGGTACGCGCCGTCCCGCTCCTCGGCGAGGTGGTTGATGTCGCCCTGCTGGTCGAGGAGGGTCTGTGCGACGCGGGTGTGGTCGAGGTACTGGGTCATGCGTGGTGGTCCTTCCGGGTGCAGGTGGCGGGGTCGTGTTCGGCGCCGGCGGTTGCGGCCCATGCGTCGCAGCACCAGCCCGTGACGAGGACGGACTGGACGCCGTCTTCGATTGGTGTGGCGGCGCGGGGTCTGGTGGCGGCGTCGAGTTCGCGGTGTGCTGCGCGCAACTCGTCGCGCAGGTAGGAGTGGTGGACGATCGCGGTGGCGAAGGCGACGGAGGCCGCGGTGAAGAACAGGGCGTAGTGGATGGCGCCGTGCTGGTAGCTGATGGCGGCGCAGCGGAGCAGGACGAGGGCGATGAGGGCGTAGAGGCCGGCGAGGGCGTGGGTGAAGCGGCGCGTCATTCGCTGATCTCGATCTCGGCGAGCGGGACGCCCTCGGCGAGCTGTGAGTACAGCTCCTGGAGCCTGGAGATCGCGCGGTCGCGGCGCTTCAGGGCGCGGCGGGCGGCCATGGTCAGGCCGCACCAGCAGCCGTAGCAGAGGTACTTGCCGGTGCCCTTGGGCGTGCGGCAGGAGGGGCAGGGGCTGTTCACGGCTTCCTCCAGGGCGTGCGTAGCCAGTGGGCGAGGGGCAGGCCGGCGGTGATGACGACCAGGGCGACGAAGGCGAAGACGGCGATCACGTCGGCTCCTGGGCGCTCGCCGCAGGCGCCTTGTGGACGGTGAATCCGCCGTCGGGGTGCCGGACGATCCAGTCGCTGAAGCGAGCGACGACGTGGCCGGGGTACTGGCCGATGCGGAGGCCGACGATCTGCAACTTGCCGTCGACGGTCTGCCAGTAGCCCTTGGTGAAGACCCAGGGGCGGAACTGGTCGATCTCGTGCGCGACCCGGGCGAAGCTGCGCTCGGTGAGCTTCCACGACTTGCAGCCCGCGGCCTCCAACTCGACGAGGGGCCGGCAGTGGTCGCACTCCGCGCGCACGTCCTGTTGCGGCAGCCCAGCGATGGCGTGGGCCATCTCCTCGTCGGTGACGTCGCCGAGGAAGGTCCCGCAGCCGTTGCACGCGCGCTTGACGGTGAAGGTGGTGGTCTTGTGTCCCTGCTCGTTGGTGGTGACGCGGTCGGGGGTGTGGGTGCGGGCGGTCATGATCGTTTCCTTCTGTACGCGTGGGTGGGCGGAACCGGATGTCGGCGGCGGGTCTCGTGTGGTCTCTGTGGCGTGTGCGGCGCGACGCTCGTCCTCGTCCCCTATAGGGCGGGGGACGAGGGACGAGGTCGCTTGACGTCGTCCTGACTTCGTCCCGGACGAGGTGGGACGAGGTCGTTGGTGTGTGTGTTTTGGCTGGTGGGAGGGGGTTTGACTTCGTCCCGTGATGGTGTGTCAGGTCGGGACGAGGTCGTTTCAAGATCGGGGACGAGGTCGGCGGGGCTGTGACCTGGGGTTTCTTCGCGTGCTGGTCTGGGGTGGTTCATGATCGGGACGAGGTCGGGACGAGGTGAGGAAAAGTAAGTGGGGTGGTTCATGAGGCCTCCGCGGTGGTGTCCTCGACGGCGTCCGTGGGGGCGTCCGGGATGCTGTGAAGGACCGCTCCTCGGACTCCGCGTTCGGCCTTCACTCGGCCGGTGTGGACGAGGCGCGTGAGGGCCCGGCGGGTGACGGACACGCGGCCGGGGATGAGCTCCTCGACGGCGTTCTTGGACAGAGGCTCCTTGGCCTTGGCCAGGGTCTGGAGGACCTTGTCCTCCCGCTCCTTGGTCTCCTGCTCTTCCTGCGCGTCCTTCTCCTCCTCCGCGGTGCGATCCACGGGCTCCTCGGTCCGGTCGATCGGCGGGAAGAGGTGCGCGGTGGCGAACTGGTCGCCCTCGGAGCGGATGACGAGGTCGGCGAACCAGTGCATGGGGTTCCGGCCGCCGGGCAGGGCGTGCTTGCGGATCTGCGCGGGCCGGTCCTTGGCGACGCGCAGCCGGCTGCGGCCTTCGGTGTTGATGCCGAACGGGCGGACGGCTTCGAGCATGTACTGGACGCCGTCGACGGCGTTGAGCTTGTGGACGCCACCGAGGGCGTAGCGGCCGCGGGACTCGTTGTTCTTCACCACGTGGTCCAGGGGGACGACGGCGGCCCCGGTGTCGGCGAGGGGGCGCAGGAGCATGCGGCCGAACTTGGCGATCTCGGTGTTCTCTTTGAGCTCCAGGCCGAGCATGACCATGGCCTCGGTGACGCCGTCGACGATGACCAGGGTGGGCTGGAGGTCGCCGATGCGGGCGATGAACGCGCGCAGCGCGGCGGGTGTGGGCGTGGCGCCCGGGCGCACGTAGAGGAAGCGTTCGGCGATGTCCTGGGGGGTGGCGCCGATGAGGAGGAGGCGGGAGACGACGCCCTCCTCCGAGTCCTCGAAGTCGAGGTAGACGACGCGGTTGCCGCGGTTGATCTCGACGAGGCAAGTGATGAGCGCGACCCACGACTTGCCGGCCTCGGACTCGCCCTGGATGCCGTTGACGCGGCCGGGGTAGAAGAGGCCGATGCCGTCGTCTCGCGCGCCGATGACGGGCTGAGCGGGCTTGTGGGTGCCGTCGAGGACGGGTGTGAGGTCGGAGAAGTCCCAGCCGGTTGTCTCGGCCGAGCGGGGCCCGGTCGGTTCGGTGGCGGTGGTGATCTCTTCGCGGACGAGGTCGAGGACGTCGTCGAGGTCGCCTTCGCCGGACCGTACGAGGTTCGCGGCGCGGTCGGTGGCTTCGATGATGCGGCGGCGTACGGCGGTGTCACGGACGATCTCGGCGTAGTGCTCGGCGTTGGCTGCGCTGGGGACCTTCTGGACAAGGCCGTGGAGGTAGGTCGCGCCGCCCACCTTGACGAGGTCGCCGAGCTTGGTGAGTTCGGCCGCCACGGTGATCGGGTCGACGCGTTCGCCGCGCACAGCCATGCTGGTGATGGCGAGGAAAATCGTTTCGTGGACGGGCCGGTAGAACTCGGGGCCGTCGAGAACCTCGATGACCTCGGTGATGGCCCGCTCGGAGAGCAGCATGCCGCCGAGGACGGACTGTTCAGCGTCCAGATCTTGGGGTGGCACCCGTGTGAAGCCGTCGTCGTCCGCCGTGTCGCGCGGGTTCATGCGGCGGACGTTCTCCACGTGCGGGTCTCCTCGGTGGTGCGTGGTGATGGGGAGGGTGGCCGCGGGCGGGGCAGAGTTGGCGCTGCCCCACCCGCGGGGCGGGTCAGGCCGGGGAGCCGTTCAGGATCGGCGTGTCGATGCCCTCGGCGATCGCCTTGAGGACGTCCGCGAAGGCGGCCTTGGCGCGCTCCTCGGGCTGCTCCAACTTGAAGCCCAGCGCCAGCTGCCCGCGGTCGATGCGGTACTTGAAGCGCGCGACCATCGAGTACGCGTCGGCGCCTTCGAAGGGCGGGACGGCGATCTTGAAGGTCTCGGGGATCGCGATGTCGCCCTTGCCGCCGGCGCTGGCCTTGGTGTCCTCGACGTACGCGAACTTCCGCTCGCCGGACTGCAGTCGTGTGGACGACTGGAACTCCGACTTCGTGGTGGCCTTGATGGACTGCGCGATCTCCAGCATGGTCGCGGCGTCCGGCTCGACGAGGTTCGGCAGGTGGTCCTCGAGGAAGTTCGCGAACCGCTCCTGGTCGACGAGCTTTCCGTCCAGGTCGGTCCACTCCTGCCAGGCCTTGGTGCGGCGCAGGGCCAGGATGAGGCGGTGCTCGGCGAAGCCGGGCTCGTCCTCGGCGTGGGCGTCCAGGACGGCGGTGACGGAGAGCCGCTCGACGTCGGAGTAGACCTCGCTCGCGTCCACGTCGCGGTGCTTGCCGTAGTAGGTGAGGAAGCTGGCAGCGTCGCGGACGGTCGTGGTGCCGGTCTTGCGGGTCACTCGGCCGGTGTACTCGGGCCCGGTGAGGTCGAACGGCTGGATACCGCCGTCGGCGGTGGCGACGAGGTAGATGCCGCCGGGCTCGACCTCTTTGGGGTCGAGGGCCTGCTGTGCGAGGGCGCTGATGGCCTGGACGCTGGTGTCGGTCTCGGTCATGTTCAGAGTTCCTTGATCTCGTTCTTGCTGGTGGGCAGGTCCCGGACGTCGAACGCCGAGGTCTGTCGGGGGTCGTTGCGGGTGGGCCGGCCGTCGTCGTCGACGAAGTACATGGCGGGCGGGGCGATGGGCCTGGGCGCCTTGAGGTCGGACTCGACGGTGACGAGGACGGGCGCGCCGTCGACGTGGCCCTTGGGCGGCTCGACGGTGACCTTGACGGTGAGGGAGCCCTTGCGGCCGTGCTCCTGGACGGCGGTGAGGAGCTCGCGGAGTTCGCCGCTGATCTGGTCGTGGGCTTCGCCGCGGCTGTGCTGGACGAGGAAGACGGCGAACTCGTCGTCCTTCTGGGCCGGTTCGGTCTGCTGCTGGGTCATGTGCTGGTGGTGCCTTTCTGTGACGGGTGTTGCGGTTGAGGTCCGGGCCCGCCCCCGTTCAGGGGGGAAGTTGGGGGCGGGCCCGGTGACGGCCGCGGCGTGGAGGGCGCCGTGAGCTCGGCCGCCGGTCAGTTGGTCTTGGCGCCGGATCCGGCGTGCTCGGGACAGAAGTCGTCCCCGTCGGCGGTGTGCTCCCAGCCCTCGTTGTCGACCAGGTGCTTGCGGGCGATGGCGAGGCGTTCGGTGCTGGTCATGCCTTCGCGGACCATGTACTCGCCGGTGTGCTCGTGGCCGCAGTGGTCGCAGAACACGGTGATCCGGGTGGGGTATCGGGGGTCGTCCATGTCGCGGACGATCGCGTTGACGACGTCGGGCGGGAGCGTGTTCTCGTTCACGAGGCGCCTTTCGCGGCGGTGCACACCGTGCGGTGTGCGTGGATCGGGTTGGACTTCATGAAGTCGCGGACGAGGTCGCGGCCTGCGACTCGGCGGTGCATGCCGCACGCGGTGCAGAGCTGGTCTGCGATCGGGGTCCGGCCCCACTCGGTGCGGCGGACGGTCACACCGCCGAGCCACGGGCCGGTCACATGAGGGCCTTGGTGGTGCCGGTCCGTACGAGCCGGTTGTAGGCATCCGTGTTCGCCTGCCTGCACGGACCGCAGATCTCCGTCTTCTCCCGGGTGTGCCGCGTGTAGCCGCTCCTCGTCCCGCACTTGGCGGGGGCCCGACCGGACCTCGTGACCGGCTCGGGCGTGGGCTCGGCCGGTTCAGCCCTGCTCTTCACCAGGCGCGAGCGTTCGGCGGCGGTGAGACCGCCGCTGACGCCGAAGCGGGAGTCGTTCTCTGCGCGGAGGGCCTCGGCGAGGCACTGCCGACGGACCGGGCAGCCCGCGCAGATCTGCTTGGCGCGCTTCATGCCGCTCTTGGACTCGGTGAAGAAGACGTCCAGGTCGTAGCCCGTGCATGCGGCGCGCGATGCCCAGCTCAGGGCGTTGTCGTGGCTCGTCATGCGGGCACCGCCCCTCGGTCCTCGGCGCGCCAACGCCGGACGGTCCGCTCAGTGGCGCCGATCCGTTCGGCGATCTCCGGGGCGCTGCACCGCCGCGCGGTGAGGCGCCAGCAGGCGATGCGGGCCTCGGCGCGGGACAGCTCAGGCAGCGGCCGGAGCCCTTGCACGGCGCGCTGTACGGCTTCCTCGTCCAGCTCGGTGTGCGCCGGGCGGGGAGGCCGGGTGGTGGTGGACCGGAAAGGGCGGGCGAGGTGTTCGAGGCGGCGGGCGGCTCCGCGGTAGGTCTTGGCCTGGCCGCGGTCCTCGTCGGTGTCGGCCAGGGTGCGGAGCAGTGTGGCGAGGCGGCGGGCTTGGGCGGGACCTTTGAGGCGGATGGTGATCTCGATCATCAGGACACCCCCGCGAACAGCCCGAGCTGGACCGGCTCGACGGCCGTCGGCATGTCGTCAGCCAGCGTCGACCCCGGCCTGTGGCACCCGCAGTTGCAGACCTCGTGGCACGGCACCCCGCCGAGCCACACCCATGCCACGTCGTTGACGCCGTAGACCAGGCGCCTGCCGTTCCGCCCCGCCGGGGTGCGGTGTTCGTACGGCTCGGGGAACCGTGCCGCGCGCCCCTGGTTGGTGGCGATCACGGTCTCGTTGATCGGGTGTCCGTCGTGGCGGCAAACCCCGTGGTGGCCCATCTGGCATTCCACGGACGGCGGCTTCTGGCAGGCGCAGTCTGTGAACGGGCCGGGCATCTCCTGGTAGTGGCGGAGCCACGACGGCCGCCACACGTGCTCGCGGACCCACGCCGCCTGTTCGGGGGTCATCGGGTCACCGCCTCGCGAGCGAGCTCGTCGAGGAGCAGCTCCTCCATCGGCTGCTTGCGGCCGGGCTGGTCCTTCCGCGCGGTGAGCCGCCAGTACTTCCGTCCGCGCTTCAGCTGCTCGGCCAGGACCGGGACAGCGCCGACCATCCGGGCGAGGTCCCACAGGGCGTTCCACTCGGCCGGCGGGAGGGCGCCGGAGCGCTTGCACTGGACGAAGAGGATCTGTCCGGTCTTGATGGCGACGAGGTCGATCTTCGACTTCGAGCCTGCGGTGCGGAGGACTTCGTAGCCCTGCTCGCGGAGGTGAGTGCGGACGCGGTGTTCGAGGTCGCGGCCTCGGGCGTAGTTGCTGCGGGGCCGGGGCCCGGCCGCCGTGGTGGCGGCCGGAACCTCGGGGGTGAACAGATCGGGCACGGTCACTGGTCTGCGCTCCTCGTGATCGTGAAGTGGCCCTCGTCGCAGCTGTGCGTGCCGTTGCCGTGGAGCACGACCGCGACGTCGCCACCACAAGGCAGGCAGTGCCGGAAGGCCTGCGGGGCGATAGCGCCGTGAGCCGGGGCCTCGGGGAAGCCGGGCAGCTGAGGACGGAGGAGGCTGTCGATGGGCACCTCGATCAGCGCGGGCAGCGAGCCCGCACGCGCGCCGCGGTGCTGCCCGGTCGGCGCGACGAGCTGGCGGAGGATACGGAGCGGGCTCACAGCAGTCCCTCTCTTCCTGCGGCGCGGGCGAGGTCGTCGGCCGCGGCGTAGTCGTCCTTGAGGTCCACCCCGGCGCGCTCCAGCTCGAAGGCGAGGTCGCCGAAGCCGTAGTCGTCTCCGTGCTGGTTGGCGACGACGAGCCGGGCGATCGTCGAGCGGACGGTGGCGTTCTCGGCCTCGTTGTCGAGGAGGCGCTTCACCAGCGACGGCAGCGAGACGATGACGAGGCGGGCGCACTTGTCCTCGACCCGGTTGGCGCGGCGCGCGGCCGTCAACGCGTCGAGGACGGCGTGGGGCTCGGCGGCCCTGGCGAAGCCGAGGACGGTCCGGATCCCGGCGAGCTGCTCGGGGGTCATGGGCGTCATGCGTCACCGCCCGCCCGCTCGGCGTGGTCGCGCAGTTCGGCGGTCATGGCCTCGTTCGCGGCCTGGAGCGTGCGCATCTGCTCGTCCAGGCTGCGGTGCGCCTGCTCGGCGAGCCGGCGGAGACGGCGCTCCTCCAGCACGTCGACCGAGACGCCCCCGGACACCTTGATGAAAGCCTCGAAGTTGTCCATGGTCTTGGCATGGAAGGCCCGCTCGTCAGCCAGCTCGGCCCGGTAGCGGCGGCACGCCCGCACGACGCGGGCCAGCCGACGTTCCAGGCTGATGACGCGCTCCTGGACCTTGCTCGGCCGGGAGAACATCCGCATCGGCTCGCCGGTCTCCAGCAGCTGCGTGTAGTTCCCGGCGAGCCGGAGCGTGGCGCCCCGGGAGTTCTTCAGCTCCTTCTTCAGCTGCTCGTGGTTCTCCCCGAGGTTCTGGTAGCGGGCCTGGAGGTCGTCGTACTTGCGGCGGGAAACGAACATCACGCTTCACCCCCAGCACGCTGCGTCGGAATGAGCGGCCATGACCCGTCGATGACCTTCTTCGGGTCACCGCCCTGCTCCGGCGAGGCCTTCGTCCGGAACCACTGCTGAAGGCCGGCCCGCTGCTCCGCACGCCACGCCTTCTGAGCGGCGAACAACTGCTGCGGGCCCATCGAGCCGAGCTGACGGGGGTACTTGGCGAACTGCGCCTCGGCGATCAGGAGCGCGGCGAGCGCGTCGGCCTCGGCGGTATGCCAGTCCTCCAGCTCGACGCCGTACCGTTCGGCGGTGGGCTTGAGCTTCCTCATGCCCTTGCCGCGGAGCCGCTGGACGCACTGCTTGTCGATGACGTGCGGGTCGACCAGCGGCAGGGCCTGGAGGCCGGGCAGCCGGTCGGTCATGGACGGCAGGCCGTTCCGCTCCAGCTCGCGGACGAGGATCGTCCAGTCGAACGACAGGTTGAAGGCGACGACCGGCATGCCGTAGCGGAGGGCCGCGGCGAGGTTCCCGGCGATGTCGTCGAGGGCTTCCTTCGGGTCCGCGCCCTGGGCAGCCTGCTCGTCGGTGATCCCGTGGACCGCAGTCGCCTCCGGCGGGATCGGGATGCCGGGGTTGATGAGCCAGGACATGTCCTTGTCGTCCCGGCCGCCGCCGCGCACGACGATGGCCGCGGTGACGATGCGGTCTTCGAGCGGGTTCGGGCCGGTCGTCTCGGTGTCGAAGGCGGCCTTGCGGATGTCGGTGAACTTCACGCGACCTCACCAGCCTTGACCGCGGCGAGGTATGCGGTCATCTGCGTGACCGTTCCGTGGGACGGGTGGGTGCCGCCGTGGCGCTTGGCGAAGCCGTGCTCGACCTGCTCCGTGGTCAGGCCGTGGGCGCCGGCGGCGGCGATGACCTGGAACCAGACGTCCTGGACGGCGGCCGGGTCGTCGTCGAGGACCTCGACGTCGTACACGCCTTCGTCGTCGGGGGTCGGCTCCTGCTGCTCCTGGCGCTCAGTCTCCTGCGCGGGCTTTGCCGCGGGCTTGGCCAACCCGATGGCCTTGAGCTGCTCCTGGTAGGCGATCGACGCCCCTGCCTGCTTGGCGGCCTGGAAGACGGCGAGCGCCGCGGCCTGCGTGGGGGCCTCCTTCGCTTCGAGGAGGTAGTCCCGGCTCGGGCCCGGAACCTCGCTCGGGGCGGCCTCGATCGCGGTCCGCTCGGCCGAGGCGACCGCGGCCGGGGCCCCGGTGATCTGCCCGGCCATCAGCGCGGCCGGGGTGATCTCCACGTCCAGCGTCGGCACCATGAACCGGGCGGGCTTGTCCTTGACGATGGCAGTCTTCTCTTCCATCCCGAGCCATCCCGCGACGTATCCGCCGGCCTGAGCCAGCAGCTCGGCCGCGGGCGGCAGGGTGACGGCGGCGTGGTAGCCCTTGGAGATGAGGAGCCACTGGCCGAGCGCGGGCACGTCGCGCAACATCACGTTCACGCGGGTCGTGATCTTGCAGTCCCGGTTCTCCGGGTCGCACATGCACGGCCGGTCGCTCTTGTGCTCGGTCTGGCCGTCGCATCGGCGCTGGCAGCGCGATCCGGCGTACAGCTCGTACCACTGAGAGACGGCGTCCTGCGGCGGGATGAGAACGGGCAGCCGGTTGGCCTGCGAGTACACCTCGAACTCGCCGGGCCCGCCGTTGGCCGGGGTCCAGGGCTTGACCTCGCCGCCGTACAGCTCAGCGACGCTGGTCAGGATCTCCCTGGAGGGGCTGGTGAACCGGAACTTGTCCAGCTTGGCCGGACGGGTGCCGGGCGAGCCGTCCTTACGGGGGCGGCCGGTCGGCACGACGTGGCCGATCCGGATCTCGCCGAGCTGCCGCATGCGGCGCTGCAAGTCGATGATGGGGGGCATCAGGCAGCCCTCTCCGTGAGCGTGGGAAGGGTGAGAGCGGGGCGGATGACCGTCTTCGAGAGACCGGAGGCCCAGTCGGCGGCGTCCTTGATCGTCAGGAACGCGTCGAACACGGCTTCGTCGGCGACAGCCGGGATGAGCCGGTAGCCCTCCGGCCGCAGGTGAAGCACGACGCCAGCCCAGAACGTGTCAGGCATCGGCACGGTCGACCCGTCACGGAGCCACGCGACCTTCGCCTTGCGGTACGCGGCCATTTGCAACGAGGCCTCCGGGTACACGCCCTTCACGTCCAGCTCGCCGCCGGTCTTGGTGTCGCCCAAGAACACGGAGCCAGAGGGAACTTCGGTGTCGAAGTAGGCGGCGATCGCGGCCTCGACGAGTGGTGAGCGGAGGAGGTAGTCGAGGGTTCCGGCGTAGCCCTGCTCGCGGTTGCCGACGACCATCTCGGAAGCCTCGAAGGTGACCTGCCACTCCTCGACGAAGGTCAGGAAGTGATCGAGGAACGGAGTCAGCTCCGGGTTGTCGAGCAGCTCGGGGGGCATCGGGGTGCCCAACACGTGCGACTCGATCAGCGAGTGGACGGCGGATCCGACGTCCTTCCGCTCGTCCTTCTTGCGGGTGTGGGCGCGGCGGAGCCAGTCGTAGGCCTCGGTGCGCTGGTCGGGGAAGAGCGACGAGCGGACGAGGTACGGGAGGTTCGCCATCGCCGTCTCGGCGGTGATGTTTCCGGCCCAGAAGGTGAGGGCGTCGCCCTTCGCGCATCCCTGGTTGAGGATGGTGGTGACGCGGCGGAGCTTGTCGCCGGTGACCTTGTCCCGGTACCAGCCTGCGGAGGGCTTGGGGATGCGGTCGGCGCCGGTGGGTGCGGGGGCTGCGGCCTTGCGGCGGCGGCCGGCGGCCGGGGCCGAAGCCCCGGCCTGCGCGGTGGTCGTCATCAGGCGTCCGCCTCCGGGTCGTACTCGGTGGCGACGGTGATGCGGGTGGCGGTGTAGTCCGTGGTGCTCTCGGCGCCGTCCTTGGCGATGAGCAGCTCGTACGGGGCGTCGGGCTCGGACTCGTCGCCGAGCCAGTCGAAGATCCCGCCGTCGTACTCCGGGGTGTTGTTGAGGGCGTCGGCCTCGCAGTGCTCCCGCGCAGCGTCCGAGATCGTGTACGTGCCGATCGGGGTCATGCCCCACGCGGCGCGGTAGACGTAGGCGACGGCGGGGTCCGTCTCCAGCTGTACGGCGCCCTCGGCCGGGGCCTGCGCGGCGGCGAGAGCGAGCGTGGCGTACACCTGCGCTTCGGCGGCGAGGGCAGCGCCGGTGACCGGGTCGCCCCCGTCACCGTAGGTGTAGTGGTGTGCCTGTGTGACGAGGCGCAGGGCCTCGCGGGTGTGCTGCTCGGCGGCGGTCATGCGCGGCCGTCCTTCCAGGTGTTCAGGGTGTAGACACGGCCCGTCTTCGGCCGGTCGTGAAGCGTCAGCAGCCCTCGGTGGGCGCGCTCGGAGAGGAAGCGGCGGGCGTCGCCGCGGTAGAGACCGCGGGCGTAGCGGGCCATGTAGAGGTGCTGGACGCGCTCAGGGGTCCACTCGCCTTGCCACTGGCGGATCGCGGTTTCGAGGACGCGGTCCCAGTCGTCCGGCCAGGTGAGGGCCTTCTTGGTGGGAGTGGCCGTCCTCGCCGGAGCGGTGGCCTTCTCCTCGGCGGGCGTGGGCTGTTCGTCGGGGGCGCTCACAGGGACTCACCTGCCTGGGTGCGCTGCCCGGCGAGGAGCTCGCGCAGCTTCCGCACCTGCGGCCGAACGTCCTCGTCGCGAGGCTCGCGGGCGGTGGCGACGGCCTTGTCGGTCAGCGCGTACGCGATCGGGTCCTCGTCGACCGGGCGCTCCCGCTCAGCAAGCAGACCCTCCGCGATGACGAGCCGGGCCCGCAGCCGCTCGATCTCGGCCTGGTCGTCCTTCCGGTGCGTCCCGAGGACCGCCTCAAGCTCCGCCGTCCGCTGCTCAGCCCGGATCAGCCGCTGGCCGTGGACACGCGCCGACTCCAACTGCCGCCGCAGCTCGACCAACTCGGCCGCTGTCTCGGGCGACTGGAGCAGCTGCGCCGACTCCAGCGCGAACGCGGCCTGCGACGACAGGTCGTACGCGTCACCGTGCAGCCATGCCGCATCGATAACCTTCTTCGCTGCCAGGGCGAGGGGCGAGATCGTCACGCCGCCACCGCCGCGTTCCCATCGGCGTCGAGCAAGGTCCAGGCGACCACGCGCACGCCGTCGATGTCGTCCCGTGTGGCCTCGATGTAGACCGAGTTCGCCCGGTCCTCCCGGGTCTCGGTCAGCATCTGGTCGTCCCGGAACTGCCGCAGCCCCGCGACGTCGCGGTGGAAGTAGAAGCGGAGCTCCGGCTTGTTCGGTGCGAACGCCGGGACCTGGACGTCGAAGTTCGTCGGCAGCTTGGCCGTCTCGCTCATGATCTGCTCGGCCAGCGACAGAGCAGCCATATAGTTCCGGCGCTGGACGCTCACGCCGTTCTCGGCGGGCGCGGTCTGGGATGATGCGGTCACGGTGACCTCTGCTTTCTCTGTGGTGGAGTCGCCGAGTCGCGGGGTCGCTCAGGCCGGGAAGTCGGAGCGGCCCTTCGGCGCGTTCAGGGGGATCAGGCAGTCGGCGCGAGCGCGCTCTGCTTGGCGTGCCAGGCCTCGCACTTCGCGAGGGAGAACCGGCGCCCGCGGCCCGCGAAGGGCTCCTCAGGCATCCCGTCCTCGATCCAGCGGAGGATCTGCCAGTCCGAGACGCCGTAGTACGTCTCGATCTCGCGCTGGTTGAGCAGGGGGATGAGACCGGCCGGTAGGGGGGTGACTCGGTCAGCCTTCTTCGGCATCGGACCTTGACCTTTCTACTGTCACAGTCAAATGTGGGGGCATGGCAAAGAGGTCCTGGAGGGGCGCGTTGACCCTCCGGTGCAGCGCTTCAGCAAGGAACCAGGCGGTCGTCATCTCACAGGAGTTGCGGGCAGTCTTGCCGCGTCCGGCGATGCGTCCGACGGTGGCCGGGCTGACGCCCTTGCCCGTCGGATCCACCTCCTTCGTGGCCTCCGCGAGCTCCGCGCCGGAGAGGCCGGCGGCCTGCATGGCGGCTCTGAGTGGCTTGCCTTCGCCCTTGCGGTGCAGTTTTGGCATGTGGACCCCGTGCCGGGTGGTGGCTGTGTGACACCCCCAGGTTGGGGTGCTGTGACATTTTTACAGTCACAGTCACAGCGTAGTCAACGGTTTCGCCGAGACTCCCCGAGAACTGCCGAGTGGCCTGCATTTTTCGAATGAGTGTTCTATTCTCTGCGCATATGCAAGCCAGCACGGCGCGTGGCGGGGAGGTCGCGCGCTGCGAACGTTCGCGCCATGCTTCTACTTTTGCTTGCAAAAAGTAGATGGCGAAGGGCACCCTTAGCGCGTGGAGAATCAGGAGCAGCCCGGCGAGACGTTCGCGGAGGTGCTCGCTGAGCTGATGGATGAGTACCACGTCAGCCAAAGCGACATCGCGCGAGCCATCGAGGGCTCCCCTTCCACGGTGAGCCTCTGGCTGCGCGGGAGGCGAACCCCGCGCAACGACACGATCAGGACGATCGCTGAGGCCTACCCGAAGTACACGGTCAAGCGCCTGACTGAAGCGGTCGGTCGCAAGCCGTCGGCGCCACTGACACCTGACCGCAGGGAGCGGGTCCTCGACATCTTCGACCAGCTGACGGAAGAGCAGCAGGAGATCATGTTGATTCAGGGGAAGGCGCTCGCGGACAGCAACCGCGAGCAGAACTGACATAGCGTCATAAAGCCGCGTACAACCCTCGCTTGGGGTCGCTGGTCTCCGTTAAACGGACTCAATCACTCACGGTTAGGTTCCGCGTACAGAACTGGCGCAGAGTGGTCGCATATTCCACCAACACGGGGTAGTTTCGAGCACACGGCCGATGTCCTCCCCCTTTGGCCCTCGATAGCCACACGTGTATCCGGGGGAGCCGCTATGTGCATCCGCGTCCAGTACGTACCGCGCCACCAGCTCGACGAGCCGTGGGACGCGTCCCGCCAACTGATCACCATTCCAGGCGAGCTGAAGGGCAACTTCGCCCTTCGAGCCGTCCGCGCTGTACTCACCGAGCTCGACATCGAGCAGGACGAGGACGGCGCACGGTGCTGGTGCGGGGAGTTCATCAAACTCCTCGCCTACATACCTCAGCAGCGAAGGAACGACGAGGTGATCAACCTTGGCGCGTAGCCCGAGGCCCAAGAACGCCATGGCGGAAACGAGGCGCCATGCCGCGTAGGGCCGCGAACAACCCCCGCCAGGTCCGCAGCAAGGTGTGCGGCTGCGCCCTGTGCCTGGAGGAGTACCCACCAGACGAGTACGGCGAGCGCCGGCCCCGGCGTGACTGCGTCGGATCCTGGCAGGCCCGGTACCGGGATCCGACCGGGAGGCAGAAGTCCAGGAACTTCCCAATCAAGGACGGAGGCAAAGCCGCCGCGGAGGCCTTCCTCGACGAGACACGGACAGCCGTCCGCCAACGCACCTACCGCGACCCCGAGCGAGGAAAGATCACGCTGGGAAAGTGGTGGGCCGAGTTCTGGGAGGTCGAGCAGAAGAAGGGCCGACCCACCACGAGGAACCGGAAGTCGGGCGTGTGGCGGGCCCACATCGAGCCCAAGTGGAGCGAGTATCGGCTGATCGACCTGGAGTACATGGCCCTTCAGCAGTGGCTCACCCGCGACGTGAAGGGCTACGAGACCCAGAAGAAGACCAAGGAGCTGCTCGTCGCGCTCCTGGACGCGGCCATCAAGGACGGCGAGCGGATCACGTCCAACCCTGCGGCCCACCTGGAGCCCACGGCCGCGAAGATCGTCAAGCATCCCGACGACCTCAAACCACCGACCGAGGCTCAGTACACGCTCATCCACGCGGCACTGCCCTCGTACTACCAAGTGATCTTCCGGGACTGGGCCAACGAGACCGGCATGCGACCGGGGGAGTACGCCGGCCTCCGCGAGCACTGCATCGACGAGGGAGAGCGCATCGCCTACATCAAGGAGATCCTCATCCTCGATGGCGGGCGCCTGCGTCGCCAGGCGGCTCCCAAGACGGACGCCGGGTTCAGGGGTGTGCCCCTGACCGATCGAGCGTGGGGCGCCTACCTGTTCATGAAGCAGAAGTGGAAGCCGCTGCGGACGCGCTCCGCGATCGGTGACGGGTTCGACCTCCACCTTGAGGAGCTTGTGCTCCGTGGTCCGAGGGGCGCGGCGCTCAACGAGAACAACCTCCGCCGGCCATGGCGGAAGGCGTGCGATCAGGCCGGAGTGTCGCGGGAGTTCGTCGACCCGGAGACCGGGCGCTCGCAGTGGTGGCCCCGGATCTACGAGTATCGGCACGACGTGAGCAGTCGGCTGCACCACGCGGGCGTGAAGGAGCGGGACACGCAGGCGTTCCTCGGGCAGAAGCGCGGGGGCAAGGTGACGTGGCTCTACACCCACGAGAGCGAGGGCGCCCGTGAGAACGTGCGTGCCGCGCTGAATGGGGAGGAAAGTGGACTCCGCGCCGTGCAGTGATCGTTTAGGGCCGGAATCCACAAAGAGTCCACAACGCCCCCTCGGTGAGTTCCGGCGAGTCTCGGCGAGTTCCGACGAGGGGTCTCGCGAGGGTCGCGCTCGAAACTCGGCGAGTCTCGGCGAGGCTCGGAAACCCTGCGTTTATCGAGGTGAGCCCTTACAAGGCGGATGTCGGCGGTTCGAAACCGTCCGCGCCCACCAGTCTCAGGACATGAACGAGGCCCAGGTCCACCGGTGTGAATCCGGGGACCTGGGCCTTGGTCGTTTTGGGCGGATCGGGAGCGGGGCGCCGGTGGCAGGAGGCTACGCGGGGTCCGAGGGGCTCGGCGGGCGAGCGGGTATCGGGGCGACGAACTGCTCGATGTCTATGCCCTGGGATCTGAGGTGCCGCTCCGCGTTGTCGGCCAGGCGTCGGTAGTACGGCCATGTGGGGATGCCCGGCCAGAAGGCGTCTCGGTGTTGAAGGAATGTCCTGGAGGCGTACTTCATTCTGGTCAGGGAGGGCGCCCAGAGGTCGAGTATTTCCTTTTCGCTCACATATTTCTTGTGGCAATAGAGGCCCGCGGCATCCAGCGCCGACAGCGCCCGATTCGCGCTGGCGTAGTCGGGCTCGCTCAGATCCTCGATTCGACCGGCTCGCGCGTGCAGTTCGAACAGGACTCGTCTGCCGTTCTGCAGATCAGGACTGATCAGGAGCTCGTGGAGTTTCAGGAACACGTCTCGTTGGTCCTTGCGTCTGCTGATGAAGAGCGAGATGAGGCTAAGGGTGACTGCGATGGTCGAAATGGTGATCGACAGCATTCTCTTCCAGTCTCGGTCGGGAATCCCTCGGTGCTGCGGTGCGCCATGCGTCATGGAGCATCGCCCGTGGCGTTCGATGTGGTCAACGGAGGCTCGGCGCAGGTGAGTTGTGTGACTTGTCCTGAGTCGACCGGGTCTCAACAGGTGCGTGTGACAGGGGCGTTGACCCCGGCCCTCTGTGTCAGCACAATGAGCGCGCACTCTTGAGAGCGCTCTCAGGGCGGGTGCTCCTCGTACGTTCGTCTCGTACGTTTCCAGGGAGAGTCATGGTCGGCAGGCAAGGTTCGGCGTTCAGTCGTCGTGCGCTCATCGGTGCCGGGCTCGGTGTCGGTGCCGCGGGGGTCGTCGCGGTTGGTTCCGGGGTGGCGCATGCCTCCGGGGGTTCCGCTCAGCGGCGTGGGCACGGGTTTTTGGGTGCTGCCATGGATGGCTATCCGGATCATGGGAGTGTTCGGCTGACGCAGAGTTACAGCGATCAGGCGGGGCTGTTCAGCACGGCGTTCACGTATGACAACGCGCTGGCGATCCTGGCTCATCTGGCGGGTGGTGGCGCCGGTGGGCGGGCCAGAGCCGTGGCGCTCGGTGACGCGTTGCTCTACGCCCAGGAACATGACCCGGCGTACGACGACGGCAGGTTGCGGCAGGCCTACAACGTCGGGCCGTACACCTTCTTCGACGGGTCGCTGCAGCCGGATGGATTCGTGCGGGCCGACGGAACTGCCAACGTGGGTACGCAGTTCGGGTTCACGGGGACGGCCGTGGGTGACATGGCCTGGGCGGGGATCGCGCTGAGTGCCCTTGCCCGGCGGACCGGGGCCCGCCGTTTTCTTGACGGTGCCGTGCGGATCGGTGCGTGGATCGATCGGATCGGGCGCACCGACGAACCCCTCGGGGGCTACAAGTTCGGGGTCAACGGGGCCGACGAGAAGTTGCCCTTCACCTCCACCGAGCACAACACCGATCTGGTCTGTCTGTTCGGCCGGCTCGCCCTGCTCACCGGTGACCGGGTGTGGCGGGGGCGGCGTGCGCGGGCCGAGGCCTTCGTCGAAAAGATGTGGGAGCCGGACGGGGGCTTCTTCTACACCGGCACCAATGACGGGGTGACGGTCAACAAGTCCCCGATCCCCGAGGACACCCAGACCTGGACCCACCTCGCCCTCGGCTCCCGGCCGGAGTCCCACTCGTACTCCCGCTCGTACTCCCGGTCCTTGGATTGGGCTGCGGCTGAGCTGGCCGTGGTCGACCATTCCGAGCGGCGGAACAGCACGGTGCCCGCGGGGCAGACGTACGAAGGCGTCACCTTCAGCTCCGCCAGTCTGGTGG
The DNA here is from genome assembly GCF_055577685.1 of Streptomyces sp. NPDC033178. Classification (NCBI taxonomy): domain Bacteria; kingdom Bacillati; phylum Actinomycetota; class Actinomycetes; order Kitasatosporales; family Streptomycetaceae; genus Streptomyces; species Streptomyces sp. NPDC033178. The sequence continues at coordinate 345,736 of NZ_JBVIPT010000006.1, forward strand.
CGAACGAGGACGCCCCGATCGCCGAGTTCCAGCCCAAGCCCGACCGTAATGGGGTGTGGTTCGAGGGGACCGCTCACCTCGCGCTCGCTCTGCGGGGCCGCAGCAGGGCCGGTGACGAGACGCGTGCCCGACGGCTGGTCGCGAGCATTGAGCGGGCTCAGGATCTGCTCGGCGCCGGGCAGACCGTCGGCGGTCGTGCGCTTCCCGAGCGTTCCGGTGTCGTCTCGGCGAGCAGCCCGCTCGACACCGGGTTCGGCTTCGGCTACTACCCGTACCGGCACGTGGGGGCGACGGCGTGGTACCTGCTGGCGGCTACTCGCACCAATCCGCTGCGGGCCTGAGCGGCAGAGCCTGAACGGCCGAGCCGGTCGCAGGTCTCAGGGGGCGGAGCGGCCCTCCGCCTCTGCCTCCCGTACGCGTGCCTCCGTCTCCCGTGCGTGCTTGAGCGACATCCGCGCGTCCACCTTCTCCGCGGCCGCGACCTCCGCCCAGAAGCGGTGGCAGGTCACGAAGACCGTGAGTTCGCGCTCGCGCTCGCGGAGTTTCTCCACCTCGGCCTGTTCGTCGGCCGTCCAGCCGGGGGAGGCGGGGCGCTCCACCTTGCGCCAGCCGTGGTCGTCGCTGAAGCCGTCCAGGGGCTCGACCGACCAGGGGAGGCGCTTCAGGAGGGCCAGAAGCTCGGCCCGGACCTGATGCAGCTCCTCCTGACCGGCCAGGAGGTCACTCGGGAAGTCATAGGTCGTAGCCACGCGACAATGCTACGCCTGTTCGATTTTGGGATGCGAGTTCCTTGGGGGACTTCACGCGAATGTGTCGCGGCGGCGGCCGCCTCCACGGCCACGGTGCCCTGTCGGGCTCCTGGCGTTGTCCGACCCCCGTCCTAGGGTGGCCACCATGGACAGCGCAGAGACATCGCAGGTGAGACTGCACGCGTGGGCGGAAGGCGACTTCTGGCTTCTCCAGAGGGCCAACAGCCCCGAGATGACGGAGCACTTGGGCGGTCCGGAGACCGAGGAGAAGCTCATCGACCGGCACCGGCGTTACGTCGGCCTGGGGCCGGGGTGCATGTACCGGGTCACGTCGGCGGACACCGGCGACACCGTGGGCTCGATCGGCTTCTGGGAGCGGGAGTGGCGGGGCGGGAAGGTGTGGGAGACCGGATGGGGGGTCCTGCCCGAGTTCCAGGGACACGGGTTCGCCGCGGCGGCGGCCCGCGTGGTCGTCGAGGAAGCGCGGGCTGCCGGCGAGCACCGGTACCTTCACGCCTTTCCGAGTGTGGATCACCCCGCGTCGAACGCGGTCTGCCGCAGCGCCGGATTCGAACTGCTCGGTACGGCCGAGTTCGAGTACCCGAAGGGCCACTGGATCACGTCGAACGACTGGCGGGTGGACCTCGGCGAAGGCTGACGCGGGGCTTGGTGGGGCTCGGTGGGGATGTCCGTCCGCCCGGCGTGGGGCTCGGCGCCGGGGCCGATGCCCATGGGCGTTTCCTCCGCGATCCGTGGAGGCGCCGCCGTTCCCGGGCGCGATGTCAGTGCCGCGCGCGAGACTGGACGTATGTGCCGCAGCATCAAGACTCTCCGACCGCCCGTCCTGCCCGAAGAGGCCACGGACGAGGACATTCGCGCCGCCGCGCTTCAGTACGTCCGCAAGGTCTCGGGCTTCCGCGCCCCGGCCGCGCACAACCGCGAGGTCTTCGACCGCGCGGTCGACGCGATCGCCGAGGCGACGGCCGAGCTGCTGGACGGCCTGGAGATACGAGGACAGACGGCCGCCGGCCGCCAGGTCGACAGCCGTCACACCCACAGCCGTCAGACCCACAGCCGTCAGGCGGGCTGACCGGCTGACCGGCGTCCGTCGGACGAGGCCTGCCGAGCGGCGTCCGTCGAACGAGGACCGTCCGAGGCGCGCAGCCACTGGCCTGGCGTACTCAGCCGCTGGGGCGGCCAGCCGCCGGGATGCGCTGAGCCGCTGGAGAGGCCTGCCGGCGGTTCGACCATTCAGTGGCGCGCCCACCCGAGTGCGCGCCCACCCGAGGTCGCGCCCATCCGATGGCGTTCCCGCCCAGGCCGCGTACGCCTCAGGCGCGCGGGCCCGCCTCGGGCACCTGCACCTGAACTTGCGCCGGCACCGACACGGGTACGGGTACCGACACAGGTGCCGGTGACGGTCGTCGCATCAGGAACGCCGCCCCCGCGCCCGCCCCGAACAGCGCCACCAGCGAAACGCCGGTGGCGAGCCAGGTCGCGCCCAGCCACTGGCCCCCGAAGTAGCCGAGGGCGACGCTGTACGCGGCCCAGGCGAGCCCCGCGAGGATCGACCACGGCAGGAACTCGCGGACGCGGCGGTGCGCGGCGCCCGCGCCGAGCGAGACGACCGAGCGGCCGGCGGGCGCGAAGCGGGCCAGGACGACCAGGGTGCCGCCGCCGCGTGCGAGCGCCGCGCCGAGACGTTCCTGCGCACCTCGCAGGCGGCGGGAGCGGGCGATGGCGCGGTCCAGGCGCTCCCCGCCGCGCCAGGCCAGCCGGTACGCCACCAGGTCGCCGAGGACCGAGGCCGTCGCGGCGCAGAGGGTCAGCGCGAGGAGGTCCGGCACGTGCGCGGTCGGGATGTCCGGCACGTGCACGGCCGCCGCACCGGTACCGGCCGCGGCCGCCGTCGCCGCGGTGATGACGAGGACGCCGCTCGGCAGTACCGGCAGAAAGACGTCGAACAGGACCGACAGAGCCACCACGGCATAGATCCATTGGCTGTAGATCCATGGGCTGCCGGACAGCGACCCCACACTCTCAAGCACCCGAACTCCCCTGTGTCTCCCCCGTAGGCCCGAACCGTGCCGTGAATGCCGCGATGTCGCGGGGGAGCGGCAGGAGCGGCCTGTGACAGCCATACAGCGTACGCCTCGGGTACGACAGGAGATCCACAGGGGGCACGTGCGTTCGCCACATCATGTTCACCCGGCTGCCGCTTCCCGGCGGGCGGGCCCGCGCCGCGTCCCGTACCAACGGAGAGGGGCGACCAACGGTGTGAGGAGCGGAACCGGCGATGGTGTCAGGAATAGCGGCAGTACGAACAGGTCGGACAGGGCGCACGGGTCGGGCAGGAAGAACCGGAGCGGTTGGTCTCGTCGTCGTGGCGTTGACATCTGCCGCGCTCGTGACCGGCGCGGGCGGTGCCCACGGCGCGACCGCCGACGGCGGTACCGGCGGCAAGCACGGGTACTCGATGCGGACGGACGCCCGCTTCGCCCCGCCCGGCGCCTTCGTCCCGTCGGCGGCCGTCACGTACGACATGAGGCTCGTGCCCGCCGGCTCGTGGATCGAGGTGGGTCAGCGCAGTGCGGAGCGTGGTGCCACGACGGTGAAGCTGCGGGTGACCGGGCTGAAGGCGGGCCACGAGTACGGCGCGCATGTGCACCGGAAGCCGTGCGGCGCCGATCCGGCCGCCGCGGGCGGGCACTACCAGCACCGGCCGTCCACGGACCCCGCCAGTGTGAACCCCGACAACGAGGTCTGGCTCGACTTCACGGCCGACTCACGTGGGGCGGGTGGGGCGAGTGCGCGGCACGACTGGAACTTCCGGTTCGGGGAGGCCGCGTCCGTTGTGCTGCACGGTGAACAGGGTGGCTCGGGCGTGCGGTTGGCCTGCTTCACGGTGCCGTTCGGCTGGGCGTGAGCGCTCCGCCGGGGGCCAGTGAGTCGCCTGCGGGTGCGTCGTGGCTGGTCGCGCAGTTCCCCGCGCCCCTTAGGGGCGCGGGTGCCCGCCCCTCGATGCGGCAGGGGCGGGCACGGCTCGCCTGCGGGTGCGGGTGTCAGGCCGTGATCGGCTCCGAGGAGCGCTCCCCGTCCGAGGACGAGGACGCGGATGAGGACGAGCGGCCCTTGAACAGTCGGTCCAGGCCGAGTGCGCCCGAGCCGGTGAAGACCAGCAGGAGCATCGACCAGGAGTACATGGCCGCACCCTCGCCGTTGTTCCTGATCGGCCAGAGGTGCTCGGGCTGGTGGACCTTGAAGTACGCGTAGGCCATCGCGCCCGACGCGATGAACGCCGCGACGCGGGTGCCGAGGCCGAGCAGGACCAGGCTGCCGCCGACGAGCTCGATGACGGCCGCGTACCAGTTGGGCCAGGCGCCGGTCTCGACGGTGGAGCCCTTGCCGTCCAGTCCGCCGAGTACGCCGAGGAGCGAGACGGCGCCGTGGCAGGTGAAGAGCAGGCCTATGACCATGCGGAACAGGCCGATGGCGTACGGCTGGGCGCTGTTGAGGCGTCCGGTCATGTGGGGAGAACTCCTTCGGTCTGGATCCGGACCCGGAAAGGGGCCGGTGTGGGGGACGGAACCGAGTGAGTGCTCCACGTTAGGTCTGCCTAATCGATGCTTGCAAGTTCAACTTTTGGCCATGCTTGTACGCCTGCTGTGGGTTCCGGATCCGCCTCCCGGCCTTGTCCCGCTTGCTCCGTGGCCGTTCGCAGAACTGCCCGCGCCACCGCGTCGGCGTCCGACAGCGTGACCGAGTCCACACCGGGCCGGGCCCCGGCGGCGGTCACCCAGTGCACACCCTCCGTAGGCACTCCGATCGCGAACCGCCTTGCGTGCACGCGTCCCTGACGGTCGATCAGGCGGTAGGGGCGCTGCGTTACGTCCAGCCCTCCGGTTTCGTAACCGTCCACCGTGTGCGGGCGGCACTGGCCCGTCTTCAGGAGCCGGGCGAGGAGTTCGTCGGCCGTCCGCCGGAGGTCCGGCTCAGGCAGGCGTGCCTCGACGAGCGTCGTCGCCGTCACGGTCGAGCCGGGTACGTCGGGGGAGTGCGCCACCCAGGCCCCGCCCTCGGCCCGCACCTCCAGCCGCGGGCCCAGCACCTCCAGGACGCCCGCCTCGATCAGCGCGGTCATCTCCTCGATGCGGCGCCGGGGCGGGCCGATCGAGAGGAACGCGTTGAGCGGGGTGTACCAGCGGTCCAGGTGCTCCCGGCGAGAGGCTCCGCCGAGCCCGCCGTGGTCGACGATCTGCCGCAACTCGTTGCGCAGGTCGCGCAGTACGTCGAGAGCCGCCTTGAGGGGACCGTCGACGTTGCCGAGCGCGGCCTGTGCGGCGTCCTCGCGGAGATGGTCCAGCAGCCACTCCCGGAAGTCACCGGGACCGGTGAAGACCCGACCGCCGTACGGCCGTGAGATCCGGTCCCAGGACCAGCGGTCGGCCTCCGCGATCCCGAACTCGCCCAGGACTACCGCCTCTTGGGGGTCGCGGTGGGGGACGGAGAGGAAGCGCTCACGGAAGCCACGTATCAGGGCGGTGGCCAGGGCGGGCGCCGGGGTGGGGCCCGGGATGGGGTCCTGGGCGGCTTCCGCGAGGGCCTCCCGCCGCCGAGGGCACCCCAACAGCCCCTCGTAGTAGACGGTTTCGACCTCCTTCGCCACCAACGGCCATATCTCCGTGAGGAAGTCGGGCGCGTCGCCCGAGTCCGCGCGCTTGCGGAAGCGGGAGATGACCTCCGGGGTGAGGACGAGCGGCACGTGACGCCCGTACGGGCCCTTCGCGTTGTCGCCGCGGGCCTGGTACGGGATACCGCGGCGGGACCCGGCCCGCAGGTGCGGCTCCCGGCCCGAGGGGAGGTAGCGCAGGCCGGCCGGGGTGCGCCGGAAACGGCCGCCGCGGGCCGTCGTCAACAGCGCCATGTGGTCGAAGAAGTTGAGGCCCAGACCGCGCAGGAGGACGGTCTCGCCGGGGGCGACGGAGGAGAGGTCGAGGTCCGCCGGGTTGGCGGGCGGGACATGGCGGAGGCCGTGGCGGTCGGCGTACGCGGCCAGGCGCTGCTGTGCCCGGTCGGCCACGGCCGGCAGGTGGCCCTGGGCCAGGACCACGGCAGACAGGTCCGGGAGGGTGCGGCCGTTGTCTAGTACGAGGGTCTGGTGGCCGTCGGCCGTCTCGTCGAGGCGGGTCGCGCGCGCCCGGTGCGTCAGGACCCGAAGCGCGGGCGGTGCCCCGCGGACCACCTCGCCGAAGACCCACTCCAGGTACTGCCCGTACTGGGCGCGCGTCGGATAGTCGTCCGGGCCCAGCTCGCCGTCCGCCCAGGTGTGCAGGCTCGGGCCGGGGCGTATCGGGCCCGAGCAGTCCACGCTGTCGTCGGTGAAGAGGGTGACCTGCGAGGCCACGGTGTTCATCAGCAGCTCGGCAGGCTGGGCGGTGCGCCAGACCCGGCCGGGGCCCGGCGGCGACGGATCGATGACATGGACCGTCAGATGTGTGCCGGGTGCGAGGAGCTCTGGCGCGGAGGCGCAGAGGCGCTCCAGGACGCTGGTGCCGCGGGGCCCGGCGCCGACGAGCGCGACGGACGCGACGGACGCGGGGCGGCCTCTCCCGGACTTCGCGGTCTCCGCCGGTCCCGTGCTCTCCGCCGGTTCCGCGGTCTTGGCCGGTTCCGTGGTCCGTGCCGGGTCCGTCGGCTCCGCGGTCGCTGCAGACAAAGGTGTGACTCCCGGACAGGTGGGGCGCTGGGGCGCTGGGCAGAGCACACCGTCCGCCGGAAGCGGACGGTCCGCATCATCATGCCGTCGCGCGCCACGGGAGCCGAGCCCTGGAACGGATCAACCGGGCCGGTTGTGGGATGCGTCACGAGCATCACGGGCAACAAGCGTGTGCATCACGGGCAACGCGACAGTACTTGGGCAACGTGGGCATCGTGGGCAATAAACGTATGCAATCGGGGAATTGCGGGGCGTGGCGCGTCGCCGTGAGCGCCCCCCGTCCCGTCCCCGCCCCGTCCCGTCCCCGCCCCGTCCCGTCGCGGATCGCGTGAAGAGCGCTTGCGCGTGGGGGAGTTGTGACTCTCCGTGTCCGTGTGTCAGCTGAGTTCGGATTCGACGACCGTCCGCAGCCGGGCCGTGCCGCCCCGTACCTGCCGCGCCTGGTCGAGTCGCAGGCGGGCCGAACGGCCGCGCAGGGTCAGTGTCATGAGCTGGTTGCCGAACCAGGGCCCGCCGGTTTTCCGCCAGTCGACGGGTGGACGCCCGAGTCTGCCGTGCCGGGCGAAGCGGCGGCCGATCGCGCGGCCGACCCCGCTCCAGCCGAAACGGAAGCCGAGCCTTATCGAGAGCGGGATGGAGTTGTGGACGGGGGAACAGGTCAGCTGGAGCACCCGGGCGTCGGGTCCTTGCAGCCCCTCCCGCCAGACCGGCTCGGCGATGTACGCGTGGTGCACGTCCCCGGACAGCACGCACACCGTCGCCGGTGCCTGTGGTCCCGAGCCGGCCTCGGCGATCAGCTCCGCCAGCGTGTCGAACGACGACGGGAACGCCGCCCAGTGCTCCAGGTCCGCCGCCCGCCGCAGGTTCTCCCCGAACCGGGCCCAGCGCTCGCCCCGTTCGCCCCGGCACAGCGCGGCGTTCCAGCCCTCCGCGTCGTGCACGAGGTTGGGGAGCAGCCAGGGCAGGGAGGTGCCGATGAGGAGGTGGTCGTACGAACCCGGTTCCTCCAGTACCTGCTCGCGCAGCCATGCCTCCTGGGCCGGGTCGAGCATCGAGCGGTTCTTCTCGTCGAGGACGCGGGCCGCGCGGGAGTCGACCATCAGGAGCCGGGTGCGGCCGAAGTCGCGGCGGTAGCTCCAGCGGACCGAGGCCGGTTCGGTGTCGGCCCGGGCGGCGAAGGTGCGCAGGGCGTCCGTGCCGTCGGGGGTGGCGCGGACCGCTTCGTACAGGGGGTCCTCGGCGAGGTGCTCGGGCGGGAGGTTGCCGAGGTGCTGGTGGACCCAGTACGACATCAGGCCGCTCAGGATCCGCTCGCGCCACCAGGGCGTGGCCCGCATGTCGGCGACCCAGGCCTCGCTGGTGTTCCAGTCGTCGATGACGTCGTGGTCGTCGAAGATCATGCAGCTGGGCACGGTGGAGAGCAGCCAGCGGATCTCGGGGTCGAGCCACGATTCGTAGTAGAGGTGCGTGTACTCCTCGTAGTCCGCGACCTCGGCGCCCGGCGGTTCGTTCAGCCCGCGGCGGGCCTCCAGCCAGCGGCGGGTGGCGTTCGAGACCTCGTCCGCGTACACCTGGTCGCCCAGCAGCAGCAGGACGTCCGGGCGTTCGGTCTCCGGGTCCGCGGCGATGCGGGCCGCGAGGGTGTCCAGGGCGTCCGGGCCTCCCGGGTCCTTTTCGCCCGCGACCGGGGCAGCCCAGCGGCAGGAGCCGAAGGAGACCCGTACGGTCTCGTGGTCGTCCACCGGGGTGTGGATGACCGAGGGCGGGAATCGGGAGTCGGGGAGCGGCCAGACCTGTGCCCCGTCGAGCAGCACCTCGTACGAGGATGTCGTGCCCGGGGTCAGTCCGGTGACCGGGATCAGGGCGTAGTGATGGCCCGCGATCTGGAAGGTGCGGGACTCACCGCCCGCGCCGTCCGGGCAGCGCACCTCGGCGGTGCATGGGCGGCTCGCCTCGACCCAGATGGTCGCGGACGAGCCGTCGAGGTACCTCAGCAGTGGACCCAGGCGCAGTCCCGCCACGCGATCACTCTCCTCCGTCGCCCCGTACGGTACGGAACGACGGAGGTGAGCGGGGAGGTTCCGTGCATGGTGCAGTTGATCAGCCGCCGATCGATTCCGACCAATTGCCCGTCGGCCGGCGATCGGCTTCCCTCTTGCTGCCGGTTGGCCGCCTTTCTGCTGCCGGTCGGCTGTGGATCGGTCGCTGATCAGCAGCCGCTGAGGACCGAACTGAGCTTGCTCTTCTCCGCCGAGTCGACGGAGAGGTCGTAGTAGTACTTCACCTGGACCCAGGCGCGTACGTAGGTGCAGGCGTAGGCGGTGCGCGACGGCATCCACTCGGCCGGGTCCTGGTCGCTCTTCGACTGGTTCACGTTGTCCGTGACGGCGATGAGCTGCGGGCGGGTGAGGTCGTTGGCGAAGGCCTGGCGTGTGGACGCGGACCAGCTGTCGGCGCCGGAGTCCCAGGCCTCGGCCAGCGGGACGAGATGGTCGATGTCGAGGTCGGAGGCGGCGGTCCAGGTCGCGCCGTCGTAGACGGAGTACCAGCTGCCGCTGGTGGCCGCGCAGGCGGAGCTGGTGACGACGTTCGTGCCGTCGCGCTTCAGGACCGTCTCACGGGTGTTGCACGTGCCACTGATGGTGATCCAGTGGTTGAAGAGATCGCGGTCGTAGCCGGTGCGGTCCTCGGTCGCCACGGTGAGCGAGGCGAGGTAGGTGCGGGCGGTGGCGGCGCTGACCGGGGTGGGCAGCGCGGCGGAGGCGGTCGGGCCGTTGAAAAGCCCGACCATGGCTATCAATCCGGCGAAGGCGGCCACTAGACTCAGCCGTCGACGCGCGTAGATCTTCGGCATGCGAACTCCCTTGGGGTGGGGGGAAGTTGACCTGCGAGCTACTGAATGCTCGCGGTGGTTGGTTTCCGGGAGATGTGCGTCAGGTGAGAAGTTAATGACGTGGTCATGACACAACAAGGGGCGGGGCGGGACTTTCGGGTTTTCGTCGGCCGCCTTGTCGTGGGTTCGTGCGGAATGGGGCCTCTGGGGTGGTAGCGGGATCGGGTCCTTGTTTTGTACCGTGAAGGAACAAAGTGGCTCCCGTCCGCACTCCCTGACCGGCGGGCGGGGCCGCCTTGTCCCCGGGGTCACGGAACGGCCCCGCTCGGGACCCCTCTTCCACGCTTTGGAGCATGCCGATGACGGCGTCAACCGTGCTGACCGCCCGTGCCCTGCTGCTGGACATGGACGGCACCCTCGTCAACTCGGACGCCGTCGTCGAGCGCGTGTGGCGCCGCTGGGCCGACCGGCACGGGCTCGACGGGGACGAGGTCATGAAGGTCGTCCACGGGCGGCAGGGGTACGCGTCGATGGCCGTGCTGCTGCCCAGCCGGCCCATGGAGCAGAACTACGCCGACAACGCGCGGATGCTCGCCGAGGAGACGGCGGACATGGACGGGGTCGTGGCGGTTCCGGGGGCCGCGGAGTTTCTTGCCTCGTTGCGGGGGGTGGTGGCGCACGCGCTCGTCACGTCCGCGGATGTCGCGCTGTCCACCGCGCGGATGGGGGCGGCGGGGCTTTCGCTGCCGGAGGTTCGGGTCACGGCCGAGTCCGTGGGGGCCAGCAAGCCGGATCCTGAGGGGTTCTTGAAGGGGGCGGCCGAGTTGGGGGTCGCGCCTGAGGAGTGTGTGGTGTTCGAGGACTCGGGGGCGGGGATCTCGGCGGGGCGCTCCGCGGGGATGCGGGTGGTCGGGGTCGGGCCCCGGGCCGGGTTTCATCGGCCGGATGTTGTGGTGCGGGATCTTCGGCAGGTGCGGGTCGAGGATTTGGGGGGTGGGGAGGTTCGGCTTCGGGTGGGGTGAGCGGGGGCGGGGGTGGGGATTGTGGCTGTGGGCTTTCGGGTTCGGCCGAGTGGGGGTTGTTGCGCAGTTCCCCGCGCCCCTGAAAGCTTGGGGTCAAGCCGTTTGACAGGGCAGCGTCCGATGCCTTCACTGCCCGGAGCCCGGAGCCCGGAGCCCGGAGCCCGGAGCCCGGAGCCCGGAGCCCGGAGCCCGGAGCCCGGAGCCCGGAGCCCGGAGCCCGGAGCCCGGAGCTGTCGAGGCCCAAGGGGCAGCGGCTTCAAGGACTGGAGCCCGGTGCCTTCGAAGGCCAGGACTTGGCCCCCTCCGTCTGTCAGGAGCCGGGGCCTTCGGGGTTCAGGGGTCTGGGGTCGTTTTCTACGGTTCTGTTGTTTCTGATTCCAGGCGGGTGCGGGTTTCTTTGTCGTAGGTGCCTGCGTCCTCGTTGTTGATGCCTCGGGTGAGTTGGTAGTTGCGGACGGCGTTCTCGGTTTTGTTGTCGTAGTCGCCGTCGGGGGTGCCCGTGAACAGGGCCACCTGCTGGAGGCGTTGCTGGAGTTCGGTGACCTCGGGGCCCTCGTCGCCGCGGCGCAGTGTCACGGGCTCGGCCTTCTCCGGTGGGGCGGAGGGCGGGCCGGTCGTGGGCGTGGGGGCGCCTGTCGACGGGGCGCGGGTCGTGGCGGTCGGGCGGGGCGGGGTGGGTGACGTCGTCGACCTCGTCGGTGACGGTGTCGTGCTTGCGCTGCTCGACTCCGACGGTGAGGGCGACGGCGACCGCGTGGGCGATTCGGAGTCCGACGGCGACGGCTCGTCCAGAGTCGTGTCCGGCACGCTCGCCCGTATGTCGTCCGGGGCCGCGCTCTCCCGCGACGGCGCGTCGTACGAGAACAGTCCGCTCGCGAACCCTGCCGCCGCGACCACCGCCGCTGTGGCGCCTGCCCCGACGAGTGCGAAGCGGCGGCGTCGGCCGGTGCTCTCCGTGGGGCCCTCGGCCGGGTCCAGCCGATGGGCCTCCTCGAAGAGGCTCGTGTCGGGGACGGGCGAGCGGGGCAGTGCCGTCGCGCGGGGCAACCGGGCGGTGGCGGCCGCGTCCGCGGGCTCCCTTTCGTGCGTCGCGTCGTGCATCGCGCTCGTGGGCGGCGGCTCGGACGGCGCGCCGTACCCGTACCCGTAGCCGTGGTCGTACCCGTGCTCGTGCTCCTGCCCGTGCTCGTGGTCGGTGCCGTCGGCGGCAGGGGCGCCGGACGTGCCGCCCGGCTGCTCCGGAGTGCCTGAGCCTGCCGGGTCCGTGGCTCCCGGTGCCGTCGGGTCCAGGTCCACGTAGGGGCGTATGCGCAGGGGATCGAAGTCCTCTGCCGCGGCGGCCTCCGCGGAGCGGGTCTCCAGCAGGGCGTCCGCCGCCCGGCGGCCGCAGTCGCACGTGGGGGAGCCCCCCGACTCCCAGGGCGCCCCGCATTCCGGGCATATGTGACCGTTCCGGTCGTTCACGTGTGGGTTCCTCCCCGTACGAACTCCAGCGATTATGCAGACACCCTCCACACAATCTCCCGGTTACCCCCGGAATCCCGGACTCCGTAGCGGATTCAACAGGCCATAACCGGTCACACCGACCAGGATGGAAGAGGAAACGGGACTCTCGTGGCCGGGAGGTCTTCATGGCCGAGGATGCGCACGGTGCGAACGACACGAACGGCACGAACACACCGAAGGCGGCCCGCCACACCCGGGACCATTCGCGCGGTGCCACCGCCGGTCAGGAGCACCCGAAGGGCGGCGTCCTCGTCTCGATCGGGGCCCTGCTGCTCGGACTACTCCTCGCCGCGCTCGACCAGACGATCGTGTCGACCGCGCTGCCGACCATTGTCAGCGACCTGGGCGGTCTCGACCACCTGTCGTGGGTCGTCACCGCGTATCTGCTCGCCTCGACGGCCGCCACCCCGCTCTGGGGCAAGCTCGGTGACCAGTACGGACGCAAGAAGCTGTTCCAGACCGCCATCGTGATCTTCCTGATCGGCTCCGCGCTGTGCGGTATGGCGCAGAACATGCCCCAGCTGATCGCCTTCCGCGCCCTCCAGGGCCTTGGCGGCGGCGGGCTCATCGTGCTGTCGATGGCGATCGTCGGCGACATCGTCTCGCCCCGCGAACGGGGCAAGTACCAGGGCCTGTTCGGTGCGGTCTTCGGCGCGAGCAGCGTGCTCGGCCCGCTGCTCGGCGGGCTGTTCACCCAGCACCTGAGCTGGCGCTGGGTCTTCTACATCAACCTCCCCGTCGGGATCGTCGCGCTCGCCGTCATCGCGACCGTCCTGCGCATCCCGGTCCGCGCCCAGAAGCACACGATCGACTACCTCGGTACGTTCCTGATCGCGGCCGTCGCCACCTGTCTGGTCCTCGTCGCCTCGCTCGGCGGCGGCACCTGGGCCTGGGGCTCGGTGCAGATCATCGGCCTCGCCGTGCTGGGTGCCGTCCTCGCCGTGGCGTTCGTGGCCGTCGAACGCCGGGCCGCCGAACCCGTACTGCCCCTGAAGCTGTTCCGGATCCGCACCTTCACCCTCGCCGCAGTGATCAGCTTCATCGTCGGCTTCGCGATGTTCGGCGCGATGACGTACCTCCCGACGTTCCTCCAGGTCGTCCACGGCATCTCGCCCACCATGTCGGGCGTGCACATGCTGCCGATGGTGGCGGGACTGCTCGTCTCCTCGACCGTCTCCGGGCAGATCGTCAGCCGCACGGGCCGCTGGAAGGTGTTCCCCATCGCCGGAACGGGCATCACCGCGCTCGGTCTGCTGCTCCTGCACCAGCTCGACGAGAACAGCTCCGCGGGCGAGATGAGCTCGTACCTCCTCGTGTTCGGCCTGGGGCTCGGCCTGGTCATGCAGGTCCTCGTGCTGATCGTGCAGAACTCCGTCTCGTACGAGGATCTCGGCGTCGCCACCTCCGGCGCCACCTTCTTCCGCTCCATCGGCGCCTCGTTCGGCGTCGCGATCTTCGGCACGGTCTTCGCGAGCAGGCTGGGCAGCGAACTCACCGCCGCGCTCCGGGGGCAGGACCTCCCGCCGAGCCTCGGCACGGACGCGCTGAAGGCCGACCCGAAGATCATCGCCGACCTCCCGATCGCACTCCGGCCGCCCGTCGTCGAGGCGTACTCCACATCCATCACGGACGTCTTCCTGTACGCGGCCCCGGTCGCCCTCGTCGGTTTCGTGCTCGCCTGGTTCCTGCGCGAGGACAGGCTGCGGGCCTCGGTGACGGCACCCGACGCCACCCAGACGCTGGCCAGCAACCCGGTGGAGCGCTCCTCGTACGACGAGGTGTGCCGCGCGCTGTCCGTGCTCGGCACCCGAGAGGGGCGGCGCGAGATCTACCAGAAGATCACCGCCCGCGCCGGGTACGACCTGCTGCCCGCCACGAGCTGGCTCCTGCTGCGGATCAGGCGCTACGGCTGGGCCGAGCCCGCCGTCCTCGCCGAGCGCAGCGCGGTGCCCCTGCACGTCGTCATCGCGGCCGCCCGCCAGGTCGAGGAGCGGCAGCTCGCCGTACGGGAGGGCCTCGACCTCGTCCTGACCGACCAGGGCCGCGAGGCCGCCGAGAAGCTGTCCAAGGCCCGCGAGGAGTCCCTCGCCGAGCTCCTGGGCGACTGGTGGGGCCCGGACCGCCCCACCGACCTGGACCGGCTCGTGAAGGAGCTGAACGCCGAGATGTGCGGCTCCAACGAGGAACGCCCCCACAACGGAACCGTGCCGAAGCCGACCGGCCGGGTGTGGCTCACCAAGTGAACCCGGGGCGGCGGCCCGGCAGTCGACGAGCGAGACGTGCCGGGCGGGACATCACTACGGGCGGGACATGGCTACGGGTGGGACATGACCACGGGCGGGCGGCTCAGGCGGTGAGCCGCTTGGCGAACCAGTGCTCGGCGTACACGGCGTCGTTGTACGCCTCGGTTTCCGCGTAGCCGTGCTGGGCGTACAGCGCCCGCGCCTCCACCAGGTCGCCCCGCGTGTCGAGGATCAGCCGCCCGGCCCCGAGCTCCCGGGCCGCCGCCTCGGCCGCCCCGAGCAGAACGGCACCGCCGCCCCTGCCCCGCAGATCCCGGCGTACGAAGACACGCTTGAGCTCGCCCGTCGCCGCGTCCCGGAGCCGTACGCCCGCCATGCCCGCCGCCTCGCCGTCGTGCCGCGCGACGAGCAACACCCCGACGGGCGGGGCGAATTCGGCTCCGGTGTCGGCGGCGATCTCGCGTTCCAGCTCGGCCGGGTCGGTGTCGTGCCCGCGGTGCAGCCAGTACCAGCGGTCGCTGACCTCCGTGTAGTACGCCCGCCAGAGGGCGACCGCGGCCGGTGAGTCGAACGGCTCGGGGGCGACGGTCCAGGGCGCCGGCGCACCGGGAGTACGTATCTCCATGGCGGGCATTGTCACGAGGCCCCGTACGTGGTCCGCAAGTGAATTACCTCCGCAGTCGACGCGCTGCCGCACGGATGTCGCGAGCGCTGTTTGGGGACCGTCGTCCGGGCAACCCGGCTGGGGAAGCGGCCCACTGGGCCCAGAACCCGGAAGGCATTCCATGTCCACAGGCGTGATCATCCTTCTGATCGTGGTCGCGGTGGCTCTCGTGGCCGCCGTGGTCGCCCGGTCCGTCGCGGCCCGCGGGGCGGGCGGCGGGCGGGGTCTGAAGCGGCGCTTCGGGCCCGAGTACGACCGGGCCGTCGCCCGGCACGACGGCGACTCCAAGGCCGCCGAGCACGAACTCGAAGAGCGGGTGAAGCGGCACGGATCGCTGCGCGAGCAGCCGCTGGAGCCCGCGGCGCGGGAGCGGTACATGGTCCGCTGGACCGCGGTCCAGGAGCAGTTCGTCGATTCGCCGCGCGACGCCGTCGTCGAGGCGGACCGGCTGATCGCCGAGGTGGCCGGCGCCCGCGGGTTCCCGGACGGCGGCCGTTACGACGAGCAGCTCGACGCGCTCTCCGTGCACCACGCGCACCACGTCCACGGCTACCGGCGCGTCCACCGGGCCGCGCACGCGCCCACGGCCGGCTCCGGCGCGGGCCAGGCGGCGGCCGGTACGGAGGAACTGCGCGAAGCACTGGTCGAGGCCCGCGCACTTTTCCAGGACCTGACGGCCCCGGTCCGCGGGGAGGAAAAGGCGCTGTCCAGGGGGAAGGGCGAGCCCCGGAAGAAGACCGAGGAAGCCCCCGCGGCCACCCGAACGGACACCGACACCGACAGCTCCCGCGGCCGCCTGCACGCGCCGTGGGCACTCAACAGGCGCCATGCGAAGGGGAGTTGAGAGTCATGCCGGACGACAACAAGACGACCGGACCCTCACAGGACCGGCGCAACGACACCCCGACGTCGGCGGACCAGCCGCCGTCTCCCGACCGGCGGACGTCGACCGACCGACGGACTTCCGCCGACCGGCGCCTCTCTCCCGACCGGCAGACCTCAGCCGACCGGGCCGGCTCACCCGACCCGGCCGAGGCCGCAGGCCGTGCCGAGGCACCTGACCGGACCGGGGTCATCGGCCGGATCGAGACACCTGACCGGGCCGGGGCACCTGACCCGGCCGAGGCCGCAGGCCGTGCCGGTTCACCCGACCGGACCGGGGTCATCGGCCGGATCGAGGAACCCGACCGGATCGAGGAACCCGACCGGGCCGGGGCACCTGACCGGACCGAGGCTGCCGGCCGGACCGGGACACCCGGCCGGACCGAGATGCCTGACCGGACCGAGATGCCTGGCCGGGCCGAGGCTGCTGGCCGGGCCGAGGCTGCTGGCCGGGCCGAGGCTCCCGGAAGGCCCGCCACTCCCGGAGGGCTCCCCGCTCCCGACACCGGCTCAGGCACACCCGCCCCGTCAGGGGCGCGGGGAACTGCGCGATCAGCCCAGGCCGACCTGCACCAGAACACGGCGGCCGGTTCAAGGACTCCCGAAGGCACAGGCGTCCCAGGCGCCCCGGCCGCAACCCAGGCCAAGTCACCCTCCGGAACCGCCGGAGGTACCGGCGGACGCCTGATGTCCCCCGACGCGGGCGACAAGTGGAGCCTCCAGCTACAACACGCGGTGGCCGGCTTCATAGACGGCCCCCGCGGCTCGGTCGAGGAGGCCGACAAGGTCCTCCAAGAGGTCGCGGCCCGCTTCACCGACGCAGTGACCGAGCGCCGCCGCACGCTCCGCACGTCCTGGCAGACCACCGGCGAGGACAAGGCCGACACCGAACAACTCCGGCTGGCCCTACGGGACTACCGGGAACTGGCGGAACGGCTGCTGCGGCTCTGAACCCGCACACGTCGGCGAACCCACGTGCCCGCGCGAACCCCTGTACGTCCGCGAACTCCCGCACACCATAGGCATCTTGCGCAGCGAGGCCCTGCCCCGGGCCATGTGTCGGGGCAGGGCCTCACCCGTGCCCCGAGAGGGCGGCGCGGTCTCGACGAGTACGGGAACGGGAACGGGGACGAGGACGGGGAGGAGGGCGCGGACGGAGTCAGCCGGCGCGCCGCTCGTGCCACTCGCGGACGATCTCCTCGACGTCGTACGGCTTGAGGCCCAGCGGCGGGCCGGGCGGCGGCTTGAACATCATCTCGCGGATCTTCTTGTTGATCTCCGTGATGATCCGCCGTACCGCCTGCTCCGACGGGGCCTTGGCAGCCGCCTCAAGGGCGTCCTCGGCCTCCTTGCGGAGGGCCAGCGTCGGCGGCAGTACGGTCAGGCCCTCGCGGATCATCTTCTGCTTGATCCACCACAGTTCGTCGTACGACGTGTCGGGACCGCTCGACAGCGGCTTGCCCATGCCGGGGAGATCGGCGAACTCCCCACGGGCCTCCGCATCGCGGATCTGCTTGTCGACCCAGGACTCGAAGCTGACACCAGGAGGCTTGCGCTCGGTCATGCGTCCATTGTGCCGGACGGTGCGCGAACCGTGCCGAAACGGTGTGCGACCGTGCCGAGCGGCGCGGGAGTGCACCGAGCGAGGCGGAAGTGCGCCGGACGGTGTGGGGCCGGGCGAATTATCATTCGGCGGCGACACCTCGCCGGGGCGTCAACCGCGTCCTGGCGCGGGACAATTGGAACGCGGGAACGCGCGGGAACGAAGGAGCACACGTGCTCGAACTCACCATGGCCACGGTGTCCGGGACGGAAGCCGGTGCGACGGCCGGTATGCAGATGGCCGACGCGCCGAGCGAGCCGGGTGCCGTGCTGCGGGTGGGGCGGGACCGGGGCGTGTGCCGCCTCGCGACGCCCGACGACTGGCTGTTCGTCTCGCGGGTGCACCTGGAGTTCCTGTGCGGGCCCGAGGGGAGCTGGCAGGTGACCTGGCTGCGGGGCTCGCACGACGAGCCCTCGTCCGAGGTGCGGTTCACCCTGGTCGGCGGGGCCGCCCCGCAGATCCTGCCGTACGGCGGGACGGCCAAGCTGCCCCTCGGCGGCTCCGGCGAACTGATCATCTACGACCGTACGGGCCCCCGCAGCGTCAACGTGGGCTTCTACCACGAGGCCTGACCCCCGAAGGGCGAGAGCTTGCAGCGGTCAGGGAGGGGCTACGGCAGTACGCGCGCCAGCGCGAAGCCGTCGTACCCCTTCGAGCCCACCGTCTGGATCGCCGTGGCGGTCAGTTTCGGGTGTGTGGCGAACAGGTCGAGGGCCTCGCGGGTGCCCCGCACGCTCGGGTCGTCGCTGGTGGCGTCGGTGACGGCGCCGCCGCGGACGACGTTGTCGAGGATGATCAGGCTGCCGGGGCGGGTGAGCTTCACGGCCCACTCCACATAGCGGGGGTTGTTGACCTTGTCCGCGTCGATGAAGACCAGGTCGAAGGGGGCCGTGATCCCGTCGCCCTCGCCGGCCAGCCTCGCCAGGGAGTCGAGCGCCGGGCCCACCCGGACGTCGGTGATCTTGTCCAGCCCGGCCCGGGCGAGGTTGCGGCGGGCCACCTCGGCGTGTCGCTCGCTGTACTCCAGCGTGATCAGCCTGCCGTCCTGCGGGAGGGCGCGGGCCAGCCAGATGGTGCTGTAGCCGCCGAGCGTGCCGATCTCCAGGATGCGGGTCGCGCCCTGGATCACGGCGAGGAGATGCAGCAGCTTGCCCTGCGGCGGGGCGACGTTGATATGGGGCAGTCCGGCGGCGTCGCTGTCCTTCAGCGCGTCGGTCAGGGCGTCGTCCGGCGGGGCGAGGAGGCCGGTGAAGTAGTCGTCCACGTCGTGCCAGAGCTGCGGCTCGGTCATACGGATTTGCCTTTCGTCTATCTAGTTAGGTGCGCTAACTAGTTCCGTCGCTGAATATAGCCGGTTACCGACAGGTTGGGTGGTTGTATTCCACCCACGGCGACTCGCGGAGGGCTCGCGGCGGCTTGCGAGGGAGCCACACCGGCCGTACAACACCTCCATCCGGACAAAAGACTGAAGGACGTCAGGTGAAGAGGGGGTTGCCTGCGTCTCACGGCGGGGGGAGTGCGAGCCTCTTAGGATTCGAACAGGAAACAGACGCACCCAGCCCCATGGGACACCGGGGACGAACGGGGCGGGAGGGCCGACGGCGCGTGGCGAATGTGGAGCACGGTGGGCGACCAGGGGATGCCTTCGGGGCGGCGGCGCCCGGAGCGGCGAAGGCACGGCTGGGACTGGTCCGCGCGGGCCTCTGGCTGATCGCCGCGGTCCTGGCGGTACGGCAGGTCGCCGTCGTCCTGAGCACGCCGAAAGGCGAACGGCTGACGGACCTGGAGACCTGGGTCGGACCCGACGGCGTACTCCATGTGAACGGGTCGCTGTACGACTCGACCCAGTTCACGGGCACACCGTTCGCCGGGCTCGTCCTCAAGCCCCTCACCCGTTCGGCCGAACAGGCCCTCGGCTGGGGCTGGACCTTCGGCACACTGCTGCTGGTCGCAGCCCTCGGCCTGGTCGCCGCGCGCGCCCTGCCACAGCCCGTGAGCCGCCGCACGGCCCTGCTCGCCGCGCCCGTCGCGATCAGCCTGCTGATGCTGTCGCTGCCCGTGCGCAACACGCTGTACCTCGGCCAGACCAGCATCATTCCCGTGCTGCTCGTGCTCCTCGGCTGCTTCGCCGTGCGCGGGGAACGGGCGAGCGGGGTGCTGATCGGGCTCGCGGCGGCCCTCCAGCCGACCGTGCTCCTCTTCGCGCCGCTCCTGTGGTTCACCGGCCGCCGCCGGGCAGCCGCCTCCACCGGGATCACCTTCGCCGCGTTCACCGTGCTCGCGTGGGCGGCGATGCCGCACGACTCGTACACGTACTGGGTGCACCACCTGGCCGGAGTCGGGCTCGGGCGGCCCGCCGACGACCTCGCCAACCAGTCGCTGCACGGCGCGCTGCTGCGGCTCGGCCTCGAAGGCCCGCTGGAGATCGCGCTGTTCCTGTCGCTGGGCGCGGCCGTCGCCGTACTGGGCCTGCGCCGCGCCGTGCGGTACGCCCGCGACGGGCAGTTGCTGCTCGCGGTCGCGATCACCGGCTGTGTCGCCGTCGCCGTGTCGCCCACCACCTGGCAGCACCAGCTGCTGTGGGTGCTGCTCGCGCTGGTCGGCCGGGTCGGCAAGAAGGCCGGCGACCGGTACGTATGGCCCGTCGCCGTCATCCTGGTGATGACGCTCCCGGCAAAGATGATGCTGCCGAACATGGCAGCCCTCTACCCGCTGCGTGACAACGTCGTCCTGCTCGCCGCCCTCGCCGCGGCCACCGTGGTTCCGTTTCTGTCCCGTACGTCGGAGTACTACCGGTCGCCCATCCCGACCGAGTACGCGCAGTCGGTGCCCACGCGGTGGAAGCGCGTGCCCCTGCTGCCGTTCCTGCGCCGGGTCCTGACCCGCCCGAACCTGCTGCTCGAACTGCTGCTGATCCGCGTCGGCTACTCCGCGTACCAGCAGGTCAGACTCGCGGCGACCGGCGGCACCAACACGGGGGGCCGGGCCACCGCCGAGGAGCACGGCGAGCAGATCCACGCGATCGAGAAGTTCCTGCACATCGACGTCGAGCGCTGGGTCAACCACGCGGTGGTGGACGTCCCGTGGCTGCAGGGCTTCTTCGACTTCTACTACACGTCGTTCCACTTCGTGGTGCCGCTGAGCGTCCTCGGTGTCCTCTACGTCCGGCGCCCCGCCGAGTACCGCTGGGCCCGCGCGGCGCTCGGCTTCGCCACGCTGTTCGCGCTCGTCGGCTTCTGGCTCTACCCGCTGGCCCCGCCGCGGCTGATGCCGGGCCTCGGCTTCATCGACACCGTGCACGGCGTGCAGGACTTCTCCCAGCCGGACTACGGGACGCTGACCGCGCTCACCAACCAGTACGCGGCGATGCCCTCGCTGCACTTCGGCTGGTCGCTGTGGTGCGGGCTCGTCATCGCGATCCTCGCCCCGAAGTGGTGGATGAAGGCCCTCGGCCTGCTGCACCCGCTGTTCACGGTCTCCGCGATCGTGGCGACCGCCAACCACTGGGTCCTGGACGCGGCGGGCGGCGCGGCCGTCGTCGGCGCGGGCTTCGCGCTGACCTACCTCCTCCAGGGACCGCGTCCGCGACCGCTCACGAAACCGGCGGCGGAGGAGACGGATGCGGCGGAGGAGGCGGAGGTCAGCATCGCGGAGCCGGTCCCGGCGAAGGACCGTACCCCGAGCTGATCCGGTACTCGCCCGGCTCGGTCACCGTCAGCCGCGTGAACTCGCCGGCCTTCTCCAGGCAGCCGCCCTCGGCGTACAGCCAGGGCGAGAAGGCGACGCGCACGGTCACCGAGCCGGCCCGCGGGACGTGTACGAGGACCGCGGCGCTGTCGGCCCGCACTACGGTGGCGGGCTTCGACACGAGCGGCACCGCCCCGCGCACGCGGTAGACCCGCCAGTTGACGTCCCGCCACACCGGCTCCAGCCACTCGGTGCCCCGCGCGACCAGGCGTGCCTCGTCCTCCGCGAAGCCGTCCGGCTTCCCCGAGGGCAGCACGACGAAGCCGACCGCCCACCGGTCCAGCCAGGCGCGGTACGTCTTCTCCGAGAACGTCCCGTCGTAGAAGAGCCTGCCCCGCTCCATGTCCAGCTGCCGGTTCCAGCCGCGCGCCAGGTTCACATGCGGGGCAAGGGCGGTCGCCTCGCGGTGGTTGCGGGCCGGGACCACCTCGACGCGCGTACGGTCGGCGCCGAGCCGGTCCAGGGCGTCCACGACGCTGGTGGTGTCGTGGGCCCAGGCCGGTACCGCCGTCGACACCTGCAGATCGTCGACCGTCTTCTTGCCCACCCAGCCCACGGAGAAGACGAGCGCCATGGCGAGCGCCACACGTCTCTGCTTGCTGCGTCTGCGGGGCACCCCGGCCGGTGTCGAGGTGGCCGGTACCGCCAGCAGCGCGGCCAACAGGGCGGCGGGCGCGAACAGTTCGGCCAGCCGCTCCACGTTCGTGCCGACCGGCGAGGGGATCAGATACGTGAGGACCGTCCCGGCCGCGTACACGACGGCGCCCCAGCGCAGCACCCGCCAGCCGCGTGGCGCGAGGGTCAGGACGACGAGGCCGATCACGACGGGCGGCCAGATCCGTGCCGCGGGCATCAACTGCTCGCCGGTGAACGGGAACAGCAGGGTGGTGGTGCCCACCACCACGACCGGCGGGACGATCAGTGTGGCGGCCCGCACCCGGTCCCGTACGAGGGCGTGGCCGGCGCCCGCCACGACCAGGAACAGTCCGGCCACCGGGCTCGCCATGGCCGCCAGCGCCGCGTACGCCACCGCGAGCGGCAGGCGGCGCTCCCGGGTCAGCAGCACACAGGCCGCGAGCCCGAGCGCGACACCGAGGGCGAAGGTGGTCCGCCCTGAGGCGACGTTGCACCAGAGTGCGAGCGAGGCGAGCAGTGCCGGGCCGAGCGGCCGGCGGATCCCCGTACGGACGATGAGGACCGAGGCCAGCCAGGCGGCGAGGAGCCCCGACGCTACGGTGACCGTCCGCACGCCGAAGGCGGCCATCAAATAGGGCGAGATCAGGCTGTAGTTGGCGGTGTGCATCCCGCCGTACCAGAACAGGCTGTACGCCGAACCGCCGTGCCGGGACGCGAAGTCGGCCCAGGCCTCCTGCGCCGCGAGATCACCGCCGCCGGTGGCGAGGAACAGCCACCACACCATGTACAGGGGCACGGTCGGCAGGGTGGCGAGGAGGGGAACGCGGATCCGCCTCCAAACCGGGCGGAGGTCCCGCTTCCGGGAGGCGGCCGCGCCCTCCGGCCGGACGAGGGACAGTTCGGCTGGGACCACGGCTCGGCTTTTCCGTTCGAAGTCTTCGAAGGTGTGAATTGGCTGTGCCATCCGTGAAGACGCGTAACGGACCGGAAACGTTCACCTGATTTCGGGCGCGGGGCAGCCCTTTGGGGCCCGGGGGAGGCAGGGGCGGGGCGTAGGGGGGATGCCCCTGCCTCCCGCGTAGCGGGTCACCGGCGGCTCAACCGGCGCTGACCTGCAGTTCCTTGACGCCGTTGATCCAGGCCGAGCGCAGCCGGCGCGGGTCGCCGACCAGCCGGAGGCCGGGCATCGCGTCGGCGATCGCGTTGAAGATCAGGTCGATCTCCAGGGTGGCCAGCGACTTGCCGAGGCAGAAGTGCGGGCCGCCGCCCCCGAAGCCGAGGTGTGGGTTCGGGTCGCGGGTGATGTCGAAGACCTCCGGCGATTCGAAGACCTCCGGGTCGTTGTTGGCGGAGGAGTAGAAGATGCCGACGCGGTCGCCCTTCCTGATCTGCTTGCCGCCCAGTTCGGTGTCCCGGGTCGCCGTGCGCTGGAAGGAGACGACGGGTGTCGCCCAGCGGACGATCTCCTCGGCGGCGGTCGCCGGGCGCTCCCGCTTGTAGAGGTCCCACTGGTCGGCGTGGGTGAGGAAGGCGTGCATGCCGTGGGTGATGGCGTTGCGGGTCGTCTCGTTGCCCGCGACGGCCAGCATCAGTACGAAGAAGCCGAACTCGTCCGAGCCGAGGTTGCCCTCGTCCTCGGCGGCGACCAGGGTGCTGACGATGTCCTTGGCCGGGCACTGTTTGCGGTCGGCGGCCATGTTCATCGCGTAGGCGAGGATCTCGGTGGCCGACTCCGCGCCGATCTCCTCGGTGATGGCGTACTCCGGGTCGTCGTACGCGATCATCTTGTTGGACCAGTCGAAGATCTTGGCGCGGTCCTCCTGCGGGATGCCGATCAGCTCGGCTATCGCCTGGAGGGGCAGTTCGCAGGCGACCTCGGTCACGAAGTCGAAGGAGCCGCCGGGGCCCGCGTTCGCCAGCGCGGTCTCCATGATCCGGCCCGCGCGGCCGCGCAGGTTCTCCTCCAGCGCGCGGATGGCGCGCGGGGTGAAGCCGCGCTGGACGATCTGGCGGACCCGGGTGTGCTCGGGCGGGTCCATGTTCAGCAGGATCAGCCGCTGGGCGTCGATCGCGTCGCGCTCGATGTGCTCGCCGAAGCGGATGATCGCGGTGTTGAGGGTGGACGAGAACAACTCGGGGTGCGTGGACACGTACTTGACGTCGGCGTGCCGGGTGACGGCCCAGTAGCCCTCGTCCCCGAAACCGGCGAGGTTGGGCGGCTGGGGGATCCAGCGGACCGGCTCGGTCCGACGCAGCTCGGCGAACTCCGGGAAGGGCACGCGGTGGTGCAGCACGTCGGGGTCGGTGAAATCGAACCCGTCGGGCAGCGCTGGACAGGTCATCGGCAACTCCAGGTCGTGCGACGGTCGGGTTCTGTCGGTCGAGTGCCGGCAGCCGGGTCTGGCAGTCAGGTCTGGCAGTCGTGTTCCGGCGGTCGGGTTCTGTCGTGTTCTGACGGTCCATCAGGTACCGGGAATTGCCGTGAAGGTAGTAACGGGTTCTACAAGTGGCAAGAGGCGCGACGACCCGAATTGCGTGCGGAAGTCGTGCAGATCGCGACTTCGGGAGCTGCACGACCCTTGCGGTGACGGACGCCGGGTCAGCAGACTGCAGACAGAACTAGAACGCGTACTAGTTCGGCGTGGCGGGTGGGCCGGGACGCCCGCGCCGCGCGGGTGACCCGAGGAGAGGAACTCCCCATGGCCGCGGAACCCGTGATCGTAGAAGCCGTGCGCACCCCCATCGGCAGGCGCGGCGGCGCACTCGCCAACCTGCACCCCGCCTACCTGCTGGGCGAGACCTACCGAGAACTCCTCGGCCGTACGGGCATCCACGCGGACTGCGTCGAGCAGGTCGTCGGCGGAGCCGTCACCCACGCCGGCGAGCAGTCGGGCAACCCCGCCCGTACGGCATGGCTCGCGATGGGGCTGCCGTACGAGACGGCGGCGACGACCGTGAACGCGCAGTGCGGATCCTCGCAGCAGGCCTCCCACATGGTCGCCAACATGGTCGCGGCGGGCGTCATCGACGTCGGCATCAGCTGTGGCGTCGAGGTCATGTCCCGAGTGCCGCTTGGAGCCGCCTCCAAGCACGGCCCGGGCAAGCCGACCCCCGACGAGTGGAACGTCGACCTGCCGAACCAGTTCGAGGCCGCCGAGCGCATCGCCCGCCATCGGGGGCTGACCCGCGAGAACGTGGACTCGCTGGGCCTCATCTCGCAGGAGCGGGCCGCGGCGGCGTGGGCGGAGGAGCGCTTCAAGCGGGAGACGTTCGCCGTACAGGTGCCCACGAACGAGGACGAGCAGCGGGCAGGGCAGGGCATGTGGCGGCTCGTCGACCGCGACGAGGGTCTGCGTGACACGTCGATGGAAGCGCTGGCGGGCCTGAAGCCGGTCATGCCGACGGCCGTCCACACGGCCGGCAACTCGTCCCAGATCTCCGACGGCGCTTCGGCGATCATGTGGGCGTCCAAGCGGATGGCGCGGGCGCTGAAACTGCGTCCGCGGGCGCGGATCGTGGCTCAGGCGCTGGTCGGCTCCGACCCGCACTTCCACCTGGACGGCCCGATCGACGCCACGAAGGCGGTCCTCGGCAAGGCGGGCATGTCGCTGAAGGACATCGACGTCATCGAGGTCAACGAGGCCTTCGCGTCAGTGGTGTTGAGCTGGGCACAGGTCTTCGAACAGGACCTGGAGAAAGTGAACGTCAACGGCGGCGCGATCGCGCTCGGGCACCCCGTGGGGGCCACCGGTGCGCGGCTCATCACCACGGCACTCCATGAACTGGAGCGCAGGGACAAGGAGTTCGCCCTCATCACGATGTGCGCGGGCGGGGCGCTGGCTACCGGGACGATCATCCAGCGCTTGTAGCCGCACTGTCGGGCCGCAGCTTGCAGATGATCGCGCATCTCCCGCTGCGACTGGAAGATCATGTGTGGGACCGCTGTTGGACACCGCGCCTCAGGTGTTGTCGTCGCTTCCGGTGTGATCGTGGAAGTGCACGTCTCCGTGGATGGCGCCGGCCTGGACGACATTT
Organism: Streptomyces sp. NPDC033178; assembly: GCF_055577685.1. Classification (NCBI taxonomy): domain Bacteria; kingdom Bacillati; phylum Actinomycetota; class Actinomycetes; order Kitasatosporales; family Streptomycetaceae; genus Streptomyces; species Streptomyces sp. NPDC033178. The sequence continues at coordinate 371,372 of NZ_JBVIPT010000006.1, forward strand.
CCCTGGGTGGTGTCGTTCAGCCGGTTCACCACGGACTCCGGGGCCGACGGGAATCGGCGCTCGGGCGACGTCGGCCTCAGTGGTCCCATCACCTCTATCGGCCAGGTGAGTTCTCGCCAGTCCAGCAGGCCCCTTGGACCGACGGGTGTCAGTCCGAAATCTCGCACGGCATCGACGACCGCCTTGCCGAGACGCAGTTCCTGGGCGAGTTCGTCCGTCTGCGCCTTCAGCTGCCCGATCCTCGTCTCGATGGACTGTTCCTCCGCGGATACCGCTGCGAACCGGACCATTACGTCGTGGCTGTCCGGGTATCCGGCGTTCAGTTTTGCAAGAGTGCGCCGTAGCCTCTTCGGCACTCTTCCGTGGATTCCGGATGCTCCGAGATGGTGGAGCAGGGTTCGCGCGGATTCCCGTTCCTCGGCTGTCAGAGGCTCAGCGCTGCGAAGACGTGCTTTCATCCACCGGCAGAGTTCTGCATCCTCTGTCGTTCCAGCCCTCGCGATCTCGGCGAGGTCATCCGCCAGCCAGTCCAGCTGGGCATCCCAATCACGGCGCGTCGCGTCGGCCTTCTGACGCAGGGTTCCCAGTTCGCCCTTGCCGCGAAGGTGGAGCCGGGCCTCCTTGGCCCGGGCGAGTTCCGCATCCTTCATGTCGATCTTGGTGGTAACCGGCTCCAGTTTGATCTTTATCCGTTTCAGAAGAGCGTAGAGACTGAAGATGTCGCTCAACGGCACGACAAACGCTCGCTCCTCCTGGAGGGAGACGATGACGGCACAGGGCAGTAGCGCCTCGGAGATCCCGAAGAACTTCTGCATCTCGGTGGCGACGACGGTGAGCGCGACCTGATGCTCGCGCAGTGATGGGGGCAGGGTCGGTGTGATGGTCACGCGCTCGTCCGCTGTCCGGGACTCCATCCGGAAGGTGGACTTCGCACCCGGTGCGGGCGTGTTCAGTCGTTTGTCATCACCCAGACAGGAGAGGCCGCCCACCATGGGTCCGTCTTCGTTTCTCATCGGGAAACGTTCGTCGATTCGGATGTAGGACGGAGCCGGTGTGATCACCCCGAGATACCGACGGGTGAGGTCGTGCATGTCGGTCCATTCCTCGAAGAACCTCCGATGCAGGTCCGGGTTGTCGGCGGACCGTGCCAGCAGGAACACCAGGCCGGCGTATCCGCCGTCGCTCAGTGTCCGGAACCGGCTGCGGAGGAAGCTCCTCACCGACATGTCCACCGCCAAGCCCACACGCGCCTCCGGAAGTCGACATCCAGTGCCCAGGGATTCTGCCCCGTGCCGGTGAACTCAAGTCCACAGCGGCCCCTTCCGCAAGGCTGCCGCCGAAGGCCGTGTGGTTCGACTGCAAGTGAGCCGCCCTCACTCCCGCCCCGCCACCACCACTGCCAACACCCCCACCACCCCCGCCGCGACCAGCAACGGAATGGCCAGGCCGTGGTGGAGTACCAGCCATGCGCCGAGCAGGGCGCCCGCGAGCATCGCGATCACCGAGGCCGTGCGGCGTGGGGAGTGGTGGCCGCTGCCGCCCGCGGCGCGGGAGTCGCTCGCGAGGCCGGTCAGGGTCATCGTCAGGACGGTGGTCGTCAGGTCGGGGACGCCCAGTTTGCGTACGGTCGCGTTGCGCAGGCCCATCGCGAAGGCTGTTACCGCGATGAGGGTATAGACGGTTGCGGTCGCGTCGGGTGCGGCGAAGGCGACCACGGAGGCCGCGCCGACCAGTACCGCCTCGGCGGCCAGCGTGAGGCGGGCCCAGGTCCGGCGTGAGCCGCTGCCCAGGCGTACCGCGATGCGTCCGCCCGCCACCGCGCCCACCAGGAAGGCGGCCAGCGACGTCAGCGTGTGCGGCACCGAGAAGCCGGGTGCACCGGCGGCGGCGAAGCCCAGCACGACCACGTTGCCGGTCATGTTCGCCGTGAAGACGTGCTCAAGGCCGAGATAGCTCACCGCGTCGATCAGCCCGCTGACCACGGTCAGGGCCAGCAGCACGGGCACGAGCCGCAGTCCTCGTGCCTCGGGGTCGGGCGTTCGCGTGTCCGCCGCCCTGTCCGTCCTTGCTCTGTCCCCTGTGTCTCCCGACTTCTCCGTCTCTTCGGAACTCATGAGGCCTCCGGTCGGCAGGGCTGGCTCGGTGGGGTGTGGTCAAGTCCACCACGGAGACCCGTCGGGAGTCCGGATACGCCCACGGGCGCATGGCGAAGGCGGCGGCCCCGGGGATCGGGGGCCGCCGCCTTCGCGTACGGGGGTGCGCCTGGGTGCGCGTGGGTGTCTTGCGGGCCGGTCAGTACCAGCCGTTCGCCTGCCAGAAGTTCCAGGCGCCGGTCGGGCTGCCGTAGCGGTCGTTCATGTAGTCGAGGCCCCACTTGATCTGGGTCTTCGGGTTCGTCTTCCAGTCGGAACCGGCGGAGGCCATCTTCGAGGCCGGCAGGGCCTGGACCAGGCCGTAGGCGCCGGAGGAGGAGTTGGTGGCGGTGACGTTCCAGCCGCTCTCGTGCTCGACGATCTTGCTGAACGCCTTGTACTGCGAGTCGTTCGGGATCATCTTCTGCGCGATCGCCTTGGCCGAGGTGGGGGAGGCCTTCGCGGGGGCCGCGGCCTGAGCGGGGCCCGCCGCGAACACCATGCCGGCGGTGGCAGCGGCCACGGCGGCACCGGTGAGGGCCTTCTTCGGAGTGGCGATGCGGCGGATGCGGGTGGAGATGGACACAGAGAACCTTTTCCTTCGGGGACGTGGCGGTCGCTCGTACGCCGTGACCCGTAAGGCCTTGGCATGCGTCGGCGCCGAGGCCCGGGTGGGCTCGTCGGCGCCTTGCGACTCCTCCAGAGAAACAGGCTCGGAGGGCGTCCGCAATGACCCCTTTTGCTAGTTGTGGTCGTATCCGCCGCAAAAGGTCCTTCTGTGACGTGGCTCTCAATCCGCAGGTCAGGGGTGATAGGACCGTGCACATGACAAGGAGAATGATCTACGACCGCGCTTAGTAAGTGACTTAGGTCCTGTGGGCCGCCTCACGGTGGGTGTAACCGGCAGTGGTTGAAGCGTCTACGGTGTGCGGTCGGACGGTGTGACGGGCGCCGCATCACGTGGCTCCTCGAAGGTGACCGAGGTCTCGAAAGCCGCCCTCCGCGTGGCCCGACGGAGCGCCTTGAGGACGGTCGCGCCGAGTGTGAGGGTCAGGACGACGGTGACCACGGCCCGGCCCAGGTCCCAGCCGAGGGAGGTGGCCAGGCAGTACGCGACGAAGCGGGCCAGGTTGGCGTCCACGTCGTCGTGCGGGTCGAAGGCGACGTTCGACGACAGCGCGTCCATGAAGGGCCAGCCGGCCAGGTTCATGAACGTGCCGTACGCGAAGGCCGCGAGGAACCCGTACAGGGCGAGCATCAACAGCTCGCCCCGGCCGCGCAGCCGGTCCGGGCCCGGGAGCAGGCCCGCGCCCATCGTGAACCAGCCCATGGACAGCATCTGGAACGGCATCCACGGCCCGACCCCGCCCGTGAGCAGCGCAGACGCGAACATCGTGACCGCCCCGAGTACGAATCCGAAGCCCGGCCCGAGGACCCTCCCGCTCAGCACCATCAGGAAGAACATCGGCTCGATGCCGGCGGTTCCGGCTCCGATGGGCCGCAGAGCGGCTCCCGTCGCGGCGAGCACGCCGAGCATGGCCACGGCCTTGGGGCCGAGCCCCGACTCGGAGATCGTCGCCCCGACGACCCCGACCAGCAGCACGAGCAGCCCCGCGAACAGCCAGGGCGCGTCCTTGGCGTGAGCACTCACCTGTGAGGTGGGTCCGCTGAGGAAGGGCCAGGTGAGCGCCGCCAGACCGACGAGGCTTACGAGGAGGAGGGCGCCGAGGGAACGCGGGCCCAGGCGGATGGGGCGGGCCTGGCGCTGGGGGAGGGGGCGAGGTTCGGGGAAGGGGAGAGGTTCGGGGCGGGGGTGTGACTTCTCGTTCATGAGCCCGGCTCCTTCTCCCCTTCGGCCGCGCGGAGTGCCTCGCGTACCTGCGGGACCGTCAGCCATTTCTGCGGGGCGAGGATCTTGGTGACCTGCGGAGCGAAGGACGGGGAGGCGACGACGACCTCGGCCGTTGGGCCGTCCGCGACGGGTTCGCCGTCGGCGAGGATGACGACCCGGTGGGAGAGTTCGGCGGCCAGTTCGACGTCGTGGGTGGCCAGCACGATGGCGTGGCCCTCGGCCGCCAGCCCCCGCAGGACGGTGACCAGACGGGACTTCGCCGCGTAGTCGAGGCCCCGGGTCGGCTCGTCGAGCAGGAGCAGGGGCGGGCGGGCCGTCAGGACGACCGCCAGGGCGAGCGCGAGCCGCTGGCCCTCCGAGAGGTCCCGCGGATGCGTGTCGTCCTCGATGCCCGGGAGCAGCTCGGACACCAGGGTCCGGCAGGTGCCCGGTTCCGCCGCCGCGTCGGAGTCCGCGGCCGTGCACTCCCCGGCCACCGTGTCGGCGTACAGCAGGTCGCGGGGCTCCTGCGGTACGAGGCCGACGTGCCGGATGAGTTCACGGGGTGCCGTGCGGTGGGGCTCGATGCCGCCCACGCGCACGGATCCCGACGCCGGTGCGACCAGGCCGACGAGGGCGGAGAGCAGCGTGGACTTGCCGGCGCCGTTGCGGCCCATCAGGGCGACGGTCTCGCCGGGGCCGACAGTGAGCGTGACGGCGTGGAGCACCTCGGTACGGCCGCGGCGGACGGAGAGGTTCTCAATCACCGCTGAGTGGTTGGTGGTTGGGGTTGTGGGCCGGGGCGTGGTCCGGAGCGTGGTGTCGGGGGTGCGTTTGCGGAAGAGACGGGGGCGGGGGCGGGGGTGACGGGTGGGCGTCGGGGTGGCTTCCGTCGGGAGCGGGGGTGCTGTGGGGTTCGCGGAGGGGCTCGCCGTACTCGCCGTGCCCGCCGTACTCGCCGTGTTCGCTGCTTCGTACGTGGTGTTCTTCAGTCGATCCCGCAGAGCGCCCGCCCTGCGCCGGGCGTCCCGCACTGTCAGCGGCAGGGGCGACCAATCGGCGAGCCGGCCCAGCGCCACCACCGGCGGGTACACCGGGGAGACGGCCATGACCTCGGACGGGGTGCCCAGCACGAGAGGGGCGCCGGGGGTGGGGAGGAGGGCGACCTGGTCGGCGTACTGGATGACGCGTTCCAGCCGGTGCTCGGCCATGAGGACCGTCGTACCGAGGTCGTGGACGAGGCGCTGGAGGACGGCGAGGACCTCCTCCGCGGCGGCCGGGTCGAGGGCCGAGGTCGGTTCGTCGAGGACCAGGACCTTGGGGTGCGGGGTGAGGACCGAGCCGATCGCGACGCGCTGCTGCTGGCCTCCGGAGAGCGTGGAGATGGGGCGGTCGCGGAGGTCGGCGAGGCCGAGCAGGTCGAGCGTCTCCTCGACGCGGCGGCGCATCACGTCGGGTGCGAGGCCCAACGACTCCATTCCGTAGGCGAGTTCGTCCTCGACCGTGTCCGTCACGAAGTGCGACAGCGGATCCTGGCCCACCGTGCCGACCACGTCCGCGAGTTCGCGCGGCTTGTGGGTCCGGGTGTCACGGCCCGCCACCGTCACGCGGCCGCGCAGGGTGCCGCCCGTGAAGTGCGGGACCAGTCCGTTCACCGCTCCGAGCACCGTCGACTTGCCGACCCCGGACGGTCCGACCAGCAGCACCAACTCGCCCTCGGGGACGGTGAGTTCGATGCCCCGGACGGTCGGCCCTGCCGCTCCGTCGTATGTCACGGAGACATTCTCGAAGCGGATCATGAGGATTCCTTGCGGGTGATCTCGGGGCGGGTGTTCTCGGGTGCCGGGGCGACGAAGGCGGGGAGGAGGCCGAGGAGGATCGCCGCCGCGGGCCACAGGGGGAGCGTCGGCGCGGTCAGCGGGACGACGCCGGGGTGCAGGGCCGCGGAGTTGGACGGGGCGTACGAGGCGTAGAGGATCAGCAGTGTCGCGACCGCCGCGCCGGACGCGGCGACCAGCCACGCGCGGACGCCCCACGCGTCCGGCCGGTAGCGCGTACGCGGCGAGCGGCGCCCGCCGAGCCACAGGCCGGCGAGGGCCGCGGCGAGTCCGGCGAGCAGTACGGGCAGGCCGTAGCTGCCGCCTTCCGCGGTGAGCAGGCCGTACGTTCCGGCGCAGACCCCGACCAGGCCGCCGAGGGTGAGTACGGCGGTGGTGCGGCGTACGGCGGGAGGTACGTCCGCCGTTCGGCCGTAGCCGCGTGCGTCCATCGCCGCCGCGAGGGAGACGGACCGCTCCAACGCGCCCTCCAGGACCGGGAGTCCGACCTGGAGCAGGCCGCGCAGACCCTTGTCCGGGCGGCCGCGGAGACGCCGGGCGGCGCGCAGACGCTGGACGTCCGCGATCAGGTTCGGGGCGAAGGTGAGGGCCACCACTACGGCAACTCCCGCTTCGTACAAGGCTCCTGGGAGGGATTTGAGGAGTCGGGCCGGGTTCGCGAGGGCGTTCGCCGCGCCTACGCAGATGAGGAGGGTGGCGAGTTTCAGGCCGTCGTAGAGGGCGAAGACGAGGCCTTCCGCGGTGACTCGGCCGCCGATGCGGATGCCTTCTGCCCAGTCGGGGAGGGGGAGTTCGGGGAGTGTGAGGAGGGTGTGGGTGCCGGGGATGGGAGAGCCGAGGACTACTGCGAAGGCGAGGCGGATGACCAGGACGGCGAGGGCGAGTTTCACGAAGGCGGCGTAGGAGTGGGCCCAGGGGGCCTCTGTTCGGCGGGCCGCCACCACGTAGCCGGCTACGCCGATGAGGAGGGCCAGGAGGAGGGGGTTCGTTGTGCGGGAAGCGGCTGTGCCTAGGCCTAGTGCCCAGAGCCACCATGCGCCTGGGTGGATTGCGTTGGTTCGGGTTGCTCGTGGGGCGGTTAGTCGGCGTTGGACTTTTCTGGATCGGGCACCCGGTGTTTGTGGCTGTGCCCACCCTCCCCCACTCTCGGCTTCGCTCGAGCGGGGGGACCCCCATCGCCCTGCGGAACGCCTGCCCACAGCAGTTGCTGCGTCGTTGTTGTTGGTGGTCATTGCGCGAGCCCGTCAGTCGCGGCGGCGGCGGGCTTGCCAGATTGCTGCCGTGCCCAGTGCTGCCACCGCGGCGATGCCGGCCAGCAAGCCCACCGACGGGCCGCCGTCCCCGTTGCCGTCGGCGGACTTGCTCTTCGCCTGCTCACCGGGCGACGAGGAGGCCTTCGGGCGGTTGCCCGAGACCGGCTCGCCGCAGCCCGTGCCGGGGTAGCCCGCGATGGCGCAGAGCAGGGCGTTCGTGTCGTAGCGGAGGGGCTTGGCGACGGCAGCGAGGGCGTCCGCGGTCGTGGCGTCCTCGTCGATGCGGGCGCAGGCCGTGCGGGGGCGGGGCGGGGTCGAGCCGGCCGGGGCGTCAGCGGCCGTGCCGAAGTCGAGGACCAGGCCGACCCGCTTGGACCCCTCCCGTGCGGGCGTCTTCGCGCAGATCGTCGCGAAGTCGGCCGCCCCGCGCGGCTTCGCCGAGTCCTTGGAGTCCTCGCTCACCGAGAAACGGAACCCCTGGACGTCACCGTCCGAGGGCCGCGCGGTCGACGGCCCCTGGGTCGCGTACACCCACGTACCGGCGGTGGAGTCCCTGTCCCAGAAGGACCAGTAGCGGTAGCCGACCGCCTGGGCCTGCCCCGCCGTGCCGAGGACGGCGAGCAGGAGGCACAGGACCGGCAGAACCAGGCGGCGGCAGGTCACGGCTGCTGCTTCTTGTTACGGCCGCTGAGGAGGAAGCCGATGCCGATGCCGCCCACCAGGCCGACCCCGATGATCCACCAGATGCTGACCCCGCCGTCGTCCTCGTCCGAGGCGTCGTCCTTGTCGTCGTTGTCGTTCTTGCCGTCGGCCGGGGCGGTTGAGGCGTCGGAGGACGCCGCCGCTGGGCCGGTCGCGCCGAGCTGCTTCACGAGGTCGGCGCCGCCGAAGGCACGCGGGTCCGTACCAGTGGAGTTCGCCGCGAAGATCAGCTGCGCGTACGCCGCCGGGCCGCTCTTCGCCGCCCAGGTGCCGGAGTTCTTCTCCAGCCAGGCCAGCGGCTTCTCGGTGTCGGCCGTGCGGCCGGCCGCGGCGAGCGCGACGACCGTGTCGGCGGTGTTGCCGTAGTCGGGCTGGTCCTCGGCGCCGGGGAGGGAGGACTTCAGGTAGCCGTTCTTGGCGACCGCGCCCGCGAGGTACAGGGCACCGTTGGCCGCCGCGTCCTCGATCGTGAAGGAGTCGCCGCCCGCGCACTTGGCACTCTTCGAGGAACCGCCGTCGTCCTCGGGCTCCGGGGACAGCCCCTGACCGAGGGCACCCAGCACCCCCGCCGCCGTGGCGTCCGCGTTCGCCGCGAGCTTGTCCTTCTTGTCCGGCTGGAAGGCGAAGGCGCCGCCGCCGTTCTCGTCGCAGGGGACGGAGAGCCCGAGCAGGGCGTCGTACGGAGTCCGGTCGTCCTTCGAGGACACGTCCTCCGGGTCGGTGTCCCCGGCGTTGAGCGCCCCGATCACGACGGACGTCGAGTTGGTGTCGCTGGGCGTGCCCGGGAAGTAGCCCCAGCCGCCGTCCTTGTTCTGCACGGACTTGAGCCACTTCACGGCCGCGCCGGTCACGGCGTCGCTCGCGTCGAGGGCCTCCAGGGCCTGCAGCGCGGCGGCGGTGCTGTTCGTGTCGACCTTGGTCCTGGCGTCGCACTTCGTGCTCGGGTCGGGGCGGTACGCCGCGAAGGCCCCGCTCTCGCACTGCTGGCCGGTGAGCCAGTCGACGGCCTGCTTCGCGGGCTTCACCCCCACGGTGTCCTGGGCGAGCAGCGCGAGCGACTGCCGCCAGACGCCGTCGTAGGTGGGGTCGGTGCTGCCGTACAGGGCGGAGGAGAACGCCTGGGACGGGGTCGCGCCGGGCGACTCGTCGGCGAGGGCGGCGGGCGCGAACGCCGTACCGATCACGGCGGTGGCGGCCAGTACCGCTGCGCTGCGGCGGACAAACATGATCGGCGGATGCCTTTCCCTGTCAAGGAGCCAGGCAGCCCAGAACCCGGGCGGCTCGGCTCCGTATGCCTCGACGGTGCCGGTCACCGGCGGACCCGGTGACGCGAGCCGGTCACGCCCGTACGAGGCAATCCGGCTCGCCGCCCCTGATCGACTGATCGGCCGATCGACCGGGCGACACACGGTTGCGGGTCAGCGCCGGATTTGCACCGGCTTCCCCCCGTACGACTGTGATGACGACCCGCTCACTGTACCGGCCCGTAGCAAGACCCTGAGGGCCGCCTGTGGGGGCGCCTGTGAGGCCGACCGGCTCCGGGTGGCTTCTGCCCATGGGGATCCCTGCGGGAGCCGGGCGATTGCTCGGATCGGGGCGCACGGCGGATGTCTACGCGCTCGACGATCACGACGGCCAGGACGGCCTAGGCGGCCTGGGCGATCATGACGGACTCGGCGATGGTTCCGGCGGCGGGGCGTGGGTGCCGCGCCGGTACCGGGACGGCTACGGGGACGCGCCGGCCGAGGCGGCCGTCATGGAGTACGTACGGGGTCACGGCTATCCCGTGCCGCGCGTGCGGGCGGCGGACGCGCGCACCGACCTCGTGATGGAGCGGCTGTACGGGCCGACCGTGGTCGAGGCGGTGGCCGCCGGTGAACTCACCGCGGGGGAGGCCGGATCGGTGCTCGCCCGGCTCCTGCGCGACCTGCACGTGATCCCGGCCCGCCGCTCCCCCGACCCCGCCGTACCCGTCCTGCACCTGGACCTGCAACCGGAGAACGTCCTCCTCACCCCGGCCGGCCTCGTGGTGATCGACTGGAGCAACACCGACGAGGGCCCGCCCGGCCGCGACTGGAGCATGTCCGCCGTGATCGTGGCCCAGGTGGCCGTCGACGACGACCCCCGCGCCCCTGGCCGGGGAGATGCTGTCCGCCCTGCTGGCCGGCTGCCCCGACCCGGCACTCCTGACGGGCCCGAACGGCGGCCTCGGCCGGGCGACGGGGCAACGGGCCGTCAATCCGACGACGAGCCCCGACGAGATCGAACTCCTCGGTGAGGCAGGGCAGTTGATCCGCAGGTTGCTGGACCAGCTCCGCGCCGGGGCTGACCGCCTTGAGTCGTCGGACATGCCCTGGCGTCCCGTCCGGGGAGGGCAGGTTCACACCGCCACGTACGTCACCGGATCGCTCCCCGGTACCGCCTCCGCGTGCCCCAGTTTCACCAGGCGGCGCAGATGGGCCTCCGCCTCCGAGACCGCGATGTTCCTCGATCCGTAGGGGATGTCGTCCCACGGGCGGTTCCACTCCATGCGGACGGCGAGCTGCCACGAGGTGAGCGGGGTGACGAGGAGGGAGCGGAGGTCCGTGAGGCGGGACTCGTGGTGGTCCAGCAACTCCCTTACGCGGGACGGGGCGTCGGTGAACGCGTGCAGGTGGGCCGGGAGGACCTCGGCCGGTTCGAGGCGGCCGATCCGTTCCAGGGAGTCGAGGTAGTCGCCAAGGGGGTCGGCGACGGTCTCGTCGTCCGGGTCCTCGTACAGGCCGATGTGCGGGGTGATCCTCGGCAGGAGGTGGTCGCCGGAGAACAGGCGTCCGTGGCCCGGGAGTTGGGCCGGATGGGCCTCCTCCAGGTGGAGGCAGACATGGCCGGGGGTGTGGCCCGGAGTCCAGATCGCGCGCAGGCGGCGGCCGGCGAGGTCGAGGAGTTCGCCGGGGACGATCTCGCGGTCGGGGAGCGCGGGGGAGGCGCCGGGGAACATACGGGAGCGGGCGGTGCGCATCGGCGCCACGTGCTCCTCGGGCGCGCCGGAGGCGGTCAACTTGTCGGCCATGTATGTGAACCAGCGCCCGGGCTTCGTCCCGCGCGTCCGCCGCACGATCGAGATGTCGGCGGCGTGCATCGCGATCCAGGCGCCGGACGCCTCCCGCACCTTGCCCGACAGGCCGTGGTGGTCCGGGTGGTGATGGGTGATCACCACTCCGTGGATCTCCGCAATGGACGTCCCGCAGGCGACGAGCCCCTCGGTGAGCGCGTCCCAGGACGCCGGATCGTCCCAGCCCGTGTCGATGAGCACCGGCCCGCGGTCGGTGTCCACGACGTACACGAGTGTCGTTCCGAGGGGATTGTCCGGGATGGGAACCTCGATGGACCGTACGCCGCCGCCGTGATCGGTCACCTGTGCCATGGGTTCCCCTGTCGCCGACTCCCGGCCACTATAACTAGAACCAGTTCCAATGGGAGCCCAAGTCACTCATAGGGTCGGCGTGATGGATCGCGATGGATCACGGGAGCGGTGAAGTGGCGTGCGGTCCGTGGACTCCTCCAACCGGAACTGGTATCAGTTCCAGTGTTGTTGTTTCTGATGCATCGTCAGAAAGCGTCCCGCGGAGAGGCAGTCGGCCATGACCGAGCTCGTGGAACACGGACAGCTGTTCATCGGCGGGGAGTTGGCCGCTCCCCTGGGCCAGGACGTGATCGAGGTGGTCTCCCCGCACACCGAGGAGGTCATCGGCCGGGTGCCGCACGCCTCGCGGGCGGACGTCGACCGGGCCGTCGCGGTCGCGCGGACCGCGTTCGACGAGGGGCCCTGGCCGCGGATGTCCCTCGACGAGCGCATCGAGGTCGTCACCCGGATCAAGGACGCGATCGCCGTACGCCACGAGGAGATCGCCCGCGTCATCTCCTCCGAGAACGGCTCCCCGTACTCTTGGAGCGTCCTCGCGCAGGCCCTCGGCGCGATGATGGTGTGGGACGCGGCGATCACGGTCGCGCGGGGCTTCACGTACGAGGAGACGCGCGACGGAGTGCTCGGGAAGATCCTCGTGCGGCGTGAGCCGGTCGGGGTCGTGGCGGCCGTCGCCCCCTGGAACGTCCCGCAGTTCGTGGCGGCGGCCAAGCTCGCGCCCGCGCTGCTGACCGGCTGCACGGTCGTGCTCAAGCCCTCGCCGGAGTCGCCGCTCGACGCGTACATACTCGGCGAGATCGCGAAGGAGGCCGGGTTGCCGGAGGGCGTGCTCTCGATCCTGCCGGCGGACCGCGAGGTGAGCGAGTACCTGGTCGGGCATCCCGGAATCGACAAGGTCTCCTTCACGGGTTCGGTGGCCGCGGGCAGGCGGGTCATGGAAGTCGCCTCGCGCAATCTCACGCGCGTGACACTGGAGTTGGGCGGGAAGTCGGCGGCGGTGGTCCTGCCGGACGCGGACATCGAGACCTCCGTGCCGGGCATCGTCTCGGCGGCCTGGATGAACAACGGCCAGGCGTGTGTCGCGCAGACCCGCATCCTGCTGCCGCGTTCGCGCTACGACGAGTTCGCGGAGGCGTTCGCCGCGGCGGCGGGCGCGCTGGTGGTCGGCGACCCGCTGGACCCGGCGACCCAGGTGGGCCCGCTGGTCGCGCAACGGCAGCAGCAGCGCAACCTCGACTACATCCGCATCGGCCAGGAGGAGGGCGCCAAGATCCTCACGGGCGGCGGGCGTCCGGCGGGCCTCGACCGCGGCTGGTACGTCGAGCCGACGCTCTTCGGTGACGTCGACAACTCCATGCGGATCGCGCGCGAGGAGATCTTCGGGCCGGTGATCTGCCTGCTCCCGTACGGCGACGAGGCCGAGGCGGTCAAGATCGCCAACGACTCCGACTACGGGCTGAGCGGCAGCGTCTGGACGGCCGACGTGGCCCGTGGCATCGACGTGGCCCGCCGGGTCCGTACCGGCACGTACTCCGTCAACACCTTCAGCCTCGACATGCTCGGCCCGTTCGGCGGCTACAAGAACTCCGGCCTGGGGCGCGAGTTCGGTCCCGAGGGCTACGGCGAGTACCTGGAGCACAAGATGATCCACCTGCCCGCCGGCTGGGAGGCCTGAGGATGGGCGACCGCTGGCATGTCGAGGTCGACCGCTCCCTCTGCATCGGCTCGGCCCAGTGCACCCACCTCGCCCCCACCGCCTTCCACCTCGACTCCGCCATGCAGTCCCACCCGGCGGAGCCGGAGTCCGACGCCAACGAGAAGGTCCTGGAGGCGGCGGAGGGGTGTCCGGTGGAGGCGATCATGATCACGCTGATCGGGAGCGGGGAGGCGGTGTTTCCTCCGGAGGAGTGAGCCCCGGTGGAGGGGGCGTGTGTGGCTGCCGGCCGGCGGGGGCTGAGCGCGCCCCCGCGGCGGAGCCGCCCATCGATACAGCCCCGCGCCCGGCCGGATCGGTTGCTGGGGTGGGTTCCGCGGAGGTCGGCGGGACGGGTGAGCAGCGGGGTGCACCGGGTGCCGGGCCGCCGGGACCTACCGCCAGGAGGCGATGGTGCGGGCCACGTCCCGGAGGTCGGCTTCCTGGGCCCGGATGGCTCCGGCCAGCAGGTGAACGTCGTCGGGCTTGGGGTCGACCGGCTGCTCGGAGGCGTTCATGTAGAGCGCGGTGCAGGCCCAGCCGATGACGGCGTTGAAGTCGGCGAAGGGCCGCAGGAGCAGAGCGGTGTGGAACAACGTGGCGGCACGCGCGGCCGGCTCCTCGTAGTAGAGCCGGCCGTGTGGCTGCTCGAAGAGGTGGCGTTCCGCCATGGCGTCCAAGGCGCCCCAGTCCGCCACGGGGGTGTTGACGGGCGAGACGCGAGTCTGGACTTCCAGGATCCACCCCGCGTCGACGCGGATGACAGGGCTCAACGCATGCCCTCCGGCATGTCCTTGAACACGTCCATGGCCCATGCGACGGTCTCGTCGACGCCCTGAAGGAACGCCGTCCGTTGTGCGTCCGCGAGGATTATGTCGTGCGCGTGGGAACGCATCGACTTGCCGAGCGAGGCCACGTGCGCCTTGGCGAAAGCGAGCTCTTCCTCGGTGAATTCCACTGTGATCATCGGCATGCCGAAATGGTAGCAGCGATGAAATCGATGGTAATGGCACCGGTCAATCGTCCGTTGACGTCAGGTCGATCAGCCTGCACACCGTTTCGATGTCGATCTTTACCTGGGCGATGGAGGCGCGGCCCGAGAGCCAGGTGATGAGGGCCGAGTGCCAGGTGTGTTCGATGACGCGGACCGCGGAGAGCTGGGCGGGGGTGGGGTCGTCGAGGCCCATCGCGTCGAGGATGATCACCGTGGTCTGGCGGGAGACCTGGTCGACCTCCGGGCTGACGCTGCGGTCGGCGAAGGTCAGGGCGCGGACCATCGCGTCGGCGAGGTGCGGCTCGCGCTGGAGGGCGCGGAAGGCGCGCATCAGCGTCTCCGCCACCCGCTCCGCCGCCGTGTCACCGGCCGGCGGCTTCTTGCGGAGCGTCCCGTGCATATGGGCGAGCTGGTCCTGCATCGTCGCGACCAGCAGATGCACCTTGGACGGGAAGTAGCGGTAGAGCGTGCCCAGGGCCACCTGGGACGACTCCGCGACCTCCCGCATCTGCACCGCGTCGAATCCGCCCCGGCTCGCCAGCTGCGCGCTCGCGTGCAGGATGCGCCGCCGCCGCGCCTCCTGGCGCTCGGTGAGCGGGGGAGTGACCGGCTGCGCGGCCCGTACCGCCGACTGCGCGGGCTTCGCCGAAGTCTTGGCTTCCGCAGGCATGGATCCCGTTCCGTGACGTTCGTACAAGATTCGTAGAACAGAGGGCTCGATGGGGACGAGTGGGCGACAGCAGAGTAGAGCCCGGCCGTGGCGTGAATCACCTGATCCACCGCTCACAGGAGAGCTACCTGCCGGTAGATTCTGTGCTCCCTGAACGATCAAGTCTGAAACTTGTTCTAGATTACCGTCCCGAAGTAATCTCGCGGGAACGTGCTGGAAGAAGGGGGCCGAGAGTGACCCATGAGGCCATGGAGGCAGGCCTCCACGCGGGCTCGGCCGCCGACGCCGACCGACCGCTGCGCATCGCGCTCCTCACCTATAAAGGGAACCCGTTCTGCGGCGGCCAGGGCGTCTATGTACGGCACCTCTCGCGCGAGCTCGCCCGCCTCGGTCACCAGGTCGAGGTCATCGGCTCCCAGCCCTACCCCGTGCTCGACGAGGGCGAGGGACTCGACGGGCTCTCCCTCACCGAACTGCCCAGCCTCGACCTGTACCGCCACCCGGATCCCTTTCGGACCCCGAAGCGTGACGAGTTCCGTGACTGGGTCGACGCGCTCGAAGTCGGCACGATGTGGACCGGCGGCTTCCCGGAACCACTGACGTTCTCCCTGCGCGCCCGCCGCCATCTCCGCGCCCGCCGCGGCGACTTCGACGTCGTGCACGACAACCAGACCCTGGGGTACGGGCTGTTGGGGGACGTGGGCGCCCCGCTGGTCACCACCATCCATCACCCCATCACCGTGGACCGGCAGTTGGAGCTCGACGCGGCGGGAGGCCGGCGCCGCCGGATGTCCGTACGCCGCTGGTACGCGTTCACGCGCATGCAGAAGCGCGTCGCGCGCCGCCTCCCCTCCGTCCTCACCGTCTCGGGCACGTCCCGCCAGGAGATCGTCGACCACCTCGGCGTACGCGACGACCGCATCCACGTCGTCCACATCGGCGCCGACACCGATCTCTTCTCGCCGGATCCGTCCGTGCCGCAGGTGCCGGGGCGGATCGTCACCACGTCCAGCGCGGACGTCCCCCTCAAGGGCCTCGTCTACCTCGTGGAGGCGCTGGCCAAGGTCCGTACGGAGCATCCCGCCGCCCACCTCGTCGTGGTCGGCAGGCGCGCCGAGGACGGGCCGGTGGCCCAGCTCATCGAGCGGTACGGCCTCGAAGGCTCCGTCGAGTTCGTGAAGGGCATCTCGGACGCGGAGCTCGTCGACCTCGTACGGTCCGCGGAGGTCGCCTGCGTGCCCTCCCTCTACGAGGGCTTCTCGCTGCCCGCCGCCGAGGCGATGGCGACCGGTACGCCGCTCGTGGCCACGACCGGCGGGGCCATCCCCGAGGTCACCGGCCCCGACGGCGAGACCTGCCTGGCCGTCGGGCCCGGCGACGCGGGGGCGCTGGCCGCTGGGCTGAGCCGGCTGTTGGGCGACCCCCGGCTGCGTGAACGACTCGGCTCGGCCGGACGCTCACGCGTGCTGGAGCGGTTCACGTGGGCCAAGGCCGCGGAGGGCACGGTAGCCCGCTACCGTGAGGCGATCGCGAGCGGTGACCGCTCCGCGGCCGGCACCCGAAGCCGCTCCGCGGCCCGGCCACAGAGCCGCTCCGCGGCAGGCGCCGACCGCTCCGCGCCCCAGCATCCCGACCGCTCCGCGGCCTCACAAGACGCGGACCCGGCGCCCGCACAAGCGGTGCCCGCCACGCCTGCACGCCCGGTGCCCGCCGCGCCCGCACAAGCGGCGCCCCCCGCGCCCGCACAAGCGGCGCCCGCCGCGCCCGTGGACGCGGCCCCGGCCACCTCGCTCGGCGCGTTGGCCGCTACGCCCGCGAACCGGCCCACCGCCACCGCCACCGCGAACCCGGCGTCCACCCCCACCCCCGTGAACATGGCCGCCTCCGGGGCCACCCCCGTGGACACCCCTCACCGTGAAAGCAGGACCACGTGCTGACCGTCGACTTCTCCCGGTTTCCGCTCGCCCCGGGGGACCGTGTGCTGGATCTCGGGTGCGGGGCGGGACGCCACGCCTTCGAGTGCTACCGGCGCGGCGCGCACGTCGTCGCGCTGGACCAGAACGCCGAGGAGATCCGCGAGGTCGCCAAGTGGTTCGCCGCGATGAAGGAGGCGGGCGAGGCGCCCGAGGGTGCGACCGCCACCGCCATGGAGGGTGACGCGCTCCAACTCCCCTTCCCCGACGAGTCGTTCGACGTCGTCATCATCTCCGAGGTGATGGAGCACATCGCGGACGACAAGGGCGTGCTCGCCGAGATGGTCCGCGTGCTCAAGCCCGGCGGGCGGATAGCCGTCACGGTCCCGCGCTACGGGCCGGAGAAGGTCTGCTGGACGCTCTCGGACGCGTACCACGAGGTCGAGGGCGGCCACATCCGCATCTACAAGGCGGACGAGCTGCTCGCCAGGATCCGCGAGGCCGGCCTCAGGCCGTACGGCACGCATCACGCCCACGCGCTGCACAGCCCCTACTGGTGGCTGAAGTGCGCGTTCGGCGTCGACAACGACAAGGCGCTGCCGGTGCGGGCGTACCACAAGCTCCTCGTCTGGGACATCATGAAGAAACCCCTGGCCACCCGGGTCGCCGAGCAGGCGCTGAACCCGCTGATCGGCAAGAGCTTCGTGGCGTACGCGACCAAGCCCCACCTGCCCGTCGCCGCCGCCGCGGTGGCCCCTTCCGACGCTGCCACGGTGGACCCTTCGTGACGACACCGCGCACGGAGCACCTCGTCCTGACCGGAGTGCTCACCGCGGAACAGGCCGCGCAGACAGTCCGGGGCATCCTGGATGTGCAGCGCGCGGACGGCGCCATACCGTGGTTCCGCGGCCACCACCTCGACCCGTGGGACCACACCGAGGCCGCCATGGCCCTGGACGCGGCCGGCGAGCACGAGGCCGCAGGGCGGGCGTACGACTGGCTGGCCCGGCACCAGAACCAGGACGGTTCCTGGTACGCGGCCTACGCCGACGGGGACGCCGCAGACGTCACCGACCGCGGCCGCGAGACCAACTTCTGCGCGTACGTCGCAGTCGGCGTGTGGCACCACTACCTCGCCACCGGCGACGACACGTTCCTGGACCGGCTGTGGCCGACCGTGTTCGCGGCGGTGGAGTTCGTCCTCGAACTGCAGCAGCCCGGCGGGCAGATCGGCTGGAAGCGCGAGGACGACGGGGCTCCCGTCAACGACGCGCTGCTGACCGGGAGTTCGTCCGTCCACCACGCGCTGCGCTGCGCGCTCGCCATCGCCGAGGAGCGCGAAGAGCCGCAGCCCGACTGGGAGTTGGCGGTGGGAGCGCTGCGCCACGCGATACGCCGGCACCCCGAGCGGTTCCTCGACAAGGACCGCTACTCGATGGACTGGTACTACCCGGTGCTCGGCGGCGCGCTGACGGGCGTCGAGGCGAAGGACCGCATAGAGGAGGGCTGGGACCGCTTCGTGGTCCCGGGGCTCGGCGTGCGGTGCGTCGTCCCCAACCCGTGGGTGACGGGCGGCGAGTCGGCCGAACTCGCCCTGGCACTCTGGGCCGTGGGCGAGTCCGACCGGGCCCTGGAGATCCTTCAGTCGATCCAGCATCTGAGGGACCCGGGAACCGGCCTGTACTGGACGGGCTACGTCTTCGACGCCCAGGCCGTCTGGCCCGAAGAGCTGACCTCCTGGACGGCCGGTTCCCTTCTCCTCGCCGTCGCGGCTCTGGGCGGCGACGAGGCGACGTGCGCGGTCTTCAGCGGCGACCGCCTGCCGACGGGCCTGGACCCGGACTGCTGTCAGTAGGGGCCGGGCACCTGCTCAGTACGTGTACGTACTCGCACCTGCTCGGTACGTACGTCAGTACTCGGTACGTACGTCAGTGACGGTGGGCGCGGTTGGCGATCGCATGCCCCACGAAGAGGTACACGACGGCCGCGAGGCCATACCCTGCGACGACCCGTGCCCACTGCTCGTCGAAGGTGAACAGGTCGTGCGACCAGCCGGCGAGCCAGCGTGCCGCGTCGTGGATGAACTGGACGAAGTCATTGCCCTGGTTGGCGTCCAGCAGGTACATCAGGATCCAGAGGCCAAGGATGAGGGCCATGATGTCGGCGACGACCGCGATGACCGTGCCGGCCTGGTTGGCACCGTTACTGCGAGTTCGAGAGGACATGCTCTGCGAGTTGCCCTTGAATCCTGGATGAAACCCGTTGCGGCCGGTCGGGTCGGAATCCGCCGAGGTCAAGGTGGCCCCCGGGAGGCGGTGACAGCCCCTCCCCGTGATGGTTCGTCAGCGATTAATCTTGGTTCCAACTGCCGTTCGTCGTGAGGTGGTTCGGCGGTAAGCGCAGTCACCGACGATCCTGCCCCACGCTAGGGGGAGACGCCGGTGTCCGCGAACAGATCCGTGTCAGAGGAACCCCGTCTGGTCGTCAACAGACCCGAGCGCAGTCGCCTGCGCCGCACACTCGCTCTCACACTCCCGGTCCCCGTCGTGGGCCTCGTCCTGCTCCTCGCCTCCGGCCATCTGCTGATGCCGCTCGACCGGGTCGTCACGATCGAGGCCAAGATGGCCTCCAAGAGGGACTTCTTCGAGGATCCCGAGGTCCAGCGCATCCTGATGGAGCACGGGTTCCGCGTCCACATCACGAACATGGGCTCCCGTGACATCGCCAACCAGGACGTCGAGGGATACGACGTGGTGTTCCCCTCCGGGCAGCCCGCGGCGGACCTGATCACCAACAAGCGGGCGAAGGCGGGCAACCCGGTGCTCACCTACCGGCCCTTCGTCAGCCCCATCGTGCTGGGCACCTACCGGGCGTACGCCGAGACGCTGAAGGACGCGGAGGTCGCAGCGCCCCAGCGGAACGGGAGCGTCGGCGGCAAGCCGCTCTACTACACGCTCAACATGTGGAAGTTCCTGGATCTGACCGACAAGAACAAACGGTGGGACAAGGTCGGCATCAGGAAGCACGGGGTGCGGAACGGCAACAAGATCCTCGCCCAGACCTCGAACATCTGCCAGTCCAACTCCGGCGGAACGTATCTCGGCCTCGTCGCCTTCGTGGAACACGGGAACGACGCTCCGAACGGCATGGTCGAGGCGGAGGATCTCGCCGAGGAGATCAAGCCGCTGCTCGTCGAACAGGGCATGCCCGCCTCCGAGATGGCCGAGACGTATCTGTCCCCGAACGGCAAGAGCATCTCGCCGATCGCGGTCTTCTACGAGCACCAGTACCTGGCCCACCAGATCCGCTACCAGAAGGCGAAGGGCAGGCCCGACACCGACCGCGTACTCCTCTATCCGGACACTCGTTTCGTCACCGAACCCCAGCTGGTCGCCCTCACCAAGGACGGCGAGCGGCTCGGCGAACTGGTGACGAGGAACTCCGAACTCCAGGCGCGTGCGGTGGAGTTGGGCTTCCGGCCGCGGGACGCCACCGCGGACGAGATGAGCGACCAGCTGGCGAAGTTCCTGACCGACCGCAGGATCCAGGCGCCCGTCACCTCCGCCGACGACACCAAGGCGGTTCTCCCCAGCCTGTCCGTCCTGGAGCGGATGATCCAGATCGTCGGAGACTGCCCGGAGCCCCAGAAGGACCCCAAGTGAGACGCGGGCGGTGGGCCCTGGCCCTGTGCCTGACGCTCACCCTGACCGTCACCGTCACCGCCTGCACCGGAGACGACGACGAGGAGACCACCCTCCGCGTCCTCGCCGGCCCCGACCTCGCCGTACTTGAGCCGCTCCTCGACGAGTTGAGGGACGAGACCGGTGTCGAGCTCGACATGGACTACCGGGCCGACGCGGAGACCGGTGACGCCCTGGTCCCCGGCACCGGAAAGGGCGGCGGCGGGCACGACCTGGCCTGGCTCTCCACCGACCGCTCCTTCCGGCTGCGCCACAAGGACACCGCCCAGCGGCTGCTGCGCACGCCGACCATGCTCTCGCCGGTCGTCGTCGGCCTGCGGCCGGACGTCGCACGCGAGCTGCGGGCCAAGTCACCGGGTGGCAAGCCGAGTTGGGCCGACATCGC
The DNA here is from genome assembly GCF_055577685.1 of Streptomyces sp. NPDC033178. NCBI lineage: Bacteria > Bacillati > Actinomycetota > Actinomycetes > Kitasatosporales > Streptomycetaceae > Streptomyces > Streptomyces sp. NPDC033178. The sequence goes on from NZ_JBVIPT010000006.1 coordinate 391,890, forward strand.
GGATGCCGCCGCCACCGGAACCGTACGCTTCGGGATGGCCGACCCCCGTAAGACGGGCACCGGCCTGGCCGCGCTCGTCGGCGTCGCGACCGCCGCGGCGGGCACCGGTGGCGCGCTGCGCGAGAAGGACGTGTCCTGCGACCGGCTGCGCGGCTTCCGCTCCGGCCAGAAGCTCACCGCCGACTCCACCCGCGACCTGCTCGACGACTTCGTCGACCACCCCGGCACGGCCAACGCTCTCATCACGTACGAGTCCGATCTGCTCGCCCTCAATGCCGGTGGCCGGCTGAAGGAGAAGCTGGAGATCGTCCGCCCCGAGGACGGCATGGTCCTCGCCGACTTCCCCCTGCTGCTCCTCGACCAGGACGACCCGGACCGGCGGGCGGCGTACGACAAGGTCGTGGAGTGGCTCGACCGGGACTCCGTACAGGAGAAGATCATGCGGACGACCCTGCGGCGACCGGTCGGTTCGTCGGTCGCCCGGGACGGACCACTCCGTGCCCCGATCGGCAACGCCCTCTACTTTCCCGACCAACCAGCCGTCGTCGAGCGGCTGTTGGACGACTACGGCGATCCCCGGCGGCGGGTCCCCGACCAGGTGATCTTCCTGCTCGACTTCTCCGGGTCGATGCGCGGCGAGCGCATGACGGCCCTGCGCGAGGCGTTCGCCGACCTCAGCGGCGCGGACTCCTCGGCGACGGGCAAGTTCGCGCGCTTCTACCAGGGCGAGCGGCTGACCGTCGTACGGTTCGGCGGCCGTGTGCTGGAGGAGAGGACCGTCACCGTCGACGGGCAGAAGGACCTGAAGACACTCGCCGACGTCGTCGCGCGCGGCGGCTACGGCGACGCGACCGCCGTCTGGACCGCCCTCGACCACGGCTACCGCACGGCCTCGACCGTGGTGGCCGATGACCCCGAACGGGCCGTCTCCATCGTCCTGATGACGGACGGCGAGAACAACTCCGGTATCCCGTACGAGGAGTTCGTACGCCGCTACGAAGCGCGGTCGGCCGGAACCCGCGCCGCGGTCCACACCTACCCCGTGCACTTCGGGGAGGCCGACGCCGGGGCACTGCGGCGCGCGGCCACGAAGACGGGCGGGCGCATGGTGGACGCGCAGGGCTCATCCCTTTCCGAGGCGTTCAAGGAGATCCGTGGCTGTCGTTGACGCGCAGTGGTGGGGTGTGTGGTGGCCCTGGATGACGGTGTGGCTGGTCACCGCGGCCGGTCTGGTGACGCTCGGTGTCGTGCTGGCGCGGCACGTCCGGGAGCGAAGACGGCGGGCGCTCGGGCAGCGGTCCGCGTACAGCATCTGCTTCTACCTCGATGAGAAGGCGGTGATGGACCTCTACCGCATCGGCAACTACAGCGCGGCGCTGGAGCAGGCGGTCGAGCACCGGACCAACGTCAACACCAGCCTGGGCCTTTGGGGCAGGCTGCTGCCGTGGACGGTCAAGGCCAACCGGGACATCAGCCAGGAGAAGTTCAGCAGTTACGTCCAGAAGAGCGAGCCGATCTCCGTGATCGGGATGCTCATGGACGCCTTCGAGCGCGCCGATGTCATCGTCCACGCCGACCTGCGCTCCGGGGAGGTCACCCCGAACCGCGCCCTCGCCGAGACCCTCGGCCCCGAGGCCGGCCGCGGCGGCCTCGCGCTCAGCGACATCGAGGAGTTCGTCTCGGTCCGCGGCCGCTTCCTGGTGGAGTCGGAGTCGGCCGAGGAGATCGTGCTGCGCGCCCCCTACGGGGATCCCGGGCACCCCGCGTACGTGCGCGTCACCTGTGCGGCGGGCGGTCTGCGGGGCGAGCGGATCAACGACGGGACCTTCCAGGCGCGTTGCCTGGGCAAGATGACCGGCTGGCGGTCGGACAGCCGCGAGGTCACGCTGGAGGCGATCGCCATATTCCGCTGACGGCGGCCCTCGGGCGGGGAGTTGCCGGTCCCCATGGACACACTAGGAGTTGAGCTCTGCGAGTGTGCGCAGGGTGAGCGGATCTGGTGACAACACCAGCAGGTCCGTCACCGGACCCTTCCTCCACAACTCCAGCCGCTCCGCGATCCGTTCGCGCGGGCCGACCAGCGAGATCTCGTCGGCGAAGGCGTCGGGCACGGCGAGTACGGCCTCCTCTCGACGGCCCGCCAGGAACAGCTCCTGGATACGGCGGGCCTCCTCCTCGAAGCCCATCCGCGCCATCAGGTCGGCGTGGAAGTTGCGTGCCGCGTGCCCCATGCCGCCGATGTAGAAGCCGAGCATCGCCTTCACGGGCAGCAGCCCCTCGGCGACGTCGTCACAGACCTTGGCCCGGGCCATGGGCGCGACGAGGAAGCCCTCGGGAGCCTCTTCGAGGGGGGCCTCGTACACGTCGGTCCTCATCGGCGACCAGTACAGCGGCAGCCAGCCGTCCGCGATCCGGGCGGTCTGCGCGATGTTCTTCGGCCCCTCGGCGCCCAGCAGGATGGGCAGTTCGGCGCGGAGGGGATGCGTGATCGACTTGAGCGCCTTGCCGATCCCCGTGCCGTCCTCGCCCCGGTACGGATGCGAGTGGAACCGCCCGTCCAGCTCCACGGGCGCCTCGCGCCTGAGGACTTGGCGTACGACATCGACGTACTCCCGGGTCGCGGTGAGCGGCGACTTGGGGAACGGACGCCCGTACCAGCCCTCGACGACCTGCGGACCCGACAGGCCGAGGCCGAGTATCACGCGCCCGCCCGAGAGATGGTCGAGCGTGAGCGCGTGCATCGCGGTCGTGGTGGGGGAGCGGGCGGCCATCTGCGCAATCGCCGTACCCAGCTTGATCCTTGAGGTCTGCGCGGCGATCCAGGTGAGCGGTGTGAAGACGTCGGAGCCCCAGGACTCGGCGGTCCACACGGAGTCGTAACCGAGCCGCTCCGCCTCCTGGGCGAGAGGCACATGGTCCGCCGAGGGGCCGCGTCCCCAGTAACCGAGAGCCAGTCCGAGCCGCATGCACACCACTCCACTTCTGACGATGCGTCAGATGCCGGATGTCCCGGCGACTGTACGCCGAACGGCCCCCCACCCGGAAGAGCGCCGAAGAGCTCGTGAGGGTGGAGGGCCGTGGTGGAACCCGCGACGGTGTGTGTCAGCCGCGCTGGATCCCGGACGTGTCCTGCAGAACACCGCGGCGGCCGTCCTGCGTCTGCGCCACCAGGCTCGGGCCGCGCTGCTCGACGGCCAGGTACCAGGTGCCCGGCGCCAGTTCGGCGATCGGCGTCGGCGAACCGTCCTCCGCGAACAGCGGACGCGGCACCGGCACGGCGAACCAGAACGGCGAGAAGTCCCCGGCGGGCGGCTGCGCCTGCGGGGCCTGCGCCTGCTGCGGCTGGGGCTGCGTGCCGAACGGCTGACCGGGCTGACCCGGCTGCGGCTGACCGCCGTAGGGCTGGCCGGGCTGCGGGGCACCGGCGCCCGGGTAGCCGTAACCACCCTGCGGCTGACCGCCGTACGGCTGCGGGGCGGCCGGCTTGGGGGCGGGGAGGAGGGGGCCCTTGAGGGCCGGCACGAGGGGAGTGGCGACCGCGGCGCCGGCGAGGGCCAGCGTGGCGACCAGGCTGAGGATGAGACCGGTGCCCGCCCCGAAGTTGGTGAGACCGCCGTTGTTGTCGAAGCCGCCGGCCGGGTCGAAGATGTTGCCGAGCGCGCTCCAGGCGGCGAACACCGTGAAGGCGATGCCGAATGGGCCGAGGTCGAGACCGGCGACCTTCGGCAGCTGCGGCAGGCCGCGGGCGACGACGATCAGCGCGGCGCCGATGAGGCCGGCGAAGGTGACGCTCAGGAGGAGAGGGCCACTTCCCCAGGCGTTGGGAATGTCGGCGCTGTCGCCGGCCCCGTCGATCGAGTAAATGTCGAGGAACGACGCGATCAACAGCAGAACCGCTGCTCCGATCACCACGCCGTCGCCTCGAGTGAGGGAGCGGATATTCACTTCAGGTCCTTCGTCAGTCGTCTCGTCATCGGTGGAGGCGTCGCTGTCACCATGTCGCCGTAAGGCCGCGGTGCGAAGCGCGGGGGTGGCCCCTCATCGTAGAGACGACACTATCGTCAGGCCCACAGGGGTGTCCGCACGGATATGTGCGCTGATCACTACCCGTGCAGGAAACTCACGATTCCCTCAGAGATTCCTTGCGCCGCCTTCTGCCTCCACGCGCTGCTGGTCAGCTGTGCGGCGTCCTTGCTGTCGCGCATGTTGCCGCACTCGATGAAGACCTTCGGAACCGTTGACAGATTGAGACCGCCGAGGTCCTTGCGGACGTCGAGACCGGTGCCGCCGCCGATGTAGTTGGAGGGGGCGCTGCCGGTGACGCGCAGGAAGCTGCCCGCGACGCGTTCGCCGAGTTCGCGGGACGAGGCGACGATCGGCCGGGTGTCGGCCGCGCCGGAGTGTACGGAGCCGGGCAGGATCACGTGGAAGCCGCGGTTGCCTGCGCCCGCGCCGTCCGCGTGGATCGACACCACGGCGTCCGCGTCGGCCTTGTTGCCGATCTCGGCCCGCTCGTCGACGCACGGGCCCCAGGAGCGGTCGCCGTCCTGCGTGAACTTCACGGTGGCGCCCTCCTTCTCCAGGACGGTGCGCATCCGGCGGGCGACGTCGAGGGTGAACTTCGCCTCGGTGTAACCGTCGTTGGTCGCCGTACCCGTTGTGTCGCACTCCTTCGAGTTCGTCCCGATGTTCACCTGCTGGTTGATCTCGGACGTGTGCTGGAAGTTGCCGGGGTTGTGACCGGGGTCGATGACGACGACCTTGCCCTTGAGCGGGCCGGAGGCGGCGGGGGCCGACGCGGAGGGCGACTCGCCGGGCTTCTCACTGTCGCCGGTCCGGCCCGAGTCGCCGGGCTGCTCCTTGCCGTCGTCCGAGGCGCCCGGAGTGGCGGGCCTGCCCCACGAGGAGGACGAGGGCGACGCCTGTGCGTCCCCGCCGGAGTCACCCACCGTCTGCCACACCAGCCAGCCCACCAGCGCGCCCGGCACGAGCGCGGCGACGGCGACGGTCAGGGGGCCGCGCAGGGGGTGGCGCGGGGGACGGGGAGGTTCGAAGTCAGGACCTACGTACGACACGCCTGCCACCTTACGGGCCGCCCTCGGGGTCCGCAGGTTTCCCTGGGCCACGCCGGTGACGGTGTCGACGGCCAGGCCTGTGGCGCTGCCGGCGACCACACCCGTGACGGTGTCGACGACCACGCCGTGCGGGCCGGAGCGCCCCTGATCGGGGGCTCCGGCCCGCACTTGTCACGTACGGCCGTCCTGCGGATGTCTACGTGTCGGAGATGTCGAGCTTGTTCACCTTGATGCGCGAGGTGTCGTGCTCCCAGACGACGAAGAACTTGCCGGGCGCGTACTCGTCGGCCATCGGGTACCTGTCCCAGCCGGCACCGTCGCTGGTGGTCTCCGCGGCGCCGTCGGCGAAGAACTTTGCCGCTCGCCAGGAGTTGCCGGGGGTCTTGACCTTGTAGTTCAGCGCCAGTTTGTCGTCGGCGGTGTTGTAGATGGTCAGGTACCGGCCGGTGCTGTCCTTGGTGAAGTAGACCTTGGAGTCGTACCCGGGCACGTTGGTGTCCAGGGCGAAGGAGGTCCAGGACCGGCCGCCGTTGGTGCTGGTGGCCGTCAGCGCGTACTTCTGGGTTCCGCCGTTGAGGGTGTTGCGGGCGACCATGACCAGCTTGTTCGGGTCGTCCTGCGAGACGACGAGCTGCGGTTCGCCGGCCAGATAGCCCGTCGCGTTGGCCGCGGGCGTGCCCGCTGTCCAGTTCACGAGGTCCGTGGAGTACAGGGCCCCGTTCTGCCTGCCCGACGCCCAGTACGGCATGACGTGCGTTCCGTCGGCCAGTTGGACCGGACGTCCGGCGAGGGCGAGGTTCCCCAGGCCGGAGCCGGTGTTGTCGGTGGTGTCCAGGTCGAGCGGCATATTGACGGTGAAGTCCTGCCAGGTGTGCCCCTCGTCGGTGCTGCGCTTGGCGACGACGGCGTTGATCGGCAGGCCGTTGTTGCTCGCGGCGGCGGAGGTCCGGCCGAGGTACGCGAAGATCTCGTTGCCCGACTGGTACAGGACGACGTAGTGCCAGGCGTACTCGCTCGTCTCCTGCGCCAGCGTCTGCGGGCGGCTCCAGTGCGCGCCGCCGTCGGTGGTGTACGAGTACCGGATGTACCCCCGGTCCACGACACGTGCGCCGGGCTTGCTGATCACCGCGGCGGTGGTGCCCTCCCGCCAGGCGACGACCGCGTTGTTCGCACTGGTGCTGATGATGTCGGGGGTGCGCGTGCCGTCGCCCTCGGTCACCGCGTTCCGGTAGACCGTCACCTCGCCGGAGACTCCCTCGGCGGACGCGTGGTCGGGGGCGATGAGAAGAGCCCCGAGGACGGCGGCGACAAGGGCGAGGAGCGTCGCCAGGAGTGCCGGCCGCGGCCGGCGCGAGGCCTGCTGTTCCGCTACCAGAGCCATTGCTGGTCCACACTCTCCTCCGAGCAGCCCCACTGAATGGCCTTGACTCCGTCGGTCGTGGAGCTGTTGGGGATGGCCAGGCAGAGACCGGTCTTCTTGTTCTTCAGCCGGTCGAGACTCTCGCGCGTCCAGACCTGCTCGTCACCCTCGTCGCTGCACGGCCACTGGATGGGCGTGACGCCGGGCGTGGGGCTGCCGCTGGGAATGGCCAGGCACTTGTCGCTCGCCAGGTTGCGCACCAGGTAGCCGTTCGGCACGGCTTCGAATGCCCAGTACTGGCTCTCGCTGGTGCTGCAGGTCCACTGGATCATCTCGACGCCGTTGGTCGTACTGCCGCTGGGGACGGCGAGGCACTGGCCGGTCTTCTGGTTGTAGAGCCGGGCGTACACCGGCGCTTCGGCCGCCGCGGCCGCCGAGACGGTCTCGGCCGCCACGGTGGTCCCGGCAGTCTCGGCGCTCTCAGCCGCCGACGCAGTACCGGTCAGCGAGGACCCCGTCAGCACAGGCGCGCTCAGCAGGGCGACGGCCGCCGCGGCGACGGCTCGTCTTCGCACCCTGGACGTTCCTGACGCTCTGCTCCGCATCAACTGCTCATCTCTTTCTTCTCGTCTCTTTCCGGGTACTCGAAAAGAGGAGGGGCGCCCTCCCCCGTGGGACGCCCCTCCTGAGGCTGCGCAGCCTTCCCCCGCATCAGAATGTCTGTCACTCCTGGGGCTGTCGTTAGGGATGAGTCCACAGTTCCTGCGCTCTGCGTCTACTCCGTCTGCTCCGGCGGGGAGAGCGCCTGGAGCCGGAACTCCTTGGGCGTGAGCCCGTACGTGGTGCGAAAGGCGCGGGTGAAGTCGGAGGCGCGAGGAAGGCCCCAGCGGGCGGCGATGGTGTGGATGGGGACGGCGCGCAGCGCGGGGTCCGCCAGGTCGCGCCGGGCACCCTCCAGCCGCAGCCGGCGGATCCAGGCCGCGACCGTCTCGCCGTCGACGTCCTCGTCCTCGCCCGGCGCCTGTTCCTGGAAGAGCCGGTGCAGATAGCTGACGGAGATGTGATGCGCGGCGGCGATCACGGGCGGTGTGAGCCCCGGGTCGCGCACGTTCTGCCGGATGAACGCCCGTATGCGCGTGGTCATGGCCCGGTGGCGGGTCTCCGGCGGCAGGGCGTCCTCCACGTCGAGCACGTGGGCGAACCAGGCCGACAGCAGGTCGAGCAGCACCGTTCCCAGGCGCGGTGCGTCGGACGGCCGGAGGGAGGCGGACTGCCGGTCCAGGCCGATGAGGAACTCCGTCAGCAGCGAGCCGGTCCCCTCCCGCCCCGACAGCCGCCTGCCCAGCAGCTCCCGGACCCGGTCCGGCGACAGGGGCAGCAGTGACTTGGGGAAGTCCACGGCCACACCCGTGATCAGTTGGCGGCCCCCGCCGTCCGGCGGTCGCACGTCGTACGGCTCGGAGGTGTCGGTCACCCACAGGTCGCGCGGGCCGTACAGGTCGGTCCGCCCGACATGGTCGAGCCCCATCCCGCCGCCCAGTATCAGGGACAAGTGGTACATCTCGGGGTCGCACTGCCGGATCATCTTCTCGGTGCGCAGGAAGCGCGAGGGCCGGAACGACGTCGGCCACACCATCACGGGCCCCAGCTCCAGCAGGCGCTGCTCCGCCCAGAAGTCGGTGGCGTGGTCACTGGTGATGTCGCTCGGTGCGATCGCCCGGTGGACCAGCTCACGCCAGTGGTCGAACCTGTGCTCCGCAGGCACGTCCTCGCTCCGGAACGCCGTCCCGATCATCCCGCCCCGTCTCTCCCCGGCCGTTGGGCGCGCTGCCGCCCGACTCCGCCCGTGCGGAGGGTACTTCAATCTTCATATGGTGAATTCGGGTGCCATGGAAACCGACTCGGACCGGGCATCGCGACCGCGGTCAGGTGTCGCGTGGGTGAACTTCAGGTCCTGGGCGGCGGGTGGCCCCGGCTCGGGCCGGTGGTCCCGGCTCGGGCCGTGCCCGCACTCAGATCCCCGTGCCCGTCCGCCGCAGCACCCGCAGCGAATCCGTCGCCGAGACCTCCGTGAACGCGCCCGACTCCAGCGCCCGCAGGTACACGCGATACGGCGCCTGCCCGGTGAACTCGTCCACCGGGTCGGGGAACACGTCGTGGATGAGCAGCAGCCCGCCCTCGGCGACATGGGGTGCCCAGCCCTCGTAGTCACCCGTCGCGTGCTCGTCGGTGTGGCCGCCGTCGATGAAGACGAGGCCGAGAGGGGAGTTCCAGAAGGCGGCGGTCTGCGGCGAGCGGCCGACGACGGCGACCACGTGGTCTTCCAGACCCGCCCGGTGGAGCGTACGGCGGAAGGTCGGGAGCGTGTCCATGACGCCGAGCTCCGGGTCGACCGTCGCCGGGTCGTGGTACTCCCAGCCCGGCTGCTGCTCCTCGCTGCCGCGGTGATGGTCGACGGTGACCGCCGTGACACCGGCCTCACGCGCCGCGCCGGCCAGCAGGACCGTGGAACGCCCGCAGTACGTGCCGACCTCCAGCAGGGGCAGCCCCAGCCGCCCCGCCTCGACGGCAGCCTCGTACAACGCGAGCCCTTCACCCACGGGCATGAACCCCTTGGCACCCTCGAAGGCAGCGAGAATCTCCGGCTTGGGCGCGGCGGGCATGGGGTTCCTCCAGGTCGTACGGGTGTCCGGGCGCCCCATGGTGACACCACACCCCGGCCCCCTGAGAGGGCAGGGGCGCAGCCCCGACCTCAGGGGCGCGGGGCTGCGTCGATCTGCGGCTCCGCCGCGTGGGCGCGACCGGCCCCCACCGGCCCGCAGCCTCAATCCGGCCCGCACCGCCTAGCGCTCCCGCGGAGCGCTACGCGGGGACGACGCTCGGCAGCGCGAGATCCACCTCGACCGCCCGCACCCCACCGGGATGGCTGGCACCCGAGGCGAGCGGACCATGCCCCCCGGCCGTGACGGCCAGCACATACGCACCCTCGGTGGGCACGGCGAGCGCATAGCCGCCGTCCTCCGCGGAGAGCGTCGCCCCCGCCTGCCGCCCCCGCCGGTCGATCAGCGTGACCTTGGCCCGGGCGACCGGAAGGCCGTCGGCGGTGAGGACACGGCCACGGAAACCGGCCGGAGCGGTCTGGCCGGCCGGGACCGGTTCGGGCGAGCCCTCGCCGTATTCGGCGTCCTCGCTGGACGCGACGAGATGCGGCTTCTCCGCGTTCGCCGCCGCCCGCCGCCCCGGCAGGAACGCCGCGAACACCAGCCCCAGCAGCACCGCACCCGTGGCGATCAGGAAGGACACCCGGAAGCCGTGCATCGTGGGAACAGCCACGCCACCCACCTGGTTCGCGGTGTTCGCCAGGACCATGCCGATCACGGCACTCGACACGGACGTACCGATCGAGCGCATCAACGTGTTGAGGCCGTTCGCCGCGCCGGTCTCCGACGCCGGGACGGCGCCGATGATCAGTGCGGGCAGCGAGGAGTACGCGAGACCGATGCCCGCGCCCAGGACGACGGCGATGACGATGGTCTGCCAGGCGGCGCTCATCAGGCCGAGGCCGGCGCCGTAGCCGACCGCGATGATCAGCATGCCGATCATCAGGGTGACCTTGGGGCCGTACTTGGCGGAGATACGGGCGTACACCGGCGCCGTGAACATCATCGTCAGGCCGAGCGGTGCCACGCACAGACCCGCGACGACCATGGACTGGCCGAGGCCGTAACCGGTCGATGTGGGCAACTGGAGGAGCTGGGGCAGGACGAGCGAGACCGCGTAGAAGGCGACGCCGACCATGATCGAGGCGAGGTTGGTGAAGAGCACCGCACGGCGGGCCGTGGTGCGCAGGTCGACCAGCGGAGCCTTCACGCGCAGCTCCATCACGCCCCAGAGGAGGAGGACGACGGCCGCCGCGCCGAACAGGCCGAGCGTGGTGCCGGACGTCCAGCCCCAGTCGCTGCCCTTGGTGATCGGCAGGAGGAAGAGGACGAGACCGGCGGAGAGGCCGAGCGCGCCCCAGACGTCGAAGGTGCCCTCGGCGCGCATCGGGGATTCCGGTACGAAGGCGAGGGTGAGCAGGATGGAGAGGGTGCCGAGGCCCGCGGAGCCGAAGAACAGCGCGTGCCAGTCGGCGTGCTGTGCGACCAGGGCGGCGACCGGCAGGGCCAGACCGCCGCCGACGCCGATCGAGGAGCTCATCAGGGCCATCGCCGAGCCGAGCTTCTCGCGCGGCAGCTCGTCGCGCATCAGGCCGATGCCGAGCGGGATGGCGCCCATCGCGAAGCCCTGAAGGGCACGGCCGACGATCATCACGAGCAGTTCACTGGTGAAGCCGGCTGTCAGCGAGCCCACGACCATCACGGCCAGGCTCGCGATCAGCATGCGCCGCTTGCCGAACAGGTCGCCGAGGCGCCCCATGATCGGTGTGGCCACGGCGCCCGCGAGCAGGGTCGAGGTCATCACCCAGGTGGCGTTGCTCGGCGAGGTGCCCAGCAGCTCCGGCAGGTCCTTGATGACCGGCACGAGCAGGGTCTGCATCACCGCGACAACGATGCCCGCGAAGGCCAGCACCGGAACGATTCCGCTGCCGCTGGGCCTTCGCGTGCGCGGGTCCGTCGTTGTCCGGGTCATTACGTGCTGCCTCCAGAGGCGGGAACGGGGTAGGTGCAGAGTGAACCCCGTGCGCCCAGGCAACTATTCCGTTGCTTCGAGCCGCTAACGAATTCTTGACTTTCTCATTACACGGAGAAGTGGAGGAGGGGTGGGTCGGAAGTGAGTGTCCCGTCCAGCTTCGGGTTGCGAGCGGGGCTGCGAGCGACCTGTAGTTCGCAGCCTTCGTCTGGTCGTGCTGGCTCCGGGTCGTCCAACTTCAGGTTGCGAAATCGTCGAGCTTCGGGCCGCCGGGTGAGGTCATCCGACTGGGCCGTGGTTGATGAAGTCATAGTGCCCTCCCACGGGTTGGGAGCGGAGAGACGGTGTCCGGAACGAGGACCAGGCGCGTCGGAAAACAGTGGCGAGATGGCGGTGCATGATCAGTGCTTCGCCAGCCCGGTTGGCGGGATCGAAAGTGCGGGCGTGACGTTGCTGTGCGCGTCGGGTGGCGGAGTGCAGGGACGGTTGGTGGAGATGCGGGGCGCGCGGTGGTCGCTTGTCGCCGTGGACGCGGATGGGGTCGAGCGGGGGCTTGCGGGAGTTGACGTCGGCCCAATGGCTGATGGGGTCGTGGTAGCGGTGCCGCCGGTAGTTGGGGTGCCGGAGTAGCCGGGCGACCTCGGCGTCGAAGTGGTTGCGGTCTCGGGGGCTGCCCTGGGCCTGTTGTCTCCAGTAGGGGGAGGCGAGGAGCGAGGCCAGGGCGACGGCTTCGGGATAGACGGCAGCGCAGAGGCGCGAGACCGAAAACGTCGACTCGGAGGTGCCCGGCGGGATGAGGAGGTTGGCCCTGCGGATCCAGTCATGCCATGCGTCGCCATTCTCTGTCTCTGGGAGTGACCAGAGTTGGGCGCAGATGAGGATGGCGGTGAGGACAGCGTCGTAGGTGATGGCCCAGCCGTGGCGCTGGAGGATGCGCAGATGCCGCCGTTGAGCGTGAACAACTTCCGGGAGCGCGTCGAGGGAGGTGGTGAGATCGGTGACGTCGGGCGGGCCGATCCAGATCCGGTGCCGGGTGCAGACGTAGCGGTGGTGCGGCAGTAACTGGACGACGGGACCACCGGGATGGCGGGCGGTGCAGTGGTGGCAGCCGGGCTGGTGTTCGTGCCGGAACAATTTCCAGTCGGGGGCTGGAGTGCGGAGCTCGGGGAGTGCGCCGGCGAGGTGCTGTAGCGGGCGGCCGGTGGCGGCCGAGAGCTTGTCAGGCACGATGGTGCGGACCGTGGTTCGCCGTGCGACGGGTCGGGTGAGCTGTTCCCAGAGCAGATGGAAGTCCATGCCGTGCAGGCAGGCGAGTCTGGCGACGTAGGAGGCGGTGACCTCATGCCGGGCGGGGGGCACCGAGGACGGGAGTCGGAGCGAGGCCATCAGGCCGCGCGGTTCCTGCGTTTGCGGGACTTCGTGGGGGCCGTGAGTCGTTCGGACTGTTCGGCGGCGTAGTCGATGGGGACGGCTTCGAGGAGTTCCTGCGTGATGCGTTCGCTGCTGTCTTCCATAGCCAGTACCGCGGCCCCTCGGATCAGCTGGGACAAGGTGCCGATCATGCCGCCGGTGCGGTGGTAGAGGTACTCGCCCATGCCCGCCAGCGTCCCGGGCTGGTGATGACGCAGCCGGAGCATGGACTCCAGGGTCTCGACGAGAGCCTGCCAGGCATCGCGGTCCGCTCCGGGCGTGTAAGAGAACGGGCTGGCGGGAATCACGGTGAACCGCCCGGCGATCTGGCGTCCGCGGGTCCCCGCGAACAGTCCTTGATCTTCAACGTCGATGCCCGCATAGATGAACGTGGCAGGCAGTCGCTCAGCAAAGTACTTCAGTTGGTCGGAGGCTTCGGCGCCGGTGCGGGTGGCGAGGTTGAGGTTGTGGAGTTCGTCGATCAGGACGAGGTCGACATTGGTGTGTGCGGCGGTGGTGCAGACGGAGTTGACGACGTCGGTGATGTTGGCCCGCCTGGGGAAGTCGAGGCCGAAGAAGCGGGCGAACTCCATCGCGAGCATCCGAGGTGTGGCTGCCGGTGGGACCGTTGCATAGAGGACCGGAAGCCGACCGCGTTCACGAGGGAAGCGCCTGCGGGCGGCGAGCTCATGGGCGCGTCCGAGCTGCGACAGTGCGGTGGTCTTCCCGGTGCCGGAAGCGCCACTGATGATGACGCCCCGACGGGCGGAGAACTGTCGGCGGTTGAGCTGGACCAGCAGCCGAGAGGTGGCGATCACCTTGCGGATCGTCGGAGTGTTCACCAGCGGGAGGTCGGCGTGGTAGTCCCGCCGCCGTTCGTCATCCCGCAGCCGTTCCCGGGGACTGAGCGCGGCCCGTTCGCCAGCTGACATGAGCACCGGCGGCACGGGCTCGTGCTCGACGAAGCGACGCCACCCTTCCTTTGTCGTCAACGGGCTGTCCGGTGGTGCCTCCTGGCCTTCGTTGGGTGCCGGGCTCCGGTGCGTGGTGGACCTGCTCATAGCCACCTTTCGGCTTCTGCGTGGGCATCGAAGACGCCGAACGGGACGACCGGCGCGGCTGGCTGCGGGCTGTCATTGGGTGCGGACGGATCCGCCTCGGTCTCTTGGGCAGGCGGCCGGTGGGCGGCGGCTCCCGCCCGGGTGCGGCCGGCCACCCGGGCCGTGTGCTTGTCCGGGCCGTGCTCAGCCCGGGTCAGGAGCTCGTCCAGGACGCGGGCAACCGCGGCTTCGTGGGTGTCGTCCAGTCCGGCCTCGGCGGCCAGGCGGCGTGCGTGCTGCCAGGTGAAGTCCGCGAACGGTGCGTTGACGAGTGGCAGGTGAACCCACGGAACGATGATCCAGCCGTGCCGGGTGCGTACGAACACTTGGGACAGGTCGTAGGGGTCGTAATGCACCTCCCAGAGCCCGCGTTTGGCGGTGTTTCCGGAGTGCTGGCGCCGCCAGGGGCCCAGGTCTGTGCTGTCGTAGGTGCGGTAACCGATGCGGATGCCGTAGTCGTTGACCGCTCTCCAAGCCACCGGGAGCAGTTCCAGGTAGTCCTCGCCCCGCAGCACAAGCGGAAGATAGCCGCAGGCCGTGACCAGGGAGGCGTACTTGTCGTTCGGTGACAGTGCCTTCTTGGGGCGGTAGGGATCACGGAGGCTGTCATGCGGCCTGGTCTGCCACCCGGCCAGCAGCCATTCATCCAGGAGGTCTTGGAGCTCGCAGACTGTCCAGACCGCGTGTTCTTCCACTCGCTCGCCGCGGCGGGAGACATTGGGGCCTGTGTAGGCGGCGACGTGTTGGCAGAACAGCGTGTTGATCGCGGAGAACGTGGCCTCCACGATCGCCTTGTCGGTCGGCGTGCGGGGCCTCGATCTTTGAACGGAGACCCCCAGCCGGTTGCAGGCCCGGGTGAAGGTGTCCGAGAGGAACACTTTCCCGCCGTCGATGACGATGGTGTCCGGCACGATCACCGGCTTCGCGGCGGCCTGTTCCATCCGGGTGTCCACATTCAGCAGTCGCATGTGCGGCATTCGGGAGGCGGCCATCCGTAGCGCGGCTGACCAGCCCGGCCGCATCGGCTCGGGCACCAGCATCCGCGCCAGCAACAGCGAGGCATCCACCGCTTTGGTGCCCACCGGCCGCAGCACAGCCGCGCAGATCGTGCGCGTGGCAACATCAACGGCGATGGTCAGATCCGCGCGGACCGTCTGCCCGGAGTCCAGCACCACCATCACGTCCAGCGGGGTGGAGTCGATCTGTACTTGCTCTCCAGGCCGGGCCGCGAACGTCGGGGTGAACGGGCCTTGCGGACGGTTGGCGGTCTGCCGCCGGGTGACCGCGGAGCCGAAGGTGTGCCGCCCCGTGGATAGCGCGTCGATGAGCTTGTAGAAAGTGCTCCGGCCCGGCAGCGGCACCACTCCAGGCCCGTGGGCTGCTTCGACCGCCTTGACTGCCCGGCGGATCAACCGTGAACGAGTGCCGGTCGACGAGTTCGTCTCCGCCGCGATGGCTTCCTCGACTGCCGTGATCAGCCGGGCATCCGCCCGCCCCGTCGCCTCCGAAGCCCGTGTTGCCCTCTGATCCAGCAGCCCCCAAAGGCCCTGCCGGGCGTAGGCATATCGACGGCCCTGGACGGTGCGGACACCCACCCCGAGCTCAGCCGCCTTCGAGGCATCCCGCTCGGCCAGGGAACGGGCAGCAGGGTCGTACTCAGGGCGCGGTGCAGTGCCCGGTTCCGCATTCGGTGGTAGACCGGTCTCGACCTCCAGCACGTGACGTTCCCACTCCCGAGCCGCGGCCAGTGCCGCTTCTGGCACCGTACTCAGCAACCCGAGCGGTTCGAGTTCCGGCAGAGGCTGTGTGCCGGTGACCGAGAAGTCGGGTGCGGCCATCAGATGCGAGGCCAGCACGACCATCTCGGCGCCGTCCTGTGAGCGCAGTCGCACCGATGTGCCGGACAGGGCCACCACCTGGTGGTCACCGTCGTCGTAGGTGACCCAGTCGCCCGGCCGCAGCACCGAGGAGCTTCCACGGACCATCACCGCACCCCCGGTGACATGACGGACGAGGCATGCAGCGGGATCGACATATCAATTGCCAGTTCGTGCCGCCAGAGCAGGTGGAACAGCACCGGCAGCACCGCGATGGGATCCCCGGCCGAGAAGGCCCCATCCAGCAACGGCCGCGGCTCGGCGAACACCTCCAGCAGCACGGAGCCGACCGGCACCACGTGGTGCCGCGGATGCCGGTATCCAGCCAGCCAGCGCACATTCGCAACGACGATCTGATCCGGCGCCCCGACCAGCCGGAACTCCCACCCCAGCAGATCACAAGCCGCCTTCGTTGCCTCGAACTTCGCCCAGTCCCTCGGCTTTCGCCGGTCCGCCGGACGGCAGTCGATCACGACTGCCGCACCGTCGTCCCGGCGAGCGAAGTAGTCCGGCGCATGGGAGATGCCCTTGCCCTTTTCCGAGGTCCAGAACAGCCAGAACGGCTGCGAGGACACCCCGACCACCGACGGGTCGAAGTCCAGGAGCATCACGTGATCGCGCTCCAGCCAGGACTCGTAGCCGACATGCCTGCTGACCGTCGACGACCACCACAGCCCCGGCAGGTGCCGCTGCCCCTTGTACGAGTGGAACTCGCGTACCGGCGCGGCGTCCTCGAACCGGACCGCCCACACATCCGCCAGCGGACGACGCAACTCCGACCCGCCCGGATCGATGTACGCGACCTCAAAACCATCGAACGGGGGACCCGTCACCCCACCAGCGACGGCACGTAACTTCTGGGCCATGCCGACCTAACGGTGGCCGGCTCGCAGAGTTACCTCGGACGCCGCAATGACCCTCGCAAGGTTGACCTGGACTTCGCAAGGTTCACGCGCACAGGACAGTGAGTCGGAAGCGGGCCGGAAGTGGATCCGTCGGTATCTGACCTTCCGTCAGATTGGAACGTGTTCTAGTCTGCGCCGCATGGGGATCGGGATCACGCGGGAACAGCGGGACCTGGCCGAGGCCGTACGCGGCTGGATCGCCCGGACGGTGCCACCCGAGGAAACGCGCAAGCTGCTCGACGCACCCGGTGGCCAGGGCGGACGCCCCGCCCACTGGGACGCGCTCGCCGCGCAGGGATTCCTCGCGGTGCACCTCCCGGAGGAGTGCGGAGGCGGCGGCGGGACGGTGCTCGACCTCGCCGTCGTACTGGAGGAGGCCGCGCGTGCGGCGCTCCCTGGGCCGTACGTGGCGAACGCGCTCGCCTCGCTGGTGCTCGCGAGGGCGGGCGCCACGGCCGAGGAGCTGGTACGGGACATGGCCGGGGGCGAGCGGATCGGGGCGGTCGCCCTCGGGACCGGGACGCTGACCGCCGTGGCCGACGCGGACGGGTACGGGTACGTGCTCGACGGGACGGCTCCGCCCGTACTGTCCGGCGGCGACGCGGACGTGCTGATCCTGGCGGCGTCGGTGCCCGTGTCTGTCCCGGCGTCGGCGTCGGTGCCGTTGTCGGTCTCGGCTTCGGCGCCGGGCGGGCGCACGCTGTGGCTGGCCGTGGACGCCTCGCAGCTCTCCGTCCGCGTCCACGAGAGCGCCGACCCGACGCGCGCGACCGCGGAGGTGGTGGCCACGGCGGTACGCGTCCCGCCCGAGCGCGTCCTCGACATCGACTCGGCGCTGGTGCGGGACCTCGCCGCCGCCGTGTTCGCCGCCGACGCGTGCGGGACCGCCGCGTGGGCGCTGGAGACCGCGGCCGAGTACGCGAAGGTGCGGGAGCAGTTCGGCCGGCCCATCGGGCAGTTCCAGGGGATCAAGCACCTGTGCGCCGACATGCTGGTCCGCGTAGAGCGGGCCGCTGCGCTGGCGTGGGACGCGGCCCGGGCGGTACAGGAACCCGACGACGTACGGGAGTTGGTGACCGCTCTCGCCGCCGGTGTCGCGCTCGACGCGGCCCTCACCTGCGCCAAGGACTGCGTCCAGGTGCTGGGCGGCATCGGCTTCACCTGGGAACACGACGCGCATCTCTACCTCCGACGGGCCCTGGTGGCACGGCAGTTGCTCGGCGGCGGGCATCTGCTTCGGGCGGTCGGAGCGGCGGAGAACGGGGCGAGACGCGAGCTCCGTACGGAGCTTCCCGAGGCGGAGGCCGCGCGGCACCGGGTGGCGGCCCGCTCGGTGATCGCACGCGTACGTGGCCTCGAACCAGCAGCCGTACGAAGGGAGTTGGCGCCCACCGGATACACCGCACCCCATCTGCCCCCGCCGTACGGACTCGGTGCAGGACCCGTCCAGCAGCTCGCCGTGCAGGAGGAACTGGCCGCCGCCGGAGTGCGCGTCGGCGATCTGGGGATCGCCACCTGGGTCGTACCGTCGCTCATCGCCTACGGAACCTCCGAGCAGCAGGAGCGGTATCTGCTGCCGACGCTGTGCGGGGACGTGCTGTGGTGCCAGCTCTTCTCGGAGCCCGGGGCCGGGTCCGACCTCGCCTCGCTCCGCACCCGGGCCGAGCGGACCGCGGACGGGCGCTGGCGCGTCAACGGGCAGAAGGTGTGGACGAGTTCGGCCCAGTGGGCGGACTACGGGATCCTCCTCGCCCGGACGAACCCGGACGCGCCCAGGCACAAGGGGCTCACGTACTTCGTCGTCGACATGAAGGAGACGGACGGCATCGAGATCCGTCCCCTGAAGGAGATCACCGGCGAATCGCTCTTCAACGAGGTCTACTTCGACGACGTCGTGCTGCCCGCCGACGCCGTGGTCGGTTCGGTCGACGACGGCTGGCGGGTCGCGCGCAACACCCTCGGCAACGAACGCGTCCACATGGCCGACCAGTTGACCTTCGGTACCGGCCTCGAAGCGATCGTCGCCCGCTCCGCCGGCCTCGACGACGCCGTGCGGGAACGCGTCGGCACCCTGATCGCGGAGGCCCACGCGCTGGGCTGCATCGGACTGCGTACGACCATGCGGCAGGTCTCGGGCGTCGACCCGGGCGCCGGTGCCTCCGTACGCAAGCTCGTCCAGACCGCGCACCAGCAGAAGGTCGCCGAGCTGGCACTCGAACTCCTCGGCCCGGCCGGTGCGTTGCGCGAGGGCGCCGGGGAGCGGGCCGTGCACGGATTCCTGCTCAGCCGGTGTCTGACCATCGCCGGCGGGACGACGCAGGTGCAGCTGAACGTGGTCGCGGAGCGCATCCTCGGCCTGCCGAGGGACCAGCGAGCGGAAGAGCCAGCGGAAGACCGGGGAGAGTCATGAAGGCGTATGTCGTCGGTGTGGGCATGACCAAGTTCGAGAAGCCGGAGACCCGGGACTGGCAGTACTGGGACATGGTCCGGGAGGCGGGCACGGGCGCCCTTGCCGACGCCGGGATCTCGTACGACGCCGTGGAGCAGGTGCCCGTCGGCTACTGCTTCCAGGCCTCCACGGCCGGACAACGGGCGGTGTACGAACTCGGCCTGAGCGGAGTGCCCGTCTACAACGTGAACAACAACTGCGCGACCGGCTCGACCGCGCTGATGCTCGCCCGGCAGTTAGTGGAGGGCGGCGCGAGCGACTGCGTACTGGCGGTGGGGTTCGAGAAGATGGCGCGGGGGGCGCTCGGGGGCGGGGCCGATGGCGGTGACTTCAAGACGTCACCGGTTGCGCGTCATTACGGCGTGATGGCGGCGCGGCACGGCTTCGAGATGACTCCGCCCACCGCCCAGATCTTCGGCGATGCGGCACGTGAGCACATGGAGAAGTACGGCACGACCGAGGCGCAGCTCGCGGCCGTGGGAGCCAAGAACCACCGGCACTCGGCGAGCAACCCCTACGCGCAGTTCCAGGACGTCTACTCGGTCGACGAGATCCTCGCCGCGCGTACCGTGCACGCGCCGCTGACCAAACTCCAGTGCTCGCCCACCTCGGACGGGGCCGCCGCGGCCGTCGTCGTCTCGGAGCGGTTCGTGGAGCGGCACGGGCTGGGGGAGCGGGCCGTGGAGATCGTCGCGCAGGCGATGACCACCGACACGGAGGAGTCGTTCGCGTCCGGGTCGTGCATCGACGTCGTCGGGCAGCCGATGTCACGGGCCGCCGCCCGGCAGGTGTACGAGAGGGCCGGGCTCGGCATCGAGGACGTCGACGTCGTGGAACTCCACGACTGCTTCTCCGTCAACGAACTCCTGACGTACGAGGCGCTCGGCATGTGCGAGGAGGGGGAGTCCGGGAAGCTCGTGGAGTCGGGCGCGACGACGTACGGCGGCCGTTGGGTGGTGAACCCCTCGGGCGGACTCATCTCGAAAGGGCACCCCCTGGGAGCCACCGGAATCGCCCAGGTCGCCGAACTGGTCTGGCAGTTGAGGGGCGAGGCGGCGGCCCGGCAGGTGACGGGCGCGCGCGTGGGCCTCGCGCACAACATCGGGCTCGGAGGCGCGGCGGTGGTGACCCTGCTGAGGCGGGGCTGAGCGGGGCTTCCGGGCGGGGCTGAGCGGGGCTTCCGAGCGGGTCTGGGCGGTGGGAAAAGGGCGGCCCGGGGTCCTAGGTCCTGCGGCGGACGGATCGTGCAGCGAAATTCCGATGTACGGGGCACGGGACCGCTGCGAGCATGACACCCATGCCCACGCTCAGAACCGCCGCAGAGATACCCGTGTCCGGTCGTGCCGCGCCGCCCACCTGGCTGGTGGTCGCACTCGCCTGCGCGGGACAGTTCCTCGTCGTCCTCGATGTGTCCGTGGTCAATACGGCGTTGCCGTCGATGCGGGCCGACCTGGGGCTCAGCGCCCCCGGGCTCCAGTGGGTCGTCAACGCGTACACGATCGCCTTCGCCGGGTTCATGCTGCTCGGGGGGCGGGCCGGGGACCTGTACGGCCGCAAGCGGATGTTCCTGATCGGGCTCGCGCTGTTCACGCTGGCCTCGCTCGCGGGCGGGCTCGCCCAGGAGGGCTGGCAGTTGCTGGCCGCGCGGGCCGTGCAGGGCCTCGGGGCGGCGGTGCTCGCGCCCTCGACGCTGACCATCCTGACGTCGGCCGTGCCCGAGGGCGCGGCACGCGCGCGGGCCATCGCGACCTGGACCGCGGTCGGCGGGGGCGGCGGCGCGGCGGGCGGGCTCGTCGGCGGGGTCCTGGTCGACGGGCTGTCGTGGCGGTGGGTCCTGCTGATCAACGTGCCCATCGGTGCGGTGGTGCTGGCCGGTGCCCTGCTCTGGCTCGTCGAGAGCCGGGCCGGTGACGGACGGCGGATCGACCTGCCGGGAGCCCTGCTGGTGACGGCCGGACTCGCGACCCTCGCGTACGGGATCGTGCAGACCGAGGCCGAGGGGTGGGCCTCGGCCTCGACCCTGGTGCCACTGGCCGCCGGGGCCGTCCTGATCGGGCTGTTCGTGCTCGTCGAGGCGCGGACGAAGGTGCCGTTGATGCCGCTGAAGCTGTTCCGGCTGAGGTCGGTGTCCTCGGCGAACGTGGCGATGTTCCTGTGCGGCTCGGCGATGTTCTGCATGTGGTTCTTCATGACGCTGTACGCACAGAACGTGCTCGGCTACTCGCCGCTGGACGCCGGACTCGCGCTCGTGCCCAGCTCGCTCGCGGTGATCCTCGGCTCGAAGGTCGCGCCGCGGTTGATGCCCGTTGTGGGAGCGCGGAATGTCGCCGTGCTCGGGGCGTTGGTGGCCGCCGCCGGGTTCGGCTGGCAGTCCACGATGACCGCCGACGGCGCGTATCTCACCGCGATCATGTTCCCCGGCATCCTGATGATGCTCGGCGCCGGGCTGTCCGCGACGCCGCTCGCCGCGCTGGCCACGTCGGGGGCGGAGCCTGGGGAGGCCGGTCTGGTGTCGGGTCTGATCAACACCTCCCGCACGATGGGTGGTTCGATCGGGCTCTCGGTGATGTCGACGATCGCCGCGGCGCGGACCGGGGGTGGGGTTTCGCCGGAGGCGCTGACGGAGGGGTATGCGCTGGTGTTCCGCACGGGTGGGGGTGTGTTGCTCGCGGGGGTTGTGCTGATGCTGGTGTGGCTGCCGCGGGGGGTTGCGGGGCGGGGGTGAGGTTCGGTGCGGGCGCGTCGCCACATCCCACCCGAGACAACGAACCCTGCTTACGACGGGGCCCTCTCACAACCACCCCTGCTGGCGAGCCTCCCGCATGGCCTCCATGCGGTTGCGCGTGGCCGTCTTGCCGATCGCCGACGAGAGGTAGTTGCGGACGGTCGACTCGGAGAGGTGGAGCTTCGACGCGATGTCGGCGACCGTCGCGCCGTCCGCCGAGGCCTTCAGCACGTCGCACTCACGGGCGGTGAGCGGATTGGGCCCGGCACTCAGCGCGGCCGCCGCGAGCGCGGGATCGATGACCGTCTCGCCGGTCAGCACCCGGCGGATCGCCTCGGCCAGCTCCTCCACGGGCCCGTCCTTGACGAGGAACCCCGCGGCGCCCGCCTCCATGGCCCGCCGCAGATACCCCGGCCGGCCGAAGGTGGTGAGGATCAGCACCCGGCAGTCGGGCACCTCGTCCCGGAGCAGCGCGGCGGCGTCCAGACCGCTGATCCCGGGCAGTTCGATGTCCAGGAGTGCCACTTCCGGCCGCGATTCCAGGGCCGCCCCCACGATCGCGTCCCCCCTCCCGACCTGAGCCACCACCTCGATGTCCGCCTCCAGACCGAGGAGGAGGGCGAGGGCGCCCCGCATCATCCCCTGGTCCTCGGCGAGCAGAACGCGGATGGACTTGGCGGGCCGGTGATCCCGGGGCATCTCGTTCACGGGCTCAGAGTAGGCCGGGGAAGCGCTCCGCCGGGGGTGCGTTTCTGGGCCGCGGGTTCGTCGTGGCTGGTGCGCAGTTCCCCGCGCCCCCAAAGGCAGGGGGTCGCGTGTACCGCCGGTCTTCAGGGGCGCGGGGAACGGCGGGAGCGACTCCCACTCACCCGCAGCCAGACAGCACACCCCCCCGGCGGAGCGGGTCCGCACCTACCGAGCGGCCTCCGCCGGCTCCGGCACCCCAAACCGCTCCCCAGGATCCACCGGGTCCACCGGAAGCTCCGCCGTCACAGTGAACCCGTTCCGCACCCCGGGCCCCGCCTCCAACGACCCCCCGGCCGCCGCGAGCCGCTCGGTCAGCCCCTTCAGGCCGGTACCGCCGATACCCGTACCGCCGATGCCGGGCACGGGCGATTCCGGCGCGGCCGGCGGCGCCACCCCGCGGCCGTCGTCCGTGACACGCAGCCGAACATGCTCCGCCGAACCGTCCACCGTGATCTCGCAGCGCCCCGCGCCACTGTGGCGCACCGCGTTGGTGACCGCCTCGCGGACGACCCAGCCGAGCAGGATCTCGGTCTGGGCGGCGAGCGGCGGCCCGGACTGGCGGACGACCGGCTCGATGCCGGCGGCACGTAGGGCCGATCCCGCCCGGTCGAGATCCGCGGCCAGGCTGCCCTCGCGGTAGCCGGTGACCGCCTCGCGGATCTCCGTGAGCGCCTGGCGGCCGACGGACTCGATGTCGGAGACCTGGACCAGCGCCGCGTCCATGTCGCGGGGCGCGAGCCGACGGGCCGCCTCCGACTTCACGACGATGACGGAGAGCGTGTGGCCGAGGAGGTCGTGCAGGTCACGGGAGAAGCGCAGCCGTTCCTTCTCGACAGCCTGGCGGGCCAACTCCTCGCGGGCCGCGCGCAGTTCACGTACGGCGTCCGACAGGGACAGGATCGCCGCGGTCACCATGGTGGACAGGAACGTGCCGTACGCGACGTTCACCGCGCCCCAGCCGTCCCGCAGCCCGGCCACGACACCCGCGAGCGCGCTCAGCCCGATGCCTGTCCTGCCGAGCCACCGCCCACGGACGATCGCGCCCGCGGCCAGGCCGAGCAGCGGGAAGAAGAGCAGCCAGCTGCCGCCGTACAGGCCGCCGAGGAGACAGGTCACCACGCCGAGGGCGAGCAGCGCGCCCCGGGTGGAGCGGGCCTCGCGGGCCTCCTTGGTGAAGGCCCGGAACACCACATGGATGTAGAGGGAGTTGAAGACGAGGAGGCCGATGCCGCCGATCCACGGGTTCGGGGTCTTGCCCTGGAAGAGGTTGGAGAAGGCGCCCATGCCCATGAGCAGCCAGGGGAGGAGCGCGAACCCACTGGGCGGCGGGCCCAGATGCTCCGGCAGCTTCCCGGTCTTCCGTACGGCCTTCTGGTCGGCGACGAACGCGTCCCGGTCGGCCTTCCAGTCCGTCCGCTTCTCCTGCCACGCGGACATCTGGCAGATGGTCCTTCGCATCCAGGACATGTCTCCAGCCCCCGTTCAGACGGTCCGCGCGGTCCTGCGGTACGAGACCACAGCGTACGAGCCGAAGGCCAGCAGCCAACCGGTCAGCACCAGCACCGCCCCGAGGGCGGGCGCGTGTCCGTCGGCGACCGACGTGCCGAGCTGCGCGAACCGGTTCGTGGGTGTGTAGGAGGACAGCGACTGCAGCCACCCGGGGAACAGGCTCAGCGGGAACCACAGGCCGCCGACCACCGCGAGCGTCAGGTTGCACACCATGTTCATCACGCCCGTGGCCTGCGCGGTCAGCCGGTAGCCGTTGCCGAGGCCGAGCAGGGTGAAGGGGATCGAGCCGAGCCACAGCAGCAGCGCGATCGCCGCCCACTTCCAGACGTCGAGCCGTACGCCGTTGACCAGGCCGCCCGCCACGAGGACCGCGACGATCGCCGGCAGCACCGTCACCGCTCCCGTGAGCGCCCGGCCCATCACGACCTGGCGCGGGCTCATCGGCGTGATCCGCAGCTGCCGCAGCCAGCCGATGCTCCGGTCCTCGGCGACCCCGCCGCCGGTGTTGAGGGCCGAGCCCATAGCGCCGTACGCGGCCATGCCGATCATCGAGACGGTCCGCCAGTCGCCTTCGGCGCCGTCACCGAGGTTCGTGAACAGCAGATACATCACCGTCGGCATCAGGACGCCGCCGATCATGAAGCCGACGTCCCGCAGCGTCCGGCGCACTTCGAGCCGCAGGTAGTCGAGCATCACACCGTCTCCAGGAAGGTACGGGCAGGGGCCGTGGCAGGGGCGTCGGAGGAGGTCAGGGCGAGGAACGCGTCGTCCAGCGAGGCCGGCGCGACCTCCAGGGCGCGTATCGCGCCGCGCTCGGCCAGCGCGATCACCGTCGCGTCCGAGTCGTCGGTCCGCAGCCGCGCCCGGTCCCCGCGCACCTCCACGGAGACCACACCGGGCAGCGCCGCCAGTCCGTCCGTGCCACCGTCGGTCAGGTCGAAGGCGACCAGGCTGCCGCCCGCGGCCCGCTTCAGCTGCTCGCCGGTGCCGTCGGCGACGATCCGCCCGTGGTCGATGACGACGATCCGGTCGGCGTTGGCGTCCGCCTCCTCCAGATAGTGGGTGGAGAAGAGGACGGTGTGACCGCGCCGCGTGTACGCCCGCATCGAGTCCCAGAAGGCGTACCGCGCCTCCACGTCCAGCGCCGCGGTCGGCTCGTCGAGCACGAGCAGCGCGGGGTTCCCGACCAGCGCGACCGCGAACCGCACCCGCTGCGTCTGGCCCCCGGAGAGCCGGTCCACGCGCCGCCCGGCCAACTCGGCGATGCCCGCGAGCTCCAGCGCCTCGGCCACGGGCATGGGCGCGGGATACGTACCGGCCACGAACCCGACCAGTTCACCCACCGTCACCCGTGGCACCGGCCGGCTGTCCTGGAGCATCGCGCCCACGCGCCCCGCCCGTACGGCCTCCTCCGGGGTGCCGCCGAAGAGCCGTACGACGCCCTCGTCGGGCTCGTCCAGGCCCAGCAGGAGTGAGATCGTGCTGGACTTGCCCGCGCCGTTGCGGCCCAGCAGCGCGACCGTCTCGCCACGGGCGATCTCCAGGTCGACCCCGTCCACGGCCCGCACCGCACCGAAGGCCTTCACCGCCCCCGCGAAGGAAACGGCCTGGTCCGCGGCCCCGCCCGCCCTCGTGTCCGCCGCCGTCTCCGCCGTCTCCGCCGTCTCCGTCGTGTCGGCCATCGTCCCCGTCCCCGCCCTCGTCCCCGTCCTCGTCATGGGTACGACGCTACGAATCCGGGGGCCGGCGGGGCAGATGCGCAATGTACGGACTCGGGCAGGACAAATGTCACTGCCGGGCCCGCGCCACCCATCTGACATGCCGTCAGGAGTCTTCACATGTGCCGGGCCCTGAGCTATACAGGGGGTCGCCGGACTGGAACGCGTTCTAGAACAGGCGGGTTCCTCGGCTCAGTGTCGACCTCGGTGCGGCCGACGGTGCGGACGGCCGCACCGGGGTCTTCCCCGCCAGCAGTCAGGAGCCCCATGCCCATCGACGTTGCCCAGGCTCTCGCGGCCGAGCCCCGGTCCGCCGGGATCGCCTGGGGTCACAAGGACGTCCAGCTCTACCACCTCGGCCTCGGCGCCGGCGCGAACCCCGACAAGGACAGCCCCGCGACGGACCCCGACGAGCTGCGCTACACCCTGGAGTCGCGGCTGCACGTGCTGCCGAGCTTCGCCACGGTCGCGGGCGCCGGCTCTCCGGGCGTGATCAACAGCCTTTCCATGCCGGGTATCGACGTCAACCTCGCGCACGTGCTGCACGGCGGCCAGACCATCACGCTGCACCGCCCGATCCCCGTCGAGGGCCGGGCGACCGCCACCGGACGGATCGCGGCCGTCTACGACAAGGGCAAGGCCGCCATCCTCGTCATGCGCACCGAAGTCGCCGACGACGAGGGCCCGTTGTGGACCAACGACGCCCAGATCTTCGTACGCGGTGAAGGGGGCTTCGGCGGCGACCGCGGCCCCTCCACGCGCCCCGAACCGCCGACCGGCGAGCCCGACAGAACGGTCGAGCGCGCGATCCGTGAGGACCAGGCGCTCCTGTACCGGCTCTCCGGCGACTGGAACCCGCTGCACGCCGACCCCGAGTTCGCCAAGCTCGCCGGCTTCGACCGGCCGATCCTGCACGGGCTGTGCACGTACGGGATGACACTGAAGGCCGTCGTGGACACGGCACTCGGCGGCGACGTCGGCCGGGTCCGCTCCTACGCCACGCGCTTCGCCGGGGTCGTCTACCCGGGCGAGACCCTGCGCATCCGTATGTGGCAGGGGGACGGCACGGTCCGCGTGACGGTGGGCGCGGCCGACCGGGACGACGCACCGGTCCTCGCCGACACCGTCGTGGAGCACAACTGAGCCCTGCACCTGCACCTGCGCCGTCTGTCCCGCACGTGAGCCGCAAGTCCCGCATCCGAGTGTCGGCACACCTGAGTGTCGTACGTACGTTTCCGAGGGGAGCCGCACCATGCGCGCAGCCGTACTGCACGAGATAGGCCAGGACAAGCTGGAGATACTCGACGACGTCGAGGCGACGGGCTTCGGCCCCGGCCGGGTGAGGATCCGGGTGCGGGCCACCGGCCTGTGCCACTCAGACCTCTCCGCGATGGCCGGGGTGCTGCCGCAGCCCGCGCCGTTCGTGCCCGGGCACGAGGGGGCGGGCGAGATCCTGGAGGTCGGCGAGGGCGTCACCAACGTCAAGCCCGGCGACCGGGTCGTCGTCTGCTGGCTGCCCGCCTGCGGCGCCTGTCCCGCCTGCAAGCGCGGCCAGACCGAGCTGTGTCTCGCCGGGTTCATGAACGCGGGCACGCCCAACTTCAAGCGCCCCGGCGGCGATGTGTTCGGCTTCGCGGGCACCGGGACCTTCACCGAGGAGGTCGTCGTCGACGCGGGCTGCGCCGTGCCGATCCCGGACGACGTGCCCTTCGACATCGCCGCCCTCATCGGCTGCGGCGTCACCACCGGACTCGGCGCCGCCCTCAACACCGCCGACGTGGAGGCCGGTTCGTCGGTCGCCGTCATCGGCTGCGGAGGCGTCGGCATCTCCGCGATCCAGGGCGCCCGGCTCAAGGGCGCCGCCGAGATCGTCGCCGTCGACCCGGTCGCCTCCCGCCGCGAGGCCGCGCTGAAGTTCGGCGCCACCAGGGCCGTGTCGCCCGACGAACTCCCCGACGTCAAGCAGTTGGTGACCGCGGGCGAGGGCTTCGACTACGTCTTCGAGGTCGTCGGCCGCTCCGCCACCGCCCGCACGGCGTACGACAACACCCGCCGCGGCGGCACGCTCGTTGTCGTCGGCGCGGGCGCCATGGACGACCACCTCCAGCTCAACATGTTCGAGCTGTTCTTCGACGAGAAGCGGATCCTGCCGTCCATGTACGGCGGCGGGGACGTCCTGCGGTCGTACGAGCGGACCATCGCGCTGTGGCGCGCCGGGCGCATCGACCTGGAGGGGCTGATCACCCACCGGGTGCCGTTGAGCGACATCAACGAGGCGCTCGACCAGATGCGTACGGGTGTGGCGCTGCGTACGTGCATCGAGATCTGACGCCCGTCCGTCGAGCGCCCGTCGATCGACACGGGACCTCCAACTGCCGATCCCTGAAAGGACCTTGATGTCACTGCCACTTGAGGGCCGGTCCGCGGTCGTCACGGGTGCGGGCCGCGGCCTGGGCCGGGCGGAGGCGCTGGAGCTCGCCCGGCTCGGCGCCGCCGTCGTCGTCAACGACTTCGGACAGCCCGGCCGGGACGGATCGGGCGCCGCGTCCGCCACACCCGCCGAGGAGGTCGCCGCCGGGATCCGGGCAGCGGGCGGTCGCGCCGTCGCGCACACCGGGGACGTGGCCGACCACCAACAGGCCCGGGAACTGGTCGAGTTGGCGGTCGCCGAGTTCGGACAGCTGGACATCCTCGTCAACAACGCGGGCATCCTGCGCGACCGGATGGTCTTCTCGATGTCCGAGGACGAGTGGGACTCGGTGATCCGGGTCCATCTCAAGGGCCACTTCAACACCACCCACTTCGCGGCCGCGCACTGGCGGGCCCGGTCCAAGGCGGCTGACGCGCCGGTGTACGGGCGGATCGTGAACACCTCTTCGGAGGCGTTCCTCGCGGGCTCCGCGGGACAGCCCAACTACGCCGCCGCGAAAGGCGGAATCGTCGGGCTCACCACCTCGACTGCACTGGCGCTCGCGAAGTACGGCGTCACGGCGAACGTCATCTGCCCGCGCGCCCGGACCCGGATGACGGCGGACGTCTTCGCGGGCTTCCAGGAACCGGCGGGCGACGGGTCCGGGGAGCGGCTCGACCCGCTCGCTCCCGAGCATGTCGCCCCGCTCGTCGGCTACTTGGCCTCGCCCGCCGCCGCACATGTCAACGGCCAGCTCCTCGTCGTGCACGGCGGAATGGTCGCGGTCGTCGAACGCCCGCGGGTGGCCGCCAAGTTCGACACCAAGCAGGACGCCTTCACGTACGACGAACTCGACGCGCTGCTCACACCGCACTACGCGGACCGGCCGACGGGGGAGACGTTCGCGGCGGCGGAGGTGCTGGGGCTCAAGCACGGGTGAACGGGTTTGGCGCCGCTCGCACGGAAAGGCCCCGCCCGACGAGTGTCGGGCGGGGCCGTGTGACGCTCCGGACCTGAGGTCGTCAGGCCCCCATGTCGCCGTGCTCGGCGGGCTTACGGTGCCGGCCGCGAGGGGTCGCCTCGCCCTCCTGCGCGGAGACGGGCCCCCGGTGCCGGCCGTGGCCACCGTCGTCTGCTGCCTGGGTCACCGTCGCCCGCGGGTCGGTGGCCGTCGTCTCCATGGTGTTCGTGTCGCTCATGTGCAAAATCACCCCGTGTCAACATGATCCTTCTGTACAGCGCGGGCGAGTCTAACGGGCGGGTGTGACAGTGCCGAGGGGTGGTTGGGGCTACTCGGTGGTCACTTTGAGGGGGGTGGGAGGGGGCGTCGTTTCGGCACTCACCCGGAGAGCGCGGAGGGCCGGCGGGCACTCGGTACTCACCTGCTCGATGTGGAGGGGGTTCACCGCCTGAACCGGCGCCTGAACCGGTGCCTGAACCGGCGCCTGAACCGGCGGCTGGGCCGTCGTCTGGACTGACGGCCGGACCGCCGCCTGGACCGCCGCCCGGACTGCCGGGCGAATGCTTTCAGCGGGAGCTCCGCCGGTCCCATCGGCGGCCACGGGACTGGGGCTCTCCGGGTCGATCGGAGCCAGGAGAAGGGTGCTCTCCGTGTCCGCCGGGACCATGCAGAGGGGGCTTCCGGCAGCTGCGTCACTGACGCCTTCGCCGGGTGCACGGCTCGCATGCTCGGCCACCGGGTGGCCGACGCCCTCCGCACTCACCTGCCCCGTGCCCTCGACGGCTGTCCATCCCGCACCCACCTGCCCCGCTCCCTCGACGGCAGTCCATCCCGTGCCCTCCCTGCGGACCGGCTCCGCGGCCCGGGCGGCGGCCCAGTCCGCACCGCCCGCCGCACCGCCCGTCGCACCGCCCGACGTGCCAACCGGCCCCGCGCCCGGGCCGGTTGGCCGTTCCGCTCCCGCTCCCGCCGCCTGTGCCAACCGGCGGCCCGCGAACGCGTTCGCCATCGGGCGTCCCGTCAGCGGTGCCTGTTGGAGGGGTACGGGACGGGCTGCCGCGGGCTCCGGGGGACCCGTGACCGACGGCCCCCGTGACGCGTCCCCCCGCGCCTCGGCCGTACGGTCCGGATCCCCCGGGCCCCCGTCCCCCGCCCCCGTGGGTGCTCCCACCCGTGACACGCCGCACGGCACCGCCCCCGTCGCGTACGGCAGATGGAGCACCCCGTCCCTGGTCCACTGGCCCGAACCCGTCAACCATCCGCTGGGCGCGGGCAGTTGGTGGACGTGCCGCTCGGCGGGTCGCCACACGCCGAGCCAGCTGCCCGAGGGGCCGCCGATCCGCAGGGCGACCGCGCAGCTCTCCGGGGTGAGCACCTGACCCGGCTGGATCGCGAACGGAGCGACCGCGCGGCCGGGCAGTTGCAGGTACTCCGGGAAGCGCACCGGGAGCGTGCTCCCCAACACGCCCCAGCCGAGCCGCTCCTGGCCGGGAGACGGCGCGTCCGAGCGGATCAGGAGCAGCCCGCTGTCGGCGTCCGCGAGCAGCAGCCGGTCGTTGCTCTGCTCGGAGATCTGCAGCAGCGGCGACACCTCGCCCCCGCGCTCCAGATCGACCACGACCGTCTTGGTCCGGCCGTCCAACTCCCGGTCCAGCGCGAGCAGTCGGTCCCCGCCGCCCAGCCACACCCCACCCGAGCAGCGGCCCGGTACCTCCGCCAGATGCTCGGGCCCGAAGGCGCCGCCCGCGACCAGCCACACGGCCGTCGAACTCCGGCCCACGGCAAGGGCGTACGCACGCGTGCCGGCCGGAGCGGGCGGCAGCAGTCGCAACTCCGTGCCCCCGTCCGGGCATTCGACCGCGCCGAGCAGTACCTCACCCGTCCCCGGGCCCGTCGGATACAGCAGCGAGAACGTGTGCCGTCCGTCGACCAGACGGTGGATGAGCACCCGCCCGTCCGCCATCGGCAGCACCTCCGTGCCGGGCTCCTCGGGCTGGTTGCCGGGCAGTGGCACGGCGTACGGCTCGGGGCCGTCCAGTGTCCAGCGCTCCGGGAACCAGGAGTCGCCGCTTCGGGCCAGGCGGGCCGCGTACGACCCGTCGACGGTGATCACGCACCCTGTTCGCGCGGCCCACTCGTTCTCGTTCACCGCCGCGGACGATGGGGTTCCCCCCTGCTCGAGCGAAGTCGAGACCTCGGGGGAGGCACAGGCCGTCATCGTTCGGTCACCTCCGGCCACGAAACCTAGTTTTCGCACGCACAGGCGTGGGACCGGCAGGTGACCGCTTCACACATAAGAGTGGCCCGTTTCTGATTCGCCTGAGGGAACGGGGGCGGGTGTGCTGAGCGGGGGTGGGGCGGTTTATGGTTAGGGCTGCCTAAGTGGCGCCTGAGTGCTGCCTGTGGGGTTTCTGGGTTCCCCGCCGTGCCCTCGCGCGCCACCGGGGTCCGGGTCCGTCCCGGCCCCGATCCTGAACCAGATCATGAACCACCGGAGTGTGCCTGATGTCCCTACGACGCCGCGGTTCCGCCGCCGTCGCCCTCGCCGTGGCGGCCGCTCTCTCGCTCGCCGCCTGCGGGTCGGGCGACTCGGACTCGGGTTCCGGCTCCGGAAAGTCCGACAACGGCGCCGGCAGCAAGTCCGTCGCCACCGGCGGCGAGGACTTCGCGAAGGCGGCCGAGGAGACGGCCAGGATGGGGACGACGGCCAAAGCCGGCGAGTTCCCGCGCACCATCGAGCACGCCATGGGCGAGACGGAGCTGAAGGCCAGGCCCAAGCGGGTCGTCGTCCTCGACGTCGGCGAGCTCGACAATGTCGTCTCCCTCGGCGTGAAGCCCGTCGGCTGGGCGCCCACCGAGGGCTCGGCCGGGATCCCCTCGTACCTGAAGAAGGACGCGGGCAGCCCCAAGGACGTCGGCACGATCAACGCCCTCAACCTGGAGGCGATCGCGGGCCTGAAGCCCGACCTGATCCTCGGCAGCGAGCTGCGCGCCGCCAAGCTCTACCCGCAGCTCTCCAAGATCGCCCCCACCGTGTTCTCCATCCGTCCGGGCTTCACCTGGAAGGAGAACTACCTCCTCAACGCGGCCGCGCTGGACAGGACGGCCGAGGCGAAGACCCAGCTCGCCGCGTACGAGAAGAAGGCCAAGGCCCTCGGCGACGAACTCGGCCCCGACAAGCCGACCGTCACCATGCTCCGCTACCTGCCGGGCATGATCCGCCTCTACGCGAAGGCTTCCTTCATCGGCACGATCCTTGAGGACGTCGGCATCCCGCGCCCCAAGAACCAGCAGATCAACGACCTCGCGGCGGAGATCAGCCCGGAGAAGATCGACGACGCGGACGCCGACTGGATCTTCACCGGCGTCTACGGCGACGCGAAGAAGACCGACCGCGCCACCGCCGAGGACAACCCGCTGTGGAAGAAGCTCGGCGCGGTCGAGGACGGCCGGGCCAAGGACGTACCCGACGAGACCTGGTACCTCGGCCTCGGTGTCACCGCGGCCGACGAGGTCCTCGACGACCTCAAGGGCTTCCTCGCCAAGTAGGACGACGACTGCACGGCCACCTCGCCGAGCGCCCGGAGCGGGGCGGGCGGGACAGGACGGTACGTGCCATCGGTCGGTCGAAGCGGGGTCGCCCGGTCACAGCTGGTCAAGTAGCCCGCGACCGGTGGGGCACGGACACAAGGCAGGTAGCCTTTTGTTCGTGCCCCGTCTGTCTGAAGTCATCGCCGCGCTCGACGCTCTCTGGCCCCCCGCGAGCGCGGAGGACTGGGACGCGGTCGGGACGGTCTGCGGAGACCCCGACCAGGAGGTCTCCCGCGTACTCTTCGCCGTCGACCCGGTCCAGGAGATCGTGGACGAGGCGGTGAAGCTGGACGCCGACCTGCTGGTCACCCACCACCCGCTCTATCTGCGCGGTACGACGACGGTCGCGGCCTCGACCTTCAAGGGCCGCGTCGTGCACACCCTCATCAAGAACGACATCGCGCTGCACGTCGCCCACACGAACGCCGACCGCGCCGACCCGGGCGTGAGCGACGCCCTCGCCGGAGCCCTGGACCTCCGCGTCGTACGCCCCCTCGTGCCGGACCCCGCCGACGCCGACGGCCGCCGGGGCCTCGGCCGGGTCTGCGAGCTGGACCATCCGCTGACCGTCCGCGAGTTCGCCGCCCGCGCCGCCGAGCGGCTGCCCGCCACCGCGCAGGGCATCCGCGTCGCGGGCGACCCCGAGGCGCTCGTACGGACCGTCGCGGTCAGCGGCGGCTCCGGCGACAGCCTCTTCGCCGACGTACGCGCCGCCGGCGTGGACGCCTTCCTCACCGCGGACCTGCGCCACCACCCGGCGTCAGAGTTCATTGCGGATCACGCCCACAGTCCCCTCGCGCTGCTCGACGCGGCGCACTGGGCCACCGAGTGGCCCTGGTGCGAGCTGGCCGCCGCCCAGCTCGACGAGATTTCCGACCGTCACGGCTGGGACCTGCGGGTCCATGTCTCGAAGACGGTCACCGACCCGTGGAACTCCCACTCCCCTTCACCTGGAGCCCCCAACTGAACGCCGCGCCCGCCGACCAGATCCGACTTCTCGACGTCCAGTCCCTCGACGCCCGCCTGCAGCAGCTCGCGCACAAGCGGAGGTCGCTGCCCGAGCACGCCGAGATCGAGTCGCTGACCAAGGACCTCACGCAGCTGCGCGACCTGCTCGTCGCCTCGCAGACCGAGGAGAGCGACTGCTCCCGCGAGCAGACCAAGGCGGAGCAGGACGTCGACCAGGTGCGCCAGCGCGCCTCCCGCGACCAGCAGCGCCTCGACTCCGGCGCCGCCACGTCCCCCAAGGACCTGGAGAACCTCCAGCGCGAGATCGCCTCCCTCGCCAAGCGCCAGGGTGACCTGGAGGACGTCGTACTGGAGATCATGGAGCGCCGCGAGTCCGCGCAGGAGCGGGTCGCCGAACTGACCGAGAGGGTCTCGTCCGTCCAGTCGAAGATTGACGACGCGACGGCCCGCCGGGACGCCGCGGAGGAGTCCCTCGACGGCGAGGCCGCCTCGGCGACGAAGGAGCGCGAGGTCATCGCGGGCTCCGTCCCCGCCGACCTGCTCAAGCTCTACGAGAAGCTCCGCGAGCAGCAGGGCGGCGTCGGCGCGGCCCGCCTCTACCAGCGCCGCTGCGAGGGCTGCCGCCTGGAGCTCAACATCACCGAGGTGAACGACGTGAAGGCGGCGGCTCCGGACGCGGTCCTGCGCTGCGAGAACTGCCGCCGCATCCTGATCCGTACGTCGGAGTCGGGTCTGTAGGCGTTCGGCATGGCCTTCGGTATTGCCTTCGGTCTGTAAGGAGCTTCCGGCTTGCGCGAGTTGATCGTCGAGGCGGACGGGGGTTCCCGGGGAAACCCGGGGCCCGCGGGCTACGGAGCCGTGGTCATCGACGCGGCGACGGGGGAGACCCTGGCCGAGGCGGCGGAGTACCTCGGCGTCACCACGAACAACGTCGCCGAGTACAGCGGCCTGGTCGCGGGCCTCCGCGCGGCCCGCGAACTGGACCCGACGGCCACTGTGCGGGTCCGCATGGACTCCAAGCTCGTGGTCGAGCAGATGTCGGGCCGCTGGCAGATCAAACACCCCGCGATGCGCCCCCTGGCAGCCGAGGCCCGCTCCATCCTCCCGGCCGACCGGGTCACGTACGAGTGGATCCCCCGCGCCGAGAACAAGCACGCGGACCGCCTGGCCAACGAGGCGATGGACGCGGGCAAGCGCGGCGAACAGTGGTCACCGTCGCAGTCGACGGCGGACCTGGACGCGGGCGCCGCGAGGTCGGCGCCCCGCAAGGGGCGCGGGGAACTGCGCGATCAGCTCCGGACGGCCCGCACTCGGACGACCACCGGCACCACGCCCAACACCGACGACGTACGCGCCGCACGGAACGTCGCCTCCGAGGCACCGGCCGCCGCAGGAGCCGCGCCCCCGGACCTCGGCACCCCCACCACCCTCGTACTGCTCCGGCACGGCGAGACCCCCCTGACGCCCCAGAAGCGGTTCTCCGGAAGCGGCGGCAGCGACCCCGCGCTGTCGGACACGGGCCGCCACCAGGCCGAGCGCGTCGCGACCGTGCTCGCCGCACGCGGGACCGTACAGGACATCGTGTCGTCCCCCCTCGCCCGCTGCCGCGAAACCGCAGCGATCGTCGGGGCCCGGCTCGGACTTGACGTACGGATCGAGGACGGGCTCCGCGAGACGGACTTCGCGGCATGGGAGGGACTGACGTTCGCCGAGGTCCGCGAGCGGTACCCGGACGACATGAGCGCCTGGCTGAGCTCCCCGGACGCCGAACCCACCGGCGGCGGCGAGAGTTTCGAAGCGGTGGCCCACCGGGTGGCCGCGACCCGCGACAAGCTGCTCGCGGCGCACACCGGCCGCACCGTACTCCTCGTCTCCCACGTCACGCCCGTCAAGACCCTCGTACGACTGGCCCTGGGCGCCCCGCCGGAGGCCCTGTTCCGCATGGAACTGTCGGCGGCGTCGCTGTCGGTGGTGGCGTACTACGGGGATGGGAACGCGAGCGTGCGGCTCCTGAACGAGACGTCTGCGCTGCGCTGAGCTGAGCGGGGGTTGGGCTCGGGGTGGGCTCGGGTTGGGTTCGGGTGGTGAGTTGGCTGCGGGTCGGCGGGGGTGATTGCGCAGTTCCCCGCGCCCCTTACGGGGCGCACCTCAGCTCGGGGCGTGTCCCAACCTCGCGGCCTCCCTCGCCAAGGACTCCACCCGTGCCCAGTCCCCGGCCGCGATCGCGTCCGCTGGGAGCATCCAACTGCCGCCCACGCACAGGACGTTCGGCAGGGCGAGATACTCCGGTGCGACGGCCGGGCCGATGCCCCCCGTCGGGCAGAAGCGGGCCTGGGGAAGCGGCCCCGCCAGGGACTTGAGGTACGCCGTGCCGCCGGCGGCCTGGGCCGGGAAGAACTTCATGTCGCTCACGCCCCGTTCCAGCAGCGCCACGACCTCCGACGTCGTGGAGACCCCCGGCAGGAACGGCACCCCGGACGCCTTCATGGCATCGAGCAGTACGTCCGTCCAGCCCGGGCTCACCAGGAAGCGCGCCCCGGCGGCCACCGACTGGGCGACCTGTTCCGGCGAGATGACCGTGCCGGCCCCGACCACCGCCTCCGGGACCCCGTCGGCGATCGCCCGGATCGCGTCGAGTGCCACCGGCGTCCGCAGCGTCACCTCGATCGCGGGCAGCCCGCCCGCGACGAGCGCGCGGGCCAGCGGCACGGCGTCCGCGACGTCGTCGACGACGACCACGGGGACGACGGGCGCCAGTTCGAGCACGGACGGGGGCAGCGGTGAGGAGGGCAGGGGCGAAGCCATGCGTTCATCCTGCCCGCGCCACTCAGCATGCGCAAAGCCCGTTGCGCATGCTGCAACAGGAGGCTTGCGCGCCCGGCGCGCCCGGCGAACCCCGCGTGCCCAGCAAGCCTCTGAATGCCGAGGAGGTCTCCCTCGTACTCAGTGAATCTCGTCCACCAGCACGTCCAGCATCCACGCCCGCCCCGCCCCCGCAGGAGCCGCAGCCTCCACCACGTACCCGAGATCCCGCAGCGCCTCCACCAGCTCCGCGGGCCCCGAAGGCACGGCACCGGACTGCATGAGGCTGCGGACGATCCGCCCCTTGGTCGCCTTGTTGAAGTGGCTGACGACCTTCCGGGTCGGCGCGTGCAGCACCCGTACGCTCGCCGTGCGCCCCGCGACCTCCCCCTTCGGCTTCCACGCGGCCGCGTACGCCGAGGACCGCAGGTCGAGCACGAGGCCGCTCCCCGCCGCCTCGGGCAGCACGGAGGCCATCGGCGCCCGCCAGTGCGCGCCCAGCGCCCCGAGGCCCGGCAGCTTCACACCCATCGAGCAGCGGTACGAGGGAATCCGGTCCGTCACCC
Organism: Streptomyces sp. NPDC033178; assembly: GCF_055577685.1. Classification (NCBI taxonomy): domain Bacteria; kingdom Bacillati; phylum Actinomycetota; class Actinomycetes; order Kitasatosporales; family Streptomycetaceae; genus Streptomyces; species Streptomyces sp. NPDC033178. The sequence continues at coordinate 428,696 of NZ_JBVIPT010000006.1, forward strand.
GGACCGCACCCCACAGCCCCGAGAAGACGAGCAGCGAGCGCGCCGCCCGCCGCTTGGCGGCCGTGTCGAGCGAGGCCAGGTCGAGGGCGTCGTACAGCACCCCCGTGTAGATCTCCCCGGCGGGCCGCGCCCCCGCGGTCCGCAGCTCCGTGTTCTTGGCGACCTCGCCGCGCAGGCCCTCGCTCAGCCCGAGCACCTCGCGGGCCTTCTCCTCGTCGCCCGCGCAGAGTTCGACGAGCTCCTCGAACACCGCCTGCCGCGCCTCGGCGAGCCCCGGCAACGACAGCGACTCCGGCTTCAACGGCGCGCCCCGCCCGGAGGGAGCCTTTCCTTCGGACGGCGGCAGCAGCACAAGCACGGCGGTTCTCCCTGGGGCGTTCGGTACGGCGTTCGGTACGGCATTCGGTACGGCGTTCGGTACGTGAGAGGGGTACGCGCAAGCCTACGGGGTGCCGCTCGCCCCACCCCGCCATACGCTCGCCCTATGCCCCGCCGCCAGATTCGTGTGACCGGCGCAGCCGAGGCGCCCCTGCGGGCCGCGCTGCGCGCACTGCGCACCGAACTCGACGTGCCCGAGGCGTTCGGGCCGGAGGTGCTCGCCGAGGCGGAGAGAGCCGCCCGCGAACCGACGCTTCCGGCGTACGACGCGACGGAGATCCCCCTCTTCACCATCGACCCGCCGACGTCCACCGACCTCGACCAGGCGATGCACCTGTCCCGCCGCCCGGACGGCTACCGCGTGCGGTACGCCATCGCCGACGTCGCGGCTTTCGTCGTACCCGGCGGTCTCCTGGACGCGGAGGCACACCGCAGGGTGACCACCCTCTACTTCCCGGACGGCAAGATCCCCCTCCACCCGCCGGTACTGAGCGAGGGCGCCGCGAGCCTGCTTCCCGACCAGACCTGCCCGGCCGTCCTGTGGACCATCGACCTGGACGCGGACGGCCGCCCCACAGCCACCGACGTCAGCCGCGCCCTCGTCCGCAGCCGCGCCAAGCTCGACTACGAGTCCGTCCAGAAGCAGCTCGACGCGGGCACCCCCGAGGAACCGCTCGCCCTCCTCAAGGACATCGGGCTCCTGCGCGAACAACAGGAAGTGGCCCGCGGCGGCATCTCCCTCAACGTCCCCGAGCAGGAGATCGCCGAACGCGGCGGCGCGTACGAACTCGGCTACCGCGCCCCGCTCCCCGCCGACGGCTGGAACGCGCAGATCTCCCTCCTCACGGGCATGGCCGCGGCCGAGCTGATGCTGGCGTACGGCACGGGGGTGCTGCGGACGCTCCCGGCCGCGCCCGACGGCGCGGTCGGCCGACTGCGTCGTACCGCGCGGGCGCTGCGCATCGACTGGCCGCACCATGTCTCGTACGCCGACCTGATCCGTTCCCTCGACCCCCACCTGCCCCACCACGCGGCCTTCCTCCAGGAGTGCACGACGCTGCTGCGCGGCGCGGGCTACACGGTCTTCCGGGGCGGTGTCACCCCGGACCTCACCACCCACGCCGCCGTGGCCGCGCCCTACACCCACTGCACGGCCCCGCTCCGCCGCCTGGTCGACCGTTACGCCTCGGAACTGTGCCTGGCGGCGGCAGCCGGGGAGGAACCGCCGGAGTGGGTGCTCGCCGCCCTCGACGACCTGCCGAAGCGGATGGCCGAGGGCACCCGCCGCGCGGGCACGGTCGAGCGCGAGTGCGTCGACATCGTCGAGGCGGCGCTGCTCAAGGACCGCGTCGGCGAACTCTTCGACGGCACCGTCGTCGACGTACAGGAACGCGAACCCACCGTGGGAACCGTCCAGTTGGAGTCCCCCGCCGTCGTCGCCCGCATCAGGAGCGAGGAGGGGGCGGGGACGCTGCCGCTGCCCCTGGGGGAGCGGCTGCGGGTACGGCTCACACAGGCCGACCCAGGCTCGGCGAAGGTGCTGTTCGCTCCCGCGTGAGCTCCAGAGCTGTGCGTATCTCCCGTACCAGCGCCTCGGGTTCGTCGGCGTGGAAGCGGATCATGGTTACGTCCTTGGGGCGCCCGAGGAAGGTGAAGTGCCTTACGGGCGAGGAGAGTTCGAGCGTGATCGTGGTCTGCGCGCCGATGGCCAGGTCGAGCCGGTCGTCGCGCTTCTCATGCGTGGTGACCAACTCGCGGCGTACGGAGGTGATCGCGGCGAGCGGGACGCGAACGTCGACGTGGGCGGCGCGGCGGATACGCAGGAAGGCCTCGTCCTCGTCCCCCGTGTCGTCCAGCACGTGCGGGCGGGTCACGGATGCCGCGTGCATGCCGACGATCAGGAGCAGCGTGTAGACGTCGAGCGTGAACACGACCCGGTGGACGGCGGGATGGTTCCGCAGGAGCACCGCCATACAGGCACTTTCGAGGACGCTCACGAACCCGAAGCCGAACATCATCGCGCCCTGGCCGCGCCCGTACGAGAAGGCCCGCCCGCGCCCGATGCCGTGCGGCCGCCGGGCCATCCACCGGGCGATGCTCGCCAGCAGCCGCACCTCGTGGGCGACGAGGTGCCGCACGGTCCGAAGGGTCCGCACGGCGCCGGTCGCCGGCACACCGCTGGCCGGGGTGCTGCCCGCCGTCGTCACCGTGTCCGCCGCCGCGCTCATCGCGCACGCTCCACGAGCAGTTCGATCGTCCGGCGGACCGCCGCGGCCTGCGCGAGGGCGAAGTCGTCGAGAAAGGCGCGGAAGAAGCTGCCGTTGCCGGTCATGTCGGTTCCCTCCAGGTCGAGTTGGCCGAGGCCCATGCCTTCCAGGGCCTCGTCGGGCAGGCAGTCGGCGAGGGCACGGGCGGCCTCCTCGACGCGCGGGTCGGCCGGATCGACGTCGACGAGCGCGTCGAGTTGGGCGTACGCCTCGTGCGTCCGCTCCAGGGCGCCGGGCACGTCCGCGGCGGCGCGCATCGCGGACAGCAGGCGCTCACGGTCCTCCGGGGCCGCGACCGTTTCGAGGAAGGCGATCATCTCGCGGTCCTTGGCGGCCATCGCCGGTTCCGGGTGGCGGGTCAACTCCCCAAAGATCGCGGCCAGTTCGGGAGACACGGGCCCCTCGGCGGGCATTCCGCCCCCGTCCAGCAGTGCGCGCAGCCGCAGCCGCCGCTCCCGGATGGCCGCCTCCTGGCGCGCCAGGTCGTCGTCGAGCTCCGCGAGCACCTCGGCGAGATCGCGCCCCGCGTCGTCCGCGAGGGCGTCCCGCACCTCGGCGAGACCGAGCCCCAGCTCGGTCAGCCGTTTGATCCGGGCGAGCATGACCGCGTGGCGCAGGCCGTAGTCGCGGTAGCCGTTGGAGCGCCGCTCGGGTTCGGGCAGCAGCCCGAGGTGGTGGTAGTGCCGGACGGTCCGCGTCGTGACGCCGACGGTCGCGGCGAGTTCTCCGATCCGCATGCCCTCAGTAGAAACGTTGACGTTGCGGCAAGGTCAAGCGATGGCCTTCCCTGCGGGTCGGGGGGTGGGCGTCGCGGGTCGCCTCTTGACGGCTAACGATGTTAGCCGTACGGTCGAGGCTAACGACGTTAGCCATCTGTCCGCGGACAACGCAACGGGCAGCCCGCGACGGAAATCCCGACCGAACGACCGCCCAGCCGCAGGAGGCAGGAAATGAGCACGAGGAGCACGATGAGTACGATCGCCGCGCCCAGCACTGCCGTCCCCGCAGGCACCGCGGACGTCGACGGCGCGGCCACCGCTCCCCGAGGCCGCCGCGCCCTCTCGGTCACCCGCCGCACCGCCTGGTTGCTGAACGCGCTCTTCTGGTCGGCCTTCGCCGTACTCGAAGCCGTGAACCACGGCTGGCTCGCGGGACTCCTGGCCGTCGCGTTCTTCATAGCGCCAGACCTGACGTTCCTGGTCGGCATCGGCGAGGCGCGCGGGATGGCAAAGGGCCGGCTCCAGCCCCGCGCGGTCCCGTACTACAACACCGCCCACCGCGCGCTCGTCCCACTCGCCCTCATGACGCTCTACGCCTTCGGCCCGGTCACCTGGGCCCCGGCCTTCGCGGCCCTGTGCGGCTGGCTGGCCCACATCTCGTACGATCGCGCCTTCGGCTACGGCCTGCGGACGAAGGAGGGCTTCCAGCGTGACTGACCGGCGGGGCAACCAGGGTGCCGACGGGCGGGGCACTCAAGTCGGTGACCGGCAGGAGGCCCACGGCGCTCAAGGCGCCCAGGGTGCCCAGGGCGGTGGGCTGTCGCCGCGGGCCCGTTCGATCGTGGCGGCGGCCCGAGCGCTCCTGGAGGAGGCGGGCCCCGCCGCGCTGACCATGCGGGCCCTCGCCGACCACCTGGGCATCAAGGCCCCGTCCCTCTACAAGCACTTCCCCGACAAGTCGGCCGTAGAGGTCGAGCTGATCGCGCAGATGCTCGCCGAGTCCGCGGCGGCGCTGGAGGAGGCCGAGGCCCAGGCCCCGGGCTCGATCCCGGCCCTGGCCGAGGCGTATCGCGCGTACGCCCTCGAACACCCCCACCTCTACTGCCTCGCCACCGAGCGCCCGCTGCCCCGCGCCTTCCTCCCGCCCGGCCTGGAGGACCGCGCCGCCGCGCCGCTCGTCCGGGCCTGCGGCGGCGACATGGACCTGGCCCGGGCGACCTGGGCGTTCGCCCACGGGATGGTGATCCTGGAGATCCACGGCCGATTTCCGGACGACGCCGACCTGGCCGGGGCATGGAAGAAGGGCACGCGGGCGTTGCACCCCTGAGGAGGTGCGGCGCCATGGGGGCACGGGGTGACGGTGAGCGGGCGGATGGCCTTCGCCGGCCGGGCGGGTACGGGCAGGCGGCTGGCCGCGAGCCGGTGGGAGGCCGTGAGCAGGCGACTGGCCGTAAGCCCGTGAATGGGCGTGAGCAGGCGACTGGGCGCGAGCCGATGGGCGGGCGCGAGCAGGCGGTCTGGACCAGGGCGACCCTAGGCCGGAGTGGCCGCCCCCTCGACCTCCTCACCGCCCGCTTCGACCGTCACCGCTACGCGCCCCACGCCCACGACGAGTTCACCATCGGTGTCTGCGTCGGCGGCTCAGAGTTCATCGACTACCGAGGCGGCCGGATCGAGACGAGCCCCGGCTCGATAGTCGTTCTCGCCCCCGGCGAGACGCACACCGGCGGCCCGGCGGCATCCGACGGCTACGCCTACCGCGCCCTGTACGCCGAGGTCCCCCTGCTCACCGAAGGCACGTACGGCATCCCGCACTTCCGCGACCCCGTCCTCGACGACCCCGAACTGGCCACCGCCCTCCGCCTCACGCACACCGAACTGAGCGTCTGCCCGGACCCGTTGGAGGCGGAGTCCCGCATCCCGTGGCTGCTCACGGCCCTCTCCCGCCGCCACTCCACGGCCCGCCCGGTGTGCGACAGAATCCCGGGCGCGGACCGAATAGCTGAGACGGTCCGAGCCCGCCTGACGGACGAACTCCTCTCCCCACCCTCCCTCTCCGCCCTGGCCGCGGACCTGGACCTGTCCCGCTACCAACTGCTCCGAGCCTTCCGTACGAGCACGGGGATGCCGCCGTACGCCTGGCTGGCCCAGCACCGCGTGAACCGAGCCCGCTGCCTACTGGAGAAGGGCCACCGCCCGGCCGAGACAGCGGCCCTGGTTGGCTTCGCGGACCAGGCGCACCTGACGCGCTGGTTCCGCCGAGTACTGGGCGTGACCCCGGCGGCGTACCGCAACAGCGTTCAAGACACTCGCCGCTGACCCGACCGAAACTGCGCGCATGAGTGCACGCGGCTGGTTTCTCTTCTCCCTGATGGGAGTGCTCTGGGGCATCCCCTACCTGATGATCAAAGTGGCGGTGGACGGTGGCATGTCCGCGTCCACGGTGGTGTTCACACGATGTGCGCTGGGCGCGGCCCTGCTCCTCCCGTTCGCCATCCGCCAGGGAAACCTGATCGGAGTCGTACGAACGCACTGGCGCCCCATGCTGGCCTTCGCGTGCATAGAGATCATCGGCCCCTGGTGGACCCTGACCGACGCGGAACGCCACCTCTCCAGCTCGACGGCGGGCCTGCTGATCGCGGGCGTACCCATCGTCGGCATACTCCTGGCCCGCTACTTCGGAGACACGGAACGCCTGGGCACCCGCCGCATGTCCGGCCTGGCGCTGGGCCTGGCCGGCGTGGCAGTCCTGACGGCCCCACACCTGACAGGCGGAAACGCCCGCGCCCTGACGGAGATGCTGGTGACGGTAGTGGGCTACGCCACGGCCCCGCTGATCATGGCCCGCTACCTGAAGCCGGTCCCGACCCTGCAACTGATAGCCCCCTGCCTGCTCCTGGCGGCGCTGGTGTACGCCCCGGCGGCGGCCCTGACACGACCGTCGTCGCTCCCGTCCCCCTCGGTCCTGGCATCCCTCTCGGGCCTGGGAGTGATCTGCACGGCGCTGGCCTTCGTGGTCTTCCTGGAACTGATCAGGGAGGCGGGGCCGACGAGGGCGATGGTCTTCACGTACGTCAACCCGGCGGTGGCGGTGACGGCGGGCGTGCTGTTCCTGGACGAGGAACTGACGGCGGGAGTGGTGGCGGCGTTCACCCTGATCCTGCTGGGCTCGTTCCTGGCGACGGCGGGCTCCGGCCGCTCGCGTTCCGGGCCGGGCCGCGAGCCCGGTACCATGGTCGACACGGCAGACGAGCCGGGCGGACGGCCGCGTGGAGTCCCCTTCGGGGGCGCTTCCCGAGGAACGTCCGGGCTCCACAGGGCAGGGTGGTGGCTAACGGCCACCCGGGGTGACCCGCGGGACAGTGCCACAGAAAGCAAACCGCCAGGGACCTCGGTCCCAGGTAAGGGTGAAACGGTGGTGTAAGAGACCACCAGCGCCTGAGGCGACTCAGGCGGCTAGGTAAACCCCACCCGGAGCAAGGTCAAGAGGGGCGCGGTAACACGTGCCCTGCGCGGACGTTCGAGGGCGGCTCGCCCGAGTCCGCGGGTAGACCGCACGAGGCCGGCGGCAACGCCGACCCTAGATGGATGGCCGTCTCCCGGCCGACCGCGAGGTCGACCGGCGACAGAACCCGGCGTACAGCCCGACTCGTCTGCCGCCAAGGGCCCTATGGCCAGGGAAACTGCTGGTCAGGTGCCCTTTTTTCGTAAGTTGAAGGGCCTCATCAGACCCCGGTCCGTACCGGTTCAAACCGGTACACGTGGCTGTGAACATAGCCACCAGGGTAGCCACCCACGCGGCCACTGCGGGCACTCGTCCTGACCAATGGGCTGCGGTGATTCTCCGCGCACTTCAGCCCGGCTGGCTGAACGCAAAGCACCCTCCACCCAACTCAGGGCACTCCCGAGCCTCCATCAGACCCGGAGCGGTTCACTCTGACAGGCACGCGGCCAAAGGGAGAGATGCCCCCCTTCATTGCCGCTGAGCTGCGTGTGTGGGCCGAGGAGCGCTAAGCACGTCACTCCCAGGCGTCGCTAGCCGCAGTTCGGTGCATGAATCTGACAGGTTCCCGCAGGACGGCGGCCGCCCCGTCCAGATCGGCCAGGCGTGATGCGACGGTTGCTTCCGCCAGACGAGGCGGCAGGGCGGCGCTGAATTTCAGCCCGGCCACCGCGCGAGGGTCCACGGCGGGTAGACAGAGGTGTTCGGCGGCCTCTGCGGCGGCCTTCCTCCACTCCTGAGCCGTAATGTCCTCGCGCAGCCGCAGATACGTGTCTGTCGGGCGCTGCAGTGGGTCGGCAACCGAGGTGAGCGTGGCGGCGAGTGTGGCGTTCGCACGACTGCCCGCCCAGGTCCACCAGCGCACGTTTGTGTCCGGTCCACCGCGGGTCACGATGGTGCTGCCGACGTGCACCATCTCGCCGTACCGTTCCCGAGTCCGCGCCAGCGCGGATTCGGCGCGCCGGGTCAGACTGACCGGAGGCGTCGAGCCGAGCAGGATCTCCCGTGCGGCGCGGGCGAGTTCGAACGATGCGGAACGGGTGAACCCCATGCCACCCCAGCGCGCCCTGCCGCCGTCTTCGACAGGTTCCACGAAGCAGCGTCGTCGTGACCAGTCGATGTAGGTCACCTGCCAACTGCGTCCGGCGAGAAGCAGCCGACGCGGCCCTACGACCTCATCGGTGAGCAGCGCTGGATCCGTGGTGCCGATTTCCGTGCGGCCGGACAGTACGGTGAATTCGGGGGCCGCGGTGAACACCGCCGTCAGATCCATGAAATGCCGGAATCCGAAGCGTTGTTCGGCTTCGGGACCGATGAACAGCATGCCTCCGTCCTGGTCCAGATAGCCCTGCGTGACCAGATGGCGCATCACGGGTTCCGCGGCAGGACCGAAGGGGCCGATGCCGCCCCACCACTCCTGCCACAGCCGGTCCCCGACCCGGTGCTCCTGAAGGCACAGCGCGAGGATCTGCTGAGCGGCGATGTGCCGGGGCTCGGGAGGTGGCGTGATCGGTTCCACCCAGCCACGCGACCACAGCAGGAGAAGAGCGGCGGCGGACAGCAGGTCGTCTTCGTCGATGGCGAGGAAGAGGCAGTTGCGTACGGATCCCGGCCGTCGGCCCGTGCGCCCGATGCGCTGCAGAAACGACGCCACGGTGCCCGGCGCGCCGATCTGCAGGACCCGGTCCAAGTCACCCACGTCGATGCCGAGTTCCAGTGTGCTGGTGGAGACGATCACGCAGTCGCGGGCCTCGGCGAACGCCTCCTCGGCACGGGCCCGCTCGTCCACGGAGAGCGAGGCGTGGGACAGGAACGTGGTGACGCCCTTCGCGCGCAGACTGGCGCCGAGTTCCTCCACCTCCCTGCGGGACTCGCAGAACACGAGCCGCTTCTCGCCGTGGTGGAGGGCCGCGATCACCCGGGCCGCGTTGTCGAGGGAGCCGACATGGTCGAGTTCGACCTCCCCCGGTGGGGGGAGCGTCGCGGAGACATCACGCAGGTGGGGAGCGACGACATGAGCCGCGCGTTCTTCGGCCCCTGAACCCTGCAGCCAGTGCAGCAACTGCTCCGGGTTGCCGACCGTCGCGGAGAGACCTACGCGCTGTACAGGATGCCCCGCCACCCGTTCCAGTCGCTCCAGTACGGCGAGCAGATGCCATCCCCGGTCGTCCCCGGCGAACGCGTGTACCTCGTCGACCACGATCGCCCGCAGGCCCGAGAAGAAGGCACGATGGTCGACGTTGGTGCTGACCAGCATGGCTTCCAGGGACTCGGGGGTGGTGAGCAGCACGTCGGGCCGGTCGCTGAGGATGCGTCTGCGGCGTGAGTGCGTCACGTCCCCGTGCCAGAGCGCGGCGGTACGCCCCAGCCACGAGGTGTATGTCTCAAGACGTGGCAGGAGGTTGTTGAGCAGTGCTTTGAGGGGGCAGACGTAGAGCAGGGATGTGCCTGTCCAACCCTCCAGAGCCATTTTTGAAAGCAACGGAAAGGCCGCCGCCTCTGTCTTTCCGCCGGCCGTGGGCGCCAGCAGCACCGCGTCGGCCCCGTCGAGGAGGGGGGTGATCGATTCCTCCTGGAGGGGCCGAAGAGCAGGCCAGCCAAGCGAGTTGACGATGTGATGGACCAGACCCGGGTGCAGCCGGTCCAGTGGGTCGGGGGCCTGGGCGTCTCCCGTCACGGAAGCTCCAGTTCCACGTCGTCCGCCCCGGCTGCCGCGGCGTTCCTTTCGACTTCGGTGAGTTCGGAGGTCTTCACCGTCAACGAGTAGTGCCTGCGCGGATCGAAGTCGTCGAACTGGTCGACGCGGTCGAGGACATCACTCACCAGCTTCTTCAGGAACAGCCTGGGGGCCACTCCGACCTTGCCCCCAAGAGTGCCGCCGACGGCACGTGCCAGGTCCGCGACATAGGCGTTGTCGGCCATCGCCGCGATGCGTCCCGGACTCGCGGACCCGTCCGCGTACAGGTCCCGGATGGTCTGCCCGAGAGCGATCAGCGACTCCTCCGTGAAGCCCGGAAGCCTCAGCTGTACCGCGCGTGGGTTGTCGAAGCGCGGTTCGGTGGTGAAGTCGGTCGCCAGTCGCTGAGCCAGGGGTGCCAGCCGCTGCACGCCCTGCTGGCCGTCGTAGAACGCGGGTGTGCCCGTGATGATGAGATAGAGCCCGGGAAAACGACCGGAGTGCACCTCGTCGATGAGCTGGCGCAGAGCGTTGAGCGCCTTGTCGCGGGCGTCCGAACGGACCCGCTGGAGGGTTTCCACCTCGTCGAGCACCAGGAACAGACCCGCGTGTCCGCTGTCCCGCAACACCGTGAGCAGGCCCTGGACGAAGCCCAGTGCGCCGAAGTGGTCGAGATCTCCCCGAACCCCCGCGGCTCTGCGGGCGGCGGCGGCCACGTGAGGCTGTCCGCCGAGCCAGGCCATGACAGCCGCCGCGGTGGTCTCGTCGCCCGCGGTGAGCGCGGTGCGGTACCCACGGAGTGCGGCGGCGAAGGACGGGGCATGCCGGGACACCTCGGCGAGACGCGCGGCCATGAGCCTCTCGACCGACTCTGCGAGGCTCTCTACGGTGGCCCCGTCTGCCAGGGCGTCCTCTTCCAGCGCGTAGAACCACGCGTCGACGACGGGACGGAGCGCGCTCGGTGGAAACCCGGATGTGGCCAGCCGTTCCGTGAGTCGCCGGTAGACGGTTTCCAGCCGGTGCAACGGAGTCTCGGTCTCCGAGATCTGGATCTCGGCCACGGCGAAATTCCGGCGCTTGGCGCGCTCGCCGAGCCACCGTGTGAAGAAGGTCTTGCCGGAGCCGTACTCACCGCGGACCGCTTTGAACACCGACGCGCCCGACGCCACCGCCGAAAGCTCCGCGTCCAGCGCGGTCTCGAAGCGGTCCAGGCCGGTCGCCAGCAGGTCAAGACCGCTCTCGGGCACGGCCCCTCGCCGCAGGGCGTCGATCACCTCACGTCGGCGCGTCGCACTGACGGGGGAGATCCGGGACGGCTGGTCTGTACTCACCTCGTCAGTCTTCCATCCCCTGGAGGACGGTGCGGCGGGGCCGGGAGCAGGCATCCGGCAGCCGGGGACGGCGGCACCGGCTCCTCCGTGACATCACGGGTGTCCGAATACGTTCGTGATGGCTGAATGGCAACGAGGCGCAGGTGTCTCGATTCCTGCATTCCTTGACGGCGCTCAGAATGGCTTGATGCAATACGGTATCCACCATTGGGGTTCAAAGCGGGGGAGACCGCAGAGTGTCGCTGGACAGTCCGAAGCTCAGAGATCTGCTCAAGCAGGTTGAGTCAGGCTCCTTGCAACTACCTGATTTCCAGCGTGAGTGGAAATGGAACGACGAGCACATCCGGGCGCTGATCGCGACGGTCACGCTCAACTACCCGCTCGGCGTCGTCATGTCGCTCCAGACCGGCGGCAACACGCCCTTCAGGCCCAGGCCGCTGAGCGGTGCGCAGGTCTCCGAGGACAGGGTGCCCGACCTCCTGCTCCTCGACGGCCAGCAGCGAATGACCTCGCTGTACCAGGCTCTGCGACGCGACCAGCCGGTGGACACCGTCGACACCCGCGGCAAGGACCTGAGGCGCTGGTACTACATCGACATCACCAAGGCGATCGGCTCGCCCTCGGACCGGGACGACGCGATCGTGTCGGTACCCGAGGACCGGACCCTCAGGACGGACTTCGCGCGGCGAGTCGTCCTCGATCTGAGTACGACACAGCTTGAGTGCGCCGCAGGCCATTTCCCGCTCAATCTCGTGTTCGACACCCAGCGCATGAATGCCTGGCACCGGGAATTCGTGAAACTGGACGAAGCGAACTGGGATGTCTGGTCGCGGTTCGAGGAACACGTACTCAACCACGTTCAGTCGTTCGACGTGCCCATGATCAACTTGCCCGCCTCCACCGAAATGGACGCGGTGTGCGCGGTCTTCGAGCGGGTGAACGCGGGTGGCGTCCCGCTGAACGTCTTCGAGCTGCTCACCGCCACCTACGCGGGCGACCGGGCCCATGTGGCGGAGTTCGGGGAGTACTACCGGCTTCCCGACGCGTGGCTGCAGATCAAGTCGGACCTGACCGCCGCCCATCCCGTGTTCGGCAGGATGGAGGCCGGAGTCGAGGACGGGCTGAGCAGCAGCGACTTCCTTCAGGCGATCGCCCTCGTCCGCACGTGGGAGCACAAGCAGGACGGTCTTCGCAACTCGCTCTCCTGCAAGCGCCGCGATCTGCTGGAGCTTCCACTGGGCGACTTCAGGCGGCTGGCCCCAAGGCTGGCGGAGGCCTTCGCCTGGGTCGGAGCGTTCCTGGAGCGGCAGTGCATCGTCAATTCGGCGGACCTTCCGTACCGCACCCAACTCGTGCCGCTGGCCGCCGTACGCGCGGTCATGGGCGACGAGACGGACACCGCGGACGGAGAGGAGCGCATCGCCCAGTGGTTCTGGAACGGCGTGCTCGGCGAGATGTACGGCGGGTCGATCGAGAGCCGTTTCCCCCGTGACGTGGAGCAGCTCGTCGCGTGGATCCGTGGGCAGGGCGGAGAGCCGGACACGGTGGCGGAAGCCGTGTTCGTCTCCGACAGGCTCGACACTCTGACCACGCGCAACAGCGCTGCCTACAAGGGAATCTACGCACTGCTCGTCAAACAGGGCGCTGTGGACTGGTACTACACCGAGGCACCGCTGAGCCCTGGCCAACTGGCCGCGCACGGCGTCGACGTACGGGTGATCTTCCCCAAGTCCTGGGTGGCCAAGTCGCACCCCGGCTACGCGTCGCGCGTCAACTCGATCGTCAACAAGACCCCGCTGTCGTACCGGGCGAGCCGGAGCATGACCGGTCCGCCCACCGCTTACCTCAAGTCACTGATGCTGGAATCGGGCATGCGCCCCGAGTGGTTCGACGATGTCGTCGCGACGCACCTCATCGATCCGGCCACGCTGCACGAGGGGGATTTCGAACGCTTCTACACGGACCGTTCCCGGCAGCTCCTCGACCTGGTGCGGTCCGCCATGCGCAAGCACACCGTGCACCGCGGCTTCGCCGAGAAGCTGGGCGGGTGAGCGCCATCATGCCCTCCGACGAAAATCTGCTGGCGCTCAAGGGTACGAAGATCCCGGTACAGGAACTGCTCGCGCTCTTCGGGACACGTCGACGCGACGACCAGTCCGTCCTGGCGATCTCGCAGGCACTGAAGGATGTGGGCCTGTCCACCGTTCCGTCCTTCGCCACCTGCGGCCATGGCAGCTCCGTCCACGTCGTCGCCCTGGAGACGGTCGTCGCGGCGGACGAGGCGCATGACGAGGCGCATGACGAGGAGCCGGGGGAGGAGCAGGCGCCAGGTCTGCTTCCGCAGCACCCACTGCGGATCGGGGACATCGCGGCGGCCAGGGCGGGCCTTGAGTCCCTTCCGCCGACCGCACAGCTCTCCGAGGCCACGCACCTGATGCGTACCAAGGACTACTCCCAGTTGCCCGTCATCGACGGGACGACCACGCTGTGCGGTGCCGTCACCTGGAGTTCGGTGGCCAGGATGTACGAGAAGGCAGGTGTCGAGCGGGTTCTGGCGAACGCCCTGGTCGACGATGTGCCGGTGGCCGAGGAGCACCAGAACTTCTTCGCCGTACTGCCCCTGGTCAGCGAGAGGGGGTACGTGCTTGTCCGCCGCAACGACGGCCGGTTCAGCGGGATCGTGACCTCCGCGGACATCACGGAACGCTTCGACGCGACGGCGAGGCCGTTCTTCATGGTCGGGGAGATCGAGTTCCTGCTGCGCAAGTGCCTGGGTGCCGCGATCGACCCCGAGGCCATCAAGGCCGTGCAGCCGAGGAGGCCGGAGCGGCAGACCGGCAAGATCTCGGACCTGATGTTCGGTGACTACGTGACGTTGCTCGACGGCCAGCAGACCAAGGACGCACTGCGCGCCAAGGCGGATCAGAACTGGCAGGCACTCGGCTGGGCCATGGTGAACCGCGTTCAGTTCGTGTACCAGCTCGATCAGGTCCGCAAGATCCGTAACAAGATTGCGCACTTTGCCCCTGAGCCGCTGGAGCAGCAACTCCTCGACGAGTTGGGGCAGTTCGTGCGGATCATGCGACAGCTCGTCTGACGGCGCGGACAGAAGCGGCATCTGGTACCGCCACCTGGTACCGGCCGGTGATTCCCGGGCCGGTACCGGGTCAGGACTGTCACTCCAGCTCGAACTGCCCCTTCAGTAGTCCGGCGTTCAGCCGCAAGGTGCGGCCGTCCGGCAGGGTCTCCAGGACCTGGGCGCCGTCGTAGTTGAGCAGTTGCCGCAGTACGGCGCAGAAACCCTCCGCGCTGCGGCCGGCCGGAAGCCCGACGCGCTGCGCCAGCGCCGTCATCGGAAGCGTGCCCCCGATGTCCAGCAGCACCCGGACCGCCTCCTCCATCCTCGGCAGCTCGCGCTTGCGGGACAGCACCTCCACCTGGGCCTGGTAGATCTCGGAGCCGAGCAGAGCGGTCATCAGCGCGTCGTTCGGCGAGGCGGTCTCGTCCGGCACGACGGCCGTGACGGACAGCAGTGAGTCCTCCTCCTCGGTGGGGACGAGCACCATGTCGAAGAGCGAGTCCCGGCTCGCCACGATCTCGACCGCCTTGTCCGCGGCTTTCCCGGTCGGGCGTGGTGCCGCCGGTGCGGGCCGGGTTCCCGTCGGCCGTGACGTGGTCGAAGGCGCGGTTGACAGGGTCGTCGTCTGGGCGGTCTCGGCCGAGGGCGCGTCGAGGCGCCACCAGGAGGGCCGCTGGTCACCGAGTTCGCGCCAGCCCTTGGGCGGCTGCGCGCCGAAGGGAAGGAACGCCAGCACGGGGATGGCGACTTCGGCGAGGGAAGCCCCGCCGTGGTAGCCCGCCTTCTGCGACGTGTAGCGCGAGTCCGTGTCCCAAAGTGCGACGACCTCGCCACCGGACGCGCGCCGGGACGAGTCGCCGGCATCGGGCACGACGACCCGGCGCCCGGACAACAGAACCTCCGGCTCGGCGAGAGGCCCGCCCGGTTCCCGGTGCCGGGCCGACAGCGGAGCACCCGAAGCGACCCGCGACCCGTGCCGGTCGACGACGTGCCCATGGTCGCTGGTCAGGATCACCGCCCGGCCCTGGAGCGCGGCGTACCGCAGCAGTTCGCGGAGCTGCCCTATCTCGGCGAGCCGCCAGGTGCCGTCGCCGAGTTTCTGTTCCTTGGCGAGCCGGTCGTCGATCGTGTTGAGGACCACGGCGACCTGCGTACCGTCGTCCATGAGCGCGGCGAGCAGTTCGGGGCCGAAGGAGTCTCCGGCGGCGTCGGCACGCAGGTCGTCCTTGTGGAAGACCGCGGCCTGTGAGTCCCCCCAGAAGCGGTGGGCGGGAAACGTCCGCTTCTCGTCGGCCTGTGTGCCCGAGGTCAGCGCGGCGGCGAAGAGCGAGGTCCGGGAGACCGAGGTGAGGGTGGGCAGCGCGGCTGCCATCGCCCGGCGCCGTGCCGGGTCCTTGGCGTCGGCCAGAGGGTCGTACTCGACCCAGTGCTCACGCAGTTCCTCGGCCAGCTCGGAGGCGATCGCCGCGCTCATCCCGTCGAGGACGAGCAACAGCACCCGGCGGTCCCCGGACTTCGTCACAGGGGCGACGACGCGCGGGAGGAAGGTCTCCACCGTCAGCATGGTCCCGGGCGGGCCACCGTCCGCGGTCCAGACGGCGAGCGCCTGCGCGAAGTGCCGGTCGATCTCGCGACGGCGAGCGCGCACGGAGGCACACAGGGTGTCGTACGACGATCGCAGCGTCGGCTCGCTCTCACCACCGGACTCGATGTGTTCGAGGGCCAGATCGACCCAGCCCGTTTCCGAGACGTGACGGCCGATCGAGGCCGCGAGGTTCTCCGACGAGGCCGGTGGATCGCCCGCCAGCCACCGCGTGAGCCGCTCTGCCATACGGGCGCGCGCGATACGCGTACGGGCGTCGGTGTCCGCGGAGAGACTGTGGTCGTCGAGTGCGCTGACGGCCCGGGAGATCGACAGCGGGTCGCCACCGCGAAGTGCCTGCCCGACCGCACCGAAGCGGGCCTCAAGTCCGGCCGCCAGTACGGAACTCGACTGAGCCGCGCGCTCGGCCCCGAACTGCCGTACCAGCGACTCCGCCCGCTCCAGGGCGGCGCCGCTCATTCGCCGGGCGGCTGCCGCCGACTCGTCGAACTCCGACCGGCCGGTCAGCAGCAGAGCGCAGACGAACTCCTCGCAGGCCCGGCCGAAGGCAGCCGTGAGCCGGTCCAGGGCCTCACCGTGCGCGAGCGGCTCTTCGCCGAACCACCGTTCCGCACGTCCACGGGCGCGGTAGTCCTCGGCGTCCACGGCGGCACCGCCCGCCGCCGCCTGGGCGCGGGGTGCCGTACGCCGGTGACCGCGCCGCCCACCCGCCGCGTCCGGAACCTCGGTGTCCCGCCAGAGCGCCGCGCACACCAGCCCGAAAGCGACCGCGTCCGGCCCGTGCTCGGCGCCGATCAGCGCGAGCAGGGCCCGCCCGGTCAGCCCTACCTGGTCGTCCTCCCCGAGGAACCGGGCCAGCCCGGCCCGCTCCGGTGCCCGCAGCGCGAGGAAGCGGTCCGGGCCTCCCGGCTGCAACGTCCAGCGCAGCAGAGCGTGTACGTCGAGTCCGTCGGCCCCCGCCGGCCCGCCGGGGACGCGATCGGGGTCGTAGCGCCCGATGCCGAGCCGGCGCATCGCCAGTGCCGCCAGCGCCTCGCGCCGCGAGAGAGTGCCACCCGCGAGGCGTGGCCAGCCGCCCGGAGGGGTGGCGTCCAGGAGGGCCTCGGCGGCCCAGTTCTCCTCGGACAGCCAGTGGTCGGGGGCGTCGGCGCCGAACGCCTCGCGGACCACGTCCCAGATGTTGACGGCGCTGACCCGCTGCTTGTGGACCTTGGACAGCAGGTCGGGGCCGAGTTCGGCCTCCTCGCGGTCGGTGAGGACGACCAGGACGTCGGGGCCGGTGACCGGGGCGCCGAGGCCGGTGGCGTCGGCCGCCTGGTGGGCCAGCACCAGCTCGTACACGGCGAGCGGTGAGGGCCCCGACGCGATCCGTGCTCTCCGTCCCTCACCCCACGGAAGTTCGGCAAGGCCGTCCCATACAGGTGCGGCCCGCAGCAGTACCGAGCGGCGCTTGCCGGGGGTGAGGCCGGGCTGGGAGGTGAGGTACTGGGTGATGGTGGCCGCGTTGAGCCGCACCGCGCTCGTGCTGGTCGCCGTACTCACGCGCCTGCCCGCCTCGTCTCCATGGCGTTCACCGCCGCACCTGCCCTTAGTCCCGTTTCCACATCCATGGCCCGCGCCACAGTAACCGCCGTCGTCACTCCACGACCCGCCAGCTGAACTCGATGGTGACGTCGGGCTCCGCCGCCGCCAGAGCGGCCAGTTCGGCCAGCTCCGCGCGCAGCTCGGCCGGTGCCTGGGAGGCCTTGGTGCGCGCCCCGCCCGAGCGCCGGGCGGCCCGGCCGCCGGTCCCGGTTCCCGTCCCGGCGGCCGGAAGAGACGGCTGCGTCGTGGGCACCGGCGGGTGACTGCTCGCGGTGGTGAGATCCACGGCGCCGGGCGAGGTGAGCGGCCCCGGAGCGGGCGTGGACGGACCGGCCGCGGGCCGGGTGGGCGCGTTGGCGGCCTGGTTGCGCTTGAGCGCCGCGACGCCCGCCACCCGCGCCTTCTCCAGGGCGTCCTTGAGATTGACGGTGCGCTGGTCGGCGTTGGCGGCGCTGCGCAGCTGCGCGAGGACCGCCTCGCCCTCCGGGCCGACGTTCGCCGCCAGCTCGAAGGTGTCCCAGCTCGCGCCGGCCAGTGCCGCCGCGACGGCCTCGGCCTGCTTGACGGAGGCGCCGTAGCGGCCGGCCGAGGCCGCGCCGAGGTCGAACGCGGCGAAGGCGCTGATGATCTGCTTGGCCGCGGCGATGCCGCCCGCCGCCCCCTGGTCGAAGCCGGCCAGCTCGTCGAGGAGATCCCGCGACCGGCGGGCGAGGGCGAGCCGGCCGGACTCGTCGCCGCCGTCGAGCGAGAGGAACACCGAGTGTCTCTCCAGCTGCCGCAGCAGATCGTCCGCGTGCGGCCGGAAATGCCGCGCCTTGGCGAGGATCTGCCGCGCGAACTGGCTGACCAGCCGCCCCCGGCGCAGCGTCGGCGGCTTCGTCTCCGCCCCCTCCACCCCGAAGACGTCCCAGTACCGTCGCCCCGCTTCCTCCCAGACCTCCTCCTCGGGCAGCGGCTGGGATCGCAGCGCGTCCTGCGGCCTGATCGCCGAAAGCTCGGGCGCCGGGTCGAGGACCGCACCGGCGCGCACCCACACGCGGTCGTCCATCTCCGCGTACGACGCGATGACCAGGTTGGCGAGGAACGGCTCCAGACCCATCCGCTCGGGCCGGTCGATCCACTCGGTGAGCTTGGCGACGCTGAGGTCACCGGGTCCGCCGTCCGTCCGCGCCATCAGCGCGAAGTGGTCGGCCCACCGGTTCGACAGCCGGAAGTACGCCTCCTTCTGCTGTCCCAGCCCGAGCGGTACGGCGATCCGCTCCATCAGGGCCTTCTCCTTGCCCGAGTTCTCCACCTGTCGGTCGGAGGCCTCCGCAGCCTCCCGGACCAGCCCGAACACGGTCCGCGCCTCGCTCGCCCTGACGGGCGTGTTGCTGCCCTGCGGGTCGAAGTCCGGGTGGGCGGGGAACTGGTGGGCGAGCAGCTTCGCGACGATGTGCCGGGCCCCGGCCCGCATCGACTGCCCGATGGAGATACGCAGGTCGGAGACTTCGGGCAGGGCCTCAAGATGGTCGTTGAAGGCCACGTCGACGTCGGACGCCTTCTTGTCGGCCAGCCCGTATGCCTCCTTGAAGGCGTCCTTCACGGTCTGCGCCAGCGACTCCCGCTGCCCTTCGAGCAGGGCCTTGGCCCGCGCCCGGTTGTCGGCGTTGAGGTGCATCGCGTACTGGGTGTCGAAACGACGCTGGTCGGCGAGCGCGTAGTCGATCACGACGAGCCGCTGGAAGTCCTTGTACCGGGCGGCGGACAGCCGGGCGGGAATCCACGCCACGGTCTGCGGATGCGTGCCGGGCCGTTCCCGCAGCCCCTGCATCCGGTTGGCGTCGTCGACCGCCCCCCACTCGCCCTCCGCGTACGGCAGACCCATGACGATCCGCCACATGCCCTCCTGGCTGGGCTGGAACTCGTGGTCGGCGAGGTCGTCAGGATCGGCGACGGTGCCGAAGACCACCTCAGCCGTGCGGTTCGAGCCGCGCCATACGAGGTTCAGCTCGTCGGCGACCAGCCGGTCCTGGAGGTCGAGGCCCAGTTCCTCGGCGAGCAGCCGCTTGGCCAGGGTGCGCCGGTTGCCCCGGCTGTTGTTCACGTTGGCGTTGGCGATGACCGAGTCCACGTCCACGCCGGCGAGTTCGAGCCGCACACCCGGGTTGGTGTCGGTGCCGGTCGCCTTGATCTCGGCGAACTGGGCCGCCCACTCCTTGACCTTCGTCTTGATCAGCCCGACGTCGGCACCGGGGATCGGGGAGACGACCGAGCCGTGGTTGAGCGCGCCGAGCCGCCGGATGGTGAGGTCCCGCAAGGCGGGCACGCTGGGCGCGAGGGCGGACAGCAGCAGTGTGCACATCAGCCGGTTGTCCCCGACGAAGCTCTTGCACCGGCCGAGCAGCGCCGGGTCCGTGATCGAGTCCCGCCGGTGCGTGTACTGCTCGATGTCCTCTTCGGTGACCTCGTAGGTGCCGAGCAGATACGGCCGCATCTTGGTCCGGTACAGCTTGTCGGCGGTCTGGAACTCGACCTTCAGACTGTCCACGAACGGCTTGTCGCCCCCATCGGCGATCACCGGATACAGATCACCGAGCGGGATCAGCTGGTCGAGGGTGGCGTCGTCGCGGTGCGTGGCGAGCAGCTGCCCCATGAGCTTGAGACCGGTACGGGACCGCTGGAGCGCGGACGAGATGTGGACGAGCGTGTCCATGAAGGCCGGCGAGAAGGGATACGTCAGCCGGAACGACGCCTCGTCCGCGCCGGTGGTCCCCTCGTCCGACCCGAGGAGTACGTCCCACACCTGCGGCCCGACCCGCTTGATCCTGGTGAACGCGGCGTCGAGCTTGGCCCCGGCTTCCGCGTCCTTGGGCTTCAGCAGCCGGGCGTGCGCGATCTGCGGAAGGTTGCGGTCCTCCAGGGTGATCTTGTCGAAGCGCCCGGAGGCGAGGTTCAGACTGTCTTGGATGGCGGTCTCGGCGGCCCCCGAGGTCTCCTCACCGACCAGTTCGCGCAGATCGCGCTGGCGGGCGATGAACGACACGATCGGAATGGCCCGGCGCGAGTCGGCGCCTTCGACGAAGTTGGTGATCTTGTCGGCTTCGCGGGACACGAACCGCTGGTCGTGGATGCGGTTGGCGAGCCACAGGATCAGCTCGTCCATGAACAGGATCAGACCGTCGTACCCGAGCGACTTCGCATGCTCAGCGATCACCGCGAGCCCGGCGTCCAGCGAGATGAACCCCTGCTCGTCCTCGGCCGCGTTCTTCGCGAACCCCGGGAACCAGGTCGAACTGGCGTCGTGTACGAGTTTGGCGCGCAGCTCGGCAGGGGTGCTCGGGTTGATGAGATCGAGGTTGACCTCGCCGCCGTCCAGCTCCTCGGCGGCGAGGGCGGTGTCGAGCAGTTCGGGTGTCCAGGCGAAGGACTCGCCCCACTCGTCCTCGTCGTCACCGGCACTGCCGTCGGACGTGTCCGCGTCGGCGCCGGCGAGCCCCTCGATGAACTTGTCGTCGCCCATGCGGATGCGGTGCGAGCGGATGTCCTCGAAGAGGGCGTCGGTCCGGTAGACCTGCGGGGTGGGGATGTCCTTGTCGCCATGCAGCGCCTTGACGTGACTGACGTAGCCGCCGAGTACGCGCTGCTCCAGGGACTTCGCGCCGAGCATGTGGTACGGCACCAGCAGGAAGTTCTTCTGCTCGGTGTTCAGCCACTCGTGCTTGCCCAGTATCGGGTCGAAGTCCCGGCGGGAGAGGGCGGCGGGGTCGCGGCGCAGGATGGCGTGCAGGACGGCCATGAAGTGGGATTTACCGGAACCGAACGACCCGTGGAGATACGCGGCTTTCGACGTGTTCCCGTCGAGCGCGGCCCTGATCAGCCCGAGCGCCTCGTCGAAGTTGTCCAGGAGCCGCTCAGTGACGACGTAATCCCGCAGCGCGTTCGCCGCGCCTTCCTCGGTGACCGCCTCGGCGAGCTTCAGGACGAAGTCGGAGGTGGAGATCGACGTCTTGATGTCGATGACGTCACGGAGGAGGGGGGCGGGGGCGGCTGTCGGGGGCATGTGTGTCTCGCGTCTCCTGCGGCCGGTGGAATGTTGTGGCACATCTGGGGCTGTTCTGGGGCGGGCGCCTTGGGCTGGGGGTGGGGGTGAAGCTGGGGGTGGGGGTGCTGCTCGGGTCCCAGGTCCAAAGGGCCGTATCAGATCGTAACCGGCGGGTATGACAGGGCGGAGGTGCGTGGGGTGGGGAGGGGCGGTTTGTGGGGTGGCTGGGCGGCGAAGGGGCGGGCTGGGATGCCTGGCCCTTCGCCGGGGCCGTTCTTCCTGCGGCCGTGTGACCGACCGTGGTCGGTGGTCACGGGGGAAGGGTCAGCTGAGCTGAGCGACGAAGGTCTGCCAGGCGTCGCGGCCGAACCCGATGACGGGGCCGGTGGGGCGCTTGCTGTCGCGGACGGGGAGGAGGTGGGGGATGTTGTCGGCGATCTCGACGCAATCCCCCTGGCCGCCGCTGTAGCTGCTGACTCGCCATGCAGCTATGGCGAGGTCCGACGGGGCGACGCGGGCATGCTTCACGGTCTGTACTCCTTGGCGGCGTGTTGGATCAGCCTGAGCGATTCCGTGGGCGGCAAGGCCGAGGTGCGGGCGTCATCGAACAGCGTCCGATAGTGGGCGACTTCGGGTTCCCGCTCGATCCAGATGTTGCCGGTCGGCGTCTCAGTGAGTACGAGATCCAGCGATGCCACCTGCGGAAAGCGCATCAGCAGGTATGGGCCGAACATACCCGAGTACGCACCCCGCGAGAACGGCAGCACCTGGATGGTGAGGTTGGGTAGATCCGCAAGGGCTGCGAGCTGCTCCAGCTGCCCGCGCATCACCTCGGGACCTCCGACCTGCTGCCGCAGAACCCCCTCGGAAAGGACGGCCCAGAACTCCATCGGGGCTTCGCCGGTAAGCCGTTCCTGTCGGGCGAGCCGTACCTGCACGAACTGATCGATCTCCTCTGGACTCTGCCAGCAACGCGAAGCGACGGTCACCGCGCGGCCGTACTCGGGTGTCTGTAGAAGCCCTGGAACCAACTGCACCTGGTACGTCCGCACGCTGTCGCAGATCGCCTCCAGCTCGATCTGGTCGCGGTACGCATCGCCGAGGACGGAGTCGTACTGGTGCCACCAGCCCTCGCGCCGCCGTCGGTTGGCCTTGCGGGCCAGCGCTTCGAGGCGCTTGCGCGCGTCATCGTCATCGACTCGGTAGGCGCCCATGAGGGCGTTCAAGTCCGGTGTGCGAACCGGGACATGACCGTTCTCGATACGGCTGATCTTGCCCTTGGTGCAGTCGAGGACCTCGGCGGCATCTTGCGTGGTGAGGCCTGCCGCCTCACGGAAACGGCGTAGCTCGTCGCCAAGTTGGCGTCCCAGGACGGTGGATGGCTTCACGTTTGGCATACGCACTCCCTATCAGGGCCGAGAGCCCGTGATGGCGAGGTTACCCGAAAGGGTGAATCAAGCCGTAAAATTCCCTTCAACGTTGCATGGACGTCTTGTCTCGCGGCATTCTGCTGCACGGAGCAAGGGCAACCCCTCGGATCGGTGAGGGAGTTGGCCGCGAGGAACCGACCCGCCTCAGGGGGCGTCATGGCAGACCGCGACAGCTCGAACGAAGTGCACTTCCGGATTTCCCGCCACCCCAGGGGCGTGGGCTGGTCGCGGTCGATACTCCGGGAGGCGCTCGCGGGCTGGGGCATGGAGCAGGGCGTCACGGAGGCGGCAGAACTCGTGCTGTCCGAGTTGGTGACCAACGCGCTGCGGGTCCCGGTGCCGAGAGATCGGCAGGTCGGCGTGGGTTTCGTCTACGACATCGAGGTCGGGCTACTGCGCCTGGAGGTGAGCGATGTGGGGGCGGGGTGCCCGGAGTTGGGGTCGCCGGGGGAGGACGAGACCTGCGGGCGTGGCCTGCTGCTGGTGGACGCGCTGGCCGACCTGTGGGGTGTGCACGATAGGGAGGGCGGGATCGGGAAGACGGTGTGGGCGCAGTTCAAGGCGCCGCAGACGGCGATCTTGCCGGTGGGTGGTGCGGTGTCCTCTGGGTGAGGGCGTGGCCGGGGATTCGAAGTGGCTTGCTGGCGCGGGGAATTGGTGGATTTGGGCCAGGGGGTGCGTTGGTGAAGGTGGGCTGCGAACGGTGGGGCTGGCCCAGATCCACCAGTCTCACCCGTGGTGGCCAGCGGCGACCGTGCCACCGCCCCCGAGTGCACTGCTCGACCCCGGCCGTCTCCTGCGAACGCCCTGCTGAGCGTCCAGCGGTTGATGCGCTGGGCCCCAGCAGGGCGTGGGTGGACGTCAGTTCTTCGTGGCAGCGCCACCGCTCCGGCCCCGCTTGGCAGGTGCGGGACGCCAGGCGCGCAGGTCGTCATCGGTGAGACCGTGCTCGCCTTGGTACACGGAGCGGTGCCCGGCGAAGAAGGCGGCGGGGGAGCCGCTGTACAAGGCGTCGAACTCGTTGTGCCACTGATCGAGCCAGGGCTGGAGTTCGAGCAGGCCAGCGAGGAGCGGGGTGATCTCCTCCTTGGTCAGCCCGTGCACGGTGAAGTACGTGGCGAGCGCCTGCGCCTGCTCCCGGTGGTCCCAGCCAGCCCATCCGAACAGCTCGGGGGTACCGGAAACGGCACCGGTCGAGTAGGAGATGAACCGCTCCTTGGGCACGTCAAGCTTGCCGCGTGCCCGCCAGTAGGAGGGCTTGAGGAAATCGGCCGAGGTGTACTTGGGCGGCACGGGAATGGAGTCCCGGATCTTCCGCTTCTCAGACTCTGTCTCGGCAGCGTCCTCCTTGCGCTGAAGCTCCCAGACGTTCTCCCAGTCCTGGCGCTTCTTCAGGGCGGCGGGCTTGTAACGGAGGGCAGCGAGGAAGGGGACGTGCTCTTCGGCGAGGAGCCCGGACACGACGGTGGCCAGCTCGGTGTGGGGCGCGTACAGCTCGGTTACGGAGGCGAAGTCCGCGTCGCGGGAGAGGATGTCGGTGAGCTGGGACCGGGTGCGGATGGTGGGCTGCCCGTCCTCGTCGAACCAGTGGTCACGCTTCTCGATCCGGTCGAGCAGCCAGGACTGAAGGGCTTTCTTCTGAAGGGAGTCCCATCCCTCGGTCGCCCATCGCCGCTTGTACTCGGGCCGCTCGATCATGCCGATGGCACGGCTGGACTCGATGACGTCGATGCGCTTCTGTACGACGGCCTTGTAGTCGTCGGACCAGTGAGCGGGCAGCTCCGTGATGGGCGTGGACCCGTGCCGCTTGAACCACTCCCCGGAGGCCTCTCCCTTTTTCACCCGCCGAGCGAGCACAATCTCGAAGGCTCGCTCGCCGAGGGCGAGTCCGGGAACCTCGGTTTCGGGGGCGCGCAGGTCTTCGGCGTGCAGGTTATAGAGGGAGTAGACCTGCCAGTCGAGTTCCTCTTGGAGGGCGATCATTTGGGCTCGGATAGAGAGCCACTTGGCTTGGGTACTGAGGAAGAAATTAGCGGATGGGGAAAACGACCCAGAAGTTACCAGGGTGAAAGGTTGAGTTTCTGTCAAGCGCTCACTCAACTGATTGAGTTGATCGGCGAGGTCGATATGATGCATTTTCGGCAGAGGGAACTTGGCGACGCTGGATCCGTTGAATTGGTAGAAGTCTTCGAATGGAATGGTAGTTTGGCGGGCTCCGCGAGCGTCGACTGTACTGCCTTTACTGTGGCACATCATCTTAAGCCAGAAGCAGGCGGTTGAGCTGTTGAGTAGCCCAAAAAGCTTCAGGTGGTCCGACTCGCCCGCGTCCTTGGAGAGTTTAATTAGAGGTGCAGTCTGCTTGAATGCGCATTCCCCTCTATCGAGTGCGAAATGATTGTGTGTAGCTACTTCCGCGAAAGGGATGGACCATTTATGTGAATCGATATCCTTGGGGATCTGATGCCACTC
The DNA here is from genome assembly GCF_055577685.1 of Streptomyces sp. NPDC033178. NCBI lineage: Bacteria > Bacillati > Actinomycetota > Actinomycetes > Kitasatosporales > Streptomycetaceae > Streptomyces > Streptomyces sp. NPDC033178. Next base: position 453,759 of record NZ_JBVIPT010000006.1, read on the forward strand.
CCACCACGGGCGCCCGTCGCCGAAATATGTGCCTCCAGAAAATGTCGCCCGCCCCCCCAGTTCTGTGCGGTTGGGCCAGATCCATTTGAACAATTCAGGGAATTCTTGGACGTCTTCCAGCTGACGTTTCTCGGTGTACGGGTGGATCGCGAAGTTACCCTCGGAAAAGCTGAAGTCGCGCACTTCGTCGCCGACTACGAGACGCCTGACGTGAATATCCTCAATGTTGGCATTTCTGAACGCTTGTAGTGGAGCAACCATGGCATCGTCTGCCCCTATGATTCCATAGAATCCAATGCGAGAGGTTCTGCTCTGCAGGGTGGATTCTTTGGCTTTGTCAAGCATTTCGATCAATTCTCGCCCGCCGTCGGCGAGAACCCACGGTTGATTGCCAAAATATCGCTGCCGATCGAGATCTCCCACGGAGACCCATTTGCTTGTTTTCCCTGGATCATCAATCAGGTTCTTGATGGCATGCCAAACCAATCCATCTTCATCCTGTTTGGGAACGCGTGGCTCGCCCTGAACGCTACGAACAGTCCGAATGGTCTCCCTTCGTGCACTCCCAGCCCGTCGCCGCCCCACCAAAATTACAGTCGGCGTCCCGTGCCCAGGAATATAAGCACCAGAGGTGTCAATCACCTCAGTCAACTCCACCTTATGTGCGAAGTACTCCTCGATCAGCTTCGTCCCGAACTCCCGCTTCATGAAAGAGTTCGCGGTGATCTGCCCGACCATCCCATACCCGCGCCCATCAGGCTCCCCAACCTTCGCCAGCTGGAAAAACCGCTCGGCGAAAGGGACCGACAATGCATACTTGCCAGCGCAAGACTTGTAAAGCTCTCGATAAAGAGAATTAAGCTTCTTGTCCTTGACGGTAATATACGGCGGATTCCCCACCACCACGTCATACCGCCCAACGTCAAGAATCCCCTTGAACTCGGCCTCGTGCACATCCTCAGTAGCGTAAGAGAACTCCGCCAGCTCGTCCTTCTGCTCCGCGCTGAACTCCAGTTCCCCCTGCCCCGCAACCCCCCGCACGCCAAACTCCAGCTGCCGAGCCTTGATCAGTGAGTCGCCCACCGCCAGGTGCACAGGCCAGTCGTACCGCCCAGCCTCCGCCAGCGTCCGCACGTTCGCCGCCGCCATCGCAGCCATCAGCAACCGGAACCGAGCGATAGCCACCGCGAACGGATTCAGGTCAACCCCGTGCACGGAGTCAAGCGCGGCCCGCACCAGCTCGTGCGGGTCCTTGCCCGGCACCTTCTCCGTCCACAAGTCCACCATCCGCTCGAACGCGCCCAGTACGAAGTGACCGGACCCACACGTGGGGTCGATCATCTTCAACTCGCCGAAACGGGAGCCTAGTTCACGCACCACCGGATTCATCGTCCGGTCGAGGATGAACTTCTCCACGAACCTGGGCGTCTGAAGCAGCGCGTACGTCTTGCGGGCCGCCTCCGACAGATCCTGGTACAGGTCACCCAGGAACCGTGTGTCCCAACCCTTCTTGCGGTCCGGGCTCAGCGGGTCGGTGAAGTCGTGGACCAGCTGCCCCTCCTCGTCCCGCTCCTTCCAGAACTCCACGAGGGTCCGAGCCCCGCCGTGCGACAGCGGAATCTGGTACAGCGGGTTGTGGCGACCGTCGAAGAGCAGCTTCCCCGCCTGACCCGCGCCGAGTTCCGCGAACGCCCGCTCCAGCCAGCCCCGGTACGTAGGGTCGGCGCCCTCGGAGTCGTCAGCCACGTACTGCGCGTACCGTGCCTCCGCCAAGTCCTGGCGCTCCTGATCCGGACCCGCGAGATACGGCTCGGGAATCAGCCGGTTGTCCTCGCAGAACCGTACGAACACCGTGCCGAGCACCCACGCCACGGCGACCTGGGTGACCCGCTCCTTGAGCCAGTCGTTCCACGTCGCCGCCGTACGCTCCAGCTCCCGCGCCCTGTTGTACTCGGCCCGCAGTCGGGCGCCCACCTCGTGCACCGCACTGACCTGCTCGGTGAGGTCCACCTCGACCGCCTTGACCCGCTTGATCAGGTCGGCCAACAACGCCTTCGCCTCGCGGTCGATCACTTCGCCACATCCCCACTCGTACACCCGCTGACCGAGCCGCACCCGCCGCGCCGCCCGCGTCAAAACCCATGCCAGTCATGCCAGTCCAACGCCGGTCACACCGGCCCCACCACTACTCCGCCAACTGCCCCGCCGCCGCCCGATGCCGATTCCCCACCCACGAGTCCGGCAGCACGATCCACTCGCCCAGCCCCGCCTGATACGGCACCGCGGTCGTCCCCAGCCGAGGCGGACGCGTCGGGTCGCTCTGCGGGCACAGCAGCCACAGCCCCCGCCCGCCGCGCCGGGACCGCTCCGCCAGCCGGTCGAGGACGCCCATCGCGTCGTACCGGCCCAGCACCCCGGCGTCGGTCAGAAGCAGGGGTCCGCCACCACTCACCGAGCCGCCCGTACCCGCGCCCACGCCCGTCCCCAGCAACAGGTCAGCCAACCGCGGCTCCACCACTCCCCAAGCAGTCCGCGCGTACTCCGCGAACTTCATCGCCCCCCGAGACCCCGGCTCCGCCACGTCCGCCCGTACCAGCGTCTCCCACGTCGGCTTGGGACGCTGTTCGACCAGTTCGTGCAGGGCCGCCAGGAACAGCTCGGTCACCGAGACGACCCCGGCCTCGAAGCGTTCGCTGTCCAACTCCCGTACTGCCGCGCCCGCTTGAGCCGTCCGCACCGTCAGCACCCGGAACCCGTCCCGGCGCGACGACGACGTCAGCCGTTCCTCCGCCGCGACCGCACCGGCCAGCTCCGTGTCGTCGGCGTACCGGTGCGCGGCGATGGTGCCGGTGGCCACGCGGCGGGCGCCGGAGGACATGAAGCTCGACGCGTCCGCCAGCTTGCGCGGCAGATAGCGGGACGTCCGGGTGCCGGAACGGGTCGACAGTTCCAGGTCGAAGCCCGCCTCGCGCATAGCGGTCGTCAGACGGCCGCCCTTCGGGAGTTCGTGACTGCCCCGGTGGTCGAGCAGCTCCGGGAAGCGGGCCCTAACGCGCTCGTGGACCTCCTCCACCGTCAGGCCGGGCTGACGGGCACGTTCCAGGTCGGGGATGACGCGTACCAGGCCCGCCTGGGTGAGCCGCAGTGCCCGTACGAGCGGCAGGTCGCGTGGGTAGATCTCCAGGCGCGGGGTCGCGGCGGCGTTGCGGGAGGCCGCCGCCGCCAACTCCGCCGTGCGGCGCTCGTCCCAGTCGACGGCCGCGCTCGGCGGCGGGACGGCGCCCAGCTCGGACAGGACCGTCGTGGCGGTCGGCAGCGTCGGCTGCTTCGCCAGACGGTCGGCGATCCTGCCCAGGCGCTGGGCGTAGTCGAGGAGGCCCGGGGCTGACGGCGTCTCGGGGGCGTCCTCCTCGCCGACCTCCAGGGCCAGCAGGCCGGCGCCCATGGCCTCGTCGGACGCCTCGCGGTTGGGAGCGTGCCGGAACTCACTCTCGTCCGGCTTGAGTTGCTCGACCTCGACCACGGCGCGCACGGCCGCCAGGGCCAGGGCCCGCCGTTGCTCCCGTTCCTCCAGCTGGGTGCCCCGACGTACCACGAGCGCGTCGGCGATCTCGGCGGCCGAGGCCACACGGCCCAGGTCACGCAGCAGTTCGAGGACCTCGGCGCGCAGGGCCTGGACCGCAGGGTCCTTCTTCCACCGTCCGCGCTGGGTCTTCAGCATCTGCGGGATACGGCCCGCCGAGAGGCCGAGTGCCGCCGCCACGTCCTTCTGCTTCGGCCACACCCCGATGTCGGGCAGCTCGCCGCGCTCGTCGGGCAGGCGCAGGAGCAGCCGTACCATCTCGCACTCGTTGCGGTTCGCCTCGTCCTTCTTCAGCTCGGGGACGAAGACCGTGGCCAGCGCGTCCAGGCTGACCGTGCGCAGGGCGGCGGCGGGCAGTGAGCCCGCGCCTCCGCTGGCCGCCAGGGCGTGCGCTACGTCCGCCTCGGCCTGCGTCAGCTCCTCCTTCGCCGCTTTCCGGCCCTCGGGAGTCAGGGGCGCGGTGGGCCGCTCGGCGAGCTGTCGGCGCCACTGCTTGATCCGGCCCAGCACCTCCTTGCGGGTCTTGGCGCCCAGGCCGGGGGCGTTGACGAGCTGGCGCTGGCTGTAGTCGAGCAGCCCCCCGACCGTGTTCACGGGCAGGCCGTACACGAACGACTCGGCGGCCGGGCTCAGACCCGAGGCCGAGACCGGCGTGTCACGGTCCGCCTGACCGGCCAGCCGGTCGCGCTGCTGCTCGGCGGTCTCCTCCTCGGCGGCCTCGATCACCGGCTCCGCGCGCGCTGTCACACCGTCCACGGCGGCGGCTTCCGCCCTGCCCGGTGCGGCCGGCGCCGGACGCGGGCGCCGCGACGAGGGCTTCGCCTCGTCCATCGCCAGGAAGATCCGCTTCCAGGCGTCCCGCATCGGCTTGAGATCCTTGAAGCGCCGCGCCGCGTCCCGGTGCAGAGCCTGCTGGAAGAACGTCTCCAGCCCGTCGCGCACCGCCGGGTCGAAGGCGTCGACGGCGATCGCCGGATGCGGCTCCTTCTCCGGATCGGTCTGCCGGGCCGACACCCGGCCCCCGCCCCACAGCGGCAGCTCGCCCGAGGCCATCTCGTGCAGGGTGACGGCGACGGCGTAGCGCTCGGCGTGGGCGTCGTACACCGAGCGGTCGGTGAGATCCCCGATGAACGGGTCCAGATAGCCGTCCGTGCCCGCTCCCGTCTCCTTCACCGGGTAACCGGCCAGCGAGAAGTCGATCAGCACCAGCTCACGGGTGCGGTTCGGGCGGACGCGGATGGCGATGTTGTCCGGCTTGATGTCCCGGTGCCAGACGCCCTCGCCCTCCAGGAAGTCGACGGCGCCGAAGAGGTAGTCGCCGTACGCCTCCAACTGGTCCACGGTCAACCGGCCGGACTCGCGCAGCTGACGGGCGACGGTCTCCTCGCGCCGCCTGGTGCGGGAGGCGCCGGGAGCGGAGGCGTCGGCCTCGCGCTCGTCACCGACGTACTCCAGGACCAGGACCGTGCGGTTCGCGATGCGCTGCGGCTCGGGCTCGACGAGGCGGATGATGCGGGAGTCGGGGCGCAGCCGCCCCATGACCTCGGCCTCGTGCTCCAGCACCTCGCCGCAGCGGTCCGACAGCGCGACCTTCAGGACCGCGAGGGACTTGGAGAGCCGTACCTCGGGGCCCGCCGTCAGATCCCGTACCAGGAACGCGCGGCTGGTCGAGCCCGTCCCGAGCCGGCGTCTGACCTCCCAGCGGCCCGCCAGTACGTCGCCGGCGACCGCCTCAAGGGGGTCCTTCTCCGGTTCGGGCGCAGGTTCGGGTTCGGGGTCGGGTTTGGCCGGAACCGGAGTCGGAGCCTGCGGTGCGGCCGGGCGGGCGGGCTCGGTCAGGGTCTCCTCGACGACCTCCAGCATGTCCAGGAAGTCGTCCACCGAGGTCAGCCGGTCGTTGAGGCTGTAGGCCGTGGCCAGCTGCACCAGTTCGTCGATGTCCTCGGACAGGCCGTCGACCACGGCGCTGGGCCGCAGCCCCTCGCCCGCCTCGAAGCGGGCCACCAGCTCGGCCTGGCTGGCCGCCGGAGCCCTGCCGGTGGCCAGCAGGTAGGTGAGGACGCCCAGGCCGTAGACGTCGAGCGTGACAGGGTCGGCCTTCGGCGCGGTCAGTTCCGGTGCGAGATAGGGGTCCGCGCCCTCCGCGAGATGCGCGCCCGCCCGGGAGAACGTCGTCGGCGCGAACCGCTCGCCGCCGCCCACCCCGCCCGAAGCGGCGTCGCGCTGCACCGCGACCTGCCAGTCCGAGATCTGCACATAAGGGTTGAGCCAGCCCGCCTCCTCGCCGTCCGCCCCCGCGACGCGGCCCCGGGGCCGGGGCATCACGTGGATCGCCCTCGCCGCCAGCGTGCGGTGGTAGATCCGGCGGCCGTGCGCCGAACGCACCGTCTCCGCCAGCTGCCGCACCAGCGCCATCCTGGTCAGCACGTCGAGCTTGTCGCCGTACTGCGCCAGATACTCGTCCAGCCGCAGGGTCCGCGGATCGTAGTCGAAGATCAGCGCGGGACCCGCCGGATGCCCGGACGGGTCGTACTGCTTCAGCTGTACGACACCCGGGTGCCGGAACCGCCGCAATACCGCCGCCTCGCGCCGCGCCGCACGCTCCACCGAGGCGCGCTGCTCGGCGTCCGAGCCCCGTTCGCGCAGATAGACGCGGACCCGGGCCGCCTCGGGCAGTTCGCTGTGCCGGGCCAGGTAGTCCGCCCACGTAGGTCCCGAGTCGAACGACTTCCGGTCGAGCTGGTAGGGCCCCACCCGGTACTCGGCGTCACTGGGCGCGATGCCGATCCGCTGGAGGGCGTTCGCGATGGCGCGCGACTTCGGGGCGTCGATCCGGCGGCGTTCGTCGAGGGGCGGGCGCTCCAGCATCTCGGCGAGCTTGGGCACCGTGAACAGGCCGTGCTGGTCGTGCGCGGGCAGACGGTTGCGCAGCGTGGAGTCGGTGAAGCACACGGCCTCCGACACCCACACCGACACACCCTCGCGGCGCAGCAGGGAGGCCAGCTCCTTGGCCTTCCGGTTCGCCAGATGGAGGGGATTGCCGTGGGAGACCTGCCGGCCACTGGGCTGGGTCTGCAGCCAGGACCCGTTGCGGGACTCGACCGAGCCGTGCCAGTCCTTCAGCTCGATCAGGTGCACCCCGCCGGGTGCGATGACGAGGAGGTCCACCTCACGGACGTGGCCGGTGCCCGCGGTGAAGGTGAAGTTGGACCAGGCATGCCAAGGTTCGTTGTTCTTGTCCCGGAGCTTCTCGCGGATGGCCGTCAGGCCGCGCCGCTCGTGCTCGAACTGGGATTCGGTGACCGTGACCCACCGGCCGTCCCGCATACGTGATCCCCGCTCATCTCGCCCAGCCGCCCCGACCAATGGTGCCCGGACGGCGAAAATCGCCCCTCGCATGCTACTGGGCGTGCACGGTCACTGCGGCTGCCCTGGCCACATACGGTCCCTCGGACACCGCTGAAGAGGCTCCCGGCCCTACGGGGCCATGGCCTGCGCGTTCCGGCCGGGTGACCGGAATTGCGCCCTTTCGGTATGCATCACCCCGTCTCACTCTGGTCCCAGACTGCCGCGGGGCAATGTGGAGGGGGCCACCATGTCCGGACCGCTGTACGTTCCCGTCCTGCCCACGCGCCCTCACGCCGTCGCCGCGGTCAAGGATCTCGCCCCACGAGCACGTGACCGGACAGCTCCCCTATGGACGCTCCCGGCCATGACCGCCGAGGACGCAGAGGAACTCCAACAGGCGGTGGACAAGGAACTCCGACGGGTCGCGGCCGTACAGAAATACACCCCGGCGTGGCTTGACGCCCCGCACGCAGACCTCGGCAAGCGTGCCTACGCGGATCTGCTCCCCTCGTACTGGTCCCACACAGCGCTCCGGCCGGTCACCGACCCGGACCTTCCCACAGCCCACCAGGCCGTGGCCGTGGCCAGCGCCCGCGACGGCGGCAACGGCCTCGGCATACGGATACGGCTGCCCGTCGTCTGGAACGACGAACTCGCCGAACGCACCGCGGCTCTGCTCGCCAGGACGGGTCGCGAGGTGCGAGTGGACCTCCTTCTCGACCTTCAGACGGTGCTCCCTGGCCGTCCCGACGCCGACAAAGAAGCGCTGCGAGCGCTCGACGCGCTGGTGCCGCTCGCCTCCTGGCGAACGATCGCCGCCCTGGCCGGTGGCTTCCCGGACGAAGTCGACAGGTTGCTCGACGGAGACCGGGGCGAGGCTGACCGCGCCGACTGGGACACGTGGCACGAGATACGCGCGAGCGGGAGGTCGTATGCGGAGTTCGTTCGTTACGGCGACTACGGCACGCTTCCCGCCCGCAATCTCGGCAGGGCGTCGGACGACAGTGATCGGTCGCGGTTCGGACTGCTCCGGTACACGGCGGAACGCTCCTTCCTGCTCGCCCGCTTCTGGGCCGAGAACCGGGGCGAAACCGGTGCCACGAGGGAAGCGGCGCGGTGGATCACCGAGTTCCCGGACTTCCGGGGCGAGGGGGCGAGCGCGGGCGACCGCTGGTATCAGCAGTGCGCCCGGACCACGGGTTCCAAGGGCACGGGTAACGCCGGGACGTGGAACCAGGTCGGCAACGTCCAGCACATGACGTACATCGTCCGCTGTTTGGCCGGGGACGCGGAGCGTCCCTGAGGGCGGCAGCGGTCAGTGACTGCCCAGCGCCTGGCGCAGGTCGTTCGTGAACGACCGCCAGGACGCGAGCTGTCTGACGGGCCCTTCACGATCCAGCATCTGCAGGAGCCGCGCGCGATTCGCCGAGAAGCGGGTCTGGAGCTTCTGTAGACCGCGCCCCTTTTCCCCGCTGGCTGTGGCGATCGCCTGTTTGAGCAGTGCCTTGGGGTCCGTCACCGATTCCGCCCTTGCCGGTCTCGGAAGGTCGAGTGCCATCCTGCCGTTGGGGTTGCCTGCCACTTCGCGGATCGCTGACTGGTCGAGCAGCAGCCATGCCTCCAGCATCCGAACGGGGAGGTGTACGTGACGGCGTACGGCGTCACGGTGAATGTCCACGACCCGGACCCTGGCGCGCTGCCGAGGCGCCGGGCTACGCCGCTCGACAGTGCGGAGGCCGAAGCCGGGCGCGGGCTGGGCCTGATCGACCTGCTTGCGCCGGGATGGCACGTGCGGAGATCGGCGATTGGGAAGCAGGTGCGTTGCCGGGTGCCTGCTGAATCAGGGTGGAACTGAGGGACCCGTCCGAGTCCGGGGAGTAGGGCCGCGTCGTCCGGAAGCGCACCGCTCTCATTGGGCGGAATGACACCGGACGACGTCACGGACGGCGGGCGACCACGCAATCCCGGCGCTGGACCGCCCGGTGACACCGCATGAGTGCCTCTGGCGCACGTGGGACTACACAGGCGCCGGCACCTCGGCCCGGGATGCCGGATGAATGAGCGACCGCAGCTTCTCGCGGGTCTCCGCGTCCGTCGAGTAGAGGATCGTTCCGACCATTCCCCGTGTCAGCAGCACCTTGTACGTGTTGCGGATGAGCCGGTCGACGTCGTCGTCGGGTGTCGCCTTGGTGAAGGACGGGTCCTTCGAAGCCGAGCGGTCGACGACCCAGTGGTCCGTGCGCCAGACCAGGTCGGGGCCGATGATCACGCCCGACCAGTCGTACTCGAAGCCCTGCGCCGTGTAGACGCAGCCGACCTGGCCGAAGCCGGCCGGGTCGGTGGCCCAGAGAGGCGCGGGCGGTGCGCCGAGCACGGATCGGTCGCCGTACACGTTCCAGGGGCGGGACCATTGGCCGATCACGACGTCTGCGGGGAGTGTCGCCATGTCGGGGGTGACCTTCGTGGTCCATTTCCAGCAGTAGTCGGCCGACATGCGGGCGCCGAAATCCTCCTCCCGGCGCGCGATGAGGAAGCCCTCCAACTCCTGCGGCGTTTCGGCGGTCAGCAGCTGCAGTTTGCCGTCGGGCTCCCACTGGCTGGGTGTGCCGCCGTCCAGGCCGAGAAGGTCGATGACCCACTTCTCGTACGCGTCGCTGCCGCCGCACCGGAACTGGCCGTTCAGTTCCACCACTGTGCAGTCGAGGCCCTGCTCGGCGGCGGCGCGCTCGATCTCCTGCCGGGTCCCCATCTCGCCGGGCCGCACCACCTGGTGCTGGTCGAGCAGGAACACGGGGACCCGGGCCGCGTCAATCAGTTCCGCCACCTGGGGTCGTCCGGTGCGCAGCGCCGCCTTGGTGTAGCGGTTGGCGGACGTCTTGCGGAGGCGGTGGGCCTCGTCGCAGATCAGTACGTCGAGGTCGTTCGGCTCTGCGTCCATGAAGCTGTTGAAGTACTTGAACAGCTGCTGGACCTCACGCTTCTTGGCCCCCGCGATCCTGCGCATCGTCTTGGTGAACGACGCTGACCCGGTCGCGTGCAACGCGGGCACCCCGCGCCGGTACAACTCGCCCAGGACCGACAGCGCGATCACGCTCTTGCCGGATCCAGGACCGCCGGTCACCACGATCACCTGCTTGTGGTTGCCACGCTTGGCCTTGCGGACGGCGGACATCACCTTCTCGTACGCGACCCGCTGCTCGGCGATGAGCACGAACTGCTCGCGGTCGCGGATCTCGGCCGCCGCGACGGACATCAGCTGCTTCGACGGCCGTACCTTGGCGTCGAGCAGTACGTCGGCCACGTGTGCGCCGGGCTTCCCGGCGAGCCGCGAGCGCAGGAAGTCCAGGAAGGCGCCGCGCTGCTCTCCCGTGTACATCCGACCGTACTGGTTCTCCTCTACGCCCCTCAGCCCCGCGATCTGGAACTCGGTCGCGTTGTGCAGGAATGCCACGCCGGCCAGCGAGTTGGGCATCCGCTCCAACGCCCCGTTGAACGACAGCAGGTACTCGCAGTAGCCCCGCACCTGCTCGATCGGGTTGAGCACGGGCTGCGTGTACGCGTCGATGCGGCACAGCAGCGGCTCGTCCTCCTCCGGGTGGGCCGCGCTCCACTGCTTGAGTTCGACGACGACGTACGAAGGCTCGCCGGTTGTCGGGTGCACACCGGCGAGCAGGGCGTCCGCGCGCTTGCTGGTGAGAGGCAGGCTGTACTCGATGAGGACTTCGACATCGTCGAGCCCGGCCTCCACGAGTGCGTTGACGAGCGCCGGAAGGCTGCGTTCCCAGGACCGTATCTCCGTCGGGGCGGGCCTCCGGCCGTGCTGGTGACGGAAGTTCTCGGTCAGATGCAGCGCCAGCGACCCTTCGAGGAGGCGGGCGGCCACGGACGCCGCGGACTCACGGAACAGCAAGAAAATGCCCCCAGGCAGCACGAAGAAGACTCGTGCGGGCGGGGGCATGTCCTCCGATGTCCGCCGGGCAGGCGGATCAGGAAGCCCGTCGGGCCGCTGAGATGGTGTTCGCCATCCTAGGTGAGCGTGTCGATCACGTGGAGGGTGCTGGGGAGGGTTCGGGTAGGTGGTGCAACGGCGCGCGAAGCGAAGGTTGGGCGTGGTCTGCTGGCAACGGGACGGTCGCCCTTCGACCATCAGCACCTGGGCCGTGCTGCACGGCAGTTGGCGTCAGCTCTGCTTCTCGCCGAGAGCCGTGCGGAGCCAGTCCAGGGAGCCGGTCTCCAGTACGGCATCCGCCAGCGCGTTGGCGGTCTTGGTAGGCGGGCTGCGGCTGTTGTCGATCCAGCGCTGTGCGTGCTGGTAGCCCTGTGCCTTGTACTCGATCCCTTGGATCATGCACTCCAACTTGTCGGCGGCGCGTGCGCAGATCGCTTCCGGGGACTCCTTGGCCTCGCACTCGGCGACCAGGTCGCGTACCGCTTCGGCGAGGAGTTCGGGCATGCCGGTGACTTGGTCGGCCGTGATGTCGCGGGGGTCGGCCTCTCCGCCGGTGTACTTCTTGCCGAGGTGATTGACGTCGCCTGTGCCGGTCTCCTGGGAGTCGTGCCAGACGGCGAGGAACGCGGCCCGGGCCGGGTCGGCGCCTTCCAGCATCGCGATGATCGTCGCGATGAGGGCTGTGCGCCACGAGTGCTCGGCGACCTACTCGGGGTTCTGTATGGCGGCCATCTACCACCCGGTGCGAGCGGTACCAACGCTGGCCGACTGCTTTGCGAGTGGGCCACATTCACACGGGTGGCGGTGCCGGGGATCACCCGGACGTCGGCGCGGGCCAGGGCAAGTCATTCGGTGACCGCGCGGTCTCGCGTACGGCCGTGGCGAGTCCTTCGCTGTCGAGAACCAGGGTGCCGTCGAGTAGGGCAGCGGATCGCGTCACGCCGCGTTCGCTCCGTCCGGTGTTGTGTCGGCGTACAGGAAGGCGCCACGGAAAGCGTCGTGACCCGATCCCACGCCACGTTCGGCTCGGCGACGCGTTCCAGTACGGCCAGGAGGTGCAGCCTTGGTCGTCGCCTGCGAAGGCGTGCACAACGCCTGAGGACAGCCCTAACACTGCCCGGCAGGTGGGCGTCGTCCGTTGAGCCACTGGGCGTGTGTGGACGCGGGGCGCCATTTTGTTGAGCAGCGTGCTCTGAGCGGGCATTAGGGGAGCACTGAGGCGCCCTCCCGACCTGTGTCCGATTTGTGTTGCCAACTCGCCAACCCTTGGCTTTAGTTGTATGAAAATCTGATCGACATGTGCCATGGTCATGGCGCTCAGTCGATCGTTTGCGATCGGCGCAGAGGCCGGCGGTCACGGAGGAAGGCACTTGGCAAGGCACGAGGACAGCCGCAAGGGCGACGATCCTGTTCCCCTCCACGGTCCCTCGCGGACAGCCTCGTTCGTGATGGTCCACGTAGGTCAATCGTCCGGAGCCCAGCGCAACCTGCGGTACGGGATCGAAACCCGGTCGTGGGGGTTCCCGGTGTGGAGGCCCGAGTACCGGTCCGCGCGTCCACGCTTCGCCGTGCTGGCCACGGGAGTGGGTCCGCGCGTACAACTCGACGTATGGAGTACCAGGAAGATCACTCTGTACTTGTTCGAAGTACGTGAGAACTTCTACGAGGCAGAGGCCCCTCACTGGCCGGACGAGGAAGCCGGGAACACCATCAAGTACCCGGTGCGTTTTGGCATCGAGCCATTGGCTGTACTCCATGACGTCCGTCTCGATGAGGACGGGCCGCTTGGAATGGCCGCCAGTGACGCCATCCGTGTTTCGGGGACTCAACGAGGCATAGGCATGGTCGTCGACATGGACCCGCAGCCGTTGCTCGATGCGGCCGGGATCCCGGCGAACTGGTCCGAACAGCAGACGGTGGCCCTGAACCACACGCCCGGCTTCACCGCGGAGCAGGTGAAGCCGCCCAGGCAACCAAAGCGGCCCTCCAGGGGGGCGGGCTTCGTCTCCGACCCCAAGAAGCGCAAGGCCATCGAACTGCACGCGGAGGACATGGCGGCCGCTCACTACGAGGGGGAGGGCTGGACGGTCGAACGCCTTGGCAAGCCGTACGACCTCCACTGCACCCGTGACAGGGAAGAACGCCGCGTAGAGGTGAAGGGGACAACGGGAGCGGCCACGAGCGTCGACCTGACGATCAACGAGGTCGAGCATGCCCGGGACCCGCAGAACACCGTAGACCTATTTGTGGTCAGTGACATCAAGGTGGACTTGCGGACCGACAACTACACAGCGAGTGGCGGCAGGGTGTTGCACCTCCATGACTGGGCGCCGGCTGAGGCGGACCTGAGGCCGCGGAGCTTCGAGTACCGCCTACCGCTCGCCTGACTGCCCAGACGCACCTCCAGGGTCTCCGGGAGCAAGCCCCCGCTGGCCCCCTTGCCGTCGAGTCCACCGAGTCCACAGCCCATATGGAGATGGTCCGTGCCTCTTCTTCGCATGTCCGCACGTGCGCTGTTCGATCAGTGCAGTGATGGAGCCCTCTTCGAGCGGCTCACCCATAAGTACCGCTCGGTGCTTTTCCAGCACCCTTCGTCCAGTGAACGCCGCTCATGGGAGAACAGTCTCCCGGCCCTGGCAGAGGTTCTGTGCGACGCGGGGCTGGATGACATCGAGGTGCTGATCGAGCAGCGATTACCCCTTACCAGCCTGCGCGCAGATATTGTCCTTGCCGGCTCCCATCCCAGGACGGGCAGACCGTCCTACGTCATCGTCGAGCTCAAGCAATGGAGCGAAGCGCGCCTCGTTCCTGGCACTGACAATTTATGTTTAGTAGCGAGAATGGGAAATCGGCCGGCTCTGCATCCCGTGGCCCAGGTGCGCCGCTACTGCGACTACCTGCAGGACTTCACCAATGTGCTGAGCGATCAGGAAGACGCAGTCGCCGGCGTGGCCTATCTGCACTACGCAGTCGATCGGGATGTCAGTGAACTACTAAGATTACCCGACGCGAGGGCGCAACTCTTCACGGATACATCCCGCGGAGAACTTATCAAGTATCTGCAGACCCGCCTTTCTGCCCTGGATGGCTCATCAGAGGCTGATTATCTTCTGAACAGTCCCCGTGCTCCCGGTCGTCAACTAATGCGTGCCGCTGCTGCCGAGATAATTGACGGAGGTGAGTTCCTCCTGATGGATGAGCAAGAGGTGGCGGCTCGTTTGGTGAAGCGGGCGGCGGACCTGTCGCGACAGTCTGACCAAAAGGAAGTCATAGTGATATCCGGGGGTCCTGGTTCGGGTAAGAGCATCATTGCGCTGCACCTGATGGGGCACCTCGGGAGGAACGGGCGAAGCGTTGTCCACGCCACCGGATCCAAGTCCTTCACCACCACTCTCCGGCACGTCGTCGGCACTAAGAACGGCCGAATTCCAAAGCTCTTCCGTTATTTCTTTGACTTCACAAGTGCTGAACGAAACGGGCTGGACGTCTTGATCTGTGATGAAGCCCATCGTATTCGCCGGCGGTCATCGAGGCAGGGCGCGTACGCCGGGCATCGCAGCGGTCGAAGCCAAGTGGAGGAACTCATCGACGCAGCCAGGGTCCCCGTCTTTCTGATCGACGAGCATCAGGTCGTGAGGCCCGGGGAGATGGGAAGTGTCGAGACCATCGACGAGGCTGCTCACACGCGCGGGTGCATTGTTCGCCATGTCGATCTCAACAGCCAGTTCCGGTGCGGCGGGAGCCGTGCCTACGAACATTGGGTCCTCCGTCTCCTCGGCCTTGAGCCCGGTGGTCCGATTCAGTGGCAGCCCGAGGAAGATTTCGAGTTGCTCGTCGCCGAATCGCCCCAAGGGATGGAGAGCTACCTACGCGGCCGACAGGAATCCGGCTACACCTCTCGTATGACGGCAGGATTCTGCTGGCAGTGGAGCGACCCGCGGATTGACGGAAGCCTCGTCGACGACGTGGTTATTGGGGAATGGTGCAGGCCCTGGAACCTTAGAGGTGAGCAGCCTGTAGGAGGGGCACCCGTTTCCTCGCTGTGGGCCACTGATCCGTCAGGCTTCGGGCAGATCGGGTGCATTTACACGGCCCAAGGATTCGAGTACGCCTGGAACGGAATGATCTTCGGTCCCGACCTGGTGTGGCGCGGAAATGAGTGGCGTGCCGTTCCTGGAGAGAGCAAGGACCTCGCCGTGAAAAAGGCGGAGCCAGAAGCCTTCGGTCGCCTTATTCGAAATACCTACAAAGTGCTACTCACGCGGGGGATGGTCGGTACCGTACTCTACTCAACCGATCCCGAGACTCGGGCCATGCTGGCTGGCCTGGTCCCGGCTGGGATAAAGCAGAGCCCGTGAGTGGGGGACCTTCGCCACCCACTTGGTTCGCCGGTCCCCCCAAAGAGCCAGGTGACGCCTACCTGCGCATAGGAGAGCTGCTGCATCGGTATCGCACGGCAACGGGCAAGTGGACGTGTGGGGTCATTGGTGTCGAACAGGCGGCGGGGCTGTCGGCGGCGGAGCTGTTCCGAGCTGCCGAGCTGGCGCCCGTGCAGACGGGCGTCATTCCCGCCCAGCAACATCCCACCGCCCTCGCCGTGGCCGAGCCGTGAAACCTACTGAGCGGGCCTTTGGCCGCTGTTGCCTCTGCTCCTGTCGTTGCGCGTGCACCTATACGAAGCGGAACGTGCCAGTCACGGCATCGAAGATGTCGTGGAATGCCTCGGCCAGGTCCAGGACCGGGCTGGCCCCGGAGACGAGGGCGACCTGATCGGCGGCTCCGGGGACGGGGATGTACGTCTGGGTCAAGGCCATGCGCAGGGTGCGGCTGTCATCCTTCGCGACGGGTACGTCCTCGACGCCGAACGTGCGGGCAGCGGGGCCGACTTCGGGGATGTCGACGGTCGTCACCTTTCGCCAGGCGTCGCCCTCGCGGCGGGGCTTGATCGCACGAAGGCTCTTGGCGATGGCGCGCGGGTCGGTAGAGAGAGTCACTCCCTGCTTGGTCTTCGACCCCAGCACGCTCACGGTAACGGTCGCGGACAGCGGCACGCCGTCGAAGTTCTCCGCCATACAGCCCATGTAGATTGCGCCGGAGTCGTGGGCATCCTTGGCCATCTTGCGGAGCATGTTCGTCAAGTCGGCCCGGTACGGCGCGAGTTCGGGTGTCTCGTGGGTCCGCTCATCGACGAGGGAGCGGATCGTCGATTCACGCCCCTCGGGGCGGATGTCGAACTCCCACCAGGACTCCGGTACCGACAGGGCGATTCCAATGGGCGTGCCACCGATATCGGCCGATCCGGTCTCTGTCGTCGGCTCACTGGTTCCGGAAGTCAATTCCTGTCACTTCCTCAAGAATGGTGAACAAGGTGTCTTCGTCGAGCTGTGGAACGACATAGTTGAGGTCTCTGATCCTCCGTAGAAATTCCTCCGGAAGGGCGAGATGGTATTCGGTGACATAGTGAGGGAGGTCATATCGCCAGACCCACTCCCCATCCGTCTTGAGGGAGGCCCCTCCTGCGATCAGAAACCCTTCTGCCGAAAGGACATCGGCTTCGGCGCCCATCTCGCTGAAGATGTCGGCCCCATTTACGAGGTACGCGGCGATCTCGTTCTCGTCGGTTTCTCCGCTCTTTCGTACGAACCCATGGATGGATTCTTCGTTCTTGATCCCCCACTGAGCTGGCTGCTCTCGGAAGAATCCAACTGTCCGAATCATTGAATTTCCTTGCACCTAGGGTGATTCGTCACATAATCGGCAGAAAGGTTCGCCAGGTTCCGTTGCCGCGGATGGTCGGGGTGAAGGGGCCGTTGCCTATAGGGGGAACTCCTACGGCATTGGTGGGTGCCCGCACTGTGGTTCCGAGTATGTTCGCCATCTCTTGAGCGGGGGCGATTCCGTTGGGGGGTATTGCGCCAGAATGGCAGGATAGCAAGCGTACCGGGCCCCCATCGTACCCAGGCGACCTGCGGATGGCGTCCGCGACCTGGTTGGGGTTGACTGTTTCGCCGGCTGCCCTGAAGCCGGACAGGTTCTCGTTTCCGGCCAAGAACGTTCCGTCCCGCTTTCCGTGAATAACCGCGTCGTGATGCCCGGGCAGTCGCTCCGCCACTTCGAAGTTCCGCAGGGTGGCACCGTCGTAGCCAATCGCTGAAATTCTGTCCCCGTGGTAGATCGGCATTCCTGAGTGTAGGGCGTCGTCACCAGGGTGCTTGGGCGGTGCGGGGATCTTGGAGCCGGTTCGTTCGGGATGCCCTTTACCCATGGTCCGCAGGAAAAGGGATTTGAGGCCCTGGCCGCCATTTCTGATGCCATTGGCAAGATTCTTCAGACCGCCGCCGATGCCGCCCATGAAGCCGGCTCCGAGGGCTTTCAGCCCGCCCGCTTTCCAGAGCTTGCCCAGCTTTGCCAGGCTGGTGAAGCCCTTGGCGGCTGGGATGCAGTCCAGCGCGGCCCAGAGAAGATCGCCCCACCCCGCCTCTCCGTTGAGGACCTTTCTTAACGTGTCCGCCAGCACCACCAGTGCTGCCGCGAAGACGAGCCATCCCAGAGGGCCGCCGACGATCATCACGATGATGCCGACGACCATGACGACCCACTTGCAGACCGTGACGATTTCGTCCCAGTTGTCGGAGACCCAGTCGCCGACCTCTTCCCACCAGTGGCGGTTGGTGATGCCGGCGTCGGAGGCTTCCTCGAGCTTCTTGATCGTGCGCCGGGCAGCTTCCTCGCGCAGGCCCTTCGCCTGGTTGGCGAGCCTCTTGGCCGCGTCCAGGGCGTTCTGCGCGGCGTCGACGTCCCGCTGGGCGGACGCCTGCTGCGTCTCGGCGTGCTGCGCGTTGCGGGTGGCCCGGCGGACCTCGGCCTCGTCCGGCTTGGGCACGTTCTTGCCGGGGTTCTTGTCCGGGTCGTACGAGTCGGTCTTCGCGGTGGCCGTGCGGACCCAGTCGTTCGCGCCTGTCAGCGCGGTCTTCGCGGTGGAGAGGTCATCGCGGGCGGCGCGGCCGTCGCGCAGGGCCTTGTCCGCCTTCGTCTGGGCGTCCTCCAGGTCCGGCCAGTAGGAAGCCAGGGCGTCGCCCGCGAGGTCGTAGGACTTCTTGAGCTTCTTCAGCTTGCCCGGGACATCCTTGAACTCCGCGGTGAAGACCTCAGCAGTCTTGCCTGCCCAGGCGAGGATCGCGTCCTCATTCGCCATGCCCTTGACGTCCCGCAGGACCTGGCCGACGTCGTCGGCGAAGTCGTGCAGATTGCCTGCGAGTTTGCGCACTCGCTGGGGATCGCCCGGCGTCGGGTCCTTGTCCAGGTCGAGTATGTGCCAGTCCATCGGCCTGTGCGACATACGGTTCCCCCCGTTTTGCTGTTTGTCGGGACGCGCGCAGGCGTCAGCGGACAGTGGTTGTTCAGCGTGTTCAGCGGTTGATGGACTGGATCTCTTGGACGTTCATGTTCTGAGTGGTCTCGAAGGTGCCGTTCGGCAGGTCGCCCTGAGCGCCGCCGGAGCCTTCCCAGGAGATCTCCCAGGTGATCGACGCCTTCAGCTGGTACGGTGCCCCGCTGCTCGCCCGCAGATAAGTAATGCCGCACGGCGGCGTCTTGCCGGAGTTTCCCTTGGAGTACGGAGTCCCGATCGAGCCGTCCCTGCCGATCTCGCAGTCGCCGGAGGCGGGGTACGTCTCGGCGTCCTCGGCACCGGGCTCCAGATGCAGGGCGACCGGCTTGGCAGTGGTTTCAGCCCACACGCCGGTGTTCGGGAGCTCGGCGCGGACCTTGACCTCCTGGAAGGTTCCCTTGTCCAGCCATGCCCAAGTGGGCAGGTTCACCGTGGACTTGCCTTCCGGCTTCAGCTCGACCTCGGTCTGGGGAACCTTGATCTGGTCGTAGGCGTATGCCGCCAGGACGTCGGGAGTGGGCGCGTGCTCGTCGTCGGGCAGGGTGTTGGCGTTCTGCCAGAACAGGTTGCGCTCGCAGTCGTACGACTCGGGGTCGTTCTCCCTGCTCTTGTTGATGACTCCGCGCCAGAACATTCCGTTCTGGCCGACGTTGTAGTCCTCGTAGCCTTCTCCGCCACCGGGCTGCGCCTCACCCTTCTCGTAGTGGCTCACCATCAGGTCCTCGCCCCAGCTGAGCGATGGGGTGACGCGCACCAGGTCTCCGCCTTTCTTGAGCCGGTCCACGCCGGTTTTCAGCTGTTGGGGCGTGGCCACCGGCTCGTACCAGCACGCCGGTGGTTCCCAGTTGGGGTCGACCGGGGCGAGTGCCTTGGGGGAGTTGCCCGATGCGCCGCCGTTGACCTGCGTGACCTTGATGCTGGTGGCGGTGGCCGTGGCGTTCAGAATGTTGTCGGAGGCGCCACCGGAAGGGCGACCCGAAGGGGGTGGCGACTGGTTGTCCTTGTCTCCGATGGCGAAGGCCGCCGTGGAGGAGAAGGCGAGGGCACAGACCGATGCGGTGAGGAGGACGCCCGCCTTCGCTGCGGACCGCATCAGCTGCACGCTCCCGGAACCGTCGTCAGGGCCACGGTCTTCCAGACCCCCTGCGAGGTCTTGTCCAACCGGGCGCGGTACTGAATCACCGAGTCGGGCTCATCAGGGGTGGCTGTGACCTTGCCGGTCTTGCGGTTCTTCGTGGACGCTCCGCGCTCGTCGACGCAGTAGAACAGCACACCCGAACCGGTGTCGTTGATGTGGACCTGGGGATCGAAGACGAGGACCTTGCCGATCAGGCTGTCGTCATCGTCGACGAACTGCTTGATCCACTTGCGAGCAGACGTGAGGGTGGCTTCCGAGTTGTAGAACGACACCGCGTCCGAGTCCGGGTCCGACTCGATGACCGCCGCGTACTTCGACTTCAGCTCCTCCCCTCCGTCATTGAGGATCGCCTGCAGCTTCGGGTTGCTGTTCGTCCAGCCCTCGAAGTTCGCCTGGAAGGACCTGGGGAGCGTGATCCCGGGACGGTCGACGCCACCACTGGAGGCCGGGGCCGAAGCTGACGGAGAAGAACTGCTGTTCCCTCCCTGACCCGCTCCCTTGATCTTGTCCGAGGACGAGTCGTCGCCCCCTCCTGAGCCACATGCGGTCAGCAGCAGAACCGCTGTCGCGGTGAGTGAGGCGGCAGAGGGCAGGGCGAGGCGGTTCACTTATTGCTCCCGGTGGGGCGAGGGCGTCTCGAAGCAGTCGACGTTACTCAAGAGGCCCATGATCTCGCCAGCGTGAACTGCGCCATGAGCAGGCCGTGTAGGCGTGGAGTGGATCACGCGGCGGCCTGTGGGGACAGGAAGAGAGCTGAGCGGGCTGGCGCGATAACAACGCCGGCATGTTGGGTTGCCCCGCCCTTGAGAATGACCATGGTCGGGATCGGGGTACGGAATGCGGTGCTGGCGGCAGCCCATCATCGACGCCTGGGGAGCACTCTCGAACAAACCGGCCGTCCAGACCGCAGCAGAGGGTCGGCCGTCGCGTCAGCCCAGCCCATGGCTGCGTCATGGGTACGTACCGGAGTCGGAGCGGTGACGCATGGCGGCGTACACGGTGCCAGCTGCCTATGACAGCAACCAGGCCGCCGCCCCTGCTCGGCGCGGACGGTGACGGCCCTCGCGAGCACGGAAAAGTGTCCCTGATCGTCGACCAGGCGCTGAGCCACCTTCTCGCACGCTGAGCGCTTGCGGTGCTGCGAGGCGACACCGTCTACCTGCTCGTATGCTCCCGCACCAAGAGCCGGACAGTGCTGAAGACGATCGACCCGGGCTTCAACTTCCCGGTGCTGCCGGACGGAGCGCTCGACGACGGCTACCCGAACCGCGTACACGTGGCCTGCTAGACCGGGCTCGCGATGAGTTCGGCCGCTCGGCCTGGAAGTTCCGGTGGTCCAGGGCCGGTCGTGCCGCCGCCGGGCAGGACGACCACCGGCGGGCTGCTGCTGCCCTTTGGCTCAGTCAGGACGAACTCGCCGAGTTCAACAGCGAGATGCGTACGGCCGTCGCGTCCAGGATGGACAACGAACCCGCACCGGACCGCTCCCTCTGTCCCGCTCGTGGCCCGCTAGGGGCAGACGGGTCGGGCAGTTGAGTGATTGACGGCAGTCCGGGCGCCTCTGTAATCTCAAGGTGAGTTTGCTTTGAAAACAAACTGTTTCTGGAGGGCCTCCATGCCAGTTCCTCAGCACATCGACAGCCAAGCCGCCGGGCGGCAGTTGCTCGTCGGGCACCGGGAACTGCGCGCGCAGCTCGCGGCGTTGCGGACCGCGCTCGACGAGGAGGGCGGGCTCACCGCGGCCGTGGGTGGGGACGGCGACGGTGTCTCCCTCGTGCAGCAGTTACGCGCCCGCTGCCTGGAGTACTGCCTCGGGCTTCACCACCACCACACCATGGAGGACGGCGCCTTCCCCGTCTTCGAGCAGCGTTATCCCGAGATCGCCCCCGTTATTGAGCGGTTGAGGGAAGAGCACCGGCAGGTGGCCGCGGGGCTCGACCGGCTCACCAAGCTTGTGGAGAGCGACGACGGGCAGGACCTGACCTGGCTGCGGGCGGAGCTGGAGCGGACCGTGGCGGGCATCGAGGAGCATTTCGTCTACGAGGAGACCTACCTGCTGCCCGCCCTGGGGGTGACCCCGCCCGGCTCCACCTCCTAGGACGGTGCCGCACCCGGCCCACCTCGTAGGACAGTGTTGGGCCCGGCCCACCTCCTAGGACGGCGCCGCACCACGGTCCGGTACCGTCCCCACCTCGTACGACACCCCCGCCCCACCGTCCGGTACCGTGGCGGACCTGGAGGTCGAAGCGATGTCAGAGGAGACGGAGCCGGAGGCGGAGGCGGGTAGTCGTCTCAGCGCCGAAGAGGCGGTTCGGGCCATGCTGGTCACGTTGCCGCGGTTGGTCTCCCGTGCCAAGCGCACCCCCGTGCCCGAGCAGTTGCGCTCGTTGCGGCTGGCGCCCCGGCATCTCTCCCTGCTGTCTTGCCTCATCTTCGACGGGCCCACGTCCGTCAAGGACCTCGCCGCTCGGTTGGAGGTCGCGCCGACCACGGTCAGTCTGATGGTCAGCGATCTGCAGCGTGAGGGGGTCGTGGAGCGTCGCTCCGATCCTGACGACCGCAGGCGCAGCATCGTCTCGCTGACCGAGGACCCCACCACCCGCGCGGCCGTCGACGCCTGGCTGGCCAGCGGGGCCAGGGCCTGGCGCAAGGTCTTCGACGATCTCAGTCCGCAGGAGCGCGCGACATTTGTGCATGCCATCCAGCGTTACGAGGAAGCCGTCGCCGAAGCACCCTGAACGTCCTGAACGCCCTCGACGCCCTGAAATCCTTCCACGGGGTCCGCCGCCACCGGGAACCTCGCCTTTCGCAGGCGGAACAGCGCCGCCGTGTACGGCCCCACCCCTCGCAGCGCCACCCGCGCCAGGTCCTCCGGGGTGTCCACGTCGAGCCGGATGCCGCAGTCGCTCGGCATGTCGACGGGGAACGCCCCGAGTGAGGCGTGCCGGTGCGCGGAGTCCGTGCCGAAGGCGGGAGCGAGGCCGGCGGTGGTGAGCGCGGTCAGGACGGTGGTTCCCTCGTCGGTGTGGTCGGCGACGAAGGCCCGATCATGACTCCGTGCCGCGCGCAGGACATGCTCCAGTTCGCGTGGACGCAGGCCCGGCAGGTCGGCGGTGAGTGCCGCCACCGGCCCCTCGGGGCCCACCGAGCGGCACTTGGCGGCCCCCAGGCGTATGGCGTCGTTGAGGTCGGGATCGGGTGCGTCCGGGCAGACCAGCGCGCCCAGGGTGCGGGCCTGTGAGGCGGCCAGGGGGTCGGCCGTCACCACCACGACCGTACGGACGCCTTCGGTGTTCCGTACCGCCCACAGTGTGTCCAGGAAGAAGGCGTGGGCCAGTTCCTGGCGCCACGGGCCCAGCCCCGCCGCGAGCCGGCTCTTGGCCCTGCTGAACGACTTGACCGGGAGCACCACCGACCACACGTGCTCAGCCCTGCGTCCGGGCGCGCACCACGAGGTCGTCCCGCTCGATGACCCGGGACCGGCTGCGCAGCACACCAGACACCCGGACCAGGGTGTCCCGGACGAAGCAGGTCGGCTCCACCAGGACGGCACCCTGTGCGGAAGTGACCGTCACCGTCGCGTAGTAGCTGGTGGACACCGTGCCGTCGTCGGCCTCCTCGACCGTCAGCATGTCGAACCAGTGCCGGGGCTGCGCGCCGTCGAACCTGCCCGCCGCCGCCCGCGCGCCCGCTTCGATCGCCTCGGGGCCGGTGAGTACGGTGCCGCCCGCGAGACGGAACTCCGCGCCCGCGACGAACGTGGCGGCGAAACCGCCGAAGTCGTCCCCGTCCATCCGGTGCATCTGCCGGGCGTAGAACTGTGTCACCTCCACGTACAGCTCGGGGGAGGGGAGCTTGGGAGCGTTCTTCGTCGTTGCGTCAGTGACCGTCGTCTCGTCAGTGGTCATCGTCTCGTCAGTGGTCGTCGTCTCGTCAGTCGTCATGGTGGTGATGCTGTGGGCGCCTACTGGAGGCAGGATCGAGCGGCGGCTGAGCCGACGGCGTCCCGCCTGCCATCGAGCCGGTCTCCAGTAGCCGTCGAGTGCGACCGCACAGGGTGTGCCGCATGGCTGAATTCACCATCACCGAGTTCCAGAGCGTCGTGAACGCCTGCTTCGACGGAGCCACCAGTGAGGAGATCAAGGATTCCACGCTGCACACCGAGTTCACCGACCTCGGTTTCGACTCGCTCACCGTGTACGAGATCGTGACCCGTATCCAGGACGACTTCAAGGTCAGCGTGCCTGACGAACAGCTCGACGAACTCACCACTCCCGCCGCCCTCATCCAGTACGTCCAAGGTCAGCTCACCACTGTGTGATCCCCTGTGTGATCCCGCTGTTCCCCCAGCCGGTGCAACGCCTCGGCGAAGACCCGCGCGTCGGCCGGGCCACCGGCGTCCCGGCCGACGGCCAGCAGGGGGACCACCTCGCTGGCGCCGTCCCGCACCGCGGGGTGGTGCCGGGCGGGGGCGCTCAGGCTCCGGTCCGCGGAGCCGTCGAGCAGCAGCAGCCCCGGCCGCCTCCCCAAGGTGTCCAGCAGTTCCCGCAGGGCCGGCCAGTACCGCACCGGGGCGGCCAACTGCCCGCCCCAGAAGTGCGGATCCTGCGCCTGCTCCGCCGTCACCGCGACCCCGGTGCGGCTGGACACCACCGTGCCGGCGCCGCCCCGCGGGACACGCGGCCCGAAACCCGCCAGTGCCTCACCGAAGCGCAGCGCGGCTCCTTCCATGGCGGGGCTGTGGAAGGCGTGCCCCGAACGCAGCGCGCGCACCAGGAACCCGCGGTCCCGCAGCCGTTGCTCCACGGCGGCCAGCGCCTCCCTCGGGCCCGCCAGCACCGTCTGACGCGGCCCGTTGAGCGCCGCGACGGCCACCCCGGCGAAGGCCGTCCCGGCAGCCACCCTCGCGACGGCCGCCCTGTCGGCCACCCTCGCGTCGGCCACCCCGGCCGCGGTCACCCCCGCGACAGCCACCCCGTCGGCCGTCCCCGACCCGGTCACCCCGTCGGCTCCGACGGCCATCCCCTCGGCAGAACCGCTGAGTTCCGCCCCTTCGTCGAAACCCCCAAGCTCTTCTGCCAGTTGCCCCTCCGACGCCGCCACCGCGAGCATCCCGCCGTACCCCGTACCCTCCAGCGCCCGGGAGCGGGCGGCGGCCAGCGCGCCGATGTCCGCCGGGTCGAAGACGCCCACGAGGCAGGCCGCCGCCAGCTCGCCCACGCTGTGCCCGAGCAGCAGCGCGGGAGGTTCCGCCGCCGTGCCCACCGCACGTCCCAGTGCGTGGCCCACGGCGAGCAGCAGCGGCTGGGCCACCGCCGACTCGTCCAGCTCCGGGTTGGGCGCGGGGCGCAACCACGCCGACCGCAGCCCTGCCCCCGTCGTGCCGAGCCGGCCGAAGAACTCGTCCATGGGCGCGGTGAACTCCTCCCACGCGCCGTACAGTCCGGCGGCCATGCGTTCCCGCTGCGCACCCTGTCCGGGCAGCAGCAGCACTGTTCGACGGCGCTCCACGGGACCTCCCTCACCTCGGCCCCCGGCACCTCCGGCGGGCGGGCCGAGCCTGTCCGACCCGTCTCGACCTGGAGTGGACCACCGCTGGACCGGCGAGACGGGGCCGCCAGTCGAATTCGAGCCGTGGTCAAGGGGTTGCGCCGACAGTCGAAGACAGCCGAACGAGGGGCAGGACAGTGAACCGAAGTGTCGCAATCACCGGGATAGGCGTTGTCGCGCCGGGTGGGGTGGGCAAGAAGGCGTTCTGGGATCTCCTGGTCTCGGGCCGCACCGCCACCCGCACCATCTCCTTCTTCGACCCCTCCCGCTTCCGCTCCCAGGTCGCCGCCGAAGTCGACTTCGATCCGCAGCGGTCCGGGCTCAGCCCGCGGGAGGCGAGGCGGCTGGACCGGGCCGCGCAGTTCGCCGTAGTCAGCGCCAGGGAGTGCATGGCGGACAGCGGCCTCGAATTCGTGGAACTCGATCCGCACCGCACCGGGGTGAGCGTCGGCAGCGCCGTCGGCGGCACCACGGGACTGGAACGCGAATACCTCGTCCTCAGCGACAGCGGCCGGCTGTGGGAGGTGGACAGCGACTACGTCTCGCCCCACCTCTTCGACGCCTTCGTGCCCAGTTCCCTGGCGGCCGAGGTGGCCTGGACCGTGGGCGCCGAAGGCCCCGCCACGGTCGTCTCCACCGGCTGCACCTCCGGCCTTGACTCCGTGGGCTACGCGCGTGACCTCATCGCCGAGGGCACCGTCGACGTCATGATCGCCGGGGCGGCCGACACCCCGATCTCGCCGATCGCCGTCTCCTGCTTCGACGCGATCAAGGCCACCACCCCCCGCAACGACGACCCCGAGCACGCCTCCCGGCCCTTCGACCGCACCCGCAACGGCTTCGTACTCGCCGAGGGCGCCGCGATGTTCGTCCTGGAGGAGCTGGAGCACGCGCGGGCCCGGGGCGCCCATGTCTACGGGGTCATCGGCGGCTATGCCACCCGCTGCAACGCGTACCACATGACGGGTCTGCGGCCGGACGGCCACGAGATGGCCGAGGCCATCCGGCACTCACTGGACCAGGCGCGGCTCAACCCCGACCTCGTCGACTACGTCAACGCGCACGGCTCGGGCACCAAGCAGAACGACCGGCACGAGACCGCCGCCTTCAAGGAGACCCTCGGGCAGCACGCCTACGAGGTGCCGATCAGCTCCATCAAATCCATGGTCGGGCACTCACTGGGTGCCATCGGCTCCATCGAGATCGCCGCCTGCGCGCTGGCCATGGAGAACGGCGCCGTTCCCCCCACGGCCAACCTTCACGAGCCCGATCCCGAATGCGACCTGGACTACGTGCCGAACGAGGCCCGGGAGCACGGCGTGGACGCCGTTCTCAGCGTGGGCAGCGGCTTCGGCGGCTTCCAGTCCGCCATGGTCATCACCCGAGAGGAAACCACGCGATGACACTGGCCACTCCCGCGGCCCAGGAGACCCCTGAGCGCACCGGGCGGCCGACCGCCGTCATCACCGGCATCGGCGTCGCCGCCCCCAACGGCCTCGGCACCGAGCAGTGGTGGCAGTCCACGCTGCAAGGCACGAGCGGTATCGGGCCGGTCGTCGACTACGACGCCTCCCGCTACCCGTCCCGGCTGGTCGGGCGGATCGCCGGGTTCGAGGCGGCCGAGCACATCCCGGGACGGCTGCTGCCGCAGACCGACCGGGTGACCCGGCTCGCCCTCGTCGCGGGCGCCGAGGCACTCGCCGACGCCGACGCCAACCCCGCCGAACTGGCGGAACAGGACGAATACGGCGAGTACGGCTGCGGCGTGGTCACCTCCAACGCCACCGGCGGATTCGAGTTCACCCACCGGGAGATCCGCAAACTGTGGACCCAGGGCCCGCAGCAGGTCAGCGTCTACGAGTCCTTCGCCTGGTTCTACGCGGTCAACACCGGCCAGCTCTCCATCCGCCACAAACTGCGCGGACCCAGTGGCGTCCTCGTCTCCGAACAGGCGGGCGGCCTCGATGCCATCGGCCAGTCCCGCCGCACGCTGCGACAGGGCGTCAAGCTCTCGCTGACCGGCGGCATGGACTCCTCCCTCGACCCCTGGGGGCTGGTCTCCCACCTCGCGAGCGGCCGACTCTCCCGCTCCGACGACCCCGCCACCGCCTACCTGCCCTTCGACACCCGCGCCGCCGGTCAAGTACCGGGCGAGGGGGGCGCGATGCTCGTACTCGAAGAGGAGACGGCGGCCCGTGCGCGCGGCGCCCGGGTGTACGGCGAGATCGCCGGATACGCGGCCACCTTCTCGCCCCGGCCTGGTTCCGGACGCCCGCCCGGTCTCGAACGCGCCGCACGGCTCGCCCTCGCCGACGGCGGGCTGGGCGTCGAGGACGTGGACGTGGTCTTCGCCGACGCCGCGGGACTGCCCACGGCCGACGACGAAGAGGCCGCGGCACTGCGCGCCCTCTTCGGCCCCTACGGTGTGCCGGTCACCGCCCCCAAGACCCTCACGGGCCGGCTGTTCGGCGGTGGGGCCCCGCTCGACGTGGCCGCGGCGCTGCTCGCCCTGCGCGACGGTGTCATCCCGCCCACCGCGGGCATCGACCGCCCCGTTCCCGAGCACCGGCTCGACCTGGTGCGCGCCACCCCCCGCCACACACCGCTGCGCACCGCCCTGGTGCTGGCGCGAGGTCACGGCGGCTTCAACGCCGCCGTGGTGGTCCGTTCGCCCGAGGCCGCCGCCTGACCTCCGACTCCACAGCCATCCCCATCTCACCTACATCCCCACCCCACCCCACCCCACCCCATCCGATCCGTACGCGAGGAGTTCACCTCATGACCATCACCCTCGACGACCTGGTTCTCGTGCTCACCGAGTGCGCCGGCGCCGACGACGACATCACGCTCAACGGCCAGAACCTGGACCTGCCCTTCACCGACCTCGGTTACGACTCGCTGGCGCTGCTGGAGACGGCGGCCCTGATGAAGCACCGGTTCGGGGTCGAGCTCACCGACGAGGAGGTCACCGGGATAGAGACGCCCCGGGAGTTCCTCGACCGGGTCAACCACGCCGCGGCCCAGGCCGCCTGAGAGAACGGGCCCGACACCATGGAGCAGGTACAGGCCCCCCGGGGCACTGCCGTCGTCACCGGAGCGACCCGGGGCATCGGACGGTCCGTCGCGGCCTCCCTGGGCGCGCTCGGACACCCCGTCTACCTCTGCGCCCGGGACGAGGAAGCCCTCACCCAGACCGTCAAGGAGCTCCGGGAGAGCGGTGTGACGGCCGACGGAACCGTGTGCGACGTGACCTCGGCCGAGAGCGTGCAGCAGTTCGTCCAGGCCGCCGTCGACCGGTTCGGTCCGGTGGAGGTCCTGGTGAACAATGCCGGGCGCAGCGGCGGCGGCGTCACCGCGGAGATCCCCGACGAGCTCTGGTTCGACGTCATCAACACCAACCTCAACAGCGTCTTCCTGGTCACCAAGCAGGTGCTGACCACCGGCCGGATGCGTGAGCTGAAGCGCGCCAGGATCGTCAGCATCGCCTCCACGGGCGGAAAGCAGGGCGTCGTGTTCGGGGCGCCGTACTCGGCCTCCAAGCACGGCGTGGTCGGGTTCACCAAGGCCCTCGGCCTTGAGCTGGCCAAGAGCGGAATCACCGTCAACGCGGTCTGCCCCGGCTATGTGGAGACGCCCATGGCGGGCAACGTGCGTCAGCACTACGCCCGTATCTGGAACACCACCGAGGACGAGGTCCTCGAACGGTTCAACGCCAAGATCCCCCTCGGCCGCTACACCGACCCCGACGAGGTCGCCGCCATGGTGGCGTATCTGGTCTCGGACGCGGCGGCGGCCGTCACCGCGCAGGCGATCAACGTCTGCGGCGGTCTCGGAAACTACTGAGCCGCCTCGCACATCACTGGGATCTCGCACGCCACTGACATTGAGGAGAACCACCGCGTGGACACGGAGACGTACGAGAGGACCGCGGACAGCCCCACCCGCAGCGCCGAGCACGTGACCGAGCTGGCCGCGTCGGCCCGCCGCGCCTACGCGCTCATCGAGGACGTCGGCCGCTGGCCGCTGCTCTTCGCGCCCTGCATCTGGTCCCAGGAACTGGAACGCACCGGCGACGTCCAGCGCATCAGGCTCTGGGCGGTCGTCGGCAACGGGGTGCGCAGCTGGACCTCGCGGCGGGTGCTCGACCCGGCGGGCAACCGGATCGACTTCGCACAGGAGACCCCGGCCGCGCCGCTCACGGAGATGTCGGGGCACTGGCGGTTCCAGGACGCCTCGCCCGGCAGCCCCGGGCGGCTGGAACTGGGG
This sequence comes from Streptomyces sp. NPDC033178, assembly GCF_055577685.1. Classification (NCBI taxonomy): domain Bacteria; kingdom Bacillati; phylum Actinomycetota; class Actinomycetes; order Kitasatosporales; family Streptomycetaceae; genus Streptomyces; species Streptomyces sp. NPDC033178. The sequence goes on from NZ_JBVIPT010000006.1 coordinate 482,983, forward strand.
CACCGGTGGACCACCGAAGGCGATCCGGGCGCGGCCGACCGCATCGCCGCCGCGCTGGACTCCAACAGCACCGTCGAGATCGGGGCGCTCCGGTCCTGGGCCGAACGCCCCGAGGAGCCGGACGAGTTGATCCTGACCTTCAGCGACGACGAACTCATAGCCGCGCCGGCCGCGGAGGTCTACGACTTCCTGTACCGCGCCGATCTGTGGCCCGAGCGGCTGCCGCACGTGGCCGGGCTCGACCTGGAGACCGTCCCGGCGGAGGCCGCCACCGCGGGCGCGGAGGTACAGACCATGGACATGGAGACCTCCGCCGCGGACGGCAGCAAGCACACCACCCAGTCGGTGCGGCTGTGCTTCGAGGGCGAGCGGATCGTCTACAAGCAGACCACCCCGCCGCGCGGACTGCTGGCCCACTCCGGGGAGTGGCTCTTCAGCAGCGGTCCCGAGGGCACCCTGGTCACCGCCCGGCACACGGTGGCCCTCGATCCCGCCGCGGTGGAGAGCGTCTTCGGACCGGGCACCACCATCGCCCAGGCCCTTCTCAAAGCCCGGGACATCATCGGCGCCAACAGCCGGGGCACCCTTCGGACGGCCCGGAGCCATCTCGGTCAGGGGGCCGCCGAGTGAGTGGTCGTACCGTGACCGGGGCCCGGATCGCCACCCCGGGAAGGCTGGAAGAGCTGGCGGACGGCGTGTTCGCGTACATCCAGCCCGACGGCGGATGGTGCGTCAGCAACGCGGGCATCCTGCTGGAACCGGGGCGGGGCGGTGGGCCCGTGCTGGTGGACACGGCCGCCACCCAGGAGCGGGCCCGCGCCATGCGGACCGCCCTCGCCGGGCTCACGCCCGAGTCCCCCCGGCTGATCATCAACACCCACTTCCACGGCGACCACACCTTCGGCAACGCCGTACTGGCGGGCCCGGGAACCGTCGTCGTCGCGCACGAGCGCACCCGTACGGAGATGGCGGCCGCCGGACTCGGTCTGACCGCGCTGTGGCCCGACGTCGAGTGGGGCGGCATCGAGTTGATGCTGCCCGACCTGACGTATCGCCAGGGGCTCACCCTCCACCAGGGGGAGCGCCGGATCGAGCTGATCCATCCGGGCCCCGCGCACACCACCAACGACACGCTGGTGTGGCTGCCCGAGGAGCGCGTGCTGTTCGCCGGCGACGTCGTGCTTCCCGGCTGTACGCCGTTCGTGCTGATGGGCTCGGTCGCCGGGTCCCTCGCCACCCTGGAACTCCTGCGGAAGCTGGACCCGCTGACCGTCGTCGGCGGCCACGGACCCGTCAGCGGCCCCGAGGCGCTGACACAGACCGAGGAGTACTTCCACTGGCTGACGGAGCGGGCCGCCGAGGGCAGGGCGGCGGGGCTCACCCCCCTCCAACTCGCCCGCGAGACGGGGCCCGGTCCGTACGGCGACCTGCGCGACCCCGAGCGGTTGGTGGCCAACCTGCACCGGGCCTACGCGGAACTGGCCGGCGGAGAGCTCGGCAGCGCCCTCGACGTCGTGTCGGTCTTCGGCGAGATGGTCGAGTACAACGGGGGTGTACTTCCCGTCTCCCATGCCTGAGGGCCGTCCTGGCAGAACACTCGGCGCGGGGGGGGGGGGGGGGGCCCCCCCCCCCCCCCCCCCACCCCCCCCCCCCCCCCCCCTCCGCAAATAAACAGGCCGCCCCCCCCCCCAAAGCAGGAAACCCCCCTCCCGTATTTTCGTGCTTTGT
>NZ_JBVIPT010000007.1:0-462222 GCF_055577685.1 Streptomyces sp. NPDC033178
GTTGATAGGCCGGATGTGGAAGCCTCGTAAGGGGTGAAGCTGACTGGTACTAATAGGCCGAGGGCTTGTCCTCAGTTGCTCGCGTCCACTGTGTTGGTTCTGAAACCACGAACAACCCCACACCCGTGTGGCCACGGGGTGTGGTGCGGTATTCACAGTTTCATAGTGTTTCGGTGGTCATAGCGTGAGGGAAACGCCCGGTTACATTCCGAACCCGGAAGCTAAGCCTTACAGCGCCGATGGTACTGCAGGGGGGACCCTGTGGGAGAGTAGGACACCGCCGAACAAATATTGGAGAAAGCCCCCGCACTTCGGTGCGGGGGCTTTCTTGCGTTTCAGGACGGCTCCACCAGTCTTGTGTCGTAGGCCAGGATCACCGCTTGGATGCGGTCTCGGGAGCCCGTTTTCGCGAGGATTCGGCTCACGTGGGTTTTCACCGTCGATTCGGCGAGATGGAGGCGGGTGGATATCTCTGTGTTCGTCCAGCCCTGGCCGACGACCGTCAGGATTTCGCGCTCGCGGTCCGTGAGGGAGACGAGGCGCGGGTCCTGGCCGGGGGTTGTTTCCGGGCCCGGAGTGGGGAGGTGCTCGGCGTAGGCGTCGAGAAGGCGGCGGGTGAGGCTCGGGGCGACGACCGCGTCGCCCGTGGCCACCGCGCGGATGCCGGCGAGGAGTTCCTCGGGCTGGGCGTCCTTGATGAGGAAGCCGGAGGCGCCTGCTCGCAGGCCGGCGTACGCGTACTCGTCCAGGTCGAACGTCGTGAGGATGAGGACGCGGGTGCGGTCGCCGGAGGAGACGATGCGGCGGGTCGCCTCGATGCCGTCGAGGCCGGGCATGCGGATGTCCATCAGGGCGACGTCCGGGTGGAGTTCGGCCGTCATGCGGATCGCCTCGCTGCCGTTGGATGCTTCGCCCACGACCGCCATGTCGTCCTGGCTCTCCAGGAGCATGCGGAAGCCGAAGCGCTGCAGCGGCTGGTCGTCGACGATGAGCACGGTGGTCACTTCGGGGTTTCCTCCGGTAGGTGAAGGTGGACGCGCCAGCCGTGGTCCGGGAGCGGGCCGGACTCAAGTGTGCCGCCGTACAGGGCGGTTCGTTCGCGCATTCCGGTGAGGCCGCGGCCCCCGGCGCCGGGGCCCTGGCCTGTGCCGCCGCGGCCGGTGTCGGTCACCGTCGCGGTCACGGCGTCGCCGTCCCCGTACGACACCGAAACCGTCGATGTCGCGTCGGGGCCGCCGTGCTTGAGGGTGTTCGTCAGGGCTTCCTGGATGACCCGGTAGACGGTGAGTTGGCGGCCTGGGGGGAGGGCGGTGGTTCGGCCCTGGATGGTGGTGCGGACGGGGAGGCCGGCGGAGCGTACGCCGTCGATGAGGTGGTCGAGGTCGGTGAGGGACGGCTGGGGGGCCATCTCCACGCCCGGGGGTTCAAGTCCCGCGGAAAGTCCCACCGAAAGTCCCGGGGGAAGTCCCGGGGCAGGTCCAAGGGGCTCGGCTCCCGGCCGCTCTGTTCCTGAGGGGTCCGTGCGCAGTACGTCCAGGAGGCGGCGGAGTTCGCCCAGGGCCTGGCGGCTGGTCGTGCCGATGGCGGTGAGGGCCTGGGCGGCTCGTTCGGGGTTCTTGGCGGCTGCGTAGGAACCGCCGTCGGCGAGGCTGGTGATGACCGAGAGGTTGTGGCCGATGATGTCGTGCATCTCGCGGGCTATGCGGGTGCGTTCGGCGGCGGTGGCGAGTCGGGCCTGCTGGTCGCGTTCCACCTCCAGTTGGGCGGCGCGTTCGACGAGGGAGGCGAGGTACTCCTGGCGGGTGCGGTAGGAGACGCCCACGATGGCCACCATGGCGAGGCGGGTCGCCTGCGGGAAGAAGGTCTGGTCGGCGCCCTGCTCGTCCGGGTAGCGGAAACTGTCCACGATGATGGGCGCCAGGATCAGGACGTACGACCAGAGCAGGGTGCGCAGGCGGGTGTGCACCGCGATGTTGTAGGTGACGACGAGCAGGGTCAGGCTCGCCTGGAGGTCGGCGCCGGTCCAGGCGTTGGCCAGGGCGAGCGGCAGCATCACCAGGAGGACCGTGACGGGACGGGTCCGGCGCCACAGCAGTGGGACGGAGAAGCCCAGTGTCAGTGTGGTGAGCAGCCAGGCCGGCGGCACGTCCGGGTTCGCGTTGATGTTCCGCCAGCCGCCGCCCAGGTAGTCGTTGAGGGCGACGGCCACGAAGAAGGCCGTGAGCAGGAGGTCCCACAGCAGCGGGTGGAGCCGGTCGAAGGCGCGTACCCGCCCGGTGAGGCGGTGGGTCAGGCGGGTGACCGGCTGCTGCCTCGCGCCCTCCGGTGACCAGCCCCGCCAGGACTGGTCGCGCCAGGCCTGGTCCCGGCGGGCGCGGTCACGGTGGCTCCGGTCGCGGGCCCCGCGCAGCCAGTCCCGGTGCCAGTTCCGGTGCCAGTCCCGTGTCTCGGTCACGGTTCCATCCTCGTACGCGAGCCGGTGGTAAGGGACGTGGTGGTACGGGAGTTGGTCATACGTCCCGTCGTTTGAGGAGGAGGGCCGCGGTGCCCAGGATCGCCGCCGTCCACAGGGTGAGGGCGAGGAGGGCGGGGCCCGTTGAGGCGTAGTCGGCGGAGTCGTGGAGGGTCATCAGGCCCTCGGCGGCCCTGCCGGGGAAGTACTTGGAGGCGCTGTCCATGACGTCGTACGGGAACATCCTGAGGACCTCGGGGAGAACGGTGACGCCTCCGATGAAGGCGGTGATGCCGCCGGGGACCGAGCGGAGCAGGGCGCCCAGGCCGAGGCCGATGACGGCCAGGGAGGTCAGGCCCGCCGCGCTGCCGAGGAGGGTGCCGAGGACGCCCGGGTCGGTGAGGGACAGCTCCTTGTCCGTGCCGTCGAGGAAGAGTTGCCCGGTCGTGAACGTGACGAGGAAGGTGGCGAGCGTGGCCGTGAAGGTGACCGCGGCGATGACGCCGGCCTTGGACCACAGCACCGGGAGGCGGCGCGGTACGGCCACCATCGTGGAGCGGACCATCCCCGTGCCGTACTCGCCCGCGATGAACAGGACGGCGACGACGGCCAGGATGATCTGCGAGAACTGCGTGCCGAAGAGGAGGAACTGGACGGGGTCGAACCGCGCTGTGTCGCCGCCGTCTCCCTCGTACGACGCGCTCATCCCGATGCCGATGGCGAGGGTCACGGCGGTCGCGGCGGTCAGCATGATCCAGGTGGAGCGGACCGTCCACAGCTTGTGCCATTCGGAGCGCAGGATGCGGGCCGGGGTGAGGGCGAGGGTGGTCATGCCGGCTCCAGGTGGGCTGCGTATTCGAGGGAGTCGCGGGTCAGGTCCATGAAGGCCGCCTCCAACGAGGCGGCGTGCGGGGTGAGTTCGTAGAGGGGGATGCCGTGGGCTGCGGCTGTGCGGCCGATGTGTTCGGCGTCCGTGCCGTGGACTTCGAGGGTGGCGGGGGTGGTGCTCGTGACGTCCACGTCCGGGGACGCGAGGAGTTGGGCGAGCAGGCCCGCTTCCGGGGTGACCACCTTGACCGTGCCCGCGCCCGATTCGCGTACGAACGTGTCGACCGTCGTGTCGGCCAGCAGGCGGCCCCTGCCGATGATGATCAGGTGCTCGGCGGTCAGGGCCATCTCGCTCATCAGGTGGGAGGAGACGAAGACCGTACGGCCCTCCGCGGCAAGGGACTTGAGGAGGTTGCGGATCCACAGGACGCCCTCGGGGTCGAGGCCGTTGACCGGTTCGTCGAGGATCACGGTGGCCGGGTCGCCGAGCAACGCGGCGGCGATGCCGAGGCGTTGGCCCATGCCGAGGGAGAAGCCCTTGACCCGTTGTCCGGCCACGTCGGTCAGGCCGGTGAGGTCCAGGACGTGGTCGACGCGGCTCCTGGGGATGCCGTGGGTGAGGGCGAGCGCGACCAGGTGGTGGTGGGCCGTGCGGCCCGGGTGGACCGAGCGTGCTTCCAGGAGCGCGCCGACCTCGTGGAGGGGCGCGCGGTGGTCGGCGTACGCCTGGTCGCCGACCGTCGCGGTGCCGTGTGTCGGGGCGTCCAGGCCGAGGATCATCCGCATGGTCGTGGACTTTCCGGCGCCGTTGGGGCCGAGGAAGCCGGTGACCGTGCCCGGGTGGACGGTGAAGGTGAGGTCGGACACGACTGTCTTGTCGCCGTAGCGTTTGGTCAGTTCGGAGGCCGTAATCATGTCTTCGATGGTCGGCCGGGCGGGTGGCCGGGGGCGTCGGACGACGGCGGGATATGAGGTGAAGGGTGTAGTACCCCGGTATTACGGTGACCCTCATGAACCCCGATGCTCGTTCTGATGACCGTCTCGATGCCTCGGCGGACCATGTGGTGCGTTCGATACGTGCCGACGAGTGGCCCGCGGCGAAGGAGCTGCGGCTGGCCGCGCTGCGGGATCCGGTGGCGCATCTCGCCTTTCTGGAGACGTACGAGGCTGCCGTGGGCCGGCCTGACAGCTTCTGGCGGGAGCGGGCGGCGGGGGCCGCCGAGGGTGTGCGTGAGCGGCAGCAGGTGGTGGCTGTGGGGCCCGACGGGCGGTGGGCCGGGTCGGTGACCGTGCTCGTCGAGGAGGCGGGGGCGCCGGGCGCGCTCGGGGACGTGAGCGACGTACGCCAGGGGCACCTTGTGGCCGTGTATGTGCGGCCCGAGGTGCGGGGGCGGGGGCTCACCGAGCGGCTCTTCTCGTACGCCCTGGAGTGGGCGTGGGAGGTCGCCGGGGTGGAGCGGGTGCGGCTGTTCGTGGACGAGCGGAACGGGCGGGCTGAGGCCTTCTACCGGAGGTTCGGGTTCGTGCCCACGGGGGAGAGCGTTCCGGTGCCCGGGGATCCGGGCGCGCGGGAGCTGGAGTTCGTGTTCAAGCGGCCGTAGGGCCTGTCTGTCAGGCAGGCCCTGAGCGGCGGTGACTTACACCGGCAGCTCGTGGTGGGGCCAGCGGGAGCGGGCCTGTTCGCGGGAGCGGAGGAGGGCCAGGACGGGGAGGCCTCGGTTCGGTCCGCCCGTGCCGGTTCCCGTGCTCGCGGACAGGAGGTCCGGGAGCTGGGGGAGGGGGGCCACCGCGGCCACGTCGTCCAGGACGAGGGTGAGTGGTGGGTCGAGGCGACCGGAGGATGACCGTTCGGCCATGCGCCGGCCGCGCTCGACCACGCTTGAGGCGAGGGCCGTCAGCAGGGGCATCGCACCGGGATTCGCCCTGGGGTCCTCGATGGGTTCACCGACCACATAAAGCGTGCCCCCTTCGTCGGCGAAGGAATCCAGGGTGAGGGTGTCGGTTCGGTTGGGTGTGCAGGCTTCGCGGACATTCACCGTGAACAGGGCGGACAGGGCCCGGGCCGTCAACTCCTGGGCGATGTCCCGGCGTTCGGGGTGCGAGGTGAGGGTGGCTTCGAGTTCGCCCGCGGATCCGGCGGCGGCCTTGGGGTTCGTACGGAGGATGCGTACGGCTTCCTGGACCTGGGTGCCCTGGGCCCAGCGGTGGACGTGGCGGATGGTGCGGCCGTCCACGGCGGCGGCGTGGAGGTAGCTGCGCAGGAGGGTTTCCGCGGTGTCGGCGACCGTCTGGTCGATCTTCGCGGTGGGGCGGACCGGGGCGAGGAGCGCTTCCGCGCGGGCCTTCGCGGTGTCCTTGTTCTCGCAGCCGGCGGAGGGGGACCAGTGGAGGCGGGCCGGGGTGTCGCAGAGGTGGGAGGGGTCGTAGAGGAGGACCGGGCCCAGTTTCGCGCGGGCGTCCTTCGTGTCCGACCAGAGGGTGGGGTTGGAGGTGATGACGAGGGCGGGGCCGTCGGCGTCCCGGATCGCCTGGACGGCGAGGGGGTGGCGGGTTTCTGGTGGGCCGAGGATGACGGGGCCGCGCGGGGTGGGTACGCCAACCGTCCCCGCGCCTTCGGCGCGGATGCTTTCCCACCCACCCACCCGATTGCCGTCGGCCACCGAGGGAACCGACTCCAGTGGCGGCTCCGCCGCATGGACAGGCTCGGCAGCCGACACCCGCTCCACCGCGGGGCGCGGAGCGACCTCACGGGGCACGCTCTCAACCCGCGGCTGCGGCTCTGCCTCTGCCTTTGTCTCCGGCTCGTGAGTGGGCTCCGGCATGGCGGATGCGGACGCGGATGCGGACGCGGCCAGCGCCCTCCGCCTCGCCCTCCCCGCCCGCCACCTCGCCGCCGTGCCCATGACGAACACCGTCAGGACCAGCAGGACCATCAGCTGGCCGATGAACAGGCCCCAGAAGAGCCCGTACCCGGAGAGTTGGGTCTCCGGGGTTTCCGGCCAGGCGGCGGCGATGTCGTGGGGGGTCTCGACGAGTTGGCGCATGGCCAGGGGCGTACGGCGGAAGGTGACCTCGGCGGGCCAGGAGCCGTGGGTGAAGAGGCCGGCCAGGCCGGTCGCCGTCCACACCATGACGGTCATGCCGAGGACGAAGGCCAGGACACCGACCAGCAGTCCGTCGGGGATGCCGCCTTCGCCGCCGCGGTGGCGGTCGCGCTCGTCCGGTCTCATCTCGGGCCGCTCCTCTACGCCACCGTGGACTCGGACGAGCCGTCGAGATCGCTCAGGTGTTGCTCCATGAACGCCGCCGCGCGTTCCTCGGCCTCAAGTTCGGCGGCCCGCAGGGCGTCGTCGGCCAGGTGGTCGGCCGACGACTCCGTCATGGCGCGGTCGGTGAAGACGAGGGGGCGTTCGGTCTCGGTGATCAGGTGTTTGACGACCTGGACGTTGCCGTTGACGTCCCAGACAGCGATGCCGGGGGTGAGGGTGGGGATGATTTCCACGGCCCACCTGGGCAGGCCGAGGACCCGTCCCGTCGACCTTGCCTCGTCCGCCTTCTGGGCGTAGATCGTCCTGGTGGACGCCATCTTGAGGATCGCGGCGGCTTCCTTCGCAGCAGCTCCGTCGACCACGTCGGAGAGGTGGTGGACGACCGCCACGAACGACAGGCCCAGGCGTCGGCCGAACTTCAGCAGGCGCTGGAAGAGCTGGGCCACGAACGGGCTGTTGATGATGTGCCAGGCCTCCTCGACGAGGAAGATGCGCTTCTTCCGGTCGGGGCGGATCCAGGTGTGTTCCAGCCATACGCCGACGATCGCCATGAGGATCGGCATGGCGATGGAGTTGCGGTCGATGTGGGACAGGTCGAAGACGATGAGCGGGGCGTCCAGGTCGATGCCGACCGTCGTCGGGCCGTCGAACATGCCGCGCAGGTCACCGTCGACGAGGCGGTCGATGACGAGGGCGACGTCCAGGCCCCAGGCCCGTACGTCGTCTATGGCGACGTTCATCGCCTCCGCCGACTCCGGTTCGGGGTGGCGGAGTTGCTCGACGATGTCCGTCAGTACGGGCTGGCGTTCGACGATCGTCTCGTTGACGTAGGCGTGCGCGACCTTGAGTGCGAAGCCCGAGCGCTCGTCCAGGCCGTGGCCCATCGCGACCTCGATGATCGTCCGGAGCAGGGCGAGTTGTCCGGTGGTGGTGATCGCGGGGTCGAGCGGGTTGAGCCGGATTCCCATGTCCAGGGCGGCGGTCGGGTCGAGCCGGATGGGGGTTATACCCAGCTGCCGGGCGATGAGGTTCCACTCGCCGTCCCCGTCCTCGCCCTGTGCGTCGAGGACGACGACCTGCCGGTCCTTGAACCTCAACTGCCGCAGGACGTACGTCTTCTCCAGGGCCGACTTGCCGTTGCCGGACTCGCCGAGGACCAGCCAGTGGGGTGCCGGGAGCTGTTGTCCGTACAGCTGGAAGGGGTCGTAGATGTAGCCCTTCCCGGAGTAGACCTCGCGGCCGATGATGACGCCGGAGTCGCCGAGGCCGGGGGCCGCGGTCGGCAGGTAGACGGCCTGGGCCTGGCCGGTGGAGGTGCGCACCGGCGGGCGGGTCGTCTCGACCTTGCCGAAGAGGAAGGACGTGAAGGCCTCGGTGAGGACGGACAGCGGATCCCGCATCAGTACTCAGCCCTACCTTCGGATGCCGGTGGCGAACGGGAGTGTGTTCACGAAGGCGCGGTGGTGCTCCCGGTCGCACCACTCCAGCTTCAGGTACGACTTGCCGGCCGAGGCCCTTATGGTCCGCTTGTCGCGGGCGAGGGCTTCGGGGTTGCGGGACGAGACGGTGATGTAGCCGACGAGGTTGACGCCGGCGGCGCCGCTCGCGAGGTCCTCGCCGCGCTGGTCCATACGGTTGTGCGAGGCGACGTCGCGGGGGTCGACGGTCCGGTTCATCTTGGCCTGGCGGCTGGCCTCGGCGTCGTCGTTCGTCTTCTCGGTGAGCATGCGCTCGATGGCGACCTCGGTGGGTTCGAGGTCCATCGTGACGGCGACCGTGCGGATCACGTCGGGGGTGTGGACGAGCAGCGGGGCGAGGAAGTTGACGCCGACCGGGGTCATCGGCCATTCCTTCACCCAGGCCGTGGAGTGGCACCAGGGGGCGCGGGTGGAGGACTCGCGGGTCTTGGCCTGGAGGTAGGTGGGCTCCATGGCGTCCAGCTCGGCCGGCCAGGCGTTGCGCTTCGTCATCGCCTGGATGTGGTCGATGGGGTGGTCCGGGTCGTACATCGAATGTACGAGGGAGGAGAGCCGGCCCTGTCCGAGCGGCTGGCGCACCCGGATGTCGGCCTCCTGGAGGCGTGAGCAGATGTCGGTGAGCTCGCGGGCCATGACGACGGCGAGTCCGGAGTCGCGGTCGAGCTTCTTGCCGCCCTGCGGGCGCGCGGCGCGGGCCATCGCGTGGCCCTCGGCGGCGAGTTCGCGGGAGTAGTGCATGCAGGCGACGAGGTAGGCGCGGTGCTGTTCGCTGCTCGTCGACACCATGGACTGGAGCTGGTCGTACGACTGCTGCAGCCAGCCGGGGGCCTTCTCGTCGCCGCGTACGACGACGTCCTTGGCGTGGGCGTCCGGGTCGGCGGGGAGCGTACGGGCGAGCATCTGGAGGCGGGTGACGAAGCCGTCGCCGTTCGCGACGTGCTTGAGCAGGGTGCCGAAGCGGTCGACGAGGGTTTCCTGGTCCTCGCTGTCGCGGAGGCCGACGCCGGGGCCCTCGATCTCGATGGCCGCAGTGACGGTTTTCCGGTCCGCGTGCAGGAGGACGGCGATCTCGTCAGGGCCGAAGGGCGCGGCGAGCCAGGTGATCCGTCCGATGCCGGGCGGGGGGCCGACCTCGACCTCGCGGCCGTCGATGCGCGTGCCGGACTCCATGACCTTGCTGCGGTAGGCGGTGCCCTGGCGCAGGCTGCGCTTGTAACTGCGGTTGATCTCGAACCACTTGTAGAAGGTCCGCCGCTTGTACGGCACGTACACCGCGGCCAGTGCCAGCATCGGGAAGCCCACGAGGGACACGATGCGCAGGGAGAGCACGGGGACGATCAGACCGGACATCATGCCGAGGAACGCGCCCACGATGATCAGCGCGATCTCGCCGGACTCGCGGTTCCGGCCGACGATCGCGTTCGGCCGGGCGCGGCCGATCAGATATGTCCGGCGGGGCGTGACCACGTGGGACACGTGGGACTCGGTCGTCAACGCCCTTCACCTCCCGTGCGGTTGTTGCTGTTGCTGTTGCTGTTGCTGTTGCGTGTGTTGCTTGCGTGGGGGGTGTTGACCGGGCTGCTGCGTGGTGGGGGTGCGGCGGAGGGGACAGATCCGCCGCCGCCCCCGCCCGAGCCGCCGCGTGAGCTGTGGGCGGCGACGCCGCCGGAGACGGGGTTGGAGGGGCGGCCTCCGCCGCCTCCGCCTCCGCCGCCGTTGTTGTCGGCCCGGGCGCTGTGGGTCTTGATGCCCTGGGCGACGAGGGTGGCGGGCGAGCTGATGACGGCCGCGGCCTTGCCTTCGGCACCCTGCATGATGCGGTTGTTGCGGGAGCCGGCGATCTCGTCACCGAAGCCCGGTACGAAGCGGTAGATCATCGCGCTCGCGAAGATGGCGAGCAGGATGATGGCGAGGCCGGAGACGACGGCCGAGAACGCGTCGGGTCCGTCCTCGGCGGACAGGGCTCCGGCCAGGCCCAGCACGATCACGATCACCGGTTTCACGAGGATGACGGCGATCATGATGCCCGCCCAGCGGCGGACGTGGCCCCAGAGGTTCTTGTCGACCAGGCCGGCGTAGACGACGGTGCCGAGGAGCGCGCCCACGTAGAGGAGGGCGGCGCGGATCACGAGCTCCAGCCACAGGACGCCCGCGGCCAGGATCGACACGAGGGACACCACGATCAGCATGATCGGGCCGCCGCCGATGTCGGTGCCCTTGTTCAGGGCGCCGGAGAAGTTGCCGAAGAACGTGTCCGTCTGGTTGCCGGTGGTCTTGGCGAGGACCTCGGCGATGCCGTCGGTCGCCGACACGACGGTGTAGAGGATCAGCGGGGTGAAGGCCGACGCCAGCACCGTCAGCCAGAGGAAGCCGATCGCCTCGCCGATGGCCGTGCTGAGGGGGACACCTCGCACGGCCCGCTTGGCGACCGCGAGCAGCCACAGGAGGAGGGTCAGGATCGTCGACGCGGCGAAGACGACCGCGTACTGCTGCAGGAACGTGGTGTTCGTGAAGTCGACGGTCGCCGTGTTCTGGACGGCGTCACTGAGCTTGTCGATGGTCCAGGAGGCGGCTTTGGCGCAGCCCTTGGCGAGGGAGGCGAGGGGGTCGAGAGCCGTGGCGGGGTCGTCGAGGGAGGGGCCCTGCTGGCTGGAGCCGCCGTCCCGCTCGCAGTAGTCCTTGGCGGGGCCGACGATCAGATCGCAGTTGTCGTCGGACGGTGAAGGCGTCGGCGTCGGTGCGGCGGCAGCCCGCGTGGCGAGCAGGACGAGCGTCGTCTGTACGGCTGTGACGGCGGCGGTGACCTTTAGTACGCGGCGCGGGCTACCGGGCATACGTGAAGCCTCCGAACTCTTCGACGGCCTTCGAGATCTCGTCGGACGGCGAGACCGTGTTGTCGCCGTTCACCGGCGCCGGTCCGGACTTCTGGGAGAAGCTGTCGACCTTCCAGTCGCCGTCGGCCCACCGCAGTTGGAGCGTCATGGTGAACCAGTCGTTGCTGACCGGATTCTTCGAGTCGTCCCCAGCCGTGCCGAACACGCCCGTGCACCAGACCTCGACGGTCGCGGCGTCGGCCGAGTGGTCGGTGACCTTGGTGCCGACCGGCATGGTGCGTGAGACGTAGGTCTGTCCTGCCGCCGCGTTGCCGTTCTCGTCCAGGCCGACGTTGCTCAGGAACTCCTTGGAGTACGCCTTGTCCAGCTTGGCCTGCAGTGCGGCCACCTTGTCGGCGACGAAGACCTGCTGGACGATCTCGCCGCGCCGGGCGGGCTTGAGGATGTCGGCCGAAACGAGCACCACCGAGTAGTTCGCGGCCGCGGACTCCGCCCCCTGCTGGTTGTGTGCGAACCCCGACGGGATGCCGCCCGCCTTCGTCTGCACCGGTTGGTCCCCGGAGGGAGCCGTCGGCGCCGACTTCGTCTTGTCGCCGCTCGACTCGTCCGAGGCGGAATCACCGCCACCACGGTTCGCGAAGGCGATGGCGGCAATCAGGAGCACCACGACTCCCACCACCGTGACGAGGCTGCGGGAGGAGGAACGGCCGCCGCGTCGTGCGCCGCCGTAGACGTCACCGGGACTGTCGGGGAGGCGTGTGCGGGTCTGGCCGCTACCCCCGTATCCGCCGTCGTCGCCGCGCGCTCCGTGCTCGTCGCCGAGACTCATGCCGCGTACGCCCCCTCAACCTCTTGCTGAACCGCGTAATACGACGGTAGCCGCGCTGGCTTCAGCGCGGGCGCGGTGTGGTGACTCGACATCAGGGAAACGCAACCTCAGCCGGTGGGCACGACGGACGGATGGGTAGAGGGAGACCGGGCGTGCCCGGCCGGGTCTGAGGACGCCGAGCCGGCGGCCGCCTAGACGGCCATGCCGTACACGATGGTGAAGACGGTGCCGAGGGAACCGATGATGAAGACTCCGGTGAGACCCGCGACGATGAGGCCCTTGCCTTGTTCGGCACTGAAGGTGTCGCGGAGGGCCGTCGCGCCGATGCGTTGCTTCGCCGCGCCCCAGATCGCGATGCCGAGGCACAGCAGGATGGCGACCGCCATCACGACCTCGATCATTACCCGCGCCTCGTTGCCCAGGCTGCCGAAGGGGCCCCAGTCCGGGGCAATCCCGCCGATGATGGTGTTGATGTCGCCCTTTTCGGCTGCGAAAAGCATGTAAGTCACCGCCCCTTGTGGGTTGTTCTGCACCCCCTGCCACTCTGCGCAGAGGTCAGGGCCATTGTCGCCGACAATGACGCTGTCGCATGTCGACTTGGCGTCATTGATTGGCGGGTTTCGTACGGATCCCTTGTCACCGGCCCTCGCGGGGCCCTGACGGGAGCGGGGGTCGGTATACAGGGAGCCATATCGTCACTCTGTGTATCACGGCAGGTCACGCCGGGCAATGAAGTGGAACCGGAAGTCGAACCGGAACCTGTGGTGTGGTTCCGTCGTTAGCCCCTCTTATCCGGCTCACTCCGGGCGTTGACCCACTCCGCCCGCCCATCGAGCCCGACCCCGTCCCATGTGCGCCGGTCCGTCGTGCCGATGTTCTCCGGGTCGTACGTCTCCTGGTGAGTAGACGCCGCCCGTTTTGCGCTGGGGGGAAGGCTATCCCGGTTGCGGGCGTGGGGATGTGGCGGGGTGTCACCTGTGGTGCTCTTCCCGGTGCTCTATCTGCCCGCGCTTATATAAGTAAGCAGTGATACATTGATGCCGTGCACGCATTCGACGTACTCGGGGATCCCGTACGCCGCCGGATCCTTGAGCTGCTCGCCGACGGTGAGATGAGTTCCGGGGCCGTCTCGGAGGTCATCAGGGAGGAGTTCGGCATATCGCAGCCGGGCGTCTCGCAGCATCTGAAGGTGCTGCGGGAGAACGGCTTCGCCACGGTCCGGCCGGAGGGGACCCGGCGGCTCTACGCCGTCAACTCCGACCCGTTGCGCGACATCGACGCGTGGCTGGCCCGCTTCCGGCATTTCTGGACCCCCCACCTGGACGCCCTGGCCACCGAACTGGCCCGGGGCAAGCGTGAGCGCCGGCTCCGTGAGTCCGCTGACGGCCCCGGCGGCGACGACCCCGTACAGCAGAGGAGCACCCCATGATCGACGTCACCCACCAGATCAACGCCGTGCGGCGCCGCGTCGGCAGCCGTGTCATCGAGGCCGGCGAAGGACATGTGGTGACCTTGAGTCAGACGTACGACTCGACCGTCGAGGACCTCTGGGACGCCTGCACCAACCCCGAGCGCATCCCGCGCTGGTTCCTGCCCGTCACCGGCGACCTCCGCGTCGGCGGCAAGTACCAGCTGCAGGGCAACGCCAACGGCACCGTCGAGAGCTGCGACCCGCCCCGGGGCTTCACCGCGACCTGGGAGTTCGGCGGGGACGTCACCTGGATCGAGCTCCGGCTGATCCCCGAGGCGGACGGCGGCACGCGCTTCGAGCTCGACCACATCGCCCCCGACGACGACGAGAAGTGGGCCCAGTTCGGCCCCGGAGCCGTCGGCGTCGGCTGGGACATGGCCCTCATCGGCCTCACCCTGCACCTGTCCACCGGCGAGGCCGTGAACCCTGAGGAGGCCATGGCCTGGTTCGGCACCGAGGAGGGCCTCCGGTTCGTGACCCTGAGCAGCGAGAGCTGGTACGCGGCGAGTGTCTCCGACGGTGAGGCGGAGGGGGTCGCGCGGGCGCGGGCCGACCGGACGACCGCGGCGTACACCGGGGCCGAGTCGGGCTGAGGCTGGGTCTAGGGCGACCCGTCCCCCACACCCTCCACGAAGTGGTCGAACTCGCCTGCCTGTACGCCGAGTACGAAGGCGTCCCACTTCTTCTGGGTGGTCGTGACGACGGTGTCCGGGTCGCTGGTCTCGCGGATGTAGACGAGGTCGTTGTCGCCGAAGGCGAGCTCGATCCAGGGGCCCGGGCCGGTCGCCTCAGGCGGGGCGGCTCGTTCCCAGGTGAGGTTCGCGGGGATGTCAGACATGGGCCGGGTTCTCTTTGAGTACGTGGATGAGGGCGGCGAAGGCTTGGGGGGTGGCCCCGAGTATGGAGCGGGCGGGGTCGCCGCTTTCGGTGAGATGGATGGTGCCGGTGGGCGTGGTGGCTATGTGTACGCAGGAGGCGCCCTCCGAGCAGTACGACGACTTCTGCCAGCTTGGGTTCACGGGCTTTTCCTCACAGTTCTCGCATCACGTGGTGGATGAGGTCTCGGGTCTTCTCCGGTGAGAGCGCGATTGCCTCGACCCGGTCGAAGAGGGTGCGGTACTTGTGCAGTTGCGCGTCGGCGTCCAGGAACGCGAGGCCGTGGGACTGGTCGAGGTACACGGTGTCGAGCTGCGACACCGGGCCGTGCGCGTAGTGGATCGACTGACCGGATCCCGGGTAGGCCCCGGCGTCGAAGCTGATGGCCCGCAGGGTGATGCGCTCCCGGTCGCTCATGTCGAGCAGGTGCTGGAGCTGCTGCCGGGCCACGGACGGCCCGCCGACCTTCATGCGCAGGGCCGCCTCGTGGATGACGGCCTCGTACGGTGTCGGGTCGTCGCGGTAGAGCACGTTCTGTCGCTTGATGCGGAACGACAGGCGGTACTCGATCTCCGGTGGCGTGAGTTCCGTGACGGCTTGGCGGAAGATCTCTCGGGCGTGGTCGTGGGTCTGGAGCAGGCCCGGGATACGAGCCGTGACGGTGTCGTGCAGTGACTTGGCGTGTTGCTCCAGTTCGGCCAGGTCCAGAAGCGGGCTGGGCAGGAACTCGCGGTACTCCTCCCACCAGCCGCGCCTGCGGTCGTTCGTCATGCCGGTGAGGGCTTCGACCAGGACCTTGTCCGGGCAGTCGTAGTGGCAGGCCAGCAGGCGAACGCGGTCCGGGCTCACACCCATGCGCCCGGACTCCATGTTGCTGATCTGGTTCTGCTTCACACCCAGGAGTTGACCCGCCTCGGTGGACGTCAGCCCCGCACGTTCACGGAGTTTGCGCAGCTCGGCGCCCAAGCGGAGTTGACGTCCCGTCGGGTTGGTTCTCACGGTTCGCTTTGCCTCTCGCCACGGCTGGTCACCCACACGAGTGGAAGCCTAGCCCTTTTCGTCGATTCCGATAACTCCTTATCGATGCGCCGCTACCTTGGTAGTCAGGCGCCCCGCTCAGAAGTACCCCGCTCGACGGAGCGGCCGGGTCACTGAGCAACCGTCCAACTCCCCTCCGTGATCGGAGACTTCCGATGGCAACCGTATCCCCGTCCTGGGCCTACACCCTTCAACTCCCGCACGATCCCCGCGCACCGGGCATCGCCCGCGCGACCCTGCGCACGGTCCTCGTCGCGCACGACCTCGCCCGGCTCGCCCCCACGGCGGAGCTGCTCGCCTCCGAGTTGCTCGCCAACGCCCATCTCCATACCAACGGCCCGTACGCCCTGCGGCTGCGCGCCGCCGAGTCCGGGCGGCTACGGATCGGCGTGTGGGACTCCGACCCGACCGTCCCGCGGGGCTTCGACGCCCCCGGTGCCGTACCGCCGGACATGTCGGAGAACGGGCGAGGACTGCACCTCGTACGGGCGTGTGCGGACACGTGGGGCGCGTACGCGCTGGGCGGAGACCGGGGCGGGAAGCTGCTGTGGGCCGAGTGTCAGTCGGGGGACCTAGGGTGATGCCGGTCTTTCAGAAGGCGAACGAGGAAGTGGCGTGTCAGAGGTCGAGCAGCGAGTCATGGCGGTAGCGCCCGAAGCCCGGGTGCGTCTTCGGCCTCGGCCGGGGAATCTGCGTGAGATCGCCAAGGGGATCGAGGACGCGACGGGGCTGCGCGTGCAGATCGTGGGAGGAAAGCTCGTGATGTCCCCGCCACGGCATGGGAGGCACGTGGGTGTGGTGCAGCGCCTGTGTCGGCAGCTCAACATGGTTCTGCCTGAAGGGCTGGGCTCGTACCAGGTGTCCTCGATCGCCCTGAGGGAAGATCCCGACGACTACGTCACGCCGGACCTGATTGTTCTGCCCATCGAGTGGGGGGAAGACGACGATTGGCTGGCTACTCCTGAGGATGCGGTACTCGCGGTGGAAGTCATCTCCGGCGAATCCGTGCCGCTGCCTGCGCCGCTCGGCTTGGAGGTCGCCACGGACCGGTTCCCGCTGTACGGGGATTCGCCGCGTGCCGGGCGAGGCGCCGGCTCGTAGCAGTCGGGCAACGGCTTCACTGAGCCGGTTCATACAGGATTCTCAGGTGAGGCCAGGCGTTTCTCTCACCCCGCCCGGCAAGGCTTCCTCCGATGAAGCGCCCCGTCCGTCTCCCCCTCCTCGTCGCCGTCGCGCTGCTGGCCACCGGGTCGGTTCCCGTGGCGGTGGCGCACGGTCGGGTGCGTACGCCTGAACCGCTCGGCGTCACCGTGACGGCTCCCGTGAGCGCCGAGAACGCGCGGGTCGGAGTGCTTGTCAGGGGTGGGGCGCACTACTGCACCGCCTCCGTCGTGCACAGCGAGGGGCGGGATCTCATCGTCACTGCCGCTCACTGTCTGAGTGGGAGTGCGGGCGAGGCCATCTACTTCGTGCCCGGGTATAGGGGCGGGAAGGCACCGTACGGGGAGTGGGCCGTGGCGCGGACGTATGTCGGTGACGGGTGGAAGGGGCGGCAGGACGAGGACAGTGATGTGGCGTTCGCTCGGGTTGTCTCCCGGGGTGGGGAGGAGGTCGAGGACGTTGTCGGGGGTAATCGGCTGGTTGCCGGGCGGGGGCTGAGTCCGGTGGGGGAGGCCGTCACGGTTGTCGGGTATCCCAAGGCGCGGGAGACGCCCGTGTGGTGCACGAACATCTCCACCGCGTACGGCGGCAGTCAGCAGCGGATCGAGTGTCCGGGGTACAGCGGGGGCACGAGCGGGAGTCCGTGGATCGATGCGGAGGGGCGGGTCGTGGGGGTGCTGGGCGGGTTCCAGCAGGGCGGTACCACCGATGACGTGTCGTACAGCGTTGTGTTTGGGAGCGAGGCCGCCGCGTTGTACGGGGAGGCGACGTCAGGGTGAGCTCCGGCGGCTACCAAAGCGTCGGTTGCGCCGGGTTCAGGGTGGGAAGCTCCTAGACTGACGTGGGCCAATTACGGAGCTGCGGAGGGCGGTTGACGGTGCGTAAGGCGTGGATCGTGGTGACCGTCGCCGCGGGGGCGGGGCTCAGCTTCGTCATGGTGCTGGTCGTCGGGGTCTACATGGTCGCCGGCAACCTGGCGAACGGCGTGGGGCAGGGGGCCCGTGGCCTGGCCAAAGGGGCCGTACCGGCCGCGTATCAGGCGCTCGTGCAGAAGTGGGGCAATCTGTGCACCGCCATCAATCCCGCACTTCTCGCCGCACAGCTGTATCAGGAGAGCGGGTTCAATCCCAACGCCAAGAGCCCGGCCGCCGCGCAGGGGATAGCGCAATTCATCCCGGGGACGTGGGCGACGCACGGAATCGACGGCGACGGTGACGGCGACCGCGACGTATGGGATCCGAATGACGCGATTCCATCGGCCGCGAAGTACGACTGCACACTTGCGAAGTACGTGAAGGACGCGCCCGGCGACCCGACGAAGAACATGCTCGCCGCGTACAACGCGGGGGCGTACGCCGTCATCAAGTACGGGGGCGTACCGCCGTACAAGGAAACGCAGAACTATGTGAAGACGATCACGACGCTGGAGGAGAGCTTCGCCGCTCCGGTCACCCGTGTAGACCCCTCCAAGCAAGCCGCCGGGGCCATTTACTACGCGCAGAAGAAACTGGGGACGCTGTATCTCTGGGGTGGGAACGGTACCGCTGACCAGGGCGGACGTTTTGACTGTTCCGGGCTGACCAAGGCCGCGTACGAGAGTGTGGGGATCACGCTGCCGCGGGTCGCCAACGACCAGTACAACGCCGGGCCGCACCCGAGCCGGGACGAGCTGCTGCCCGGGGATCTGGTGTTCTTCTCGGACGACCTCACCAACTCCCGGGCCATCCGGCACGTGGGGATCTACGTGGGCGGCGGGTACATGATCAACGCGCCCCGGGCGGGTGCCGTGATCCGGTTCGACCCGATCGACACCCCCGACTACTTCGGGGCGACCCGGGTCACCGAAGATGGCGCGAAAGCGTTGCCCACCTCTGTGTGAAACCCTCCCCTGAGCTGCGGCGATGTATCTCTCTTCGATAACGTCTGAGTGATCATTCGGTGGAGGGTGGAACGTATGGAAGGGGAGTGTGCGTTCCTGTTCTCGTAGCCGACGACGGGGGTTGATGGCGCGGCGCATCCGATGGGTGCGTCGGGAAGAAGATGACGAAGGGGCCGTTGCACCATGGCTGGACTCGCCGAATCCGGTTCGAACCCTGACGTTGACTTGCTCTACGACATCAATGGTCTCGCCAAAGACGCGCCGCACTGGTTCGACCGCGTCATGGAGTTCGTGGGCGAGTGGGGGCTCCTGCTCGCCATGGTGATGCTGGTGCTCTGGTGCTGGCTCACCGTGCGGAAGCGGGGTGGGGGGGATGCCGCCTCGTCCGTCGCCGCGCTGATCTGGGCGCCGCTCGCCGCCGGTGTCGCCGTACTCGTGAATGTGCCGATACGGGGATTTGTGGAGCGGCCCCGGCCTTTTGTCGACCATGACGGGCTGGATGTTCTTATCGGCGGCAAGAGCGACTTTTCGTTCGTGAGCGATCACGCGACTCTCATGATGGCGATGGGGGTCGGGCTGTTCGTCGCGAATCGGAAGTTCGGGCTCGTGGGGATAGTGCTGGGTCTGTTCGGCGGGTTCTGCCGGGTTTATATGGGCGTGCACTATCCGACGGATGTGATCGGTGGCTTTGCGCTCGGGACCGCGGTGGTGCTGCTTCTTTCGCCGCTTGCGATGGCTTTGTTGACGCCGGTTGTGGCCGCGGTGGAGAGGTCGCCTCGGGTGGGGTGGTTGGTTCGGGCGGGTGGCTCCGCCGGTGAGCGGGGGAAAGTGATTCCTGGGGCTCGGAGTGAGGTTGAGGCGGAGGAGCGGGACCTCGCGGCGTAGGTGCGGGTAAAAGCCAAAAGACTGCGCAGTTCCCCGCGCCCCTGAAGGGGCGCCCCCCAGCCGGCCCGTGCCTTACAGCGACTGCGGGAACTTGAAGAAGGCCTCCGGGTCGTACTTCCTCTTCAGGGTCTTGAGGCGGGGGGCCGCCTCGCCGTAGTACGCCTGGCGCCAGTTGGTCAGGGTTGGGTCTGTGTAGTTCTGGTAGGCCGCGCCTGAGGCGTACGGTCTCATCGCTTTGTGGGCCTCGGTCAGCCAGGCGTTGGATGTCGTGCCGGAGGTTCCCGGGCGCCAGGCCGCGATGTACTGGGCCAGCATGCGGGAGCGGCGGTGGACGAAGGCCGTTGCCGTGGGGTCGATTCTGTTGATCGCGCCGCCCAGGGCTGTCAGGGCGATGCTGCCCGTGCCTCCTCGGACCCCCGATATCTGGGCGAGCAGGGTCTGGATGCCCGCCGCCGAGATCGAGCGGTCGAAGAAGTCCGAGCGGCCCGCGTACGTTTCGCGGCCCAGCGCGCCCTCGGGGGAGCGGCCCGGTGTCGCGCCCGGGAGGTGGCACTGGGCGTCCTCCGGGAAGGCCGAGCAGCCCGCGTACACCTCCATCGACTCCTCGTAGGAGCGGCGCTTGAGGGAGACGCTGCGGGCGGAGGCGCCGATTCGGGTGGCGAGGCGGTCCACCGCGTTCTGGAGTTCGCCGTACGTGCCCAGGGAGAAGGCGGAGACCGAGACCGTGGGAGTGCCGCCGGCCGCGTTCTCGAAGTGGCACGAGGACCAGATCTCGTCGGGCTGGTCGGGGCCCCACTCCTGCCAGGCACCGAGGACGGCGGCGGCCCTGGACCACGGCCAGGACATGTACGCCGAGACGCCCTGCGGGGCCGGGTGGGTCCTGAAGCGGAGCTCGGTGACAACGCCGAAGTTGCCGTTGCCCGCGCCGCGAAGGGCCCAGAAGAGGTCCTTGTTCTCGGTCGCGCTCGCGGTGAGCTGCTTTCCGGCCGCCGTGATCAGCGTCGCCCGGGTGAGGCTGTCGCACGTCAGCCCGTAGGCACGGGACACGACGCCGTGGCCGCCGCCCAGCGTCAGGCCCGAGACGCCGACCGTCGGGCAGGAACCGGCCGGGATCGTGACGCCCTTTGCCGCCAGCGCGCGGTAGACGTCGATCAGCTTGGCGCCCGCGCCGATCACGGCCTCGTCGCCGGAGGCCCGGACCTTGGAGAGCTTCGAGATGTCGAGGATCAGACGGCCGTCGCCCGAGGACCAGCCCGCGTACGAGTGGCCGCCGTTGCGGATCGAGACGGGGACCGAGCGGGCCCGCGCGTACGCGAGTGTCGTACGGATGTCCTCGGCGTGGGAGACGTACGCGACGGCCGTCGGCCTGAGCGAGTCGAAGCGGGTGTTGTAGAGCTGGCGGGCCGCCGCCCAGTCCGCCTCGCCCGGGCGGACCAGGGGGCCGTCCAGATCCCGCGCCAGGGCCTTGAGGTCGGCCGCGGTGCTCGTCGACTCCAGTGGTGTGCCTGACGTACGGGCCCCCTCACCCGACCGCGGTCCGGAACCCCCGCCGGTGCCGCCGGTGCCGCCGGTGCCGCTGGTGCACGCGGCCGAAACCGCCGTCGCCGCGAGCGCGGCGCCGCCACCCATGAACGTACGCCGTCGCATGTGCGCCTCCCGTTGTTCCCGTGGAACGAGACGGGTCCACGGTCCGGCGGGTTCCACGGGCGGGTCCCGGGAATCGCGTATGCGGCTGCACGGCACCGCCGATTTTCGGCCAGGGGAGGACCGGGGTGCGCGGGGTGAATGGAGGGGTGAGTGGAGGGGAGGGAGGGGTGAGAAGGGGCCGGAAGAGGGGAGTGATGCTTCCGAAGGAGGTGGTTCCGGTAGTCGGGACCCTCACGTGTTCTCCCCGTAAGCGTTCCGTGACCTCACCGCACTGACGGCAGGGGTTCACCCTCCGTTCACCCACGGCCATTGGCCGCTTCACCTGATCTGCCTAATTTCGGCCTTACCCGGTGCGTCGTGCGAGCAGAAGCCCGCTCACGTACCAATCGATATCAGTTGTTAGCAGCGTTACGACGGCAGTCTCGTGCGGACGAGAGGCTGCACCACGACCTCGCACGCCGCCAGTAGACGGCGGCTCCTGGAAGGAACTCCCGAAAGTGAAGCTTCAGCGCAAGAACCGGCTTCGCGCCCTTTCGCTCGGTGCTGTCGCCGTCTCCGGCGCCCTGGCGCTGACGGCGTGCGGCTCCGACGACACCGGCGGCGGCAGCGGCGACGAGAGCGCGCCCGCGGCCAACAGCGCCATCAAGTGTGACGACGCCAAGGGCGAGCTGCTCGCGGCCGGCTCCTCCGCGCAGAAGAACGCGGTCGACGCCTGGGTCAAGCAGTACACGGCCTCCTGCAAGGACGTTCGGATCAACTACAACCCGAACGGCTCCGGCGCCGGTATCACCAACTTCCTCCAGGGCCAGACCGCCTTCGCCGGTTCGGACTCCCCGCTGGACGCCGAGGAGATCACCAAGTCCGCCGAGGTCTGCAAGGACAGCCAGGCCATCGACCTGCCGATGGTCGGCGGCCCGATCGCCGTGTCGTACAACCTCCCGGGTGTGGACGGCCTCGTCCTGGACGCTCCGACCCTGGCCAAGATCTTCGACGACAAGATCAAGACCTGGAACGACGCCGCGATCGCGAAGCTGAACCCCGACGCGGACCTGCCCAGCACCAAGATCCTGACGTTCCACCGCTCGGACGACTCCGGCACCACGGACAACTTCACCAAGTACCTCAAGGCCGCGGCCGCCGACAACTGGAAGTACGAGGGCGGCAAGGCCTGGCAGGCCAAGGGCGGCCAGTCCGCCACGGGTTCCTCCGGTCTCGCCCAGCAGGTGACCCAGACCGCCGGCGCGATCTCCTACATGGAGCTCTCGTACGCCAAGGACGCCCAGACGGTCCACGTCAAGACCGGTGCGGCCACGCCCGTCGAGGCCACCGTCGACAACGCCACCAAGGCGATCGCCGAGGCCAAGGTCGTCGGCGAGGGCAAGGACCTCGCCCTGGAGCTGAACTACGAGCCCACCGCCGAGGGCGCGTACCCGATCACCCTCGTGACGTACGAGATCGCGTGCGAGAAGGGCAACAAGGCGGAGACCCTCGCCGCCACCAAGTCCTTCCTCACCTACCTCGCCAGCGAGGAGGGGCAGGCCATCCTCAAGGACGCCAGCTACGCCCCGATGCCCGAAGAGATCATCACGAAGGTCCGCACGACCGTCGCCGGCCTGAGCTGACCCAAGTGTGCGGCCCGCACCGGTAGCAACCGGAGCGGGCCGCACCGTCCGGTGCACCGCCGCCTGGAACCCGCACCCCGAGGTTCCGCAGACCGGAGAACTCCATGGACATATCTACTCAAGACGCACCAGTCCCTCCCCCCACCACACAGACCACCGAGCAGAAGCGTGCCGCGCGCGGTGCCACCCGCCCCGGAGACCGGATCTTCCTCGGTCTCTCGCGAGGCTCGGGCATCCTGCTCCTGGTGATCATGGCCGCGATCGCGGTCTTCCTCACCTACCGTGCCGCTCTCGCCATCTCGGACGACGAGGCCAACTTCCTCACCGCCTTCGAGTGGGAGGCCAACGCCGACCCGCCGAAGTTCGGCATCGCGGTCCTCGCCTACGGCACGGTCATCTCCTCGATCATCGCCATGGTGATCGCGGTCCCGATCTCCGTGGGCATCGCGCTGTTCATCACGCACTACGCCCCGCGCAGGCTCGGCGGCCCGATCAGCTACGTGATCGACCTGCTGGCCGCCGTCCCGTCCATCGTGTACGGCCTCTGGGGCGCCCTCGTCCTCGTACCGCACATGGACGGTCTGTTCGGCTGGCTCGACTCGTACTTCGGCTGGACGGGCATCTTCGACTGGCAGGGCGGCCCCGCGCGCTCCCTGTTCACCGTCGGCATCCTGCTCGCGATCATGATCCTGCCGATCGTGACCAACGTGAGCCGCGAGGTCTTCCGCCAGGCGCCGCAGATGCACCAGGAAGCCGCGCTCGCCCTCGGCGCCACGCGTTGGGAGGTCATCCGCATGTCGGTGCTGCCCTTCGGCCGCTCCGGCGTCATCTCCGCCTCGATGCTGGGCCTCGGCCGCGCCCTCGGCGAGACGATGGCCGTCGCCACGGTGCTCTCGCCGAGCTTCCTGATCGAGACCAGCCTGCTCGACCCGGGCGGCGGCACCTTCGCCCAGAACATCGCCAGCAAGTTCGGTGAGGCCACCGAGACGGGCCGCAACGCCCTGATCGCCTCCGGTCTGGTCCTCTTCGTCATCACCCTGCTGGTCAACGGTGCGGCCCGTGCGATCATCGCCCGCCGCAAGGAGTACTCGGGGGCCAACGCATGAGCAACGTCGTCATGGACAAGCGACCCGAGCGCCCCAGCAGCAATCTGCAGGGCGCGCGGCTTCCCAAGTGGACCCCGTGGGCGGTCGCCGTGGGCTCGGTGGGTGCCGGCCTCGGCATCAGCGCGGCCGCCGGGCTGGAGAGCAGCATCCAGTGGGCGCTGATCGCCGCGCTGCTGTTCGTTCTGGTCAGCTACGGTCTCGGCGTCAAGGTCGAGGGCAGCCGGCAGGCCAAGGACCGGTTCGCCACCAGCCTCGTCTGGGTCGCGTTCCTCCTCGCCGTCATCCCGCTGGCCTCCCTCATCTGGGAGACCATCAGCCGCGGTGTGAAGGTGCTCGACTTCTACTTCCTGAGCCACTCGATGGGTGTGGTCGCGGACTCGGAGGTCGGCGGTGGTATCAACCACGCCATCATCGGAACCCTGGAGCAGGTCGGCCTCGCCACGGTGATGGCCGTGCCGGTCGGTGTGCTCACGGCGGTCTACCTCGTCGAGTACGGGCGCGGAAAGCTCGCCCAGACGGTCACCTTCTTCGTCGACGTCATGACGGGTATCCCGTCGATCGTCGCGGGTCTGTTCATCCTGGCGATCATGCTTCAGCTGAAACTGGAGCCCTTCGGCTTCGCCGGTTCGCTCGCTCTCGCCATTCTGATGATGCCGGTGGTGGTCCGCTCCACGGAGGAGATGCTCAAGCTCGTACCGAACGAGCTGCGCGAGGCCTCGCTGGCCCTGGGTATCCCGAAGTGGCGCACCATCATCAAGGTGGTTCTGCCGACGTCCATCGGTGGTATCACCACCGGTGTGATGCTCGCCGTCGCGCGCATCGCCGGTGAGACCGCGCCCGTACTGCTTCTGGTGTGGGGCAGCGCCTTCATCAACAACAACCCCTTCGAGGGCGCTCAGGCGTCGCTGCCGCTCTACATCTACCAGCAGTACGCTCAGAGCGCCGGCAACGCGGCGGCCTACGACCGTGCCTGGGCCGCGGCACTCGTGCTGATCATCATCGTCATGATCCTCAACCTCGCGGCCCGCGGCATCGCCCGCTGGAAGGCCCCGAAGACCGGTCGCTGACGCGGCCATACAGCGACCAGACTTACCCCCGCGAAAGAAGTAGATCCCATGGCCAAGCGAATCGACGTAAGCGGACTGACCGCTTACTACAGTGCCCACAAGGCAATCGAAGACATCTCGATGACCGTCGAGCCGCGTTCGGTGACGGCCTTCATCGGTCCGTCCGGCTGCGGCAAGTCCACGTTCCTGCGCACGCTGAACCGTATGCACGAGGTCACGCCCGGTGGGCGGGTCGAGGGCAAGGTGCTCCTGGACGACGAGGACCTGTACGGGCACGGGGTCGACCCGGTGGCCGTGCGCCGCACCATCGGCATGGTCTTCCAGCGTCCGAACCCGTTCCCGACCATGTCGATCTTCGACAACGTGGCGGCCGGGCTGAGGCTCAACGGCTCCTACAAGAAGTCCGAGCTGAGCGATGTCGTCGAGAAGTCGCTCAAGGGCGCGAACCTCTGGAACGAGGTCAAGGACCGGCTGAACAAGCCGGGGTCCGGCCTTTCCGGTGGTCAGCAGCAGCGTCTGTGCATCGCGCGGGCGATCGCGGTCGAGCCGCAGGTTCTGCTGATGGACGAGCCCTGCTCGGCGCTCGACCCCATCTCGACGCTGGCCATCGAGGACCTGATCGGTGAGCTGAAGGAGCGCTTCACGATTGTCATCGTGACGCACAACATGCAGCAGGCCGCCCGTGTGTCCGACCGGACGGCGTTCTTCAACCTCTCGGCGGTCGGTCAGCCCGGACGGCTCATCGAGATCGACGACACGGAGCGGATCTTCTCCAACCCGTCCGTTCAGGCCACGGAGGATTACATCTCCGGGCGCTTCGGCTGAGCGGTCGCGCTCCGCTCGCTTTCCCGACCCCCCGCGGTGCTGCATGGCGGTGCCACCGCGGGGCCCAATAGGGCCCGCCCCCTGGCTCCCGGGGGGCGGGCCCGTCGGTTTTCCCTCGCCCCCGCCGCCCCTACCCGTCCCGTCCCTGGGGGCTGCGCCCCCAGACCCCCTATCGCGCTGCCGCGCTCGTCCTCAAACGCCGGACGGGCTAATAGTCAGCCCCTCCGGCGTTTGAAGAGCGGGGGTTCGGGGGCGGAGCCCCTGAGTAGGTGACGGACCTACACGAACGCCAGGTTCACGATCCAGAAGCTTGCCGCCGCTACGAGCGCGGCCGCCGGCATCGTGATGAACCAGCCGAGGATGATGTTCTTGGCGACGCCCCAGCGGACGGCGTTCACGCGCTTGGTGGCGCCGACACCCATGATGGCGGACGTGATGACGTGGGTCGTCGAGATGGGGGCGTGGAAGAGGAACGCCGAGGTGAACATGATCGAGGCGCCGGTCGTCTCCGCGGCGAAACCCTGCGGCGGATCCAGCTCGATGATCTTCCGCCCCAGCGTCCGCATGATCCGCCAGCCACCCGCGTACGTACCCAGCGAGAGCATGACCGCACACGCGATCTTGACCCACACCGGGATCGGGTCGCCCGCGTCCTCGACATCCGCGATGACCAGGGCCATCACCACGATGCCCATCGTCTTCTGGGCGTCCTG
Organism: Streptomyces sp. NPDC033178; assembly: GCF_055577685.1. Taxonomy (NCBI): domain Bacteria; kingdom Bacillati; phylum Actinomycetota; class Actinomycetes; order Kitasatosporales; family Streptomycetaceae; genus Streptomyces; species Streptomyces sp. NPDC033178. The sequence continues at coordinate 25,981 of NZ_JBVIPT010000007.1, forward strand.
AAGGCCGTGGCCGAGGGCCATGCCCGCCGCCGACACGGTCTGCGCGATACGGAAACCGCGCTTGGCCTTGTGCGGGTTGGACTTGCGGAACATCCACAGGATCGTGCACATCACCAGGTAGCCGGAGACCAGACCGACGACCGGCGAGATGAACATGGGGATGACGACCTTCTCCAGGACGCCGGACCAGATGACCCCGATCCCGCCCGCGAGCGCCGCCCCCACCATGCCGCCGAACAGCGCGTGCGAGGAGGAGGACGGAAGGCCGAAGTACCAGGTCACGAGGTTCCACACGATCGCGCCCACCAGCGCGGCGAACAGGATCCACATGCCCTTGTTGCCGTGCGGCGTCTCGATCAGGCCTTCACTGACGGTCTTGGCGACCCCGCTGCCGAGGAACGCGCCTGCGAGGTTCATCACAGCGGCCATCGCGAGTGCGGCCCGCGGCGTCAGCGCGCGCGTGGACACGGATGTGGCGATGGCGTTGGCCGAGTCGTGGAAGCCGTTGGTATAGGTGAATCCGAGCGCGACACCAATGGTCACGATCAAGGCGAAGGTGTCCATGAAAGGGTCAGGACTCCTTGACCGCGATGGTCTCCACCGTGTTGGCCACGTGCTCGAAGGCGTCGGCGGCCTCTTCCAGCACGTCCACGATCTGCTTGAGCTTGAGTACCTCGATGGCTTCGTACTTGCCGTTGAACAGCATGGCCAGCAGCTTGCGGTGGATCTGGTCGGCCTGGTTCTCCAGGCGGTTGACCTCGATCCAGTACTCGGTGAGGTTGTCCATCGTGCGCAGGTTCGGCATGGCCTCGGCGGTCAGCTCGGCCGCCCGTGCCAGTACCTCGATCTGCTGCTCGACGCCCTTCGGGAGATCCTCGACGTTGTAGAGGACGACCAGGTCGACGGCCTCCTCCATGAAGTCCATGATGTCGTCGAGGGACGAGGCGAGTTTGTAGATGTCCTCGCGGTCGAACGGCGTGATGAACGAGGAGTTCAGCTGGTGGAAGATCGCGTGCGTGGCATCGTCACCGGCGTGTTCCGCGGCCCGCATACGCTCGGCGATCTCGGCCCGGCCGGAGGCGTCCGCCCCGAGCAGTTCCATCAGGAGCTTCGAGCCCGTGACGATGTTGTCCGCGGATGCGGCGAACATGTCGTAGAAGCTCGTCTCCCTGGGGGTCAGACGAAATCGCACTTGGGGTCCTCGGATTGCTTCGGTTTCGGTCAGGCTGATGCTAGGCGCATCATCCGGCCACGGCTAACCGGCCGCCCACCAGTGTCGCCCATCGGGCACAGTGATCAGCACGGGGTCCTTCGAGGACGTTGCCCAAGGGCCCTATACCCAGCAAAGTTCGTTACCATATACCCGGTAGGGGTATCAGTCAGCAGGAGGACGCGATGACGACCACCGAGGCCGGCGCCACAGTGCCCTCCGGGGAGGCGCAGGAGGCCGGGGCCCAGGAGATCGTGACCGACCACGACCGCGGGATCCACGGCTACCACAAGCAGAAGGACGAGCACCTCAAGCGGCTGCGGCGCATCGAGGGCCAGATCCGGGGCCTGCAGCGCATGGTCGACGAGGACGTCTACTGCATCGACATACTCACCCAGGTCTCGGCCTCCACCAAGGCACTCCAGTCGTTCGCCCTGCAGCTCCTCGAAGAGCACCTGCGTCACTGCGTCGCGGACGCGGCGCTCAAGGGCGGCACGGAGATCGATGCGAAGGTGGAAGAGGCTACGAAGGCGATCGGACGGCTCCTGCGCACGTGACCCCTCCGGGGCGGGCGGGTAAAGGCCGGTGCGTTGTCGGGTGCGGCCCGGTGGGGGCTGGTCGCGCAGTTCCCCGCGCCCCTAAAAGCCAAAGACTGCGCAGTTCCCCGCGCCCCTTGTGAGCCGTCAGGCTGGGCCGTCGGTCTTCTCGCCGTGTTCTTCCAGGAAGCGCTCTTCGGCCCGCTTCAGGACCTCGTCGATGCGGTCGGGGCTGAGCCGGTCCTCGCGGGCGGCCGAGGCGGCGATGATCAGGTCGCCGCACAGCTCGATCTCGGCGAGGGCCACGTGGTCCTGAACTGCCGTACCGCGCGCCGGAGCCACGTGCATCACCTCTTCCTGCCGTCACCGACTTCCTAGAGTAGGGAGGGGCCCACGGACGGCGCATGGCACCAACGGACCATTTCCGGCCCCGCACATTCCGGCCTCCCTATTCGGCGATCCGTCCGGCGTAGATGTCTTTCGCGTCCGGCAGCCGTACGTCGACGGGGGCTCCGAAGTCGTACAGCAGGGTCGTCGAGGAGACCGCGACCGTACCCTTCTGCTGCCCGTTCACGAAACTGAAGCGGTGGCGGACCTTGCGGATGCGGCCCTCGTCGTCGAGGTAGACGTCGAAGGGGACCGTCGCCGTGGCGAAGCCCTTCGCCGCCGCCCGCAGGGACGCCCGGCTCCCGGGAGAGGCGGCGCGCGCGGCCGCGGCGAGATCGGCGGTACCGCGGTAGTGCCGTACGGCGGTGCCCGCGACCGACGTCCTCCCCACGTACGTCGCGTTCCGCGTGCCCCGGAGCAGTTCCGCGGCGGCGAACGGGTCGGTCGCGCCGCCCGTGACCAGGTTCCCGTCGGAGAGCGTGGCCGTGTCGACGCGCACCCACTTGTCGGCCGGGACGCCGGCGCCGCGGTTCTTCATGTAGAGGGCGCCCGGCGCGAGGAGCTCGGTGATCGGGCGGTGCTCGTCGGCGCCGGCCGGGTCCTGGGGGAGGAGCACCTTCAGACGGCCCACCTGGTCCCCGTAGTCGTAGACGCCCTCGCCGCGGATCGTCACGCGGGTGCCGCCGGTGGCCATCTCCATCGACGTACGTGCCTTGGAACTGCCCGCCCGGACCAGGTTCTCCGCGCTCCGATGGAGGATCCCGACCGGGTCCTCGGCGGCCCGTGCGTCCTCGGCGGCGGCCCCGGGGCCCGAGCATCCGGCGGCGCAGACCACCAGCCCCGCCGTCGCGGCGGCCAGGGCGACAGCGCTGCCCCGCAGTCTCAGTTGCCGCTCCACCATCGCCTGCCAACCCCCAGCCGGGCCGTCCTCGCGCGGGCCTCCTGTCGTTCCGCTTAACGACGGGTGGGGGGTGTTGTCACGCGAGGACCCCGGCTTGGGGTGGCGTTTACTTGTGGTGGGTACCGTTGTTCTCGTGGCGCATCAGGAGCAGAGCACCCCTCCGGAACATCACACGACGACGGTCGACCAGGGCCGTTTCTGCCTGGCGCGCTGCACCTGCGGCTGGAGAGGCCCGGCGAGGCGGGCACGCAGCCTGGCCCGCACGGACGCGGAGACCCACTCGACGACTCCGGCTTGAGTGCGCCCCTTCAGGGGCGCGGGGAACTGCGCAGTCTTCTGGCTTTCAGGGGCGCGGGGAACTGCGTGACAAGCCCCCACCGGACCCGCAGCCACAAACGTGCACGCCGCGCAGCGCTACGCGTGCCGCAGCACAGCCAGCAACTCGTCGACGAGATCCTTGTCGCGGGGCTGGGTCAGCCGATGCCGCGCACCCGTCGGGGAGAGCCAGAGGATGCGGTCGACTTCCCGGTTCGGCGCGAAGCGCCCGTCCGTCGCCTCGGCCGCCCAGTAACTGACCTGCTTGGGGCGGTCGTTGGCCATGTAGTGGAGCGTGGCCAGCCGGGGACCGGTGGCGCACCGGTAGCCGGTCTCCTCCTCCACCTCGCGCACCGCGCCCGCGAGCGCGTCCTCGGCGGGTTTCAGCTTGCCCTTCGGATGCGACCAGTCGTCGTACTTCGGCCTGTGGACCAGGCAGATCTCCAGTTCGCCGTCGAACGGCGAGCGGCGCCACAGTACGCAGCCCGCCGCGAGCACGGGGTCTCCGTTCGTCGCGTGCACTGGGCCTCCCATCGCGTGTACGGGGCCTCCGCGGGTCACGGAGTGCCGACCGTCTCCCTCAGCCAGGCCCGCTGGAACGCGAACCTGGCCGCTTCCACCTCGTGTCGCTGGTCCGCGTGCAGCACCCCGAGCGCGTAGGCCGTCGCCGGGGCGATCCGCGGGGTGCGGGCCGCGGAGGCCGCCGCCGCGGCGGCCTCGGCCGCGTCGCGGTGCCGGTCCAGGGCCTGACCCGCCGTCAGCAGGCGTACGTCCACGGGGGCTTCGTCGCCGAACAGGACCTCGCGCGCGTAGCGGTGCAGGCGCAGCAGGAGCCGGACCTGGTGCCAGGGGGAGTCCTGGGGCTGCGGGGCCGTGTCGGCGGAGAGACCGTGGACGAGGGCCTCCGCGTTGTAGGGGTGGCCCGCGGTGATCAGGGGCAGCCCGGCCACGGCGTCGCAGAGGCGTTCGTCCGCGGCGGCGGCCAGGGGCTTGAGCCCGGTGGCGGACGCGGACGCGGTCAGCGGGACCTCGCTGGCGAGGACGGCGACGTTGTCGGCGACGGCGTGGAAACGGGAGGAGCCGAGCGCTTGCAGCGCGGCGGAGTGGGCCCTCGTGCGGGCCAGCGTCAGCTGGCGCTCCAGCAGGGCGCCCGCCTTGGCCGCTCCGACGGTCAGAGCGCCTTTCTCCGACGGGAGTTGAGAGCGAGCGCCGGGACGAGCGTCGGGATCCGAGGCCTGGGCCGGGAACACCGACGAGCCCGACAGGCGGTGCAGGGCCGCCAACAGGCGTTCCAGCCTGGCCCCGTACGCGTGCTCGCGGGCCAACGTGCCCGACAGCCAGGCCAGTTCGGGGCGCATGCCCTCCGACCAGCCCTCGTCGAGCAGGGGCCGGAAGGTGTGCAGTGTGCCGCTGATGCGGCGGGCCGAGCGGCGCAGGGCGCGCGCCGCGTCCACGGCCTCCTCCGTGCCGTTCGTCGCCGTCGCCGTCGCACCGCCGGTCTCGCGGTGCTGGCGCAGCGCGCGGAGGAACTCCGTGGCCTGGGCCTGGAGATAGGCCGCCAGGGTGTCCCCGGCCACGGGTCCGGCCGTGGGGTCAAGGTGTTGCTGTGCCACGCCGGCGCCTCCGGGCGTCTATGAGCATCTCCTGGACGTTGCGCAGCGGCTGGCCGTCGGCGTCGGTCGCGTGCCGGGTCCATTCGCCGTCGGGGCCGAGGTGCCAGGAGGAAGTGGAGTCGGACATGCCGGTCTCTAGGAGCCGGTTGAGCGCCGCCCGGTGCGCCGGGTCGGTGACTCGGACCAGGGCTTCGATACGGCGGTCGAGGTTGCGGTGCATCATGTCGGCGCTGCCGATCCACACCTCGGGCTCGCCTCCGTTGCCGAAGCCGAAGACCCGGGAGTGTTCGAGGAAGCGGCCGAGGATGGACCGTACGCGTATGTTCTCGGACAGGCCCGGGACTCCCGGTCGTACGGCGCAGATTCCGCGCACCCACACGTCCACCGGCACGCCTGCCTCGGACGCGCGGTAGAGGGAGTCGATGAGTGCCTCGTCCACCATGGAGTTGACCTTGATGCGGACGTAGGCGGGACGTCCGGCACGGTGGTGCTGGACCTCCTTGTTGATACGGGCGATCAGGCCGTCGCGCAGGGACTTGGGCGCGACGAGCAGCCGGCGGTAGGTCTCGCGGCGGGAGTAGCCGGAGAGCCGGTTGAAGAGGTCCGAGAGGTCCGCGCCGACCTGTGGGTCCGCGGTCAGGAGTCCCAGGTCCTCGTACAGCCGGGCGGTCTTGGGGTGGTAGTTGCCCGTGCCGACGTGGCTGTAGCGGCGGAGGGTCTCGCCCTCCTGGCGCACGACGAGGGAGAGCTTGCAGTGGGTCTTCAGGCCGACGAGGCCGTAGACCACGTGGCAGCCCGCCTCCTCCAGCTTCTTCGCCCACTTGATGTTGGCCTGCTCGTCGAAGCGGGCCTTGATCTCGACCAGGACCAGCACCTGCTTGCCGGACTCGGCGGCCTCGATGAGCGCGTCGACTATCGGGGAGTCGCCGGAGGTCCGGTACAGGGTCTGCTTGATCGCGAGGACGTCCGGGTCCTCGGCCGCCTGCTCCAGGAAGGCCTGGACGGAGGTGGAGAAGGAGTCGTACGGGTGGTGGAGGAGTACGTCCCGCTCCCTGAGCGCCGCGAAGATGTCCGGCGCCGACGCCGACTCGACCTCCGCGAGGTCGCGGTGGGTGCCCGCGATGAACTTCTGGTACTTCAGCTCGGGCCGGTCGAGCTTGCCGATGCCGAAGAGACCGGTGAGGTCCAGGGGACCCGGCAGCGGGTACACCTCGGCCTCGGTGATCTTCAACTCCCGTACCAGCAGGTCGAGTACGTACCGGTCGATGGACTCCTCGACCTCCAGCCGCACCGGCGGTCCGAAGCGGCGCCGCATGAGCTCCTTCTCCAGGGCCTGGAGCAGGTTCTCGGCGTCGTCCTCCTCGACCTCCAGGTCCTCGTTCCGGGTGACGCGGAACGCGTGGTGCTCCAGGACCTCCATGCCCGGGAAGAGCTCCTCCAGGTGGGCCCCGATGACGTCCTCGATGGGGACGTAGCGGTCCGGGGAGGCCTCCAGGAAGCGGGAGAGCAGCGGCGGGACCTTGACGCGCGCGAAGTGGCGGTGCCCGGAGACCGGGTTCCGTACGACCACGGCCAGGTTCAGCGACAGGCCGGAGATGTACGGGAAGGGGTGCGCGGGGTCGACCGCCAGCGGGGTCAGCACCGGGAAGATCTGGTGGCGGAAGAGCGTGAAGAGGCGGGCCTGCTCCTTCTCGGTCAGCTCGCTCCAGCGGACGAGGTGGATGCCCTCCTCGGCGAGCTGGGGGGCCACGTCCTCCTGGTAGCAGGCGGCGTGCCGGGCCATGAGCTCACGGGAACGGGCCCAGATCATCTCCAGCACCTCGCGGGGCTGCAGCCCCGAGGCGGAGCGGGTGGCCACGCCGGTGTGGATGCGGCGCTTCAGGCCGGCCACGCGGACCATGAAGAACTCGTCCAGGTTGCTGGCGAAGATCGCCAGGAAATTCGCCCGTTCGAGGAGAGGCGTGTTCGGATCCTCGGCGAGTTCGAGGACCCGCTCGTTGAACGCGAGCCAGCTGCGCTCCCGGTCGAGGAACCTGCCCTGCGGAAGCTGGACGCCGTCCTGCACCGTGTCCTCGTACGCGTCGAGGTCGGCGTCGAGGTCGGGCTCCAGGTCGGAGACGTTCGCGGCCACCGTGTGCGGGCGGTGCGCGGCTATGGAGCCGACGGACGGCTGCGGGTGCTGGACCTGTGCGCTGGCGTTGGGCTGACTCATGAACCCATTCTTCCGCGCCGGGGCCGAAACGGGCGCGTCGGAGAGGGCGGGCGGGAGCTGTACGGGGATGTGCGGGCTTCCGTTCTCCCTCACGGACGAGGGCTCGTGCTCCGGCGGAGGCGAGGGCTCGGGCGCGGCGGGGTTCATTGCCTGAGCGTCGCAAGCCCGTCTGAATGACCGGTTACGGCGACATGACGTGCGGGATAGCGGGGGGCGGCTCCCCGGCGTCGGGCCGCACCCCTGCAAAGGGCGCGGGGCTGCGACATATGCGGCTCCGCCGCGTGGGCGCGATCAGCCACAAACGGCCCGCACGTACGACCAACCGCTCAGGCAGTACGCCGCCGAAGCACCCAGAATGCCGTCCCGGTGGCAACAACGGCGACCCCGAGCACGATCCCGGTCTCCACGAGATGCATCGGCCAGTAGTGCGACCGGGGATGGAAACGACCGCTCCCGTCCCCGATCTGCCACACGTCCTCGGACATCTCGACCCCCTTGCCGGGGGCAGGCGCAACCGAAGGCCACAGATCCTCGCGGTACTTCTCCAGGTTGTGGTTGATCAGGTACATCACCCCGCAGGCGACCCCCAGCGCGGGCAGCGACCGCCGCAGCACGACCCCGGCGAGCGCGCCCACGCCCAGCCCGCACAGCCCGTACGCCACCAGGGCGGGCCCCCGTGCGGCGAACACGTCGTTGAAGGTCCAGTCGTCGCCCATCAGGTCCCGGTTGGCCGCCCAGGCCCACCGGAAGGCGAACACGAACACCGTGCCGCCGGCCACCAGCAGCACCGCCGGCACGGCGAGCGTGACGGCCAGCCACCGCGTCGGCGAGACGGACTGCGTCCAGGCGAGCTGCGCGGTGCCGTTCTCCAGCTCACGCCCGATCAGCGCGCCGCCGGCGAACGCGGCCACGGCGAAGAAGCTGTAGTAGACGAGGGTGGAGGCCCAGCCGATGGTCCCGCTGTAGTCGGTCAGGTTCTGGATCCGGCACAGGCCGCCGGTCCGTCCGCACGCGGCGATCCGTTCCCGTACGGAGTCCGCGTTGATCCCGGCCTCCCACACCAGCGCGCCGAGGGCGGCCAGCATGAAGGCGCCCCACACCACGAGCGCCGCGCGGTGCAGCCGCAGCACGGCCCACGGCAGCCCCTTGACCGGTCCGCCGGGAGGCACCCCGGGGGTCCCGGCTGTTCCCTTGACGGCGAAGGCACTCATACGACAACTCCCTCGGTGGCTGTACGACGGCGGAGCAGGACGAACGCGGCGGTGACCGCGAGGGCGGCGACGGCCAGCACGACGCCGGTCTCGGCCAGCTGGAGCGGCCAGAAGTGGGACTTCGGGTGGTAGGTGGTCCAGAAGTCGCTGATACCGGCGTCGGTCATGCAGCGCTTGAGGTCGGCCGCGCCGTCGGAATCGGTACAGGCCAGGTTGTTGCCGATGCGGGTGCCCTCGGTGGTGATCACGCCGTGTTCGAGTTCGAGGGCCTCCGACGGCAGGCCCGGGATCTTGGTATCGGTGTCGGTGACCGTCTGCCACAGGCTCACGCGGTACTCGTTGCCCAGGTGGAACACGGGCAGCAGGGCGGCGAAGGCGACGCCCAGGGCGGGCAGCGTGCGGCCGACGACCAGGCCCGCCAGGACGCCGAGGGCCAGGCCGCACAGGGCGTACGCGAGCGTGACGGTTCCGTTCGCGTGGAAGGCGTTCTCGTCGTACCAGTCCGCCCAGAGCAGTTCCGCGCCGCGGTTCCACATCAGGCGGTGCAGCGGGACCAGTACGGCCGTGCCCGCGGTGATGAGCAGCGCGGGTACGGCGAGCTTCGCGGCGAGCCAGCGGGTGGGGGAGACGGACTGGGTCCAGGCGAGGTGCGCGGTGCCGGTCTCCAGTTCGCGGCCGATGAGGGCCGCGCCCGCCCAGGCGGCGACGAGGAAGGGGAAGTACGCCACGGCGAGCGTGGTGAAGGCCACGGTCGTGTCGTACTTGTTCAGCCAGGGGCCGTTGGGGAAGTGGCAGGCCTCTACGCTGTCGCGGCACTGCTCCCGGACGTCGGCGACGGCGGCGTCGTAGCCCGGACCGTACGCCCAGAGCATCGCCGCCGCGAGGGCCGCGACGAGCAGCAGCCAGAGCCACAGGGCCGACCGGTGAAGGCGCAGCACGGAACGGGCGAGGCCGCGGCCGACGCGTGGGGAGGTGCCGGTGGACGTGCCGTTGGAGGCGAGGAGGGTCGTCATGCGCGCGCGTTCTCCTCGTTCTCCTGGTCTTTTCCGGTCTCTCCGGTCTCATCGGTCGCTTCGGTCTCTTCCGCCTCGCTCCCGCTCTTCTCTTCGCCCGCTTCGGTGTCCTCGGTGAACAGGTCGGGTGCCTTCGGGTTGCGCAGATGGGCCAGGAGCAGCTCCTCCAGGGAGGGCGAGGCGGTCTGCCAGTCGTCGGCCGGCGGGCCGTCCGGGCGGATCAGGGCGGTGAGCTGCCGGCCCGTGTCGCGGGACTCGACGACGGTGTGGCCGGTGAGGTCGCGCGCCGGGCCGGTGACCAGGGTGTGCGCGGCGAGCAGCTCTTCGGGGTCGCCGCCGAGCCGGATCCGGCCGCCGCCCATCAGGAGCAGGTGGTCGCAGACGCCCTCCAGCTCGGCGACGACGTGCGAGGACATCACGATCGTCGTGCCGTGCTCGGCGGCCTCGCCCAGCAGCGCCCCGAGGAGTTCGCGCCGGGCCAGCGGGTCGAGGTCGGCCATCGGCTCGTCCAGGAGCATCAGCTCGGGCCGCTTGCCGAAGGCCAGGGCCAGGGCGACGCGGGTGCGCTGGCCGCCGGAGAGGGAGCGGATCCTCGCGGTGGGGTCGAGGGCGCCGTCCCGCGCGCCCTGCGGAGTGGGGTGTCCGTACGCGACGCGTTCCGCGGCCGGCCCGTCCCAGCGGGCGCGGTTCAGCTCGGCGCCGAGGCGGAGCGTGGCGGCGACCGTGAGCTGCGGCGGCAGCGGCTTGCCCTGGCCGACGTAGGCGAAGCGCTCGCGGGCCGCGGCGGGGCTGGTGTCGAGGACGGTCAGGGTGCCCTCGGTGGGGCGTATCAGACCGGCCGCCAGTTGCAGGAGCGTCGACTTGCCCGCGCCGTTCGGTCCGACCAGGGCGCAGATCCGGCCGGTCGGCAGCCGGAAGGAGCAGTCCCGCAGCACATGGCCGCGTCGGCGCCGATACCGCTTGCCCAGCCCGGCCGCTGTCAGCGCGGCACCTTCCCCAACCCTGTTCATCGCTCCCCCTCAGGGCATTTCTCGTCCAGTACGGAGGCGAAGAGCGCGCCGATGTCCTCGCGCTCCAGGCCTTCCTTGCGTGCCTCGTCCACCCAGGCGGTCAGCTTCGAGCGCAGGGCGGTGTGGTCGGCGGGTGCGGCGCCCAGCGAGCGCCGTACGAACGTGCCGAGGCCGCGTCTGGCCTCGACCAGGCCCTCTCGCTCCAGCTCGCGGTAGGCCTTCAGGACGGTGTTCGGATTGATCGCGGTGGCCTCCACGACCTCGCGGGCCGTGGGGAGCTTGTCGCCCGGTTCGAGGACGCCAAGACGCAGGGCCTGCTTGGTCTGCTGGACGATCTGGACGTACGTGGCGACACCGCTGCGCCGGTCGATGCGGTACTCGACCACAACCGACCACCACCCTTTCACTAATTGAGTAGTGAAAGGGTGGTGAATGGCCGGGGACCTGTCAAGGTGAATGCCGGGTTCCGGAAAGTTCTCGCGCAGACGTGAACCGATCGGTGGGGCTCGTGCGATGAGGGGGTGTGAGGGAAACGAGAAGCGACGGGGATCTGCTGCGGGCCATCGCGGCGGACGGTGACCGGCGCGCCTTCGAAGAGCTGTACCGGCGGTACGCGCCGTGGCTCGGAGCACGGCTGCGCGGCCGGTGCGCGGACGCGGGGATCGTCGACGACGTCGTACAGGAGACGTTCCTCGCGGTCTGGCGCGGCAGTGCCCGCTACCGCGAGGAGGGCGATGTGGCCGGCTGGCTGTGGCGCATCGGCTCGCGGCGGCTGATCGACGCGCTGCGCGGCGACGGCGCCCGGGGCCGGCTCCGGCAGGCGCTCTCGCGGCTGCGGCACCGGGACGAGGCGTCCGCGGAGGAGCGCGTGCTCGCGGGGGTGGAGCACGGAGACCTCGCGGGCGCCCTCGTCCGGTTGTCGCCGGAGCTGCGGGCGGTCCTCCAGGCCACGGTCATCGACGGGCTGACCACCAGGGAGGCGTCCGTCCTGCTCGGCATCCCGCCGGGGACGGTCAAGACACGGGCCCTCCGGGCCCGCAAGCAGCTGCGGGAGGAGTTGGCATGAGCAGCGACACGAACGGCACGAGCGAGGCGGACGGCATGACCTGGCACGTCGCGGAGGACGACCTCCGGGCGTACGCACGGGGCGAGTTGGCGGCGCCGATGCTCTGGTCGGCCGACACACATCTCCTCGCCTGCGCGCGCTGCCGGGCGCAGCTCGCCGAGGTGGGCGACCCGGTCGCCCTGGACGCGGGATGGGAACGGCTCGACGCCGAACTGGACGTGCCGCGACCGGGGTTCCTGGAGTCGCTGCTCGTCCGGATGGGCGTGGCCGACCACACCGCCCGGCTGCTCGCCGCGACACCCGTGCTGCGCCGGTCGTGGCTGGGCGCGGTCGTCGCCGTGCTGGTCATCACGGTGATCGTCGCCAACGCCGCCCGGACGCCGGAGTCCCCGGCGATGTTCCTGGCCCTCGCCCCGCTGCTGCCGCTGGCCGGGGTCGCGCTGTCGTACGGGCCGGTGCTCGACCCGACGTACGAGATGGCCGTGGTGTCGCCGATGCACGGGTTCCGGCTGCTGATGATCCGCACGGTTCCCGTGCTGGCCGTCGCGCTCGTCCTCAACGGCCTCGCGACGCTCGCGCTCCCCTCGTACGGACTGCGGGCGCTGGCCTGGCTGCTGCCCGCGCTCGCGCTCACCGCGACAGGGCTCGCGCTGACACCCCGGCTGGGCCCGGTCCTCGCGCCCGGCCTGGTCGGTGGAACGTGGGTCGTCCTGCTGGTGGTCGCGCAGCGGACGACCGAGGAGACCCTCGCGCCGTACACCGCGGCGGGGCAGGGTGTCGCGGCCGCGGTCGCCGCACTCGCCGCAGGGCTCTTCTACCTCGGCCGCGACCGATTCGACTCGACGTCCGCGCACACACCGTTCGCGGGCCACACGGACGGAGGTGCCGCGTGATGTCCGACACCACGCGCAGGAGGCTCAAGCTGCTCAAGGCCGGGCTGCTGATGACCGCTTCGGTCGTCCTCCGGGTCCTCCATTTCATCGCCGTCCTGCTCCCGAAGGGCTCCGGCAACCGGAGTTCCTCCTCCTCTTCTTCCTACGACGGGGGCGACGGGTGAGGGCCACCGCTCTCCCTCCGGCGCCGGTGCCGTACCCCGGCCGCCGCCTCCCTCCGCTTCCGCTCTCTTCCTCAGGAGTCACGCATGTCTGACCTCCCTACGACGCCGACGGTGTCCGCCTCCGGGCTGACCCTGCGCTACGGCGGCACGGCCGCGCTCGACGACGTGTCGGTGCGGCTCGGCGAGGGCGTCACCGGGCTGCTCGGTCCCAACGGGGCCGGAAAGACCACCCTGTTGCGGGTCCTGGCCACCGCCGTGCCCCCGGACAAGGGAGCCTTCACGGTGCTCGGCAACGACCCGGGCACGACCGCCGGACGGCAGGAGGTGCGGCGCGCACTGGGCTATCTGCCGCAGGCGCCCGGCTTCCACCCGGACTTCACGGCCTTCGAGTTCGTCGACTACGTGGCGATCCTCAAGGAGCTGACGGACCGCACCGCCCGCCACCGCGAGGTGCGGCGGGTCCTGGACGACGTCGCGCTGTCCGACGTACGGGGCAAGCGCATCAAGAAGCTCTCCGGCGGGATGCGCCAGCGGGTCGCGCTGGCCGCCGCCCTCGTCGGCGACCCCGGTTTCCTGGTCCTCGACGAGCCGACCGTCGGCCTCGACCCCGAACAGCGCATGCGTTTCCGGGAGTTGATCGCCCGGGCCGGGGAGGGGCGGACCGTGCTGCTCTCCACCCACCAGACCGAGGACGTGGCGATGCTCTGCCACCGCGTGATCGTCATGGTCCGCGGCCGCGTCCGCTTCGAGGGCACCCCGGCCGAGCTGACCGCACGGGCGGCGGGCCGGGTGTGGAGCAGTACCGAACGCGACCCGGGCGCGTGGGCCGGATGGCGCACCGGCACCGGCTCCTTTCGCAATGTCGGCGAACCCCCGGCGGGCGCCGACCTCGTCGAACCGACCCTGGAGGACGGCTACTTGCTCACCCTCGACGGAGAGTCCTCGGAGGTGGCGGCCGCATGAGCACCGTTCTTGAGACACCCGTCCGGGCCGTCGAGCCGGCGCACCCGCCACGCTCCTGGGCGGCCGTCTTCGCCCTCGCCCGCTTCGAGGCGCGCGAGCTGCGGATGACCGTCTCCTTCGTCGGCATCGCGGCCCTCTACATCGCCTGGGTCGTGTGGCGGTCCACGCAGAGCCAGGGCGACTACCCGGTCCTCCAGGACGTCGACCGGGCCACGCAGACCATGCCGCTGCTGGTCGGGCTCGCCGTCATGCTGGGCGTCAACCGCGCGGTCCTGCGCTCCCGCCGGTGCGACACGGACCGCCACTTCGACGTGCTGGTCGTCGAGCCGTGGCGGCGTACGGTCGCCCACGCGCTGTCGATCGTCCCGGCCATCCTGTTCACGGCGGTGTGCGTCCTCGTCCAGTTCACCTGGGCCGCGCTCAAGCCCGGCGCGGCCGGACACGGTTCGCCCGCCGAACTCGCCGTCGGCCCGTTGACGGTCCTGCTGTTCGGCATGCTCGGTGTCCTCCTGGCCCGTCTGTTCCGCTCCCTCTTCGCCGGGCCGGTCCTGCTGCTCCTCCTGCTCTTCAGCCAGTTCGTCGTGGCGAGCCCGTCCGGCGCCGACTGGATGAGCTGGCTGGGCCCGGTCGTCAGCGAGGGCGGCGCCGGCCCCCTCCCCTCCGACCTGCTGGAGCGGCCCGCGGCCTGGCACGCCCTGTACCTCGTCGGGCTCGGCCTGTCCCTTGCCGTCCTCGCGGTGCTGGTCAGCGGTGGGCGCACGACGGTGGCCAAAGCGGCGATAGCGGGATCGGTCGCGCTGACCGTGGTGGGTGCGGTCGGCCAGTCCGGGGGCACTCCGGCCGGGTCGACACCGGCCCGCGAGCGGGCCACCAACGCTCCGGAGAAGGTCCAGTCGTGTCTGAAGCACGGCGGGTCCACCTACTGCGCCTTCCCCGAGTGGAGCGGCCGCACCGCCGACTGGGCCGAGGTCGTCGACCGGGTCCAGAACCTCGCGGGCGGCAGGGCCGGGGGTGAGCGGCTGACCGTACGGCAGCGCATCGACGCCACCTACGGGCTGACGTCCGACTCCGCGATCTCCCCGGCCACCACGCCCGGCCAGGTGACCGTCGGCACGGCCTGGGGCGGCAACCGCGTCCCCGAGTTCGCCGTCGCCGCCGCGTCCGTGCTGGTGGCGGGGAACGAGAAGGCGGGCAGCGAGGTGTGCGACGCCCGCGTGGTGACGATCATGTGGCTGGCGCTGGGCGGGGAGTCCGACCCGATGACCGCGCTCCGCAACGTCCGCCTCGACGACAGTGTCTCGGGCTCCGCCATCGTCCTGTCCCCCACGGAACCCCTGAGCATGAGCGCCGAACAGACCCGGATCGTGGTGGACCTGCTCAAGAAGCCCCGCTACAGCGTCGCAGGCAAGGTGAAGGCCAAGTGGACGGAGCTCACCTCGCCCAGGACGTCGACGGCGCGGGTGGCGGAACTGCTGGGAGTACCGGCCGCGGACAAGTCGGCGGCCGGCGCGGAATCGGACGATGGCTCGTGCGACGAATGACCGCCACGACACGCGCCCTGCTGACCCCCGTGCTGCGCACACTGCCCTGGCGCGCGCTCGCGGCCGGCGGTGCCACGGGGCTGCTGCTGGCCGGCATCCCGCGCATGCTGTCCGGCGCCCCCGACCCGTGGCTCGGCCTCCTCGCGCTGCGGGGCGCCGCGCTCGCGCTCGCCCTCGGCCTGGCGTTCCTGCTGGACGACCCGGCCCGGCACATCACCTCGGCGGTGCCGGTGAGGCGCCCATTGCGCGTCGGCCTGCGCGTGGCACTCGCCGTCCCGTGGGCCGCGCTCTGCTGGACGGCCGCGCTGTTCCTCGTACCCGAGGAGGCCCGGCCGCCGGTCGGTGCTCTCACCCTGGAGGCGATCGCCACCGCCGTGTTCGCCCTCGCCGGGGCGGCCCTGGTCATCCGGCGCTCGACCGTCACCGAACCGGGAGTGGCGGTGTCGACCGGCCTCCTGTCCACCGCGGCCGCCGCATTCCTGCTCCTGCCCGACGGCTGGGCCCTCCTGGTCCCCCCGGACGACCCCCGCTGGACCGACACCCACGAACGCTGGGCGATGCTCCTGGCGGTGGCGACGGTGGTGGGAGCGAGGGCGTGCGTGGAGCCGCTACGGGCGTGGCGGCTGCGCCCCGTCAGGGGCGCGGGGCTGTGACACATGCGGCTCCTCCCCCACTCTCGGCTTCGCTCGAGCGGGGGGACCCCCATCGTGGGCGCGAGGGGCCCCCACCGGCCCGCACCTTCGAAACGGCCCGCTGAATCCCGTCGCCCGTCCGGCGAGGACCCCGCTCAGGACTCCGTCCGATACATCAGATCCGTCTCGTGCGTGACGAACCCGAGCCGCTCATAGACAGCCACCGCCGCCTTGTTGTCCGCATCGACGTACAACATCGCCGTCGGCACGCCCCGCCCCTCCAGATACCGGAGCCCGATCGTGGTGAGGGCCTTGCCGAGCCCGCCTCCCTGGGCCCCGGGCCGTACGCCCACGACGTACACCTCGCCGAGCCCCTCCTCCGCATGGACCTTCGTCCAGTGGAACCCGATCAGCTCCTCGCCCCGGAAGGCGAGAAAGAACCCGGCCGGATCGAACCACGGCTCACCCTTGCGGTCGTCGAGGTCCCGCTGGCCGAGCGAACCCTGCTCGGGGTGGTGCGCGAAGGCGGCGGCATTCGCGGCGAGCCACGCCGTGTCGTCCTCGCCGGGCACGAACGTCCGTACGTGCACGCCGTCGGGAAGCTTCGGCCCGGGCAGGTCCAGGTCCGTCAACGGCCGCCGCATCTGCCGCAGTTCGCGGAAGAGCGTGAGGCCGAGGACCTGGGCGAGATGGCGGGCCGCGGAGTGGCCGCCGTGGGCCCAGACACGCACCCGCTTGCCGGACTCGGCGAGCAGCGCGTTGCCGAGCGCCCGCCCGTGCCCGTGCCCGCGGTGCGCCGGGTGGACGACCAGTTCGGCGGCCGGGGCCTCGACCGGGTCGGTGTCCTCCAGCTGCGCGTATCCGACGAGCCGGTCCTGGGAGGTCAGCAGCAGATGCCGGACCCCCTCCCGGGCGCCACCGCGCAGCTGCAGCCGGCCCTGCTCGGACACCGCCTGCTGCCCGTCGGCCCGGGCGGCCTCCGCGAGGAGGTCGAGCACGGCATCGGTCTGCCCGGGGCTCAGTGCGGACAGGATGTCGAGGGAGCGGGCCGGGACAGCCGGTGCGGTGTCTTCGCTGGTCATGAGTACGAGAGTACGACGTGTCCGGTTCATGGCGAAGTGGGCCGACGAGTGTGGCCGCGGCCAGTGCGCCGGGCGTGCGCCGAGAGTGCGCCATCGGCCCGCGACCTGTCCGGTTCGCGGTGAATCGCCCCGCGCGGCAACCAGTCCGTAACCCTGAACCCCCTGTCGCGCTACGCGCGTTGACTCTAGGCTGCGCCGGGACGGGGCCCACATATCAGCCGACCCACAGGGGGGCACATGTCAGCCACACCTCATCCGTACCGACGCAGACGCCGGACCACCCGCTTCCTCGCGGCGGCCGCGGGCGTCGCCACCGTCGGCGCCCTCGTCGCCGCGATGCCGGCGTCCGCGGGCGAGACGGGCAAGAAGCCCGGCCACCAGAAGCCGGGCCGCTACCAGGACGTCCAGCTGCTCTCCTTCAACGACCTGCACGGCAACCTGGAGCCGCCGGCCGGCTCCTCCGGCCGGGTCACCGAGCTCCAGCCGGACGGCACCAGCAAGACGATCGACGCGGGCGGTGTCGAGTACCTGGCGACGCATTTGCGCCAGGCGCGCGAGGGCAACAAGTACTCGGTCACGGCGGCCGGCGGCGACATGGTCGGTGCCTCCCCGCTGATCTCCGGGCTCTTCCACGACGAGCCCACCATCGAGGCGCTGAACAAGCTCGACCTCGATGTGACGAGCGTCGGCAACCACGAGTTCGACGAGGGCGCCAAGGAGCTGGGCCGCCTGCAGAAGGGCGGCTGCCACCCCACGGACGGCTGTTACGTGGAGGGCGAGAAGTTCAAGGGCGCCGACTTCCCGTACCTCGCGGCGAACGTCCTCGACGAGAAGACCAAGAAGCCGATCCTCAAGCCCTACTGGGTGTGGAAGAAGAACGGCGTCAAGGTCGGATTCATCGGTGTGACCCTTGAGGACACCCCTGGTGTCGTCTCCGCCGAGGGCGTGAAGGGCCTCAAGTTCAAGGACGAGGTCGAGACGATCAACAAGTACGCCAAGGAGCTGGAGAAGCAGGGCGTCAAGTCCGTCGTCGCGCTGATCCACGAGGGCGGGCTGCCCGCCTCGGCGGCGTACAACTACGACTGCGACTCACCCGGTGGCGGCGACGGCATATCCGGCCCCATCGTGGACATCGCCAAGAACATCACGCCGAAGGTCGACGCGCTGGTCACCGGCCACACCCACGCCGCGTACGCGTGCACGATCAACGACCCGTCGGGCAAGCCCCGTACGGTCACCTCGGCCGCGTCCTTCGGGCGGCTCTACACCGACACGACGCTCACGTACGACCGCTGGACCGGCGACATCGCCCGGACCGCCGTCGCCTCCGCGAACCACGTGGTGACGCGTACCGTGCCCAAGGCGCCGGACATGACCGAGCTGATCACGAAGTGGAACACGCTCGCCGCGCCGATCGGCAACAAGCCGATCGGATACATCTCCGGTGACATCTCCAACGTCGGCACCGAGTCCCCGATCGGCGACCTGATCGCCGACGCGCAGCTCGCGTACGGCAAGGAGCTGGACCCCGAGACCGACCTGGCGCTGATGAACCCGGGCGGTATCAGGGCGCCGCTCACCTTCGCGGCCAAGGGCGGCGAGGGCGACGGCGTGGTGACCTACGCCGAGGGCTTCACCGTCCAGCCGTTCGCCAACACCGTGAACCTGCAGAACTTCACCGGCGCCCAGCTCGTCCAGGTGCTCAAGGAGCAGGTCACCGGCGTGAACGCGGCCTCCCCGAAGGTGCTTCAGATCTCGAAGGGGCTCACCTACACGCTCGACCTGACGAAGAGCGGCGCCGACCGTGTCGTCACCGACTCGGTCAAGCTGAACGGTGCCGCGATCGACCCGGCCGCCACCTACCGCGTCGCGACGAACAGCTTCCTCGCGGGCGGCGGCGACGGTTTCACGACCCTGGGTCAGGGCACGGGCGACCTGGTGGGCGACGACGACCTCGCGGCCCTGGAGAAGTACCTGCTGGCGAACTCCTCGGCCACGAACCCGATCGCGCCGCCCGCGGCCGACCGGATCACAGTCGTGAAGTAGCCACCCGGTAACGGCGATCTGTCCGTGAGGTAGATCGCAAAGGGCCTATTGGAGTTGCGGGTGGGGTTGGTACGCATGGTCGAATCAGTCGATGCGTACCCCCCATCCCATCTCGGCGCATTCCCACTCCCCTCCGAACCCGTACGAGGATCTCGCCGCCCTCGACGACGGACCCCTTGAGGACTTCCTCCAGGTGGAGGAGCCGGCCGTGATCGAGGGGGCCGGGCAGGAAGCGGAGTGGGCACCGCCCAACCACCGCCGGGGTTCCCGCGACCGCCGGGACTCCGGGGCCCGCCCCCGCCGTCGCACCCGCCGGCGCAGGCGAAGTCCCTTCGCCGGACTGTCCCTCGCCGTCAAGGCCGTCATCGCGGTGCTCGTCCTCGCCGCCTTCCTCGCCCTCGGCGACCGCTGGGCGCTCCTGTACGCCGAGCGCACCGCGGCCGAGAAGGTACGGGACCAGCTGAAACTGAGCGCGTCCCCCGAGGTCGAGATCGACGGCTTCCCCTTCGTCACCCAGATCCTCGACCAGCGCCTCGACTCCGTGTCGGTCACCGTCCCGGACGTGGCGGCCGACCGGGTCTCCCTGGCGAAGGTCTCCGCCACCGCGACGGGCGTACGGGTCGACGGCGGACCCACCTCCCTGCGCGGCGTCCGGATCCCGGAGCTGCACGGCGAGGTGCTGCTCTCCTTCGACGACCTGAACCGCGAACTCGGCGCGTCCCAGATGACGTTCACCGGTCACGGCGGCGACGAGGTACGGGCGCGCGGGGTGCTGCCCGTCGCCGGGCACGACCTGCGGATGCGGGCCGACGCGCGGATCGAGCGGGACGGCGAGCGCGGTATCTCGACCGAGGTCGGCGGCATGCGGCTGGACATCGGCGACCTGGCCACCTTTCGTCCCGGCACCCGTGAGTCCCAGGGACTGCACCTGACCCGCAAGTCCGCCACGCGCCTGGCGAAGGAGAAGAAGAAGGCCAAGGAGCTGCTGTCGGTGCCGTCGATCGCGAAGCGGATCGGTGTGCCGGACTCCGCGGTCCAGGAGGCGCTGAGCGACGACTCCAAGTTCGAGGAGTTCACCGGCTCTCCCCGGTTCGCCGGTCAGCTGATGAAGGTCAACCTCATCGACCTCGCCGTGGCGAACCCCGAGCTCCTCAAGCGCCTCGGCTTCGACCTGGCCCTTCTGGACGGCCTCTCCCGCCTGACCCGCCCCGCCCTCGTCGACCGCCTCTCCATCGGCTTCCGCCTCCCGAAGCCCCCGAAGGGCGAACTGACCCTGCGGGACGTGCGCGTGCAGAAGGACGGGATCAGAGTGCGGGTCACCGGACAGGGACTGGCGATCGGCAAGTAGGCAGCCAAGAGGCAGCCGAGCAGGCTGCGAGGTAAATAAGTTCCGGGTGAGCGGCGTAATAAAGTCTGTGTGAATTGCGGTTCGGTTCCCGCGGGTCCCTGAAAATCCATCTCAGCCGCAATTAATCGAGGTCTCAGCGGATTTGGCGATTTCCGCTTCTGCGGTCTCGTAGTGTTTTCCATGTCGAAGCCGAACGGGGCTTACGGCAAACGGAATACACCGCAGAAGAAGCAGAAGAAAGAGGGACGTCTCATGAGCTTCCACAAGATCACCCCGGTCAAGAAGAACCGCAAGCCCGCCGCTCCGAAGAAGCAGGCCACGAAGCCCGCTCCGAAGCCCGGTGCCAAGAAGCCGCAGCGTCGCCCGGTCGGCAAGAAGTAGCCACTGCCACGAGGCGGGGTCTCCGGATTCGTTCCGGAGACCCCGCCTCGGCCATTTTCCGCATCTGTTGACGGGAACCGGCGACTCAGCGACACAGCGACCCAGGTAATCAGGAAAGGGAATGTGACGGCATGCGGGAAGTCAGGGAGGCATTCGCGCGGTTCTGGCCGTTGACGCGCGGCGACCGCAGATGGTTGCTGCTGATCGTCGCGTGCGTGATCGTGTCGGCGCTGGCGGAGACGGCCTCGATCCTGCTCTTCGCGGAGCTGACCGATCACGCGCTGAAGGCCGGTTCGCTCGCCGCCTTCTGGGGGCCGGCCGGGGCCTGGCTCGGCGTCGCCGTGCTCGGCGCGATCGTCGGATACCTCGGGAACTCCCTCGCCGTCTGGACGGCCGAGAGATTCGTCCTGCGGCTGCGCGCGAGCGTCTTCCGGCACGTCCAGGACCTGCCGCCGCACTTCTTCCAGAAGCACCGGCAGGGCGATCTGGTCGAACGGCTCACGGGTGACGTCGAGGCCATCGAGCAGATGGTCGTGTCAGGGGTCGTGGGAACGGTCTCCGCCGTGTTCTCGGCGCTCTTCTACTCCGCCGCCGCCCTATGGCTCCGCTGGGACCTCGCCCTGGTCACCTTTCTCCTCGCCCCGCTCTTCCTCATCGCGGCCCGCCGCTTCGCCGGCCGGATCAGGACCGCCGCCCAGGACGAGCGCACCGCCGACGGCGCGATCACCTCGGTGGTCGAGGAGTCACTGGGCAACGTCGTGCTCACCCAGGCCTACAACCGCCGCCGCGCCGAGGAGAAGCGCCTCGACCGTGAGGCCAGGGCCTGGCTGCGCGCCAGTGTGCGGGGCGCCCGCGCGAGTGAGCTGTACGAGCAGTTCGTCGAGGTCGTCGAGACGGTGTGCGTGCTCGCGGTGATCGGGCTCGGCGCCTGGGAGATCGCCCAAGGACGCATGTCGCTGGGCCAGTTGCTCGCCTTCGCCGCCTTCCTCGGCTACCTCTACCCGCCGATCCGCGACCTCGGCCAGCTCGGCCTGACACTGACCGCCGCGACGGCCGGCGCCCAGCGGCTCCAGGAGATCCTGGACGCGGAGCCCGCCGTCACCGACCCCGCCGAACCGGTCCGGCCATGGCCGGTACGCGGCTGGGTCAGCTTCCACGGCGCCTCCTTCCGCTACCCGGGTGCCGAGCGCGACAGCCTGCACGACGTGACGTTCACCGCGGGACCCGGCGAGTTCGTCCTGGTCACCGGCCCGAGCGGCGCCGGAAAGTCGACGCTCTCCAAGCTCCTGACCCGCTTCTACGACCCCACCGAGGGCGTGATCTGCCTGGACGGCGTCCCGCTCACGGACGTACCTCTGGAGTTCCTGCGCGAGAACGTCGCCCTGCTGCCCCAGGAGACGCTGATCCTGCACGGCACGATCCGCGAGAACATCGGGTGCGGGCGGCCGGGCGCGAGCGACGAGGAGATCGAACGGGCCGCGCGGGACGCCGACGCCCACGCGTTCATCGGCGCGCTGCCGGACGCGTACGACACGGAGATCGCCCCGGGCACGGCCATCCTCTCCGGCGGCCAGCTCCAGCGCATCGCCCTCGCCCGCGCGATCCTGCGGGCCGCCCCCGTCCTCGTACTCGACGAACCGACCACCGGACTCGACGGGCCCGCCGCCCGCCGGGTCGTACAGCCGCTGCGGCGCCTTGTCTCCGGTCGTACGACCGTCATGATCACCCATGATCTGACCCTCGCCCCCGACGCCGACCGGATCCTCGTCGTGGACGGCGGACGGCTGGTGGAGGAGGGCACGCACGACGAACTGATGGCGCGGGGAGGGGTGTACGCGGGGCTCGCGGGGCCGATGCCGGCGGGCGTGGAGACGACCATGAGGCTGCTGCTGCCGCAGCCGTGCCCGTAGGGGCGTGGCGGGGTGGTGGGGCGCCGGCTGGGGAGCGGCTCATGGCTCGCACTCCCCAGCCGGACGGGTGTCGACCGGCGTGACGGCGTGACGGCGTGACGGCGGGCCGTCGTCAGGCGGTCGGGTCCCAGGTGCCCAGCCAGTCCGCGACCTCCTGGCCGGTGGCCTGGGCGTCGGTCAGCTGCGGGCGGTCGCCGCTCGCGGCGCCCGAGCCCGGGCCGGTGTTCCTGTACTCCGCGAAGCGGTCGTTCTTCCAGGAGAAGCCGCCCATGTCCGACCACGGGGTCGACTTGACCGCTGCGCTGAGCGTGGAGTTGCGGACCGTGGTCTGCGGGCGCAGGGTCGCGTCGCCGCCCGCGTGCCAGTTGCGGCCGAGGAAGAAGCTCCCGGCGGACACGTCACCGTTCACGACCGAGCGGTTGATGAGGATGCCCTTGCGGTCGGCGGCGGTGCTGGGCGCGGTGATGTAGCCCGCCGACGTGCCGTCCCAGCGCTTCTTCAGGGTGATGACGGACTGGTCGATCACGGCGGTCGCGCGGCCGAAGACGAAGTCGACGTTGCCGCTGACATAGGAGTTGGTGACGTAGACCCGGCCGAGCCTGTCCTTGGCCGCGGTGTCCAGGAGCAGGGTGTCCTGGTCGCCGTCGACGATGATCCCGTCGAGGAGGACCTGGTCGGCGGCCGTCCGCAGCGCCACGGCCTGGTGACCGCTGAGGCCCTGGTTCCTGGCCTCGTCGAAGTCGTTGTTGATGGTCAGGTTGCGGGCCTGGAAGTCGTCGGCCTCGACGGCGACGGTCGCGCTGCCGCTCGTGCCGTAGGTGCCGCCGCCGGGCTTCGCCGTACCGGCCGCGTTGTTGAAGACGATGACGGTGTCCTTGCGGCTCGCCCCCGCGCCCTGGATGGTCACGTGCGGCTTGTTCGCCGGCACTTTGACCGTCTCGCGGTACGTGCCCGGCTTGACCGAGATCACCACGCGGGAGGGGTTGTTCGCGGGGACGGCGTCGACGGCGGCCTGGACGGTTGTGTACTGGCCCGAGCCGTCCTTTGCCACGGTGAGGGTGGCGGCCGCTGCCCTGGTGCTTGCCGCTGTGGCGGTGCCGATCGCCGTGCCGATCGTCGTACGCGGACCCGTACCGGCCGTGAGCAGCGCGGGCACGTCCGCCGTCCTGTCCAGCGTGTAGCCGTAGAACGACCTGGGATCGAAGGCCGTGCCGCCGCTCTCGTTGCGGCCGCTGGTGCCGGAGAAAGTGTTGCCGCGCTGGACGATCGAGGCCGTGGAGTCCTTGGTGACCGGGTTGTTCATGCCCTGGAAGTAGCTGTTCTCCAGGACCATCTTCGTGTTGCCGCGCGAGTAGTTGCCGTAGGACGACTTGATGGTCGTGCCCGGATCGTCCTGAAGGAAGTTGTTGTAGAGGTGCGCGTGGGCCGCGTTGTCCGTGGACGGGTTGCGCTGCTCGGTCTCGCGGAACCAGTTGTGGTGGATCGTGATGTCGGTGACGAGGTTCTCGGTCCAGCCGATGCCGAAGGTCTTGTTGTTGTCGCTGAACTTGTTCCAGGACACCGTGACGTTCGTGCTGTCCTTGCGGACGTCGATGAGCCCGTCGGCCATGTGACGCAGGTCGTTGTGGTCGATCCACACATGGTGGGCGCCGTCCATCTGGACCGCGTCGAAGTCGTGGTCCTTGTCGTTCCAGACGCCCTGGTAGGAGTCACGGATCGTCAGGTTCCGGATGATCACGTTGTGCACACCGGTGCCGAGGAAGAAGCCGCCGCCGACGATCTGCCCGGACGTGCCCCGGCCCACGATGGTCTTGTCGGACCTGACCTTGATCTCCTTGCCGACCGGGTTCATGGTGATCGCCGCGGCCACGACGATGACGTACGGCTCCTCGGCGGTCGCGTACTTCTCCAGGTCGGCGAGGGTCTTCACGGTGACCGTCCGGCCGTCCCGGCCGCCGTAAGTGCCGTTCTGGCCGAGCGCGTTGACGGAGGCGAAGCCGTCGGCGGTGTCGGCGGCCCAGGCCGGCGTGGTGGTGGTCGCGGTGGCCTTTGTGGCCGCGGTGGCGGCGGACGCCGTCTGTCGGACGTCCTCGCCGAAGACGCCGAGGCCGGTGCCGTAGGCCGTGGTCACGGCGGCGGTCAGGGCCAGTGGGATGCCGACCGTCAGCGCGGTCCTCCGTCTGCGGTGGCGGGGGCGGGGGCGGGCAGTCGACCTGCCGCGGCGCTCGCTCATGCGGGCGTACCTTCCGTGCGGGGTGGGGGAATCGATCGCTGGTGAGTCGCCGCCCCGCACGGAAAGGTTGCCGCCCGCTGATACGGGTCTACACCGGCACAGTGAGCGTGGCCGTGTAGCCCTTCTCGACGCTGCCCTTCGTTGTCGCCAGCTGCTGGTCGTAGCCGTCGCTGAAGATGTTGTCGGTCTCCAGGGAGAGCTGGCTCATGTTCTGGACGCTGCGGTCGTAGCCGTCCGTCGCGTACACGGTGTCGCATACGTCCTTGGCGAAGGCGAGCTGTGAAGTGGCCGTGATGGACGTGGCGTTGGTGGCGTCCTCCAGGCTGTCGTACACCTCGAAGTGGATGTGGGGCCAGCGGCCGGTGTAGCAGGCGGGGAAGATGCTGGTGAACGTGACCTGCCCCTTGGCGTCGGTCTCCTGGACGCCGCGCAGGTAGTTCTCCTCGGTGACGCCCTCCGAGTAGAGGGAGTAGTTGCCGTCCCGGTCGCAGTGCCAGAGGTAGACGGCGGCACCCTCCTTGGGCGTACCGCAGCCCGAGGCGGCATCGACGACGGTGAGGGTGACCGTCAGCGGCACACCCTCCGCCTTGCCGCTCGCCGACCCGAAACTGGAGGTGATGTCCTTGCGGACGACACCGCTCTCCTTCAGGACGTTCACCCCGTTGGAACCGTCACCGGGGTACGGGCCGGCCGTCTCGCCGGGGATGGTCTCGCACTCGGCGCTCCCGGAGGAGGCGGCGGAGGAGGAGGAACTCGTGGAGGGGTCGGACGAGGAGGCCGAGCCGTCCGAGTCGTCGCTGCTGCATCCCACCAGCGGCACCAGGCCGACACCGGCCAGCAGCCGGATCATCTTCCGTCGCTGAAGCGTCGGAAGGTCGAAGGAGAGACCTCTGTCGTGGTCGTGCAGTTCTTCACCCATGGCTGCTCTCCCTGTGCCTGTGCCTGTGTCTGTGCCTGTGTCTGTACCTGTGCCTGCGCCTGTTCACGGCGGCTTCCACGGCCGCTTCCGCGCCCGTGCCGCCCGCTGCTTGAAAGTGACAGTAGGCGCATTGCCTGTGGGGTATCCATGGGGCGGCTGTTCGTCGGCTGAGGGGGCGAATCGGAAGGGCGGGGCAGGCTCATCCCCCGGACGAGATGGCAGCTCGGTGCGGCACGCCGTGTGCCCGGCACCGCGATGTGCTCCCGGCATGCTCCCGTGCGCCTGCCTCCACGGCCGGTACATGGCCGCCCGCCTCGTCGTTCACCTTTCGGACGACGGGTCGGGGCACGGGGGTCGGGTCATGCGGGTACCACTGCGGGAGGTACGGGTACAGCGGCGGGTCGGTCTTGGCATGGCCGCCGCGGCGCTGCTCGCGCTGGCCGTCGCGCTGGCCCGCGGCGACGGTCCCGACGGGACGTCGATGTGGATCTCCGCCGTCTCGGCGGTCGTCTCGGTCTGCGCCTTCCTCGCCGACCTGCTGCGCGAGCCGGCGGACACCGGCACCGGCGCCGACCGACGTCAGCGGGCGGCCGACGAACTCGCCGACGTGGTACGGGCCCAGTGGGAGGAGGAGGCCCGACGACGCCGGTTGCAGGACCCGGAGCCGCTGAACGTCCACTGGTCCAGGGTCGGTCCGCCGCTCGCCGACCACGAGGACAACATCCGGCCCGGGACCACGCTGCCGGAGCCGCGCGACGGCGACCAGCGGCTCGACCGGATCGTCGAGACGTTCCGCGCGCTGCCCTCCGGGCGGCTGGTCGTGCTGGGGGAGCCGGGCGCGGGCAAGACCGTCCTCGCCGTGCGGTTCGTGCTCGGGGCGCTCGCCGCCCGGGAGCCGGGCGACCCGGTGCCGGTGCTGTTCCCCCTGGCGGGCTGGGATCCCGGGTCCGTCGGCCTGCGCGACTGGCTGGCCGAGCGGCTGGCCGCGGAGTACCCGCCGCTGGCCACTGTCGCCGGGCGGCGCACGATGGCTCGCGAACTGCTGGACGCCGGGCTCCTGTCGCCCGTACTCGACGGGTTCGACGAGCTTCCCGACCCGGCGCACGAGCTGGCGCTGCGGCGCCTCAACGCCGAACTCGACGAACGCCTGCCCGTCCTGCTCACCTGCCGCACCGGGGTCTGGGACCGGGCCATGCACGGCGGCGACGTGCTGACCGCCGCCGAAGTCGTACAGCTGCGACCGCTGGACCTCGCCACCGCGCGCCGCTATCTGGAGAGGACCGCGCGACCGGACGGCCGCGGCTCCACCCCCTGGACGCCGGTTCTGCGAGACCCGCCCCCGCCCCTTGCTGAGGTCATGGGCTCACCGCTGATGGTGGCGCTGGCCCGCACGGTGTACGGGGACGCCTCCCGTGACCCGGCCGAACTCCGGGATCCGGCACGCTTTCCCACGGCGGCCCACGTCGAGGAACACCTGCTCGACGCCTTCGTCCCGGCCGCCTTCGGTGAGGCGGGCGGCACCTGGAGCCCGGACGCGGCTCACGGCTGGCTCCGCCGCCTCGCCCGCGACCTCGGTGCCGGCACCGGCCGGCTGACCTGGTGGGAGTTCCCGGCGGCGATGCCCCGGGCGCTGCGCGTGATCGGTCCCGCCGTCATGGCGCTGGCCGCCTCGGCCGCGCTGCTGGTGCCGCTGGCCGAGTACGGGCCCGGTGTGGTCGCGAACTGGGACAGCAGGCTGTCGACCGTCCTCAACTACGCGGGCATTCTGCTGGGCCTGTGCTTCGGACTCGCCCGGCTGCTGCCCGCCACGGCGCAAGCCCTGCACGGGCCACGCCAGTTGACGCGGATGGCCCTGAGGATGGCCGGCGCCGCCACGGTCGTCGCGGTGGCCATGGGGCTGCTCGTCCCGCCCCTGGTCGGCTCCCGGCTCGGCGCCGTGCTCACACCGAGACCCGCCTGGTTCCTCAACGGCTGTTGTTTCGGGCTGATTCTGTCGATGATGTTCGGCGTCGCCGGTCTGCCCCGACGCCCCCTCCCGCTGGGCCTGCCGTGGGCGGGCAGTCCGGGCGGTCCACGGGCCGTGCGCGCGTTGGGGGCCCTCGTCTTCTTCGTCGGTCTCGCGATCTACGGTTACGCGAGGGAGGCGGTGCCTGCCATCACCTGTCTCGCGGCCGGGCTGCTGCTCTTCCTGGCCGGGGTGCGGCGCGGGGAGCGGACGGCGGCTCCGTACACAGGCCCGGCCGCCGTGCTGCGCGGCTTCAGGAGGGGACTGCTCCGGGGATTCGTCGCCTGCACACTCATCGGCGTCTGCGTGGGGGCGCTCGTCGGCTGCGTCACCGGTGCCTTCGCCGCGTACCGGATCCACTCGGCCGACCCGCGCGTGGCCGGCGAGATGATCGAGGGCTGGCGGCTCCAGGAGACGGACAAGGGTGATCGCTCGGTCCGCTCGACCGTGCGGGAGGAGTACCTGCTGGTGGGGCGTACGGGACTCGACAGGCCGTTCGCCGTGAAGAAGGGTGCCCGGATCCACTCGGACAACGAGGTCGGGAAGTTCACGGGGACGGTACGGATCGAGGAGAAGCAGGACGACTGGGTGATCGTCTGGCCGGGCGGCGGCGACTGGAAGGGCAGAGCCGTCGACGCCCACAACGTGGTGGTCGCCCTGCCCTACGAGGCCGAACTCTGGCTCGTACACCGTCCGGTCGGGACCGTCGTCCTCGACGCGGTGGCGCCCTTCGTGGCCTTCGGCGTGCTCATCGGTGCCATCGGCGGTTGCGCCTCCGGTGTCTACCGCGCCCTGAACACCCCGTCCGACACCATGCGTGCGGCCGGCCCGCGCAGCACCCTGCGCACCGACCGCGACGCCACTCTCGCGAGGAGCGCGATCGCCGCCCTCCTCGCGGGCGGGGTCTGCCTGGTGCTGATCTCGGCGATGCCACCCGGCAGCACGCTGGGCACCATGCACACCGAGGTGTGGGTCCAGGTCGGTACGTCCTCGCTCGCGCTGAGCGCCTGGGGCCGGCTCGGCTCGGCCAGGATCTGGCTGGCCCTGACCGGACGGGCGCCCTGGCGGCTGATGGGGTTCCTCGATGAGGCCCACCGCCGGGGAGTGCTGCGCCAGTCGGGCGCCCACTACGAGTTCCGCCACCTGCGCCTCCAGCAGAGCCTCGCGGCGACATCGGCGACGGCGGCGACGGCGGGCACGGGGGCGTTGACCCGTCGCCGTAGGAGCCTTCTCTCCGCCGCCTCTCTCCCCGTCTCCGGTGCCCCGCCGGGAGGCGAGCCCGCGCACCGGAGCGGCCCGCGCAGAGGCGAGGCCTTCGTCGCGGGTGTCATCAGCGCGGCCACGTTGCTCGGACCCCGCTCCACGGCCGTACCGCCCGACCGGTCGACGAGGGACGAACACCTGCACGACGCGTACAACCGCCTCGGCCCACCGCCCACGGGAGGCACCCGATGAGCGAGCCCACGCCTGCTCCCGTTCCCTCGCCCGCCGCCTCTCCCGGGCCGGAGGCGACCCCGGACACCAGAAGCAGCTGGCGCGATCTTCCCGTCGAGCAGCAGATCGACTCCTGGGAGACGGCCGTACCGGGAAGCGCGGAGAGGATGCTGCGCCAGGTCGAGGCGGACTACGAACACCGACGCTGGCTGGACCGGGTCGAGGTCCGCTTCCGGATGTTCGGCGCGGTACTGGGAGGCACGGGCATCACCGGCGTCTTCTGGCTCACGAAGCACCTCGTGGACCATGACGCCCCGGCCTTCGCGGCGGGCGTCTTCGGCGCGAGTGTGGCCGCGTTCGCGGGGCTGGTACTCAGAGCGGACCGGAGGCGGGGGCAGTGAGAGGGCCGGCCACGACTTAGCCTGGCATCGCCCGCCGGCCGTGTCACCACTCGTTGCCCTCGTCCTTGCCGCCCCCGATACGCGCACCCCGGCTGACCGCGATACGGAGTACGTCTCCCAGGCACTCCACCGCCCTGGTGAGCGCGAAGCGCACGGCGCGGTCGCCCGCCTCGGGGTCGGCGAGTACGGCTCTGGCTCCCGTAATGACCTGTTCGCCGGAGTCCAGTTGCGCCGCCTCCAGGTCGTCCGCGAGCCGGGAGAGCCTGCTCTCCTCGCTGTCGGTACTCAGATAACAGGGCTTGCCCTCGGGGGTCGTCCATGGCAGCAGGCGCAGTGGGCCCGTCACGCGGACACCTCCACGTCATGGAGATACGGGCGCACGAGGGGTGTGTCCCACGCGAAGGTCCTTGCCCCGTAGGTGAGTTGGCACCGGCATACGGGTGCGGCGGGCGCCCACGCCTCGCGCCTGTCGGGCGGGGCGGTGGTGGGCCTCGCCCGATGGCGGCCCCTGGCGGGCAGCAGTACGCGCAACAGCAACTCGCAGAGGGTTGTGACGAGTCCGCCCATGGCAGTGCTCCTTCTGGACACGGGGTCTTTGACGAGCGGTGATTACCGTTCGTGTCTCGATCGTCACTGCTGGGTCGTACGCTGCGGAAGGGGGTCGGTGTTGTCTGGAGCGCCAGGCAACGGTTAGGGGTGACGGTGGGCGAACAGGTTGACGGTGAGCAGGAGACGGGTCGGGCTGTGCTCGGCCGGACGCTTCGGTATCTCCGAGAGAGGGCGGGCAAATCGCTCGGGCAGTTGGCTGATGAGACCGGGTACGACAAGAGCTATCTGTCCCGGTTGGAGTCGGGTGAGCGGCTGTCCAAAATGACGGTCATGGAGGACTTGGACGCGTATTACAAGGCCGGTGACCTGCTGGTCAGCCACTGGAGGGTGACGCGGCTGGACGCGTTCAAGGATCAGTACAAGAGGTTCATGCGGCTGGAGTCGACGGCGCGGATCATGTGGAAGTTCACCCCGGCTGTGCCCGGCCTCCTGCAAACAGAGGATTTCGCCCGCGAGGTGTTGTCTGGGGCCCAGACAACGGCTGACGGTGAAGATCTGGTGGAGGAGCGGGTGGCGGCGCGCATTGGGCGGCAGTACCTGCTGCGGCAGAGTCCGGAGCCCGATGTCCGGATCATCGTGGACGAGTGCGCGTTCCGGCGTCCGACTGCCCGCGCCAAGACCTGGACTGAGCAGCTGCTTCACCTTGAGGTCGTTGCGGCGTGGCCCAATGTGGCGCTCCAAGTGCTGCCGTTCTCAGCGGGAGTTCACCACCACATGACGGGTTCGCTAACGCTGCTCTGGCAGAAGGACGGAAGCGCTGTTGCCTACAAGGAAGGCAACGGATGCAGTGAGTTGGCCGAGGATCCGGACGAGGTCCTGCGGCTCCGACTGTCCTACGATCGGCTGCGCGACCTGGCGCTGTCACCGTCGGACTCGCTGACGTTCATCAGGGACGTACTGGAGGAGCACAGATCATGACGCGCACCCTCGATCTCAGCACTGCGATATGGCGCAAGTCGAGCTACAGCGAGGGAGGAGACAACGACTGCGTCGAGGTCGCCGACGGCTACCCCGGCATGGTCCCCGTGCGCGACAGCAAGTTCCCGCAGGGCCCCGCCCTGGTCTTCCGGGCGGAGCCCTGGGCCCTCTTCCTCGGGAACGTCAGTTGGGGATCAGGCGCCACAGCGAAGTGACTTCGGCGGCGCGGGCGTGGTGTAGCGGGTCCGTGGTGTCCCGGGCCCGGGGGTGGTGGGGGCTCGTGTCGAGGCGGTCCGTCACGCGTAGGCCCGCCGTGGTGATGGCGGTCAGCAGGTCCTCGCGTGTTCTGAGGCCCAGGTGTTCCGCCAGGTCGGACAGGACGAGCCAGCCCTCGCCTCCTGGGTTGAGGTGGGCGGCCAGGCCGTGCAGGAAACCGTGGAGCATCGTGCCGTCCGGGTCGTAGACGCCCTGTTCGACGGTCGAGGTCGGACGGGCGGGGAGCCAGGGCGGGTTGCAGACCACCAGGTCGGCGCGGCCCTCGGGGTAGAGGCCGGGGCCGGTGACCTCGATACGGTCGGCGAGGCCCAGCCGGTCGGCGTTCTCGCGGGCGCAGGCCAGCGCGCGCGGGCTGATGTCGGTCGCCACGACGTGGGAGAGGCCCCGTCGGGCCAGTACGGCGGCCAGCACCCCCGTTCCCGTACCGAGGTCGAACGCCGTACGCGGGTTCGCGGGCAGCGGTGCCTGTGCCACCAGGTCGATGTACTCACCTCTGACCGGGGAGAACACGCCGTAGTGGGGATGGATGCGGTCGCCGGCTCCCAGGGCCGGTACCTCCACACCCCTCTCACGCCACTGATGTGCCCCTATGACACCCAGCAACTCCGTGAGGGAGACCGCTCGTTCGCCCCGCGGTGGTCCGTACGCCTCGGTGCATGCCCGGCGTACGTCGGGTGCTCGGCGCAGGGTCAGGGAGTGCTCGTCCTCCAGCAGGACCAGGAGTTTGCCCAGTACGCGGGCGCGGTGGCCGCGGGCCCGGCGGTGGAGGTGGAAGGACTCGGCGGGGGTCGCATCGGGCCGGGCGGGGTTCGACTTCCGGTCGATGCGGCGGCCCATCGCCTGGAGCAGCTGGCGCGCGTTGTGGAAGTCCCCCTGCCACAGCAACGCCGTTCCCTCGCAGGCCAGTTGGTAGGCCGTACCGGCTTTCGTTCGGTCGTCGGCGACCACGACCCGGCGGGGAGGCGGAGCGAAGCTCTCCGAGTGCCAGTGGGCGGATCGGGCAGGTTGGGCAGGCTGGGCGGGGCGGGCAGACTGGTCTTCGGACCAGTTGATCGTGGGCGTCGTGGACACGACGTACTCCTCGTGTTCGAACGTGCGGTGGGCACGAAGAGCACTTCGACGAGGAGCCGGGGAAGTGGGAAGCCGCCGTGCGTGGCAGACGGCCCGTCTCGCGGTATCGCGCGGTACGGGCTCGTAGGTCGGGCAGGAAGGGGGCTACCGCTCCCGCGTCGAAGCGCGGGAGGGGAAGTCGCCGAGGACCAGACCTGGAACCATGCCGAGCATCGCGGTCAGCCTTTCGGAGAGATGATGCCCGAGACTCGCACGGGCCTCGCCCCGCGGGCAAACCGGGCCCCGCCTTCCCTGTGACGCAGCTCACGGGAAGGCGGCCCCTCCCGCCGTACAGCTCATAGAGGTGACCACTCATATGCGAACCCGGATACGGGCCGGGGATTCGAGCGCCTTCGCCGAACTCTTCGACGCGTACGCCCGTGCGGTCTACAACCACGCCTTCCGGCTGACCGCGGACTGGTCGACGGCCGAGGACGTGATGGCCGCGACCTTCATGGAGGCGTGGAAGCTGCGCGACAGGGTCGACCCGGAGGGCGGCTCGCTGCGGCCCTGGCTGCTGGGCATCGCCACGAACACGGCCCGCAACCAGTACCGCAGCAACCGGCGCTACCGCCGTGCCGCGAACGCCGCCGCGGCGGCCGAGCTCGCCGTGCCCGACCACGCCGAGGAGGTCGCCGACCGCGTCGACGACCGGCAGCGGCTCGCCACGGCCCTCACCGCGCTCGCGAGCCTGCGCAGACCGGAGCGCGAGGTCATCACGCTCTGTCTGGGGGAGGGACTGGACTACGAGGCCGCCGCGGAGGCGCTCGGCATTCCCGTCGGGACGGTCGCCTCCCGCCTCTCCCGCGCCCGCAAGAAACTGCGCTCGATCGCCGAGGCCCAGCTTGCGATGCCTCAACTCGCCGTGCATCAAGGGGAGTTGGGACGACCTGCCGCCGACATCGCGTTCAAGAAAGTTCGCGAAAAACGGGAAGGCACCCGCCCCGTACGACAGACAAGAGGCGATCACGTAAATGCGATCCGGCCCGCACAGGAAGGAAACCGATGAACGCGAACACGTCCCGGCAGCACCCTGCCGAGTGGGACCAGGACGCACAGCTCCTGTCCCAGACGGCGCGTGACCTGCCGACGGGCCGCCACCAGTTCCACAAGGAGCGTCTGATGGCCCAGATCCACGAGCAGGCCCAGCAAGTCCAGCGGGAAGAGCGCACAGCGACGGCGACGGCCCCTCAGAAGGCCCGGCGATTCCGGCTGCCGCGCCCCGCGATCACGCTGCCCGCGATGGCGGCCGCCCTCTCCGCGGTGGTCATCGCCGGAGTGGTGACGGTCGGCGGCGACGGCAGCGGGGTGCGGGACAGCGGCGTCGCCACCGGACCGGCCCTGACCACCGACGTCGGTACCGCGTCCGCGAAGGGCGTGCCCCAGCTGATCGACCAGATCTCCCTGGCGGCGGCCGAGGGCGACCACCCGACCGTCAAGCCCGGCCAGTACATCTACATCGAGTCCGTGCTGGCCGACACCTTCGTGAAGACCGTCGACGACAAGTCCAGCCTGGCCAGCCACGAACTGCACCGCCGGCAGATGTGGGAGTCCCCGGACGGCGTCAAGGGCTGGCTGATCGACCCCGCCGTCAACGACAGCCCCGAGGGCGAGACCCTGAGCCTGCCCGACGAGCAGGGCAACACCCCGAAGGCGCACCTGGGCAGCCCGTCGTACGACTACCTGACCAAGCTGACCACCGACCCCGACGCACTGCTGGCCAAGATCTACAAGGAGACCAAGGGCCAGGGAAACACCCCCGACCAGCAGGCCTTCGCCACCATCGGTGACCTGCTCGCCGAGAGCTACCCGCCGGCCGAGCTCTACCCGGCGCTGTTCGAGGCCGCCGCCAAGATCCCGGGCGTGGTCGTCGTCGACGACGCGGTGGACGCCGCCGGTCGCCACGGGGTGGCGGTGGCCCGGCTGGACGAGACCAGCGGGCAGCGCGAGGAGTGGATCTTCGACAAGAAGACCCATGTCTACCTCGGTGCGCGCAATGTCCAGGTGAAGCAGCTCAAGGAAGAGGGCGTCCTGATCAAGCCCGGAACGGTGAACTTCACCATGGCCATCAAGAACCGTGCCGTGGTCGACGGAATGAAGCAGACCCCGTCCCAGGCGGGCTGAGACAGGCCCTCGGGGGAAGGGCCCGCCTCAGTCCAGCGAGGGCGGCGGTGTCGGTGCGCCGGGCAACCGGATCGTCGCCACCGTGCCGCCGCCCTCGGCCGGGCTCAACGCCACGTCGCCGCCCGCCTGTTGGACCGTACGGGCCACGATGGACAGGCCGAGGCCCGAGCCGGGGAGTGCCCTTGCACTCGGTGAGCGCCAGAAGCGGTCGAAGACGTGGGGGAGCTCGTCGGCGGGGATGCCCGGGCCGTGGTCCCGTACGGTCAGTTCGCCGTCCTTGAGGGTGACGTCGACCGTGCCGCCCTCGGGGCTGAACTTCACCGCGTTGTCGAGGATGTTCACGATGGCCCGCTCCAGCGCGGAGGGCTCCGCCCGTACGAACCAGGGGTCCACGTTCGCCGTGATCGTCAGCTCCGGGCCACGCAGACGGGCCCGGCGCAGGGCCGCCTCCACGGTGTCCTGCAGCGACACCACCTGTACGCGGTCCGCCGGCGTCCCCGCGTCCGACCGCGACAGTGTCTGCAAGTCCCCGATCAGCGCGGCCAGTTCGGTCATCTGCGCCTTCACGGACGCGAGCAGCGCCTTGCGGTCCGCCTCGGGGATGGGCCGCCCCGTCTCCTCGCTCCGGGTGAGCAGCTCGATGTTCGTACGGAGGGAGGTGAGGGGGGTTCGCAGTTC
Source organism: Streptomyces sp. NPDC033178 (assembly GCF_055577685.1). Classification (NCBI taxonomy): domain Bacteria; kingdom Bacillati; phylum Actinomycetota; class Actinomycetes; order Kitasatosporales; family Streptomycetaceae; genus Streptomyces; species Streptomyces sp. NPDC033178. The sequence goes on from NZ_JBVIPT010000007.1 coordinate 61,122, forward strand.
GTGACCGGCGTCGGCGATGAGCTGTTGTTGCAGTTCGCGGGAGTTCGCCAGCGAGGCCGTCATCGAGTTGAAGGAACGGGAGAGGCGCGCGATCTCGTCCTCGCTGTCCTCCTCGATGGGGATCCGGATGGAGAGATCCTCGGTACGGGCCACATGCTCGACGGCTTCGGTGAGCTTGTCGACGGGACGGAGACCGGCGCGGGCGATCCAGAGACCTGCGGCTCCGGCTCCCACGACTCCGATGCCGGAGACAATGAGCAGGGTCCAGGCCAGCGAGGACAGTGGTTTGGTGACGTCCTTCAGAGGCTTGGCGATGGACACCGCGATGCCCCTTTGGACCTGTCCGGTCTCGCGGTCGACGACCTGCTGGCTGAAGACGCGCACCTCTGAACCGTCGTCAGCAGTGGCCGAGTGCGTGGCGCTACGAGTTGTGCCCTTGGCCACCGCCAGGTCCGCGGCCTGCACTGGGACGGTCGGGTTGATCGGATTGGTGCAGGTGGAGCCGTCCGAATAGAAGATCGTGACGATGGGGGAACTCGGAGGCTGCTGGAGGTCCTGCGGCTCGGACAGTTGACAGTTGCGCAACATGCTCTGGAGCAGCGGCGGCGAGACCTGCGCACTCTGCAGCTGGTCGTCGACCTGGTTGTAGAGCTGGTCGCGGACGATGAACCAGCACGTCACGGAGACCGCCGCCACGGCGAAGGCCACCGCCGCGGCGGTGAGCAGTGACAACCGGGACCGGAGCGGCAGGGCACGTACCAGCCGGACGGCCTTGTTCACTCCGCCCCACCCGACCGCAGCACATACCCCACACCCCGCACCGTGTGCACAAGACGAGGCTCGCCGCCCGCCTCGGTCTTCCGGCGCAGGTACATCACGTACACATCAAGGGAGTTGGAGGACGGCTCGAAGTCGAAGCCCCACACCGCCTTCAGGATCTGCTCGCGGGTGAGGACCTGGCGCGGATGGGCGAGGAACATCTCCAGCAGGGTGAACTCCGTGCGGGTCAGCTCGACCGGCCGCCCACCCCGTGTGACCTCGCGCGTCGCGAGGTCCATGCGGAGGTCGCCGAAGGTGAGCGCGTCGTCCGCGGGGGCGCCGACCGCCGCGGCGGCGTAGGAGCTGCGGCGCAGCAGGGCCCGTACGCGGGCGAAGAGTTCGTCGAGTTCGAAGGGCTTGACCAGGTAGTCGTCGGCGCCGGCGTCGAGGCCGGTGACGCGGTCGCCGACCGTGTCGCGGGCGGTCAGCATGAGGATCGGCGTCGTGGTGCCCGCGCCGCGCATCCGGCGGGCGGCGGTCAGGCCGTCCATCCGCGGCATCTGGATGTCGAGGACGACCAGGTCGGGCTGGTACACCGTGGACTTCTCCAGGGCGTCCGCGCCGTCGACGGCGACCTGGGTGTCGTAACCCTCGAAGGCGAGGCTGCGCTGGAGTGCTTCGCGCACGGCCGGCTCGTCGTCGACGATCAGGATGCGCTGGGGTTCACGGTCGCCTTCGGCGGGGCTCATCGCGGTCAGTTCCTCGGGTGCGGTGGGACGTGGTCGGGGCGCTTTCAGCCTCGCACGTTCAGAGCTGTTCAGGGCTGCTCAGGGCTGTTCTCGTAGCGTCTGCCGGGCCGTGGGCCCGGCAGGGGTCAGCCTCGTACGGTTCGGCCGACGCGGGCGCCGGCACCACGGCGGGCGCCGCGCGGAGCGGCAGCGGGGGCCACCTCGGGCGCGCGGGGCGCCGGCGCGTGGAGCTCGTACGCCACTTCGAGGGCCAGGGCGAACGCGGCCGGGTCGGCGCCCGTGAGGGTGTGGGAGACGTTCCTGATCTTCATGACGAACTCCGGGTGGGTCGGTGCGAAGGGGGTGATTCGAAGGGGGTGGGCGGAGGAGGCGGGTGAAGGATCAGCTGTCGGAGCCGCCGGCCCGCAGGGTGTCCAGGTCGGCCTTGACGGTGTTGATCGGGATGGCGAAGCCGAGGCCCACGCTGCCGGCGCTCGACGAGGTGGCGTCCGCGGCGGAGTACATCGCGGAGTTGATGCCGATGATGTTGCCGTTCATGTCGATCAGCGCGCCGCCGGAGTTGCCCGGGTTGAGGGACGCGTCGGTCTGGAGGGCCTTGTACGTGGTCGTGGACGAGCCGGTGTCGCCGTTGAACTCCTGGCCGCCGAACTCGAACGGCCACTGACCGCTGCCGCCGTCGCCCTGCTGTTGCTGCTGCTGTCCCTGGCTCTCGTCCGTGGAGACGGTGACGTCACGGTTGAGGGCGGAGACGATGCCGCTGGTGACCGTGCCGGTCAGGCCCTCGGGGGAGCCGATCGCCACGACCTGGTCGCCGACCTTGACGCCCGTGGAGTCGCCGAGCGTCGCGACCGTCAGACCGGAGGGCGCGTCCTCCAGCTTGATGAGCGCGAGGTCCTTCTTGCTGTCGGTGCCGACGACCTTCGCGGTGTACGACTTGCCGTTGCTCAGCTGCACCTTGATCTCGGAGGCGCCCGAGATCACGTGGTTGTTGGTGATGATCTCGCCGCCGCTGGTGATGATCACGCCGGAACCGGTGGACTGGCCGGCGTTCGAGGTGGCGCTGATCTCGACGATGCTCGGGCTGACCGCCTTGGCGACCCCGGCGACGGTGCCCTTCTCGCTGGTGGGCACGACGCTGGTGCTTGTGCTGCTGCTCGCCACCGTGTCGTTGCCGGTCAGCTCCTGGAAGGCGTACGCGGTACCGCCGCCCACGGCCGCGGCGGCTATCGCCACGGCGGCCAGCAGCGCCAGCGGCCCCTTGGCGCGCCTACGGGGAGCGGCGGGAGCCGGGGAGACGGGCTCGGTGAGAAGAGCCGTGGGAGCGGCGCCCTGCTGCGCCGGCTCGTACGCCGGCGGGGGCGGCCACTCCGGGTTCACGGAGGAGGTGGAGAAGTCTGCGGAGTCGGAGTCGGAGGAGGAGCTCGCGGGGTGCGCGGAGGCGTACGGCTGCTGGGGGTACGCGGACTGCTGCGCGTCGCCCTGCGTGTACGCGGACTGCTGCTGTTCGCCCTGGGGGTACTCGCCGCTGCGGCGGAAGCTCTCGGTCATGACTCAGACTCTGAACCCCGACCATGAGAGCTCCCTGAGTGCTCCCTGAGAAGCCCGACAGAACCGCGTATGCCCGATATAAAGCCGCCAGGAGCCGCTGAAATCGGTGAAACAGGGGGTTGCGGCACGGTGATGTGAGGGAAGCGGCGGACGAATACTTGTCTGACCACTGTGAAGAACGTGTGCAACGGGAAACGAGGGGCGCAATCTTGGTGGGTTCACGACACACCACCACCTCAGGAGCCCTGAGTGATACGTGCCCTGCGCGACCGTTGGAGACGCCCCGCCACGGCGTTCCCGGCGGCCGCTCTCGCGCTGGCGCTGAGTTGCGCCGGCGTCCTCGCGGCCCAGCCCGCGACAGCGGCGGACGACCCCACCGGGGGTCTGCCCGACGCGAACCTCTCGCAGCCCGCGAAGCCGGCCGCCTCCGCCAAGGAGCTGCGCGACCGGATCGTCGCGGCGGCGAAGGCGACCGGCGAGACCCCGGACGACGCCTCGCCCAGCAAGTCACCGTTCATCATCGGCGGCGGTGAGACCACCATCGCCAGTGCCCCCTGGATGGTCCAGCTCGGCTACTCCGACCCGGCCACCGGCGACGGCTACTTCTGCGGCGGCACGCTCGTCGCGCCCAACAAGGTCCTCACGGCCGCCCACTGCGTCGCGGGCCTCGACTGGGTGAGCAACGGCGCAGTCCTGGCCGGCACCACCGACCTCGACGACTACGCCACCGGCACCCCCGCGGGCGTCTACCGCCAGTGGACCCACCCCCGCTACAACGAAGCCACCGCCCAGAACGACATCGCGGTGCTCACGCTGGACCGCCCGCTGGAACAGCAGTGGCTGCGCCTGGCCGCGTCCGACGACAGCGCGCTCTACAAGGCAGGCACCGCGGCCACCGTCTACGGCTGGGGCCTGACCTCCGGCGCCGACGACGCCACCCTCTCGACGAAGCTGAAGAAGGCGAGCCTGCCGCTGGTCGCCGACTCGACCTGCAACAGCGCCATGCAGACGGTCCTCGGCAGCGACGAGTTCATCGAGGGCTCGATGACCTGCGCGGGCACCCCCGCGACCGGCGCCGACGAGGGCACCAACAGCCCCTGCAACGGCGACTCGGGCGGCCCCCTGGTTGTCGGCAACAAGATTGTCGGGATCGTCTCCTGGGGCGTCGCGGGCTGCACCGGCAAGGGCGCCTACCCGGTCTTCACCAAGGTCAGCTCCTACGCCTGGGCGGCCCAGCCGCGCGTCGACGACACCGACCTGACGTACGACGGCCGCGCCGACCTGCTGGCCCGCACGCCCTCGGGCGGCCTCTTCCAGCAGGACAGCAAGGGCACCTCGCTGGCCCAGCGCGCCTACCAGGGCAACGGCTGGCAGACCGCCACCTGGGTCCTCCAGGCCGACCTGGACCGGGACTTCTACCAGGACCTGATCGTCCGCGACAAGACCGACGGCAAGTTGTACCGCAGCTACATGGACCACGCCGCCGGCGACTGGACCTGGATGCAGATCAGTTCGGTCTGGGGCGGCTACAAGTCGTACGCGATCCCCGGTGACATGACGGGCGACGCCCGCCCGGACCTGCTCGCGGTGGACGCCGACGGCTCGGTCTACCTCTACCCGGGACGCGGCAACGGCGAGTTCTACGGCAAGGTCAAGGTCGTCAGCGGTTCCTGGAAGAACGTGAAGATCTTCGGCCACGGCGACCTCTCCGGCGACGGCAAGCCCGACCTCCTCGTCCGCTCCACGGACGGCACCCTCTGGCTCTACCGCGGCACCGGCAAGGAGAAGACCCCCTGGTCGGCCCGCATCAAGGCCCGTACCGGCTGGAACTTCACCTCGTACGTCTCCAACGGCGACGTGACGGGCGACGGAGTGGCCGACATCATGGCCCGCGACTCGGGCGGCACGCTCTGGCTCTACCGGGGCACGAACAAGGCCTCAACAGACCTCTTCGCCGCACGAGTCAGCCTGGGAACGGGCTTCAACCAGTACAACCTGCTGTTCTAGAAACCGCTGAACAGACGTCGGCCCTCGCCACTTGGCGAGGGCCGACTTTTCAGGGGCGCGGGGCTGTGACATTTGCGGCTCCGCCGCGGGGCGCGACCAGTCCCCAGCCACCCGCAGCCAACCAACAACCCACCAGCGGAGCTACCCGCACCCGCAAGACCGCCGCACAACCAACTGCGACGGGAACAACTTCAACCGCTCCCGCCGAGCACCGGCAACCCGCAGCCCGTCGTCGAGAACGAGATCGACAGCCGCGCGAGCCATCGCGGACCGATCGCTCGCGATCGTGGTCAGCGGCGGATCGGTCAACGCCGCTTCCTTGATGTCGTCGAACCCGGCGACAGCCAACTCCCCCGGCACGTCTATCCGAAGCTCGCGCGCGGCCCGCAGCAGCCCGACCGCCTGGTCGTCCGTGGAACAGAAGATCGCCGGCGGCCGGTCCGGCCCGGCCAGCAGCTCAAGACCGACCTTGTACGCGTCGTACCGGTTGTAGGGCGCCTCGAAGACGCGACCCTCGGTCGACCGCCCGGCCTCCCGCATCGCACGCCGCCAGCCCTCGATGTGGTCGGAGACGGGGTCACCGACGGTGGGGGTCTCCGCGACGCCGCCCAGACAGGCGACGTACTCGTAACCGTGCTCAAGAAGATGACGCGTGGCGAGCTGGGCCCCGCCTATGTCGTCCGTGACGACGGCGACGTCGTCGATGGCCTCGGGCCGCGCGTGCATCAGCACCACCCGGGCGTCCCACGCCTCGATCTCGGCGGCCGCGTTGTCGTTCAGCGCATTGCTGACGAGGATGAGCCCCGAGACCCGCATACCGAGGAAGGCCCGCAGGTAGTGGACCTCGCGCTCGCCGATGTAGTCGGAGTTGCCGACGAGCACCATTTTTCCGCGCTCGGACGCGGCCTGTTCGACCGCGTGCGCCATCTCCCCGAAGAAGGCCTGGCGCGCGTCCGGCACGATCAGGCCTATGAGGTCCGTACGCCGCGACGCCATGGCCTGGGCGACCCGGTCCGGCCGGTACCCCAGCTCCTTGATCGCGGCGAGGACACGCTCGCGCGTGGCCGGGGCGACCGGCCGGGGTCCGTTGTTGATGACGTAACTGACGACGGCAGTCGACGTCCCTGCCAGTCGCGCTACGTCATCCCGAGTCACCTTGGCCACGCGCGGAGTCTACGCGGATGGACCTACCTCTGTGCAGGTCGTACGGGTTCCTGTGCCTCCACCGTGACCTCGGCGCTCTCGGTGGCGTCGAGGTGTGCCGACTCGTCCGTATTCTCGGTGTCCCCCGGCTTCGGCTGGGCCGCCTTGGCCTTCGCCTCGTCCGTGGCACGGTCCGCCTTCTCCGGCGTGACGAATCGGTAGCCGACGTTGCGGACGGTCCCGATCAGCGACTCGTGCTCGGGTCCGAGCTTTGCCCGCAGCCGTCGTACGTGGACGTCGACGGTCCGGGTGCCACCGAAGTAGTCGTACCCCCAGACCTCCTGGAGGAGCTGGGCGCGGGTGAAGACGCGGCCGGGGTGCTGCGCCAGGTACTTCAGGAGCTCGAACTCCTTGAAGGTGAGGTCGAGGACCCGGCCCTTGAGCTTGGCGGAGTAGGTCGCCTCGTCGACCGACAGGTCGCCGTTGCGGATCTCCATGGGGGAGTCGTCGTTGACGATCTGCTGGCGGCCCATGGCCAGCCGCAGCCGTGCCTCGACCTCCGCCGGACCTGCGGTGTCGAGCAGGACGTCGTCGATGCCCCAGTCGGCGGTGACGGCCGCGAGGCCGCCCTCCGTGACGACGAGGATGAGGGGACAGCCGGGCCCGGTGGACCGCAGCAGCTGGCACAGGCTGCGGACCTGAGGCAGGTCGCGCCGCCCGTCGATCAGGATGACGTCGGCACCAGGGGTGTCGACGAGAGCGGGGCCCTCCGCCGGAGCCACGCGCACGTTGTGCAGCAGCAGGCCGAGGGCGGGAAGCACCTCCGTCGACGGCTGGAGAGCGTTGGTAAGGAGCAGCAGAGAACTCATCGCGCCCCACCTGCCTGGGTCGTCACACGGTCTTGCACGGTTTGCTTGCCCATAACGTCGGTTCCTCCTCGGTCCCTGCGAGGACGTTTGCGGCACTGCTTCGTACTTCTCGCGGCTCCCGCGCCCCTGGGCGCCGCAATCGCGCTCTGGCATCGCACTTCCTGTCGCGATATTTCCCCTGAGAGTCGTATACAGCGTTCGTATACAACGCTCCAGAAAGCGCAAAAGGACCCGGGGGCTTCGCTGCCCGAGTCCTCTGCCCAGCACAATAGCCCACATGAACCTAGGTCCGGCAGGTCATGTGACGCGATCTTTGATTCGTCCACGCCTTGAGACAACCCTGCGGCCACCTCTGCGGAGATTTCTGCGCACGGTCGACGGGGTCACGATCGATGCCGCGTACGACCCCGGAAGGGGTACGTCCGACACCGCGGAGGACGCCCTCGGTGACGTCCCGGGCGACCTCGCCATCGTCGTCGCGCACGGCTTCACGGGCGATCTGGAGCGGCTGCACGTACGTCGGGCGGCCACTGCCTTCACGCAGTACGGGGCGGTCGTCACGTTCTCCTTCCGGGGCCACGGCGCCTCCGGCGGGCGCTCGACGGTCGGCGACCGCGAGGTGCTCGATCTGGCGGCGGCTGTGGAGTGGGCACGAGAACTCGGTCACACCCGGGTGGCCACGGTCGGTTTCTCGATGGGCGGGTCGGTCGTCCTGCGGCACGCGGCGATCAATTCGGCCGGTGGCGAGGAGCACGAGGGGCGCACGGGAGCGCATACGGACGCGGTGGTTTCGGTCAGCGCACCCGCTCGCTGGTACTACCGGGGCACGGCCCCTATGCGCCGCCTGCACTGGCTGGTAACCCGTCCGACGGGCCGTGCCGTCGGCCGCTACGGCCTGCGCACCCGCATCCACCACCGCGAGTGGGACCCCGTCCCCTCCTCCCCGGTGGAGTCGGTCCCGCTGATCACGCCCACGCCGTTGCTGATCGTCCACGGCGAGCAGGACGGCTACTTCCCGGTGGACCACCCCCGGATGCTGGCCGACGCCTCCGACGGCCACGCCGAACTGTGGCTGGAGCCGGGAATGGGCCACGCGGAGAACGCGGCGGACGACGCGCTGCTGGCCCGCATCGGGCAGTGGGCGGCCGGGGCGGCAGCGCCCGCGGGCTAGCCTGGGCGGTGCTTGTCAGCTTGTCACCCATTCACCGACCGGCGGTCGACTGCCGGACGACCGTCGACCGAGGAATCAGGAATCAGGATTCAGATGGCAAAGGGCACGGTGCGTTACTGGGCCGCCGCCAAGGCCGCAGCGGGCGTCGCCGAGGAGCCGTACGAGGCGGAGACCCTCGCGGACGCGCTCGACGCGGCACGCGAGCGACACCCCGGCGAACTCGTCCGCGTCCTGCGGCGATGCTCGTTCCTCATCGACGGTGACCCCGTGGGCACCCGCGGACATGAGACGGTACGGCTGGCCGAGGGCGGCACGGTCGAAGTGCTCCCGCCGTTCGCAGGAGGGTGACGGGACCATGAGCAACCAGCCGTACGAGGGGAACGGGGACGGGCCGTACGAGGGCTACGACCCCTACCAGCAGCAGCAACCGCAGCAGCCGCCGTCCGGGTGGCCGGGCCATCAGCAGCAGTACGAGGCCGACGCCGAGCCCGACCAGCAGCAGTACACCCAGCAGTGGGAGGGCCAGACCTGGGAGACCCAGGTCCAGCCGTCGGTCACACCGACCGCACCTGCACCTGCACCTGCACCTGCCCCGGCCGCGGACACGGCGTACTTCCCGCAGCAGGCTCCGCATGGGCCGGGGGAGCAGCAGTACGCGGCTCAGTACGGCGCTCAGGGCGGTCAGGCCGCTCAGAGCGGTCAGTACGGGGTGGTGGGACAGCCGATGCCGGCGGAGACGGGGTGGGACCAGGCGGGTCAGACGGGCGGGGCCGGACAGCCGCAGGGCTACCCGGGCTCGCAGGGGCCCCAGGGCCATCAGGGCGGCCATCAGGGCTACGGAAGCCAGACGCACGCACCCGCACCCGTGCCGGGCGCACCGGCTCCCTCGCCTGCCGCCGCATCCGGCGCCGCATCCGGCTCCGGCGCCGCTCCGGAGTACGGCCCGGCCACCGTCACCGGAAACACCCGCCTCACCGCCGCCCAGCGGGCCCGTGCTGAGGGGCGTTCGCCGATCATCGAGCCCGGTCTGCAGCCGGCCGCGCTGACGGCGGTCCTCGGGCTGCTGATGGCCGGGGCGGCTGCCGTCGGGGAGTACGCACTGGTCGTACCGCTCGTGATCCTCCAGGCGGTGACCGCGGCGGGCTGGTTCCGGCTGAACGGGATGTGGCCCGCCCGGCAGGGCATCGCCCTCGCCTTCGCGGGCGCGCTCACCTCGGACGTCGCGCTGCTCGCGGCCGGGCGGGAGAACGCTCCCGCCGCGATTCTCGGCACGCTCGGCGTCTGGGTCCTGCTGACCCTGGTCCTCCAGCTCCGCAGCCATGCGTCTCCGGACGAGCGGATGTCCGGGCTGATGGCCACGGTCGTCTCGGCGGCGCTGGCGATCGTGGCGACGGGGCACCTGGGGGCGGAGCCGGATGCGGTGACGGTGGGGGCGGTGGCGGTCGGGGCGGCGGTTCTGGCCCGTGCGGTGCCTCTGCCGACGGTGGGTTCGGTGGTTGTGGCGTTGGTGGTGGGGGCGGCTGCGGGGGCTGCGACGGGCGGGCTCACCGACCTCGGTGCGTCCTCCGGTGCGCTCCTCGGCGCGGGTGCTGCCGTCTGCGCGCTGATCGGTCACCGCGTGGCCAGCTACGACTACCCGTCCCGCTTCGTCCACTTCACCGCGGGAGTCGCCCTCCCCTTGGCGGCAGCCGCCCCGGCGATCTACGTACTGGGCCGCGCGCTGGCCTGACGAGACCGACCTTTTTCGCCCCCGCCGCCCCTACCCATTCCCGTCCCTCGGGGGCTCTGCCCCCGAACCCCCGCTCCTCAAACGCCGGAGGGGCTGAATTTCAGCCCGTCCGGCGTTTGAGGACGAGCGCGTTCAGCGCGATACGGGGGTCTGGGGGCGGAGCCCCCAGGGGACGGGACGGGTAGGGGCGGCGGGGGCGAGGAAAAGGCCTGGTCCCGCGGCCACACCTGTCACAGCTGATCGACAACTCCCCCCGTCCCCCCGGCCGGAGGCCCCCGCAGGGTTACCCTCGCGCCAGGAGACCGCCAAGGTGGGGGAACACGAAAACCATGCGAGCACTGCGAATACTTCTGATCGTGACCGTCATCCTCGGCGGCCTCTTCATCATCGCCGACCGCGTAGCCGTCGGCTTCGCCGAGGACGAGGCGGCGGACCGACTGAAGACCAACGAGGGCCTGGCCACCACCCCCAGCGTCTCGATCAAGGGCTTCCCCTTCCTCACCCAGGTCGTCGGCGGCGAACTGGACGAGGTGGAGGTCGGCATCAAGAACTACGAGGCCGACACGAGCGGCGGCACGGGCACCGCCGACGGCACCACCCCGGACAAGATCCGTATCGACGACCTCACCGCCCAGATGCGGGGCGTCGCGTTCTCCGGCGACTACAGCTCCGCGAAGGCCGCCTCGGCGACCGGCACGGCGACGATCTCGTACGACGAACTCCTCAAGGCGGCGAAGGCCGAACCCGTGGACGTCGCGAGCGGAGTCACCGCCGAGGTCGTCGGCCTCTCCGACGGAGGCAACGGCAAGATCAAGGTCGAGGTGGAGGCCACGGTGCTCGGCACCAAGCTCCCCCGCCCGGTCTCCGTGCTCAGCTCGGTCAGCGTCAAGGGCGACACCGTCGAGGTGCACGCCGACTCCCTCCCCAACCTGGGCGTCCAGCTCGCCGAGGACAAGGTCCGCCTGATCACCGACTTCCGGCAGCAGATCGACGGCCTGCCCGGCGGCATCAAGCTCGACAAGGTCGAGGCGGCCCCGAAGGGTGTCGACATCACGGTGAAGGGTTCGGACGTCAGCCTGGTCGGGTAGGTCTGGTAGGTCGGACAGGGAGTGAGGACATCGGCCCACTCGCGAGCAACCGTCCGTCCGAAAGGCGAGACACCCCCGTCCGCACAGCAGATGTGCGAGAGATGTGACGACGGCTGCAGCCCTTCCGGGGCCGGGAGAAAACGGGCCGGACTCCCTCCGTGTCCCACATCCCGGACGATCGCGTCTCAGAATACGACACACCGGTGACATGCCCGCCTGTCCGTCCCTACGATCGACGTCATGCAGTGCAAATTGAGCGTCCTCCGGCCGGGGGGACAGGCGGATCTCACGAAGCGGCGGGCAGTAGACCTGTGCCGCGTCGCCGCCATGCTCTGTCGCACTTTCTGAGCGGAAGCGTCGTACTTCCGCGAGCCGGGCCCTTCGACCTCTCTCGTCGGGGCCACCCCTGCGCCGCGTACGCCATCGCAGCCGTGATCGTCGAGCGCGTCGCACCCCTTTCTGACGCAACGCCCCGCCGCAACTGCCCCGGAGGAGAACGAGCATGAGCCGCAGCGACGTCCTGGTAGACGCCGACTGGGTCCAGGACCACCTGGACGACCCCAGCGTGGCCATCGTCGAGGTCGACGAGGACACGTCCGCGTACGAGAAGAACCACATCCGGAACGCGATCCGGATCGACTGGACCAAGGACCTCCAGGACCCGGTCCGCCGTGACTTCGTCGACCAGGCCGGCTTCGAGAAGCTCCTGTCGGAGAAGGGCATCGGCAACGACACCCTGGTCGTCCTCTACGGCGGCAACAACAACTGGTTCGCGTCCTACGCCTACTGGTACTTCAAGCTGTACGGCCACGAGAACGTGAAGCTTCTCGACGGCGGCCGCAAGAAGTGGGAGCTCGACTCCCGCGACCTGGTCGCCGAGGTGCCCACCCGCGCCACGACCGACTACAAGGCGAAGGCCCAGAACACCGCGATCCGCGCCTTCCGCGACGACGTCGTGGCGGCCATCGGTTCGCAGAACCTGGTCGACGTCCGGTCGCCCGACGAGTTCAGCGGCAAGCTGCTGGCGCCGGCCCACCTGCCGCAGGAGCAGTCGCAGCGTCCGGGCCATGTCCCGTCCGCGCGCAACATCCCGTGGTCGAAGAACGCCAACGACGACGGCACCTTCAAGTCGGACGACGAGCTCAAGGAGCTCTACGCCGAGGAGCAGGTCGACCTCGCCAAGGACACCATCGCGTACTGCCGCATCGGTGAGCGTTCCGCGCTCACCTGGTTCGTGCTGCACGAGCTGCTCGGCGTCGAGAACGTCAAGAACTACGACGGCTCGTGGACCGAGTACGGCTCCCTCGTCGGTGTGCCGATCGAGCTCGGCGCCAACAAGTAACCCAAGGCCCGAAGGACTGAAGGACGGAAACGAAACATGTGTGGAGCGAAGGCCGGCGGCCCGGACGCCTCGACGATCAAGCCCGGTGAGACCACCATCCAGGGTCAGGTGACCAAGGACGGCGAGCCGGTGGTGGGCTACGTCCGCCTCCTGGACTCGACCGGCGAGTTCACCGCCGAGGTCCCGACCTCGGCGACCGGACAGTTCCGCTTCTACGCGGCCGAGGGCACCTGGACCGTCCGCGCCCTCGTTCCCGGCGGCACGGCCGACCGCACGGTCGTCGCCCAGACGGGCGGCCTGGCCGAGGTCGCCATCACCGTCTGAACCCGTCTGAACCACCTGACGGCAGACACCGTATAAACGGCCGAAGGGCCGCACCCCCGGGGGTTGGACGCTTTCCGGTAATGGGGTGCGGCCCTTCGGCTTGCCCGGGCCTACGCTGGACGTATGTACGCACGAAGGCGTCACGACCTCTCCTTGACGCGCCTCTCGCGCTGCTTCGCAGGCTTCGAGGCGCTGCGCCGGACTCCGTCCGTCGGGTCGTGGCATCGTCGGTGTCTCGCGGGGTGAGCCTTTGCACCGAGGCGTTCTACGCTGGACGTATGTACGCACGAAGGCGTCACGTCTATTTCGCCATGATGGGGACGTGCATCGGGCTGTTCGTGCTGGCCTGGGGAGTCGTGCGGCTCTGGTCGGTGCCCGTGGCCGTCGGTATGTGCGTCGTGGCCATGGTGATTCCCCCGCTCGCGGCGATGGCGGCCAACCGCCGAGGCCCCGACGACCGCTGGTGGGACGACCCGTCCGGCGACCCCAAGTCCGACGACTGGTGGGACGAACTGGACGGCAAGAAGCGCCGCCAGTGACCCGTCCCGGTCAGTAGACGAGCGCCTGGGTCCCGTCCGCCAGGGCCTCCTGGACGAAGACCTGGGCGCCCGCGATGCGTACGCCCTTGATGACGTCCTTCTCCGTGATGTCCCGGCGGGCGGCGCACTGCGTGCAGAGGGTGAGGCGGCCGCCGGCCAGGATCGAGTCGAGCAGGTCGGGGAGGGGGGCCGCGTGCGGCAGTTCGAACTCGGCGGCCCGGCCCGGCAGCGCGAACCACGCGGACTCGCCCGTCAGCCACAGCGACACGTCCACCCCACTGGCCACGGCGACCGCCGCCACCGTGAACGCCTGCGAACAGCGTTCGGGAGCATCGGCCCCCGCCGTCACCTTGATCACGAGCTTCTTCGCCATGGTCGAATCGTAATCAACTCCCTTGCAACCCCACGTGTTGGCCATGGGTCTCCTGTGCGCGCGGATACGGAATCCGCGCTTCGCGTTCTGTGGGGGACGTCTTGGAAGTCACGGAAACACCCGAAGCGCCACCTGAGGTCCAGGAGACCTCCGAAGTCCCGGAGGCCCCGGAGCTCCCGGAGGTCCCGGAGGCCCCGGAGAAGCAGGCCGTGCCGCTTGTGCGTCGGCGTGGACGTACGACGCTCCTGATCGCCACGGCCGCCGTGCTGGGACTGGTCGCCGGTACCTGTGCCGGATACCTGATCCAGGCCGACCGCGAGCCCACCGAACTGCCATCGCTCTCGCAGCCGTCGCTTCCGCAGGCCGGGGGCAAGGGGCCCCAGCCCCTGTCGGCCGCGCAGGACCGCAGGGTGAGGACCGACGGTGACCTGCGCAAGCTGCTGGTCGAGCGGCCGAGCGGGGCGCGGGACACAACCTCCGCCGAAGGCGTCGACGGCTGGGTGGGTCTCGACATGTACGCGGACGGGTACACCGAGCCGACGGCGGCCTACAGCACCCTCATCGACGACGAGTTCCGGCGCGCAGCCGTCACCGCCTGGCAGACGGGCCGCACGTATTCGGTCGTGATCCGGCTCGTGCAGTACCGCCAGGAGGACCGCCTGGCCGCCCGTGAACGGGTGGAGGCCGAGCAGTACGGGGAGGCGGAGTACGACACGGACAGCTGGGCCGTCCCCGGCACCGGCGACGGCATGGCATACGTACGGAAGCAGCCCGAGAACAAGGCCGGATACCTCCCGATGTACACGGCCGAGGCGCATGCCTGGCGGGGTGACATCGCCATGCAGATCTTCGTGAACGACAGCAGGCCGATCGCCAAGGCGAAGATCATGGAACTGGCCGAGCGGCAGATGGAGCGGCTGTGAGCGACGACCCGAGCAGTGTCCCCACGGGGGAGGCCGAGCCGGTCGAGCCCGAGGTGTCGGTGGAGCCGGTGGACGCCACGCCGGCGGCCGAGCCCGTGGCGCCGGACGCGAAGAAGCCCGTACGCCGTGGCCGGATCGCCGCCCTCGTCGGTGCCGGCCTCCTGGTCGCCGCCGTCGTCGCAGGCACCGGCTACACCGTCGTGACCGTGAACGACGCCGACCGGGACGCGGGCGCGCCCGTCTGGGACTTCCCCAGGGAGAAGGCGGACGACAAGAAGCCGGCCGCCGCCACAGGGCTCGCCGGCCTGCTCGTGCCGTACGGGGAGGACGACTGGGGCCGCGGCCCCGACCTCAACGAGTACGGCCACGACGCCCGGCTCAGCGGTGCCCAGGCCACCGCCCTGCGCAAGGAGTCGCTGCGTGGCCTGCCCCGCTCCCAGCGACTGCGGCTGGAGAAACAGATCGACAAGCAGCGCGTCCAGGGCATGGCGATGCGCAGCTACATCAGCACGGCGGGCAACTCCTATGCCGACTCGAAGTCGGCTTTCGCGGTGAGCGTCGTGCTGTCCCGGATGGAGAACAAGGCGGCGGTCCGGGACATCGCGACGTTCCAGAACGAGTTCCTCGACGCCATGGACGTCTTCCGCGCGGGCCCCGCCATCAAGGGCCACAAGAACGCCAAGTGCTTTCTGCAGCCGAAGACCACGGGCGAGGAGATCGAGGCGATGTTCTGCTCCGCGTACGAGGGAGACGTGCTGGTCAGCGCCACCGCGTCCGGGATCAGGCCACTGAACACCGAGGGAGTCGCGTTGCTGCTGCGCACCCAGCTCGACCGCATCACCGACCCGGGGGAGGCGGTATGACCGAGCAGACCGAGCAGACCGAGCAGACCGAGCAGACCGAGCAGACCGAGCAGACCGAGCAGACCGAGCAGACCGGGGAGCGGCAGGCAATCGTGCCTCCCCCGCCCGGCATGCTCCCCGCAGTCCCCGCAGTCCCCGCAGTCCCCGCAGGAACACCGCTCGTACCGCCCGAGGCGGGGAAGGACCGCCGGGCCCTGCGTGCCGTGCTGCGGTGGACCGCCGTCGCGGCGGTGTTCGCGGCGGTCGGTACGGCTGCGGCGTACGGCATCACGCGGCAGGAGCGCACCGACCTGCCGGGACTCGCGACCGAGTCCGACGGGCGCTGGGACTACCCGGAGATCGTCAGGCCGCCGCTGCCGTCCGGCAGTCCGGCCCCCTTCGCCGAGGCCAACGGGGCCGCCACCCACCACGCCGACCTGCGCGCGCTCGTACTGCCCGCCCCCGAGGGGGCAAAGGCGGACCAGGCGTTGCGCGGCAAGGGCGGCTGGCTCGCGACGAAGGACTTCCTGGCGGAGTTCACGTCGAAGGAGGACCGCAAGGCCGCCGGCCAGGTGATGACCGACAACGGGCTGCGGCACATCGCCGCCCGCGGCTGGACCACGCAGGACGGCACGCACACGCGGATCTACCTGCTGCGCTTCGACACCGCGGCCGCCGCGGACGAGCTCTACGCGACCGAACTGATCCACTACGACAGCCCGACGTACGCCGTGCGCGGTGCCGAGGAGTTCGACCGGGACGAGGATTTCCCGGAGAAGACCGAGTTCGCCCACGTCACCCGCGCGCCGTACGTGGAGACGGAGCCGTACGGTGCCGAGCAGGTCCGGCAGGCCTATCTCTCGGCCGGCGACACCGTCGCCGTGATCGTGCAGTCCCGCAAGGGCACCGCCGAGGCGGTCCCCTTCCAGCAGACCGTGGTCCTGCAGAGCCAGCTCCTGAGCTGACCGGCGGACCTCGGAGAGAGAGCCGCTCCCCACCCCCACTAGAGTGGGGAGCGGCTCTGTACTGCCCACCACCGCGTCACCCCCGAGGAGCACCCCGTGCTTGAGTACTTCTTCGAAGCCCTGCTGATCCTGGTCTGCGTCGGCGTTCTCGCCTTCACCGGGCTGGCCGTGAAGAAGCTGTACCAGGGCCAGCGCTGACCCCCATCAAGGAACTGCCGACCTCATGATCGAGATCCCGTCCGACCTGCACAAGGACCTCGTCCCCCTTGCCTTCCTGCTCGGCAACTGGACCGGCGCGGGCGTCCACGACTTCCCCGGCGACGAGAAGTGCAACTTCGGCCAGGAAGTCAGCTTCACCCACGACGGGCGGGACTTCCTGGAGTACCACTCGCACACCTGGGTCCTCGACGCCGAGGGCAACAAGGTGCGCGCGCTGGAGTCCGAGTCCGGCTTCTGGCGGATCGACCAGAACCGCAAGGTCGAGGTCGTGATGGTCCGCGACGACGGCGTCGTCGAGATCTGGTACGGCGAGATGGCCGACAAGAAGCCCCAGATCGACCTGGTCACGGACGCGGTAGCCCGTACGGCCGCCTCGGGCCCGTACAGCGGCGGCAAGCGTCTGTACGGCTATGTGAAGAGCGATCTCATGTGGGTCGGCGAGAAGCAGACCCCCGAGGTCGCGCTCCGCCCGTACATGTCGGCCCAGCTCAAGAAGGTCGTCAGCCCGGAGGACGTCGAGCGCTGGGCCAAGGCCCTGCCGGACGACATGCCGGACGACGGGATCGCTTTCTTCAAGTAGTTCTACAAGTAGTTCTAGACTTTCGGTGTGGTGACCACTGGAAGCAGCACCGAAGGCACTGACTGGAAGAGCGATCTGCGGCAGCGCGGTTACCGGCTGACGCCGCAGCGGCAACTCGTGCTCGAAGCCGTGGACACCCTGGAGCACGCGACCCCTGACGACATCCTCATCGAGGTGAGGAAGACGGCGTCGGGGGTCAATATTTCCACGGTGTACCGGACCCTGGAGCTCCTGGAGGAGCTCGGGCTCGTCTCGCACGCGCACCTCGGGCACGGGGCGCCCACGTACCACCTCGCGGACCGGCACCACCATCTCCACCTGGTCTGCCGCGACTGCACGAACGTCATCGAGGCGGACGTCGAGATCGCCGCCGACTTCACGGCCAAGCTCCGCGAGACGTTCGGCTTCTCCACCGACATGAAGCACTTCGCGATCTTCGGCCGCTGCGAGGACTGCACGGCGAGCGCGGCGAAGAAGGCCGCGAAGGCGGAGTAGGCGGCGGAGCGGCCCCCGGCAAGTGGGCAGCGGCACTCCGCCGGAAATAAAAAGCGCGCCTGCTCGGTCGTAGGCTGTGTGGATATGAAGAGCCCTCTGCTGTCCCTGCCCGGTGCCGTGCCCGCCGAGGGCGTGGACGAAGGTGTCGCCGCCCACTACGGGGACCTGTTCCGAGAACAGCGTGCCTTCGCCGGCGGCACCGGTTTCGTGGACCTCTCGCACCGCGGAGTGGTCACCGTCACCGGCGACGACCGGCTCAGCTGGCTGCACCTGCTGCTCACCCAGCACGTCAGCGACCTCCCGGCGGGCCGCGCCACCGAGGCGCTGATCCTCTCCGCGCACGGCCACATCGAGCACGCGCTGTATCTCGTCGACGACGGGACGACCACCTGGGCCCACGTGGAGCCCGACAGCCAGGACGCGCTGATCGCGTACCTGGGGTCGATGAAGTTCTTCTACCGCGTCGAAGTCGCCGACCGCACGGACGAGTTCGCGGTCGTCCACCTGCCCGCCGGCTCCATCGCCGACGTCCCCGAGGGGGTCGTCGTCCGCGAGACACCGTACGGACGTGATCTGTTCCTGCCGCGTACGGACCTGGAGTCGTACGCCGCCGACGTCGACCGGCACGGCCCGGCGGTCGGGCTGCTCGCGTACGAGGCGCTGCGCGTCGAGCACCACCAGCCGCGGATCGGTTTCGAGACCGACCACCGGACCATCCCGCACGAGCTGGGCTGGATCGGCAGCGCGGTGCATCTGCAGAAGGGCTGCTACCGCGGCCAGGAGACCGTCGCCCGCGTCCAGAACCTGGGCAAGCCCCCGCGTCGGCTCGTCTTCCTGCACCTGGACGGCAGCGAGGTCCATCTGCCGCCGCACGGCGCGGAGCTCCGGCTCGCGGACGAGGGGCCCGACGGGCGCAAGATCGGCTTCGTGACGACGGCCGTACGCCATCACGAGCTCGGGCCGATCGCCCTGGGCCTCGTCAAGCGGAACGTACCGCTGGACGCGCGACTGGTGGCCGACACGACGGCCGCGGCGCAGGAGGTCGTGGTCGAGCCGTAGGGCCCGCCAGGGGCTGCCGGGCCGGATCCGTGGAGAGTACGCCTGGTGGGTGCGGCTGCGGCTGAGTCTCCGGCAGCCTGGCGGTTACATCTCCAGCAGGACGGTGAACGGGCCGTCGTTCGTCAGTGAGACGCGCATCTGCGCGCCGAAGCGGCCCGTCGCCACCGTCGCTCCCAGCGAGCGGAGCTGGGCCACGACCTCGTCCACGAGGGGCTCCGCGACGTCGCCGGGGGCGGCCGCGTTCCAGGTGGGGCGGCGGCCCTTGCGGGCGTCTCCGTAGAGCGTGAACTGGCTGATGACGAGCAGCGGGGCGTCGATGTCCGAGCACGACCTCTCGTCGGCCAGCATGCGGATCGACCAGAGTTTGCGGGCCAGTTGGGCCGCCTTCTCCTTGGTGTCCTCGTGGGTCACCCCGACCAGGACGCACAGGCCCTCGCCGTTGATCTCCCCGACGGTCTCACCCTCGACGACGACGCTCGCGCCGTCCACTCTCTGCACCACCGCACGCATACGGACCATCATGCCGTGCGTCGGATTGACGTCGGTGTCGGCCTCGGTACCGACGTCCGTACGGGGCTTTCTTATTGATCCTTAACCCCCCATCTGGGGCCGATCGGGGGCACTCGGTCACATAGCGGCCACTTGGGGTGGCACGATGCTCACACGCGCCGGTCGAGGGGACGGTTGAGGCACATGAGCACATCGAGTACGGGGCAGTCACCCGGGGTCGTATCGCTGATTCGGGGGGAGCCGCCGTCATCGCCATCGTCATCGTCATCGCCGGAGGCGTCCCTGCCGCAGTCTTCACCGTCGTCGTCAGCGCGCCCGGTCGCGGCGCGTCCGCCCACCCAGCGTACGGACAGCCCCATGCCTGATTCGGCGCCCGGTCCCGAGCCCGAACTGAGCGTCCTGCGGCTGCCCGAACTGCGCACCCTGCGGAGGGACGCGCAGCGGGACGAGGCCGATCTGAGCTATGTGCGGCGGCTGCTGCAGGGGCGGATCGACATCCTGCGGGCCGAGTTGGGGCGGCGGGGTGCCCCGCGGCGGGGGCGCGAGGCGCGCATCGCGGCCGAGGCGTCCGTCGTGGAGCGGCTGTCGGAGATCCTGACGGATGCGCCGGCGCGGCAGCGGTCGTCCGCACGGCACGTGACCGTGGGTACGCCCCACAGCGAGGAGTTCCGGCGGCTGGCCTCGGACATGCTCGCCGAGGTCGAGCTGTCCGACCTGGAGGCGCGTACGGATCTGGAACTGAACGCGGCGATGGGGCGGCTCGTGCGGTACGAGCAGCAGGTGTCCCGGCGGCGGCAGGAGCTGCAGCGGACCGCGGACGACTGCAGCGCGGAGATCGCTCGCCGCTATCGCGAGGGCGAGGCGCAGGTGGACGACTTGCTGATGTGACGTCGCCGTCTGCGGGTGTACGTCTGCGGTTGTTCTTCTGCGGGTGGGTGGGGGCTGGTCGAGAGAAAAACGGCGCGACACCCCACACCACGTGTGCCTAGCGTGACCGCATGACCCCCCGCCAGGACATCGACATACGCCCCATCCGCGAGGACGAGACCCGGGAGTGGATCCGTGCGCTGAACACGGGATTCCAGTTCCCCCCGACCGTGTCGGACGCGGACGTCAAGGACCGCAGCACCCACATCGTGCCCGAGCGAACACTGGGCGCATTCGACGGCACCAGATGCGTGGGCACGTTCCGCTCGTTCGCTCAGGAGGTCACGGCCGTCGGCGGCACCCCCGTGGCGGCCGACGCGATCTCGAACGTGACCGTCACCGCGACCCACCGCCGCCGGGGCATCCTCACCCGGATGATGACCGAGGACCTGGCGGCCGCGAAGGAGCGGGGCGACACCGTGGCGACGCTGATCGCCGCGGAGTACCCGATCTACGGCCGGTACGGATTCGGCGTGGCCACGACGGCCGCCGAGTGGACGATCGACGTGCCGAGGGCGGGGCTCGACCCCCGCTGGTCGGGCCCGGACGACGGCGGCCGTATCGACCTCGTGGACGGCGACGACGTACGGAAGACCGGCCCGGAGCTCCACGAGCGGCTCAGGCGGGCGCAGCCGGGCGTGGTCGACCGCGACGAGCGGTGGTGGCAGGTCCGCACGGGCGCGCTGGTGCTCGACCCGGCATCGTGGACCGAGCCCTTCCACGCCGTGTACCGCAACGCGGAGGTAGAGGCCGAGGGGCTGCTCACGTACACCGTGGACGACCACTGGGGGGACGTGAAGCAGCCGCTGGAGACCGCGAAGGTCAAGGACATGATCGCGGTCACGCCGGCCGCGGAGCGCGCCCTGTGGCAGTACGTGTGCTCGGTCGACTGGGTCACGAAGGTCAGGACGGGGTGGCGGGCGCCGGACGACCTGCTGCCGCATCTGCTGCCGGATCCGCGCGCGGCACGCATCCTCACGCAGGCCGACCTGCTGTGGGTGCGGGTCCTGGACGTCGTGGCGGCACTGGAGGCGCGTACGTACGGGGCGACGGGGACGCTCGTCCTGGAGGTCGTCGACCGGGGAGGGCTGTGCGGGGGCCGGTACCGGCTGGACGCTTCGGAGGCGGGCGCGAGCTGCGCGCGGACGACTGCCGACGCCGAACTCACGCTGGGTGTCGGCGAGTTGGGCTCGCTCTGGCTCGGGGACGAGTCCGCGGTGCGGCTTGCGGCGCTGGGGCGGGTGCGGGAAGAACGAGCGGGCGCCGCCTCCTTGGCCGACGCCCTGCTGCGCACGTCCAGGCGACCGTGGTGCCCGGACATCTTCTGATTCCCTGTTTCCTGGTGCTCCGTTCCGTGTGGCCGGTCCGCGTGTGCGGCTTCTCCTCCGTTTGATTCGTGGCTGTTCAGTTGTGATCCGTAGCTGTTCAGTTGTTGTTCCGCGGATCCTGGAGCGATCCGCGATGGTGCGGACCGACCGGGCTCCCGGCTCCCCTCCGGAAGGGAGCCCGGTCGGCCGGACTGCCGGACGGTGGCGCCCGATCAGCCGGACTGGGCGAGCAGCATCACGAGGATGACGGCCCCGATGCCGCCGATCATGGAGTTCTTGGCCTTGATGCCGACGGCGAGGGCGACGAAGGCGATGACGCCCATCGCCCCGAACTTCACCTGGATCAGCTGCTCGAAACCGATGGCGAGGGCGGCGACGATGATGGCGATGAGCGGCATGCGGTCCCTCCTTCGGGACGGGGAGGCGGACCCCCCGCTGGGACCGTCCACCTGGTCGACAGTTCCGACTCTGGTGGCCAACCCCTGGGAAGCTTGACCATGTTCCTCAAGTTGGTTACCAACTTCACTGAAGTTATCTCCTCTTGGATGCGTCTCATAACCACCTTCTCAATAACTGCCCAAAGATGGCGCGAAGTTGTAGTGTTTGGTTGTGGACCCGGAACACGTCGCCGTCAATGGGCGGAAGAGGTCACAACAGCCACAGCGGTCACACCGCGAGGTGGCCGACGAGCTGCGCACCCGGATCAGGTCCGGTGAGCTGCGGCCTGGGCAGCGCATGCCCACACAGGCCCAGCTGGCCGACGAGTTCGGCGTCGAGCGCGGGGCCGTGCGCCAGGCGCTGCGCATCCTCCAGTCGGAACACCTGCTGTCCAACGTGTCCAAAGGGAGCCCGGCGACCGTCGCCCAGGACGTGGGACCGGCCCTGACCGGGCCCGGAGCCCCGCCGCAGCCCACCATGGTGGCGCTCGCGTCGCGGATCACGGCGGCCTTCTCGGCCCCCCATGTGGAGATCGACGCCCTGTGTCTGACGGCGGTCTCCCTCACTCTCGCGATGGGTGAACCGTTGCGTCTCATCCACGAGGGGCGAATAAAACCAGCCAGGATCGACGTCCGGGTGCTCCTGCCGTCCAGCGACATCGACCTCGCCTTCCCAGCACCGGTGGACGACAAGGTCGACGACCGGCTGCAGCGCCGCTGGCTGGCCCACCGCAACGCGCAGGGCCAGGTCCTCAAGCACAACCTGCTGGCGTTACGGGCCACGCACGGCATCGACGTACACATCACCTTCCGCGCCCTGCCGTTCACCCCGCCCGTGAAGCTCTACCTGCTCAACGGCGCGGAGGCGCTGTTCGCGTACTACACGCTGACGCGGCGCGGCGAGGAGATCGACCACGAGTACCTGGAGATGTACGACGCGGAGGGGACCCAGTCCATGCTGTTCCCCTTCGAACAGGGCGACGGCCTGCGGGACACGACGTTCGTCGAGCAGTCCCATCTGTGGTTCAACGCACTGTGGGAGACCATCAGCTCCGAGCTGGTGCTCACGGGCTGAGGTCTCCCACAGGTGGGTACCGGATCTTCAGGTGGGTCTTCCTCGCAGGTCGTACGGGTCGTACGGGTCATACGGGTCATAGAGCGGGCCCGGAGACCATGAGGGCGAGGACGACGGCGCCGATCGAGCTGCAGGTCGGGCTCTTCGCCTTGATGCCGATGGTGAGCAGCAGCAGCCCGACGACGCCGCTGGGACCGTACCGCCACTGGACGAGTTGCTCGAAGGTGACGACAAAGACGGCGGAGAGGAAGGCTATGACGGGCATGGTGGATCCTCCTTCGGGTCTTTCGGGCGGGGCGGGGCGGGGCGAGGGCTGGGCGGTGTGGGGGCGGAGGAGCGATGCGGCGGGACGTGTGGTGCGGTGGGTGCGGGACGATGCTGGAGAGGTGCGGAGCCCTCCCATCTGCCAACTACTTGCGAGAGGAGGCAATCCTTCCGCCATCTTCGCTAAGTTGGTTGCCAACTCTGACTAAGATATCCCCAGTTGGTCCCTACTTCAAAACAACTTTCAAACAACTCCCCTAAGATGGAGCGGAGTTGTAGCGTTTGGTCGTGACCCAGGAGAACGTGGCAGTGAACGGCAGCAGAAAGCTCTCGCCGCAGGAGATCGCCGACATCCTGCGGGACCGCATCCGCGTGGGTGACCTGCGCTCCGGCGACCGCCTGCCCACCCAGGCGGAGCTCGCCGAGGAGTTCGGCGTGGAGCGCGGCACGATCCGCCAGGCCCTGCGGGCACTCCAGGACGAGGGCCGGCTCAGCAACGTCAGCAAGGGCAGCCCCCCGCGTATCGCGGACGTGACCCCCGCGCGGGACGAGCCTCAGCCGACGATGGTCGGGTTGGCACCGCAGTTGGTCGAGGCGTTCGCCGTGCCGCATGTCCGGGTGGACGCCGCGTGCCTCACCGCCGAGACCCTGATGCTGGCCCTCGGTGAACCGGTCCGCCTGATCCACGAGGGCAGGCTCCGCCCCGAGTCGATCAACGTCCGCATCCTCCTCCCCTCCCGTGACATCAACCTCGCCTTCCCCGTCTCCGTGGACGCGCAGGGAGCCGAAGACCCGGTCCACCAGCGCTGGCTGGAGATGCGCAACGCCCAGGGCCACGTCCTGCGCCACAACCTCAGGGCACTGCGTTCCTCCCACGGCATCGACGTCAACGTGACCTTCCGGGCCCTCCCGTTCACCCCGCCGGTGAAGCTGTATCTGCTCAACGGCGTCGAGGCCCTGATCGCGTACTACATGATCACGAGGCGCGAGGAGGCCGGCGACAGCGGCACCCTCGACATGTACGACGCCCTGGGCTCCACATCCCTCTTGTTCTCCTTCGAGCAAAGGGCAGGCCAACGCGACGCCGCCTTCGTCGTGCAGTCCCAAAAGTGGTTCGACGCCCTCTGGGAAACCATTACGACGGACCTGACACTCTCCTAGTGACTCCTGATACGAAGCAGACTGGTCCGGTGGCAGCAGAGACAGCGAACCTCCAGGAAGTGATCGAGCGAGCCCGCTTTGTCCTCTTCGACTTCGATGGGCCGATCTGTCAGTTGTTCGCGGGCTACTCGGCGGAGAAGGTGGCGCGCCAACTGGTCGCCTGGCTGGAGGGGCAGGGCCTGCGGGGACTGCTGACCGAGGAGGAGCAGATCCACCCGGACCCTCAGGTCCTCCTGGCCGCCGTGAACCGGCGCCGTCCGAACAGCGATTTGGTGACCGAACTGGAGGATCGGCTCACCCAAGAGGAACTCCGTGCGGTGCCCGGCGCCTTGCCCACCGCGTATGCGGATCCGCTGATAAAGACATGGAGCGCGGTCGGAGCACGGTTGGCCATAGCGACCAACAATTCGGCCCAGACGGCGATCAGTTATCTGGGCGTCCGTGACCTCACCGCCAATTTCGCGCCCAATGTCTACGGTCGCACCGAGAAACTCCACCACCTCAAGCCACACCCGTACTGTCTTGTCCGGGCCCTGAGTTCCATGGGCGCCGCCCCGCATGACGCCCTCATGATCGGCGACACCCCCACGGACTTCCATGCCGCCCAACGGGCCGAGGTTCCTTTTCTTGGCTACGCGCGTAACGCCGAAAAGGAGAAGGAGCTGAGATCGGCGGGAGCGGAAGTTGTGGTGAGGTCGCTCGAGTTGGTTCTGAATGCAGTTCTTGACGTCAACTCGGCGAGGTGACGCTCTCTGTGTCGAACTCAATTGCTACACACCCGAGGCAGAGAGGAGTGTGCCCGCCTCTCTTTTCGCGAGGGGACCTGTTGTCTTCAATGTGTCGTGGTGGGTGTGGTGTGCGGAGTGTCCCCGTATGGGTGAGTCCATCCACCTGTCGAAGATATGAAGCGCGGCTGGATGAAACGGTTCTGACCCGGCGCGACTCATTGGGGTAGTACGTTGCCTCCACTCATCATCGGCTGGTCCCAGAAAGAACGGGGCAATGTCACCCGAACCGTCCGCGACTCGACGGCGTGCCAGTGATCTGAGCGATCACTCGGACGCGGTCGAAGGTCCCCTGTGTGGGTACCACCATGAAACATATGCGTTCTTTCTGTCGGCCGAGGCGGGGGCCGACAAAAGGGGGCGCTGGAAGATCCGCGAGCCCCGCGAGAGGCTGCTGTGGTTCGACAGGCGTTGCTTCGAGTCGGAGTACGACCTGCTCTACCACCTGCAGCAACGCATCGACGCCATTCCCGAGGTCGCTCCGGTGGGGGGCGTGGACCTGCAGCGATTCGTCGAGGGTGGCACCTTGGGGGAGCTGCATCCTTCCGGCGAAGCCGTGCCCGCCGCGGTGTCCGCGCAGATCCTCGAAGTGTTCCGCCAGTTGATCGCTGTCACGTCGGACACCCTGCTCGTGAAGCGAAACTGCGAGCTGATGGATCGGGCCGTGGAGGGGGACAGTGCGGGATTCCTCGAAAGGCTCATCCGGTTCACTCAAGAGCGCGTCTATGAGCAGAACCTGTCGGACTACGAAGGGTTGTTCGCCGCTCTCGGGATTGGCCCAGATTCCTTCGGGTACCTCAGAAAGCATGTGGCCGGGCTGAAGGAGAGGCCGTTCTGTCTCCTGCACGCGGATCTGCACCGAGAGAACTTCATCCTCGATTCGGAGGGGAAAGTCTGGGCCATCGACTGGGAACTGGCGATGCTCGGCGATCCCCTGTACGACCTCGCAACCCATCTCCACCTGATGCGGTATCCGGTTCAGCAGGAACGGGAGATCATCCAGCGTTGGTGTTCGATCGCGGAAGAGGTCAGAGAGGGCAGTTCCGAAGGCTGGATCGAGGATCTGCCGAGGCTGCTCGACTACAAGAAGGCGCAGTCCCTCTTCACGGACGTCATCCGTGAGACGCAGTCCCTCGTCGTCACAGGGAAGTTCGACCGTCGGCGGCTCCGCGAGGCGAGCTGGAAGGTGTGGGACGTGCTCTGGGCGGCGGCCGAGCCACTGGGGCTGACGTCCCGGCCGAGCCTGTCGGAGATCGAGGCGGCGCTCCTGCGATGGTGCAGACAGAAGGCACTGGACCGAACCTGACCAGGAGCCGTCCATGTCCCTGGTCGAACCCGACGATCACGCTCTCGCGGACGTTTGCGACGAGTTCGTACGGCACGCGATACGTGCCGGTGTCAGGCTCCGTGGGCATCACAACCAGAACTTCGTGCTGCCGCTGACGGAGGAGCTGGCCCGGCATGTGGAGTGTGCGGTCGGCACGCCCGTGACGGTACGGATCCGCAGGCCGGAGGCACTGCCCGTGGTCGTGCGCACCTGGCCGCGGGAAGGGGAGGTCCTGGATGCCGTCGGCAGGGTGTTGCCGCACCAGGTGCCGCGCTGCCTGGCCGCCGGACGCGAGGCCTCCATCCACAGCTATGTGGATGGAGTTCCACTCTCCGCACTGCACCCGGACGGCACAGCCGTGCCCGGCGATCTCGTCGAGGAGTTGGCGGACCTGTCGGCACGGATGGCTCAGGTCGGCCGGGAGGCGCTGCCGCCGCTGCCCGCCGACTGGCCCTCCGACGACCGGGACAGCCGAGGGTTCCTGCGGCTGCTGACGTCACAGGTGGACCACCAGGTGCGCGAGCCCAATTGGCCTGTGTTCGGGCATTTGTTCCTTGCGCTGGGCGTCCCCGAGGACGGGATGCGACGGTTCTCCGACCGCCTGCCCGCCATGACGGGGCGGCCGTTCGCTCTGCTGCACTCGGATCTCCACCGAGACAACGTGATCATGACCCGTTCCGGTGCGCCGCCTCTGGTCTGTGTCGACTGGGAACTCGCGACCTACGGCGACCCGCTGCACGACCTTGCCATCCACCTCGTACGGATGCGGTATCCGAAGCCGCAGCGGGAGCAGGTGGTCGATGCCTGGTGTCGGGCACTTCGGCGCACCAGCCCCGACTCGGTCGACGGGGTGGCACAAGACCTGCGGCACTACGTCGAGTTCGAGCGTGCGCAGTCGGTCTACCCGGATGTCGTGCGCGCCGCGCAGTCGCTGACCGACAGCCCCGACCAGCCCGACCGCCCGGACCGCCCCGGTCGGCGGGCGCTGGCCCGGTCGACAGCCGTGGTCCGCAAGGCATTGGAGACCGCGGCCGGACCGTTGGGGCTCGACGGCATCCCCGATGTGACCGACATCGAGCGAGCGCTCGAGAAGTGGTGCCGGGTCAGCACTTCAGCACCACCTTCCCCAGCAACTCCCGCCCCTCGACGGCCCGATGCGCCTCCCCCGCCTCCTCCAGCGAAAACACCTCCCCGACAACCGCCCGCAATCGCCCCGCCGCAGCCTCTTCGAGAGCGTGGGCGCTCAGGCGGCTGAGGTCGGGCGGGCTGAACTGGACGTCGCCGATGCCGAAGAGGGTGATGTCGCGCTGCTTGGTCTCCGCCGGGTCCACGGTGGTGAAGCCGCCGGTCGGGGCACCGTGGGCCGAGAAGCGGCCGCCGGGGGCCGTCAGGGGGAAGGCGGTGGCGCCGAGTTGGCCGCCGACACCGTCCAGGACCACGTCCGCCGCGCCGCCGGACCCGCCGAGGGCGTGACGGGCCAGGGCCGGCCAGTCGGGGGACGTCGCGTCGACCACCGCGTCCGCGCCCAGGTCCCGTACCAGGGCGAGTTTCGCCTCTCCTCGGGCCACGCCCACCACCCGGGCACCCCGCGCATGGGCCAGCTGGACCAGGAGCGTGCCCATGCCGCCCGAGGCGCCCAGGATCAGGACCCGGTCCGTCTCGGTCACCGCGGTGAGTTCCAGAAGGCCCGTCGATGTCACTCCGTCGTGGACCAGGGCCGCCGCATCGAGAAGATCCAGGGAGTCCGGTACGACCGTCAGGGCCGAGGCCGCCGCGACGGCTCGCTCCGCGTAGGCGCCCGTCACGAACGAAGTGACCCGGCGGCCCAGCCACTCCTCGGGGACGTCCGGACCCAGGGCGCTCACGACTCCGGAGACTCCGCCCCCGGGTACGTACGGAGGGACCACCGGGAAGTAGTCGCCGCCCCAGCCGGACCGTATCTGCGTCTCCACGAAGATCGTGTCCGCGTAGGCGACGTCGATCAGTACTTCGCCGGGGGCGGGGGCCGGGTCCGGGAGGTCGGTCGTGATCAGGACCGACGGGTCGCCGAACCTTGTCACCTGGGCTGCTCGCACGGGGATCTCCAGAGAGGGGAGGGGGTGGAGCGCCCAGTCTTCGACCTCAAGTTCGGTTGAGGTCAAGAGGAGCCGGCAGGAGGGGTCGGAACCAGCCAGGGGGCTGAGGTAGTGGCGTTCAAGGGGAGGGCGAGAGTCCGGAAAGTGCGTAGGCTCGGGGCATGGGCGAGACGGGTGCGAGGGGTGCTCCGGGTGCGACCGGAGTCACGCGGGCGGTGAGTGGTGCGAGCGCCGTGGGCGCGCCGCGTCAGGCGCGTGCGGTGGGTGTGGCAGGGGCTGCGGGTGCCATGGGGCTGCGTGAGCGTAAGAAGCTGCGCATGTACCAAGACGTCTCGGACGTTGCCATCACGCTCTTCCTGCAGAAGGGGTTCGAGCGGGTCTCCGTCGCGGAGGTGGCCGCCGCCGCGCAGATCTCGAAGCCGACCCTCTTTCGGTACTTCTCGTCGAAGGAGGACCTGGTTCTGCACCGGTTCGCCGATCACGAGGCCGAGGCCGCGCGGGTGGTCGCCGCGCGGGCGCCGGGGGAGTCCGCCGTCGACGCGCTGCGCCGGCACTTCCTGGCGGGGATCGAGCGGAGCGACCCCATCACCGGGGTCAACGGGGACCCGCACATCCTCGCCTTCCACCGGCTGCTCTACGGGACTCCTTCGCTGGTCGCCCGGCTGTACGAGTATCTGGAGCGGTCCGAGGACGCCCTCACCGAGGCCCTCGGCGGTGGCCTTGAGGCCAGGCTCGCCGCCGGGCAGATCGTCGCCGTGCAGCGGATCCTCGCGCAGGAGAACTGGCGGCGGATCGCGGAGGGCGAGCCGGTCGCGGACGTGCGGCGGGATGCCGTCGTCGCTGCGGAGGGCGCGTTCGCGCGGCTTGAGGCCGGTCTGCCCCGCTGCGTGTGACGCGCGGTCGCCGAGCGGCATCCGTTCCACAACCAAGTAAAAAGTTTAACTCGGTTACGTTATTCCGATATCCTTGCTCGAATGACGTCACCCGACCCCGTACTCCTCACCTCCCTCACGCAGGAACGCGACTACCACGACACCTGCCGCGCCGCCCTCGCCGCGATGGTCGACGGTGCTCAGGAACATGTCGTCACCGGGGAGGACGTTTCCGCGTCCGGTGCCGACGCCGAAGTGCTCGGGTATCGGCTCCGCAGTCGGGCCAAGGAGATGCGGGAACTGCCCGAAGGGCCTTTGTTCTTCGGGCGGTTGGACTTCGGGGGAGAGCGCGGCGGCGCCGGTGACCACGCCGGGCAGAGCTATCACGTCGGGCGGCGCAGGATCACCGAGCACCCCTCCGCGCCGCCCCTCGTCGTGGACTGGCGGGCTCCCGTGTCGCGCTCCTTCTACCAGGCGAGCGCCCGCGATCCACAGGGTGTGCGGGTGCGGCGGCGGTTCGGCTGGGCGCCGGGGAGCCGCGGCGACTCGACCGACCTCACCGGTCTGGAGGACGAGCGCCTGGAGGTCGAGCACCTGGAGGTCGAGCGCCCGGAGGTCGAGCGCCCGGAGGTCGAACGCCTGGAGGGGGAGTACCTGGAGGACCAGCGGCGCGCGGACGGGCACCTTCCGGACGCGTACCTCAGCGGGTCGCCGGACGGGTACCGCACCGGGACCCCGGCCGGCAGCCGCATCCTCGCGAGCGAGATCGAGCGGCCCCGCGTCGGCCCGATGCGCGACATCGCCGCGACCATCCAGCCCGACCAGGACGAACTCGTACGGGCGGACCTCACCGTCTCCGTCTGTGTGCAGGGCGCGCCCGGCACCGGGAAGACGGCTGTGGGGCTGCACCGGGCCGCGTATCTGCTGTACACCTTCCCGCAGCGCGTCCAGCGGGGCGGACTGCTGATCCTGGGGCCGAACCGCACCTTCCTCTCCTACATCTCGGAGGTGCTGCCCGCGCTCGGCGAGACCGGTGTACGGCAGTCCACGGTCGGGGAGGAGATCGGGCGGCACCCGGTCACGGGCGAGGACGACGAGGCCGCCGCGGTCGTGAAGCACGACGCCCGGATGGCGGAGGTGCTGCGGCGGGCCCTCTACGCCAGGGTGAGTTCAGAAGGGGCTGAGGGGGTCAACGGCCTTGCGGTGCCGGACGGTTCGTACCGGTGGCGGGTGCCCGGCGAGGCACTCGCGCGGATCGTGGCGGGTGTGCGGGCCGAGGAACTGCCGTACGCCGTCGGGCGCGAGCGGGTCCGGACGCGGATCGTGCGGTACGTGCGGGAGCGCGCCGAACGACGTGCCGGGCCCCAGTCGAACGCCTGGGTCCAGAAGATCTCGCGAGCACGGCCCGTCGGCGCGTACGTCGACGCCGTGTGGCCCAAGGCGCGTCCGGAGGAGGTCGTCGCCGAACTGCTCGCCGACCCAGGCGCGTTGGCCGGGGCGGCGGACGGGGTGCTGGACGCGGACGAACAGAAGGCGCTGCTGTGGGCGCGGCCGCCCCGGTCGTGGAAGTCCGCCCGGTGGTCGGCGGCCGATCTCGTCCTCCTCGACGAGGTCGCCGGGCTGGTCGAACACCCGGAGGGCTACGGGCACTTGGTGATCGACGAGGCACAGGACCTGTCCCCGATGGAGTGCCGGGCGATCGGCCGCCGGGCGGCCTACGGGTCGCTCACCGTACTCGGCGATCTCGCCCAGGGAACCACGCCGTGGGCCGCGCGGGAGTGGGGCGAACTGCTCGGCC
Source organism: Streptomyces sp. NPDC033178 (assembly GCF_055577685.1). Taxonomy (NCBI): domain Bacteria; kingdom Bacillati; phylum Actinomycetota; class Actinomycetes; order Kitasatosporales; family Streptomycetaceae; genus Streptomyces; species Streptomyces sp. NPDC033178. Next base: position 92,405 of record NZ_JBVIPT010000007.1, read on the forward strand.
ACCTGGGCAGACCGGAGGCGGTGGTCGTGCCGCTGACCACCGGCTTCCGTGTGCCGCAGGCGGTGGTCGAACTGGCCAACCGGGTGCTGGCGAGGCTGGACGTCGGAGTTCCCGCGGGCCAATCCCTGCGCCGGGACGGCGAGTTGAGGATGCTCCACACGGACGACGTACTCGGTGAGACAATCGAGGCCGTGCGACGCGCCCTCTCGTACGAGGGGTCGGTGGGCGTCATCACGGCCGACCCGGACGTCGTACGGGTGCGGGAGGCGCTCGGCGGAGCCGGCATCGAGGCGGCCGGGGTCGACCAACTGGGCGCACGCGTCACGGTGTTGGGGGCCGGACTCGCGAAGGGCCTGGAGTACGACCATGTCGTCGCCGTGGAGCCTGCGGCGATCGCGGAGGGGGAGACCCGGGGCCTGCATCGGTTGTACGTCGTGCTCACCCGGGCCGTGTCACGACTGGACGTGGTGCATGCGCGGCCGTTGCCGTTCGAGTGAGGGCCGTCGGGGGCCCTGGGGGACTGTCCAGGGCCACCGTGATCCGTCGCGCGGTACCTAGCTGATCCCCGGGTCCGGCTCCCGGTCGCCGGTACCGGCCCCCGACGCCTCCATGAGGACCTCCCCGGCCGGCGTCCGGACATACAGCACCGACTGACCGGCTCGCCGCCGCTCCACAAGGCCCGCGTCCAGCAGCACCCGCAGGTGCCGGCCCACCGAACCCAGCCCCTGTCCGGTCACGGCGACGAGCTGGGTCGTGCTCATGGGAGTTCCGAGCAGCGCCAGTACCCCGGCCCGTGCGGTCCCGACGAGCGCCCCGAGTCCGGCCGGGACGGGGCGCCGGTGGTGGTCCTCGGCGAGCACCCCGAGGCACGGGTAGACGACGGCGTACCGCTCCCGTCCCTCCCACGACACCCAGCTGGTCTTCGGTGTGACCGGCATGAACAGCAGCTCCGCCCCGGCGGCGATCTCCCGCGGCGGATACGCGTTCGGGTTGACCTGGAACCGGCTTTCGCCGAGCCACCGCGTCCCGGGCTTCAGCGAGTCCAGCACAGCGGCCCAGCCTCCCTGGCTCACGCGTGCGGTCCGCGCGACCATGTCGGCCTCCAGGACGCGCCGCCGACGTTCCCAGTACGGGCGCACGGTTTCCTCCCAGACGTAGGTCAGCAGCGCGGTCGCCCGCTCCGGCAGGTCGTCCCGCTCCTGGTACCGCCCGCGTTGCGCTCTCGTCTCGCGACCCCGCTGCGTCTGCTGCTCGCCGTTCCCTACCTGTTCTTCGTCCTGCGGCCCGGAGTGGCGCTGTCGGCCGTGGCCGTCACCGTCGCCTCCGCCGGCTTCGCCGCGAGCCTGGTCCTGCAGGAACGCCTGATGTCCCTCACCCCCGACGACCTCGCGGGCCAGGCCCTCGGCCTGCACGCAACCGGCATGGCCGCCATGCAGGGCGTCGGCGCCGTCCTCGCGGGCACGCTCGCCCAACTGACGTCCCCGGCAACGGCGATGACGATGATGGCGGCCGCGTCGGTCACCGTGACCCTGACCCTCGCGGCACTGGGCAGGCTCGGCGAACGACGGTCGGCCGTCTCCGGTACGCGCCCGGGCGCCCTGCCGGAACCCGCCGCCACGGAGTAGGTGCCGTCCGGTGGGTCGCCCCAGCCGGTTGTCGCGCAGGCCGAACTAGGAGGTCGGCTCGGTCGGTGGTGCGTCGAGTGCGGGGATCAGGTGCTCCTCCTCGTACGCCAGATGGGTCTCCAGCTCGGCGGTGAGGCGTTCGACCTCCCGGCGGGCGTGCTGGGGATCCGCGGATTCGTCGCCGATGATCCGCTTGAGCTCCGCGGTCAGGGCGGCGATGCGCTCGTGTTCCTCGCGCAGGCGGTCCAGGACAGGGGCGAGTTCGGGACTGCGGCCGCCGAGGAACGGGAAGATGCCGAGTTCCTCGCCGGTGTGGTGGTTGTGCAGGCCCGCGCAGAGGGTCAGGCAGTTGACGCGGAGCTGGGCGCCGAGGGTGGGCCCGGCGGTGGTGAACTCCTTTCGTATCAGGGCGAGTTCACGGCGGAACGCGTCATGGATGACCTTGAGTCCCTGGCCCATCGAGGTGGCGTTCACGTTCGGCGGGCCGTCGACGGGGATCTCGTGGAGGGCGACCACCGGGATCACCCGAGTGGTCTTCGCCTGGTAGTCCGCCCAGCCCGGCTCGGCCTCGACCAGACGGGCGAAGGCGCTGTCCCGTTCGGCGTCCGCCAGCACCTCCGCAGCCGCCTCGTACGTGAACACCCCCGTTTCCACGGTGACTTGAGAGTGCGCGAGGAGGTTGTGGAACCAGTCCGGGTGTGTCGGGGCGCCGGCGGCCGAGGCGATGACCAGCACGCTTGCGCCGCCGTCGGGGTAGTAGGCGACCGGGGTCGTGTGCCGCTTGCCCGAGCGCGCTCCCGTGGTGGTCAGGAGGATCAGCCGGGCTCCGTCGAAATAGCCGCCGACCTGGCCCGCGTTGGCACGGAACTCTTCGATGACCTGCTGGTTGAAATCGTTGGGCATTCTCTTCTTTCCTCTGGGTGTCTATTGCAGGGTGATTACTGGATCGGGGCATGGGGAATCGCCACGGGGCGAATTCGGGTACGCCCGTGGTAGCAGTGCGGTGATGGCGAGACGAAGGCGCGCGAATTCCCGGCAGGGCCAACACCGGCAGGGCGAATGCGCACACAGCGAACGTCGACAGGGCGAACGTCGACAGGGCGAACGTCGACAGGACGAACGTCCGCTGGGCATGCGCCTGCGGCGGCACCGGCAGGGAGACGTGCGGATACGTGGTGGCACGCGGAACGCGGTACGCGCTATGCGGAACGGCACGCGGAGGTTGTGATCTCGTGTGCCAAGGCGTGGCGTGGCGCGTGCGGCGCGGCATGGCACTCGTACAGGAAATTCCGTACGAGCGCTCGGCGCGCTTGAATCAGAAAGGGCGGCCCTCTGGCCCGCCCGGGCCTCACTCGGAGGCCGGGAACCCTACTCGCTGTTGGCCCAAGGCCGACCCGGCAGTCACGGAGGAAAGGTTAATGGAATTGGTGCGGCAAGGCAATGCGTGTTTTCAGGCATTGTCCAGTGCCCGTCCGAATGGCAAGGCAGCCGACTCCGGAGGCCGTTGACGCCTCACCGGTCCGTGGAGCGGCGGGCGCGTCGCTCGGGTGTGGTGGACCGGCGGGGCCCGTCCGTGGTCGACTCCCTGCCATGAGTCTGTCGGTCGATGTGTACGTGCCCAGAGCGGAGGGCGGCATCGAGGTGCTGGACGTTCCGCCCGAGTCCTCCGACGTGGCCGGCTGGGAGCGGTGGCGTACGGAGGTGTGGGGGTCGGAGCCGGTTCGTTCGCTGGGCGCGCGGTTCTTCCCGCGGCTGGCCACCGAGGACCTGACGGTGGCGCCGGACGAGGTGTCCGACTTCCTCGCCGAGTGCGACCTGCTCCGCACCCATCTGGCGCGGATCGCCGATCACATGACGGCGGAGGCGGGGGCGGCGTCGCGGAAGTCCCACGCTGAGCACGCCGACGACGTGAGCCGCCGCCTGGACAACATCGTGAACGCGGCTCGACGGGCGCTGGGTGTCCGTGGCGGGGTCATCATCTGGTGACTGGTGACTGGTGACTGGTGACTGGTGACTGGTGACTGGTGACTGGTGACTGGTGCGCGCCTAAGGGCTCGGCGACCGCTTCTCCTGTGGTCGCCGAGCCACTCGCCGCGCCCCCTGCTGCGTGCCGTACTCCTTGCCGTACTACTTGCCGCGCGGCTGGTTGAACCGCAGGAGGTTCCCCGCCGGGTCGCGGAAGGCGCAGTCGCGTACTCCGTACGGCTGGTCCATCGGTTCCTGCAGTACGTCGCCGCCCGCGGCGCGGATCCGCTCGAACAGGGCGTCGCAGTCGTCGGTCCGGAAGATGACACCGCGCAGCAGGCCCTTGGCCATCAGCTCGGCGACCGCCTGCCGGTCGGCGGGCGTGGCGTTCGGGTCCGCGAGCGGTGGCTCCAGGACGATCTCCACGTCCGGCTGCGAGGGCGAGCCGACGGTCACCCAGCGCATCCCCTCGAATCCGACGTCGTTGCGCACTTCGAGACCGAGCACATCGCGGTAGAAGGCGAGCGCCTTGTCGTGGTCGTCGACGGCGATGAAACACTGTGCAAGCTTGAGATCCATGCTCCTCACGCTAGTGACCGGCGACGGGTTTGGCTTCTCCGTCACTGACCGGCACCCGAGAAGTCGTACGCGGCCCAGTCGGTGAGCGTGCGATAGCCGATGCGCTGGTAGAGAGCGTTGCTGGTGGGGTTGGAGAGGTCCGCGAACAGGACGACGTCCTTGGCGCCCGCGGCGAGCGCGGCCCGGCTCACCTCCGACGACACGGCAGCCGCGTAACCGTGACCGCGCAGGTGGGCCGGGGTGTAGACGATGTCCACCTGGATCTGGCCGCCGATCAACGGGTTCATGCCCGCGATGGAGACGGGGGTGCCGTCCGGGGCCTCCCAGAGCGTGTAGCGCTTGTCGGCGTAGCGCGATTCGGCCCAGGTGTCGGCGTTGATGGAGACGTCCTCCCCGACGGCCTTGGAGAACTCGCCGCACCAGAAAATGGCCTCCTCAAGATCCTGCTCGCCCAGGACACGACTCCGGCCGGCCGGTAGCGGCTCCGGCGGGGTGAGCGTGCCGAGGCCGTACAGGCGGAGCCGCGTGGCGCGGATTTTCGGCGTCGCGCCGGTGCGCCGCTGCCAGGCCTCGGCGAAGGCGGTGGCGGTGCTGTGGTCCGCGCTGACGCGGGAAGGGGGTTGCCCGAGGGCGGCCAGGCGGGCGGCGAGGGAGTCGGCCTGCTCGGGCGTGAGCGGGGAGAGGGCCAGAGCGCGGGGCGGGAGGCGGTAGAAGGTGGCGCTGACCTCGCCCGCCTGCTCCAGTATGCCGAAGAGGGGGGCTTCGGCACCGAACGAGTCCGCTCCACGCTTTCGTACTCTCTCGGCCCACGTCAGCTGCATGACGTGCGGGCCGGGCCGCGAGCGCAGGAAGTCCCCGGCCCGGGCGAGAAATTCGTCGACGTCTTCGGTGAGGTGCCAGTCATCTGGGCGCATGCCTCATGGTTCCCCAGGCGGCTGGTGTGCCCCGTGCTTTTCCGCCAGGGCGGGGCAGCGGACTTCCGCACAGTTGCTCGGGGCGCCCCGCCGGGGACGCGGCGACCGCCGCCGGGATCCTTGTCCTGAAATCGCCAGCGAGGTCGTCGAGCCCGTGTCGAAGCCGGTGCTCGCATACGTGACGACCTGCGGGTTCGGGGCGGAAATAGGGGCTAACCGTCGTTGCCCTTGACGGCCTCCGCGATCCGCAGGGCGGCCTCGGCGGGCGTGAGATGCGTGGTGTCGACGACCTCGGCCTCTTCGTGCAGCCACGTGCGGGCCGCCTCGGCGTAGGGCTTCAGGTACTTGAGGCGAAACGGAGAGTCGGGGCCGAGAACGGTGTCGCCCGCGATGCGTCCGCGGAGGGTGTCCTGGTCGGCGTGGAGGACGAAGTGCCGTACTGGAATGGAGTGTTGGGCGAGGCCCGTGCTGATCTCGCGCCAGTACTCCTCGACCAGCACGGTCATCGGAATCACCAGAGTGCCTCCGGTGTAGTCGAGTACGCGGCGGGCGGTCTCGACCACGAGCGGCCGCCACGGCGGCCAGTGCTGGAAGTTGTCCGTCCCGGGCCCGGGCAGCCCCGGCGTGATGTCCATGAGTGTCTCGCCGACCTTCTCTGCGTCGAACACCCGTGAGTCCGGGATCAGTTGCTGCACGAGTGCACTGGTCGTCGTCTTGCCCGCGCCATGGGTGCCGTTGAGCCATACGATCATGGGATCCGACGCTAGCGCCGTGCGGCGGACCGCGGGAACGGCACAGCGGAATTCCGGTGCGGCTTCGGCGACCTCTGCCGGAACAGGGTCGGGGGTGTCGGCCCCCGATGGAAACCGTCGCCCCGCCCGTCCGCACCCCAATACGGTGCCCTCATGCCGCATACACCCGCGCTCCTGGTCCTCGACATGCAGAACGCCGCCGTGGCCATCTCCCACCGGCCGAAGGAGACCGTCACCACGATCGCCCTGCTCCGGGAACGTGCCCGTGCCGTCGACGTGCCCGTCATCACGGTCCAGCACGACGGCCCCGGGCTGGAGCCCGGCACGGAAGCGTGGCGGATCGTGCCCGAACTGGCCCCCGGCGAGGGCGAGAAGACCGTCCGGAAGGGCGCCGCCGACGCCTTTCTCGACAGCGAGCTCGGCCCGTTGCTCACAGAACTCGGCGTCACCGAGGTGATCGTGACCGGGTTCGCCACCGAGTTCTGCGTGGACACGACCGCGCGGCAGGCGCTCAGCCGTGGGTACGACCTCGTGCTCGTCGCCGACGGGCACACCACCTCCGCCCCGCCCTGACGTGGACGGGTTCGTCGCCTCCGATCGTGCCGTCATGCACCACAACGCCATCTACCGGCACATCGGCTTCCCGGCACGCAGCAGCCGTGTCCTGCCCGCGGCCGACGTGGACTTCACCGCCCCCCGGGTTCCTGACCCGGCCTGAATCCGCTCCGGTCGTGGCGAGCACCCGCCCCGGCCGCGCGGTGGGGCGCGTCGAAGGCACGCCCCACCTCCCCGCGTAACCTCTTCCTGTGCCCGCACCTCCCCTGCATCGCGTCGCCGTCCTTGTGCTGGAGGGTGCGAAGCCGCTCGATGTCGGAATTCCCGCGCAGGTCTTCACGACCCGCGCGAGCATGCCGTACGAGGTGCGGGTGTGCGGGGCGACACCCGGTCTCGTGACCGGCGGCGACGGTCTCGCGTACTCCGTCGCCCACGGCCTCGACGCGCTCGCGTGGGCCGACATCGTCTTCGTACCCGGCTACCGGTTCCCGGACCGCGACGACCCGCCGCGGGCCGTCGTCGAGGCGCTGATCGCGGCCCACGACCGGGGCGCGCGGCTCGCCGCCATCTCGACGGGCGCCTTCGCGCTCGCCGCCACGGGCCTGCTCGACGGCAGGCGCGCCACGACGCACTGGCACTACACGCGGGCACTGGCGGCCAGGCATCCGCTCGTCCGGGTCGACGAGAACGTGCTGTTCGTCGACGAGGGCAGCGTGCTCACCTCGGCCGGCGCCGCCTCCGGCATCGACCTGTGCCTGCACATCCTGCGCGGCGACCTCGGAGTGGCCGCGTCCAACCACGCGGCCCGGCGGCTGGTCGCGGCCCCCTACCGCAGCGGCGGCCAGGCCCAGTACGTGCCGCGCAGCGTCCCCGAGCCGCTCGGCGAGCGGTTCGCCGCCACCCGTGAGTGGGCGCTGCACCGGCTCGACGAGCCCCTCACCCTCGACACGCTGGCGCGGCAGGCGGGGGTCTCGCCGCGCACGTTCTCCCGGCGCTTCGTCGACGAGACCGGCTACACGCCGATGCAGTGGGTGATGCGCGCCCGCATCGACCTGGCCCGCGAACTGCTGGAGCGTTCGCAGCGCAGCGTCGAACAGATCGCCGCCGACATCGGGCTCGGCACCGGCGCGAATCTGCGCCTGCACTTCCAGCGGATCCTCGGCACGACACCGAGCGAGTACCGGCGCACGTTCACGCGGGGCGAGTGACCTGCCCACGTACGGCATGGCGGGATCCTTTTGAACCATGGCGATCCCGCCACTGTCAGCGGTGTCGCCCGCGCGCGAGCCTGGTCGCGAAGGGAAGGGACCTCACTCATGACTCGCATCGCCATCAACGGATTCGGCCGCATCGGACGCAATGTGCTGCGCGCACTGCTGGAGCGCGACAGCGCCCTGGAGATCGTCGCCGTCAACGACCTGACGGAGCCCGCCACTCTCGCCCGGCTGCTCGCCTACGACAGCACGGCCGGCCGGCTCGGGCGCCCGGTGACCGTCGACGGGGACGTCCTCGTCGTCGACGGCCGTCGGATCAAGGTGCTGGCCGAGCGTGAACCGGCGCAGCTGCCGTGGGCCGAACTCGGCGTCGACATCGTCCTGGAGGCCACCGGCCGGTTCACCTCGGCCAAGGCCGCCCAGGCGCACCTCGACGCGGGCGCGCGCAAGGTGCTCGTCAGCGCGCCGTCGGACGGTGCCGACGTCACGCTCGCGTTCGGCGTCAACACCGACGCGTACGACCCGGCCGTGCACACGATCGTCTCGAACGCCTCCTGCACGACCAACGCGCTCGCCCCGCTGGCCAAGGTGCTCGACGACCTCGCCGGTATCGAGCACGGCTTCATGACGACGGTGCACGCCTACACGCAGGAGCAGAACCTCCAGGACGGTCCGCACCGCGACGCCCGTCGCGCCCGGGCCGCCGGCGTCAACATCGTGCCGACCACGACCGGCGCCGCCAAGGCGATCGGCCTGGTGCTGCCGAACCTCGACGGCAAGCTGTCGGGCGACTCGATCCGCGTACCGGTGCCGGTGGGCTCGATCGTCGAACTCAACACGACGGTCGCCCGCGACGTGACACGCGACGACGTGCTGGCCGCGTACCGCACCGCGGCGGAGGGCCCGCTCGCCGGCGTACTGGAGTACTCGGAGGACCCGCTGGTGTCTTCGGACATCGTGGGCAACCCCGCCTCGTCGATCTTCGACTCGGCTCTCACCCGCGTCGAAGGCCGTCACGTCAAGGTGGTCGCCTGGTACGACAACGAGTGGGGCTTCTCCAACCGAGTGATCGACACCCTCGAACTCCTCACCACCGGCTGACCGACCGCGGGCCGGCACCCCGCCCCCGGCGCCCGCGCCGGCCGACACTCCCGAAGGACGTGTCGGCCGGCATCTTTTCTTTGGCTCTGAGCTTTGAGCTTTGAGCTCCGGGCCCGCTGGTCGACCGGGCTGGGGCGTTCACGAGCCCCCGTGGCCTGCCGAGTTGAGGGCTGCGAGTGATCGCTTCCCAGTCGACAGGTGATCGTTCCCCGCCCGGCCCCGCCCGGGTGGGGAACATCGACGCCATGGGGGGGGAAGCAGGGAGCCGGGGCAGGGCTTCGGCACAGCAGGAGAGCCTCGCCGGGACGGTCGTTCCTGGTCTCACTCCTGGCCGACGAGGCCGGATTCCCAGGCCCAGGCGGCGATCTCCACCCGGTTCCGGGCGTGCAGCTTGGCCTGCACGTTCCCCAAGTGGGTCTTCACCGTCCCCACCGTGATGGTCAGGGCGGCGGCGATCTCCGCGTTGGTAAAGCCCCGGGCCACCAGGCGCACGAGGTCCAGCTCGCGTGCGGACAGGGGGCTCGGCGCCACCCGACGGCCAGGCGCCGGAGCGTTCAGACGGCGCAGCAGCCGCACCGTGACGGAGGGGCTGACCAGCGCTTCACCCGAGGCCGCCGCCCGCACGGCCTCGACGAGCAGGGCTGGACCGGAGTCCTTGATCAGAAAACCGCAGGCACCGTCGCGCAGCGCGCGGTGGACGTACTCGTCGTCGTCGAAGGTCGTCGCCACGACAACCTTCGGCGGGTCGACGGCGCCGGGGCGGTTCAGCCGGCGCAGCGCGTCGAGGCCGTCGAGGCGGGGCATCCGGATGTCCATCAGCACCACGTCGGGGCGGTACCGCTCGGCGAGTTCCACTGCCTGAAGGCCGTCCACCGCTTCGGCTACGACCTCGATGTCGTCCTCGGCGCCCAGGATCATCGTGAATCCAGCTCGGACCATGGCCTGGTCGTCGGCGATCAGCACGCGGATGGTCAACGGGTCCCTCCGCCCGGGACGCGGACCGGGGCCGGGGCGGCCGGAAGGGTGGCTTCGACGCTCCAGCCACCCTCCGCGGCCGGGCCCGTCCGGAGGTCACCACCGACCAGGTTCACCCGTTCGGCCAGCCCTCGCAGTCCGAACCCACCACCGGAGGTACGGCGCGGCCGGCCGTCGTCATTGACCCGTACCGTGACGCCGTCGCCGTACCGGACCGCGCGCACCTCCACCTCGGTGCAGCCCTGGGCGTGTTTGCGTACGTTGGTCAGCGCCTCCATCACCACCCGGTGGGCGGTGGTGGTCACCTCCACCGGCAGGTCGTCGAACGGACCCGTCAGTTCGAGCCGGGCCGACGCGCCGCCGACCGCCGAGAACTCCTCGACGAGCGAGCGCACCTCTGCCATCCCGGCCAACGGCGCGAGGGCCGGTGCCCCGTCGGCGTCCCGCAGCATCCCGACCATCTGCCGCATGGACGTCAGCGCCTCCGACCCGGCGTGTTCGATCCGCTTCAGCGCCGGTGGCACCAGCTCCGGCCGCCGCTGCGCGATCGCCAGCGCGCCCTGCGCCTGCACCACGATCCCGGTCACGTGGTGGGCGACGAAGTCATGCAGATCACGGGCGAACTCGGTCCGCTGCTCAAGGCGCAGCGCCGCCGCCCGCCGCCGCCGGTCCGCCACGACCAGCCGCCAGGCGACGCCGGCGCCCAGAACCGCGGTCGCCCCAACGGCGAGGATCAGCGCCACGATGACGCTGTTCTCCCCTACCGCGACCGCCAACGGCCGCAGCACGATCGCCGCCCACAGCAGCGGAGGTGCCGCCCACGCCACCCAGCCCCGCCGCCCGCGCAGCGTGACAAGCAGCATCAGCCACAGCAGCGCCGCCGGCTCCGCGAGCCCGTACGCGTCCGAGGCCAGGGGATCCGGAGCGCTGCCGGGACCGGCGCGCAACAGGACCGAGACCGCCAGCGACGTCACCCCCACCAGAGCCCCGACCACGGGCAGGGCCCGCGCACCGAGCCACGGCGTGCCGACGACAGCGACCACCGCCAGCAGGGCGCTGACCGGCTTGGCGGAACGGTTGCTGAATCTGTCGTCGATGCCCAGCGCCGGGTGGTCGAACCGCAACACCAGGAACACCAGCGCCAGCCACACCACCCACACCAGCCATGCCGCCCAGGACCACCGGACGCCGCGCGCCGCTCTGCCGAAAGTCGTAGCAGGCGGCGCGAGATCTGGCTTTCGGTCGATCCGGGGCTCCGGACCGCCGGGCAGAGTCGACTTGGTCAGGCCGGTTACGCGATCCGTCACACCAAGGAGCATGACATGAGCGGGATCACCCTCCGCATCGAATCCGTCGAGGTGCTCGGGCCGCTTCTCGCCGCCTTCACCGTGCTCTTCGCCGTTCGTGCCACCCGTCGACGTCCGGGCTGGCACGGCAGGCCCGCGCTCACCCGGCTCGTGGCGGTCCTGTACGCGGCGGGTGCCCTGCACTTCACCCTGTTCCCGATCATCGTGGACCGGGCCCAGAACCTCTCCCCCTGGACCAATCAGGTCCAGCTGATCCCTCTCACGGGCCTCCTCGGCACGGATGTCTCGTTCCCGCTCAATGTGCTCCTGTTCCTCCCCTTCGGGATGCTGCTCCCTCTCATGACCCGCCGGGAACTCGGCCCGGGGCGGGCCGCCCTTCGTGCCCTGGCGGTGAGCGCCTCGATCGAGCTCACCCAACTCGGCATGTACATCCTGTTCAGCAACGGCCGAGGGGCGGATGTCGACGACCTCATCACCAACACCTTCGGCGCCGCGCTCGGCTGTCTCCTCCTCCACCTCGCACTCCGCTCCACCACCTTCTCCCCTCTCACCCGCACCTTCGCTCTCCCGGGCACCGCCTTCGCCTCCCCCACCCCCGAAGCCCGGTCCACCCCGGCAACGGATCGGGCCGTCTGAGATACCGGCTGAAGGCTTCGTGGCTGTCGGGGGTGAAGTGCCACTCCAGCAGGGCCGACCGCAGCTCCGGCTCGGTCAGCCAGCCGTGCCAGGCGACCTCATCAGGATCGGCGGCCACGGAGTCCGGCACCACGACTTCGTGCACGCCGAGCCAGTGAGGGCTCAAACCGCTGCGGTTGAGGAACGTGAACAGCAAGCGCGGCAGCACGCGAATGCCCAGCTCTTCGGCCAGCTCCCGCGCGGCGGCCTGTTCATAGGACTCACCGACATCCACGGCGCCACCGACCACGACCTCGTAGAGCCCGGGGAAGCGCGACAGCTGCTCCGACCGCTGGTGAACGAGGATCCGCCCACGCTCATCACGACACACCGTCACGGCGACCCGGTGCAGCCAACCCTCCCGGATGGCCTGCCGGCGGCTGACCACCACCCCCAGCACACGATCCTGATCGTCGACGCGTTCCACGAGTTCGTCCACGGCGCACACCCTGGCAGAGCCCACTGACAACGCCGCTTCTCGGAGCCCCGTGGAGGCCGACCCAGGAGAACCTGCACCAGGAGGCCGAACGCGGATGGCGACGGTTGTCGTGCAAATACGACACCTGTCGTGCTCAGGCTCAGCTCAGCCGCAAGTGGCGTGGCGCACTTTTGCAAGCATGTGCTTGCAATAGTTAGCGGGCGTGGTGCAGGGTAGGGGGCATGGCATCGCTCAACGTCGGCAATCTCGGTGAGTATCTGCGTGAACAGCGGCGCAACGCGCAGCTGTCCCTGCGGCAGCTCGCCGAGGCCGCCGGGGTGTCCAATCCGTATCTGAGCCAGATCGAGCGCGGGCTGCGCAAGCCGAGCGCGGAGGTGTTGCAGCAGGTCGCCAAGGCCCTGCGGATCTCCGCCGAGACGCTGTACGTCCGTGCCGGGATCCTCGACGCCGAGCGGGACCGGGACGAGGTGGAGACGCGTGCCGTCATCCTCGCCGACCCGACGCTCAACGAGCGGCAGAAGCAGGTGCTGCTCCAGATCTACGAGTCCTTCCGCAAGGAGAACGGGTTCGAGATCGAGATCAAGGCGGTCGAGGAGGCTCTGGGCGTCCCCGGTGCGGCAGACGCACCGGATGCGACCGGCACGACCGGCGTAACAGACGTGACGGATGGCCCGGACACCGTCGTTGACAGGGCCCGCACGGCCGACGGCAGCGATGCCGCACCGAAGGACCCGCACGACCAGCACGATCCGCAGGACCAGCACGATCCGCAGGACCCGTACGACAAGAACGACCCTCACGACCAGCAGTCCTCCGCGAGCTGACCGGGCACGTCATGACGAGCACGGCGTGGCCGGTACGGCATGGCCGGGCACGGCATGGAACGGCCCGGCCGGCGGCGGAGTAACCGCACCACAAAACCCTCACGCTTCAAGCACTAGCGATTCCGGGAGGACCATCGCCATGGCCATCACCGACGACCTGCGCAAGACCTTCAGCGACCCGACCCCGCTCTACTTCGCCGCCGGCACCGCCGACCTGGCCATTCAGCAGGCCAAGAAGGTGCCCGGCATCGTCGAGCAGCTGCGTGCCGAGGCCCCGGCCCGCATCGACGCCGTACGCGGCATCGACCCGAACGAGGTCCAGGAGAAGGCCACCGCCCGCGCCAAGGAGGCGCAGGAGACCATTCAGACCAAGGTGAACGAGTTCATCGGCACCCTGGACACCGACCTGAAGAAGATCGGTGAGACGGCTCAGGACTTCGCCCTCCGCAGCGTCGGCGTGGCCGCCGAGTACGCCGTGAAGGCGCGCGAGACGTACGAGAAGGTCGCCGAGCGCGGCGAGCAGACCGTGAAGACCTGGCGCGGCGAGGCCGCCGAGGAGATCGAGGAACTGGCCGTGGCCGTCGAGCCGAAGCCGGAGCCGGTCGAGGTCAAGGACGAGAAGCCCGCCGAGGCCAAGGCCGAGGCCGCCCCGGCGAAGAAGCCCGCGGCCAAGAAGGCCCCGGCCGCCCGCAAGACCACCGCGAAGAAGACGACGCCGCCCGCGAAGTAGGCGAGGCACCGCCGCCGGTCGACCGGCGGCGGGGTGTTACGAGAACGGGTCGGGGACTCCGGGCACTATCGGAGTCCCCGACCCGTTCTGCGGGTACGGTGACCGCGTAGGGACGAGGACTCGAATCGGGTAGGTGGGCCAAGTGCTGTTGACCGCGTTCGGCGGCTTCATGTCGCTGATCTTCCTCGGCATGCTGGTGCTCGCGGTGGTGGCGCTGGTGATGGCCGGCCTGGCGCGCGACGACGCGTACCGCGCCGCGAACAAGCAGAGCAAGATGTTCTGGCTGGTCATCCTGGGCGTCACGGTGGCCGTGAACCTGCTGGTCCCGATGGTCTTCCTGCAGATCGCCGGCCTCATCGCCACGATCGTCTTCTTCGTCGACGTCCGGCCCGCGCTCAAGCAGGTCTCCGGCGGCGGGGGCGGCCGCCGAGGCGGAAGCAGCAGCGACGGCCCGTACGGCCCGTACAACGGCGGCCGCTGAGCCCCCTCCCTCTTTCCGGTCGCGCACACCGGCGCCCTCCTTTTAGGAGCGCGGGGAACTGCGCGACCAGCTTTTTTTTGGGGGCGCGGGGCTGTATCAATTTGCGGCTCCGCCGCGTGGGCGCGACCAGCCACGGACGGCCCGCAGCAAGGGAACAGCGGGACCCCGCGGAGCGCGCCGCTAAGCCACTCGGTCCAGCAACAGCACAGCCACGTCGTCCGTCAGCTCCCCGCCATTGAGGGCCCGCACCTCGTTCACGGCGGCCCGCAGCAGCTCCTCGCCCCGCAGCCCCTGCGCCAACTGGCGGCGGACCATGTCCACCATCCCGTCCTGGCCGAGCCGCTCCCGGCCCTCACCCGTCCGGCCCTCGATCAGGCCGTCCGTGTACAGCATCAGACTCCACTCGCCGCCCAGCTCCACCTGCTGGCGCGGCCAGCGGGCGTTCGGCAGCAGACCCAGCGCCGGGCCGCCGTTCTCGTACGGCAGCAGCTCGGCGACGGGAGGAGCCGGCTCCCCGGCGCCGTCCGCGCCGCCGGCGACGGCTCGCGAGCGGGCCGGGCGCGAGATCAGCGGAGCCGGGTGACCGGCCAGGCACAGACCAGCGCGGCGGCCGTCCGGTGCGATGTCCACCGTGCAGAGCGTCGCGAAGATCTCGTCGTTGTCCCGCTCGTGCTCCAGGACCTGCTGGAGCGTGGAGAGCAGCTCGTCGCCGCACAGGCCCGCCAGCGTCAGCGCGCGCCAGGCGATCCGCAGCTCCACGCCGAGCGCCGCCTCGTCCGGGCCGTGGCCGCAGACGTCGCCGATCATGGCGTGCACGGTGCCGTCGGGGGTGCGGACGGTGTCGTAGAAGTCGCCGCCGAGCAGCGCGCGCGAGCGGCCGGGCCGGTAGCGCGCGGCGAACCGCAGCGAGGAGCCTTCGAGGAGGGGCGTGGGCAGCAGGCCGCGCTCAAGCCGCGCGTTCTCCTGCGCGCGCAGCTTGGACTCGGTGAGCCGTCGCTCGGCCGTGTCGGAACGCTTGCGCTCCACCGCGTACCGGATCGCGCGGCTCAGCAGCCGGCTGTCCAGCTCGTCGCGGAAGAGGTAGTCCTGGGCGCCGACGCGCACCACCTCGGCGCCGTGCTCGGCGTCCTCGGACGCGGTGAGCGCGAGGACGGCGTGCCGCGGCGCGAGCCGCAGCACGTGCTTGAGCGTGGCCAGCTCGTCGTCCGGCTCGGCGTCGGCGGCCGTCCGGCCACCGGTCGTCAGTGCGAGGTCGAGCAGGATGCACTGGACGTCGTCGGTCAGCAGCCGCTCGGCCTCGGTGAGGTTGCGGGCGGTACGGATACGTATCGGCTTGCCGGCCGAGTCCAGGAGTGTGGGCACGTTCAGCGAGCCGGCCGGGTCGTCCTCGATCACGAGCAGCGTCAGCGGGGCCGTGCCGGTGTGGGCACTGCCGTTGTGGAAGCCGCCATGGTGGGCGTCGCCGTGGTGGGCGTCGCTGCCGTGGCCGGGGTCGTCGCAGTTGTCGCCGTCGGTGTCGCGGCTCGTCGAAGGCGGCGCCTGGCCGGGCAGGGCGCCGGGTGCGGGCACGGCCTGAGCCGGTCCGCCGGTTGAGGACGCGGCGCGAGCCTGACCACCTTCCACGGCGGGGATCGCTCTCTGCCGCGGTACGGGTACGGGCATCGTCTGGGTTCCTTCCCTCCCCCCGAGGGCATGGCGGACCGAGGGGTCTCGGTCCACCGACGGGGACCATAGCGTCAGCCGCCGCCACAAAGGAATGGCGGAGGCCCGGGCACGTCCAAAACAGCCACCGTCATATGCCGCATCCCGTACCGCAATTGGGCAGGATGCGCTCTTGTCCGGGATGACGTACATCACGCCCCGGGGGTTGCCGGGCCGCCCGGAACGTGCCGCGCATCACGTGCGACAGGTCACGCCCCCGACGGCACCAAAGCGACCAAGTGTCACTTGTCGGGACGTACGACCCCGGCGGACGGGCGAGCGTCCCCGTCCGGACGTCCGGTCCGGGCGGACCGGCGGAGTCACTGGCGGGGCTGACGGCGTCACCGGCGGACCAGTGGACCGATGCCGTCACCGGCGGACCGGTGGATCGCTGGTGTCACCGGCGAACGGCCGGCTTCACCGGCGGACAGGTGGCTCCACCTGCGGACAGGCGGCGTCACTGTTCGGGGCGTACGACCCCGAGTATCGGCATCGATCCCGCTCCCGCGATCGTCACCGTGCGCCCCGGGCGGGGCGCGTGGATGATCGCGCCGTCGCCTATGTAGAGGGCGACATGGCTGGCGTCGGAGTTGTAGATGATGAGATCGCCGGGGCGCATGGCCTCGACGGCGATGCGGTCGAGCTGCTTCCACTGCTCCTGGGACGTGCGCGGGATGCCCTGCCCGGCGGCCGCCCACGCCTGTGAGGTCAGGCCCGAGCAGTCGAACGTGTTGGGACCCTCGGCGCCCCATTCGTACGCCTTGCCGATCTGCTTCGTCGCGTACTCCACGGCCTTCTTGCCCTGGGCCGACGCCTTGCCGCTGATCTCGTCGAGGACACCGGAGCCCAGCCAGGCCGACTGCGCCTTGTACGCGGCCTGCTGCTCCAGCTTCGCCAGGCGCTTCTTCTCTTCCTTCTCCAGCTGCGACTCGAGCTTCTCGGCGGCGGCGATCTGCTTCTTGACCTTCTTCTTGGCCTTCTCCTTCGCCTCGCGGTTGGACTCCAGCTTCTTCCACTGGGCCGCCGCGTCGCGCGCGTACTGCTCCAAGTCCTCCTGGGTGCGCTTCATTTCGGCGAGCAGGCCCTTGGTCGCCTGTGCGCCCTCGCGGATCCGGCCCGCGCCGTCCAGGACCTGCGCCGGGTCGTCGCTCAGCATCAGCTTGGCCTCGTCCGGCAGTCCGCCGCTGCGGTACTGGGCGCGGGCCGCTGCGCCCGCGCGGTCCTTCAGGTGGTCCAGCCGCGCCTGCCCCTCGACGATCGAGCGGGCCAGCCCGACGATCTGCGTGGACTGCTCCTCGGCCCGCTCCTCCGCGAGGTTGTACGCGTCCGTGGCGACCGCCGCGTCGTGGTAAAGCGTGTCCAGCTTCTTGCGGACCGCTTCAAGGTCCTTGGTGCTCGCGGGCGTTGAACTCGGAGACGGAGACGGAGTCGGCGTCGGCGTGGGGGTCGGTGTCGGGGCCGCGAAGGCCACTCCCGGCGCGGACAGGATGGTTGCCGCGCAGGCCAGGGCCATGGCCGTAGTGGTCAGGCTCCGCTTGCCGGCTCCCATGGACCAACCCCCAAGTTGATTTACCGTCAGTAACTTACGAAGGCCTCGGGGATCGTGCCATGTCGGCGCGCAATGTGACAGAGGCGGGCAGGAACTCCCTCCCCGGCACTGCCCGTTCCCCACCCCTCACTGCCCACTCGACGATGATCTCCCGCGCGTTCCCCGCCAATGTGACGAACGACTCACCGAGATCGTTCCCGCCGCGTCACGGCTCCGCCGAACTCATGTCCGTTGCCCGGGCCGACCTATGAGCGGGGCGCCAACGCCTCCCAGCGCACGGTCACTTCGCCCTGCCGCCAGCGTGGCGCCCCGTCCGTGACCGGCCAGTCCGCCGTCAGATCGCGTACGGCCCGGATCCAGCGCTGACGGGCGCCGTACGAGGCGTACGGCGCCGCGGACGCCCAGGCGCGGTCGAAATCGCGGAGGAAGGCGTGCACCGGTTCGCCCGGGACGTTGCGGTGGATGAGGGCCTTGGGAAGGCGTTCGGACAGGTCGGACGGGCGGTCCAGGGAGCCGAGTCGGGTGGCGAACGTGACGGTCCGCGGGCCCTCGGGGCCGAGCGCGACCCACACGTGCCGGCGGCCGATCTCGTCGCACGTGCCCTCGACGAGGAGCCCGCCCCGCGAGTCGCCGCCCGCCGGAGCGAGGCGGGCGCACAGCCGCGCCCAGACCTCGGCGACCTCCGCCTCCTCGTACTGCCGCAGCACGTTCGCCGCACGGATCAGCGACGGTCGCTCCGGCAGGGGGATCTCGAAGCCGCCGTGCCGGAAGGCCAGCCCCTCGCGTTCGTACGGCTTCGCGGCCGCGACCCGGGCCGGGTCGATCTCCACGCCGACCACGCGGGTGCGGGGGGCGGTGGTGCGGAGGCGGTGGAGGAGCTCCACCGCGGTCCAGGGGGCCGCGCCGTATCCGAGGTCCACGGCCACGGGGGCGTCCGACCTGCGCAGTTCGGCGCCGTGGGTCGTCGCGATCCAGCGGTCCATGCGGCGGAGGCGGTTGGGGTTGGTGGTGCCGCGCGTCGTCGTCCCGACGGGGGTCGCTGCGCGGGCTGCCATGGGGGTAAGGGTATGCGGTGCCTTTGTGGGGAGCCGCGCGCCGGTGTGGCCGTCCCTGGGGGCTGCCGCCCCCAGACCCCCGCTGATCGGCCTGAACGGCCTCGTCCTCAGACGCCGGACGGGCTGAAGGTGTCGGCCCCGCCACCAAAATCAGCCCCTCCGCCGGATATTTCAGCCCCTCCGGCGTTTGAGGAGCGGGGGTTCGGGGGCGGAGCCCCTGAGAGGGTTCCGCCACGCAACACGCCATCGAACGGTTGAGCGACCCCCAGTAATGATTCGGCAAAGAGGAAATGGAGCAGAGTGCTCCGGCGTTCAAGGAGCTGGAGGGCGTTTCACGTCCTCCGTCAGGCATGCCCGCACCACGGTCAGAGCAGGTCCGCAGCAAGGAGGAACGCCACGTGAGCCAGTACGTGAGCAGGCTCGGGCGCCGCTCCCCGGCGACCCCTTCGAGGCTGAGGCTGCACCGCCGGCCCCGCCGCGTCGCGATGCTCTCCGTGCACACCTCACCGCTGCACCAGCCGGGCACCGGCGACGCGGGCGGCATGAACGTCTACATCGTCGAGCTGGCCCAGCGCCTCGCCGCGATCAACATCGAGGTCGAGATCTTCACGCGCGCGACGACCGGGGCCCTGCCGCCCAAGGTGGAACTCGCGCCCGGTGTCCTCGTACGGCATGTGGACGCGGGTCCGTACGAGGGGCTCGCCAAGGAGGATCTGCCCGCGCAGCTCTGTGCCTTCACGCACGGGGTGATGCAGGCCTGGGCGGGTCACCGGCCCGGCTACTACGACCTGGTCCACTCGCACTACTGGCTCTCCGGCCACGTCGGCTGGCTGGCCGCCGAGCGCTGGGGCGCGCCCCTGGTGCACGCAATGCACACCATGGCGAAGGTCAAGAACGCCGCCCTGGCCGACGGCGACACCCCCGAGCCCGCCGCCCGGGTCATCGGCGAGACGCAGATCGTGCGCGCCGCCGACCGACTGATCGCCAACACCTCCGAAGAGGCCGACGAACTCGTACGGCACTACGAGGCCGAGCCCGGCAAGGTCGCGGTCGTCCACCCGGGCGTGAACCTCGACCGCTTCCGCCCGGCCGACGGACGCGCCGCCGCCCGCGACCGGCTCGGCCTGCCGCAGGACGCCCTGATACCGCTCTTCGCCGGCCGCATCCAGCCCCTGAAGGCGCCCGACGTGCTGCTGCGCGCGGTCGCCGTCCTCCTGGAGGAGCGGCCCGACCTCCGCTCGAACATCGTGGTGCCCATTGTGGGCGGTCCGAGCGGCAGCGGTCTCGCCAAGCCCGAGGGCCTGCAGAAACTCGCCGCCCGGCTCGGCATCGCCGACGTCGTGCGGTTCCGGCCGCCGGTCGGACAGGAGCAGCTCGCCGACTGGTTCCGGGCCGCGTCCGTCCTCGTGATGCCCTCCTACAGCGAGTCCTTCGGGCTCGTCGCCATAGAGGCGCAGGCGGCGGGGACGCCGGTGCTCGCGGCCGCGGTGGGGGGTCTGCCCGTCGCGGTGCGGCACAAGGAGACCGGTTTTCTGGTGCCGGGCCACAATCCCGTCGACTACGCGCGCGTGCTGCGCGATTTCGCCGACAACCGGGCGCTCCCGGACCGGATGGGCGCGGCCGCCGCCTGGCACGCCAAGTCCTTCGGCTGGGACACGTCCGCCGCCGCCACGGCGGACGTCTACACGGCGGCGATGCACGAGCACCGCCGTCACGTACGCTCCCACCATGGCTGACGTACAGAGCGCGGCGGGGACCATCGAGGAGGTCCTGAAGGACGCCGAGATCGAGTGGGAGAGCCCGGAGTCCGGCCACTTCGTGGTGAAGCTGCCCGGCACCCGCAAGCTGTCCACGACCGTCTCGCTGATCGTCGGCAGGCACTCCCTGTCGCTCAACGCCTTCGTCATCCGCCACCCGGACGAGAACGAGCCCGGCGTGCACCGCTGGCTCCTTGAGCGCAACCTCAAGCTCTACGGCGTGAGTTACGCGGTCGACTCCCTCGGCGACATCTATGTGGCGGGCAAGCTCCCGCTCGCCGCGGTCACCGCCGACGAGATCGACCGGCTGCTCGGCTCGGTCCTGGAGGCCGCCGACGGCAGCTTCAACACCCTTCTGGAGCTCGGTTTCGCCTCCGCGATCCGCAAGGAGTACGCCTGGCGGGTGTCGCGCGGCGAGTCCACGCGCAACCTCGACGCGTTCAGTCATCTGACTCGACGTTCGACCGACTGACCAACCCGTCTGCGTCAACTCTCCATAACTCTCCATCAGTCAACCGTTGTTCTCCGGAGAGCTGCACTCCCGACTGGAGCTCTACGGGACCTCGGGGACGGTACGCCCGCGGAACCTGTACGAGGCCCAGCGCGAACTGGGACTCGGCGACCGCCTCAGCGCGCGCTGAGGCGGTAGCGCCCCGGAGCCACCCCGACCAGCCGCTTGAAGTGCCGGGTCAGATGCGACTGGTCGTAGAAGCCGGTCTCCGCCGCCACCTCGCCCGGTGTGCGGCCGTCGAGGAGGAGGCGGCGGGCGCGGTCGACGCGGCGGGACATCAGGTACTGGTGCGGGGCGATCCCGAAGGCACCGCTGAACGCCCGCACCAGGTGGGCGGGGTGCGCGTGCACCAGACTCGCGGCCTCCTCCAGGTTCACACCCTGGACGAGCCGCTCGTCGAGGAGTTCGCGGAGGTCGTGGGCGAGGGGGTGGTCGGGCCGAGGTGGAAGGTCCTCCCCTGCCCGTGCGCGCAGATGGCCGCGCAGCCGCTCGCCGATCAGGGTCAGCCTGCTCTCCGCCTCCAGCTCGTCGCCGGGGTGGGCGAGGGCGGTGTGCAGCTGCCCGACACGCGTCCGCAGTACGGGGTCGACGAGGTCCGGGGTGTCCACCGCAGGGCCGACATAGGTCTCGTCGAGCCGGCTGACGTCCAGGTACAGCACCCGCTTGCGGAAGCCGGACGACGTGACCGGCGAGCCGTTGTGCGGGACGTGCGGCGGGAGCAGCGAGACCGTGTCGTGCGGGGTGCCGTGCTCGTGCCGGTCGAGGTCGTACCGCACGGCACCGGCGTCGACGATCAGCAGCGTCCACGCGTCATGGACGTGCATCGGATACGCGTACTCCGTGAAATGGGCGTGGAAGACCTCCACGACACCCGGTACGCGCGGGCGCCACGCGGAGACCTCACGCTGGGCGACCATGCAAAGAACGTACAAGACGGGGACGTACGCGGCTCGGCAGTCTCATTGCATGAACGCTGAACCCCTTCCCACGGAACCCCTTCCCACGGAACCGCTTCCCACGGAATCCCTTTCCGCGGATCCCGCTCGCGCCGAGCCCGTCCGCTTCGACACCAAGATCGCCGTCCTGCTGCGGGAGGACCTGGAGCCGTGGCAGCGGCTGAACGTGACCGCGTTCCTCGTGAGCGGGATCGGGGCGTCCGTGCCCGAGGTGATCGGCGAGCCGTACGAGGACGCCGACGGGACCGGCTACCTGCCGATGTTCCGTCAGCCGGTCCTGGTGTTCCAGGGCACGAAGGAGACGCTGACGGCGGCCCACGCGCGCGTGCTGTCCAGGGCCCTGCCCCGCGCGCTCTTCACCTCCGACCTGTTCACCACGGGCAACGACCGCGACAACCGGGCGGCGGTACGGGCCGTACCGACGGCGGAGCTGGACCTGGTGGGGCTCGCGGTGTACGGGCCGCGCAACGCGGTGGACAAGGTGCTCAAGGGGGCGCGGATGCATCCGTGAGGCGTACGGGTCACGCGAAATATGTGGGGTGGGGCTGGTTCACGCCGCGCTGACCTCGGTCTCAGGGGCGGCAGGAGGTGCCTCGGCGGCTTCCGTGGTCTTGACCTCCGGCTTCTCCGTCTCCTCCGGGTCGTGCGTCGGCAGGTGGCGCATCAGGGCCCCGTACCCCACACCGGCGACCGTGCCGATGACCGCGCACGCGCCCCACAGCCACTCCGCCCCGTACCGGTCGATGACGAAACCGGACATCAGGGGTGCGACGAGGGCGGCGACGGACCAGGACATGGTGTACATGCCCTGGTAGCGGCCGCGGCCGTGGGTGGGGGAGAGGCGGACGACGAGGCTGGTCTGGGTGGGCGCGTTGACGATCTCGGCGAGGGTCCAGACGCAGACCGTGAGTGCGAAGACGCCGACCGAGCCGGCGAAGGCGGTGAGCCCGAACCCGTACCCGGCGAGGAGGGACGACAGGACGAGAAGACGCCTCGGGTCCCGGTGTTCGATGAAGCGGGTGACGGGGATCTGGAGGACGACGATGAGGACTCCGTTGACCGCGATCGCCATGCCGTAGTCGGCGGGTGTGAACCCGGCCTCGCCCATCGCCACGGGCAGGCCCAGATACCCCTGCTGGAAGATCAGCGCGACGAGGAAGGACAGTCCGACGACGCTCATGAAGCGCCCGTCGCGCAGCACGGTCCCGAGCCCGGTCTCGGGTTGGTCGACCCCCTTCGAGACCCGCTCGGGCCGGGACTCGGGCAGCTTCGCGAAGACGAGCACCGCGCAGATCATGGTCATCCCGGCCTCGATGAGGAAGCCGGCGAGGTAGCTGAACTCGGCGATGAACCCGGCCGCCATGGCGGAGACGGCGAACCCCAGGTTGATCGCCCAGTAGTTGAGGGAGAAGGCCCGGACGCGGTCCTCGGGCCGGACGATGTCGGCCATCATCGCCTGCACGGCGGGCCGGGAGGCGTTGCTGGCCATCCCCACCAGGAAGGCGACGCCGGCGATCGCGACCGGGTGGTGCACGAAGCCCAGCAGCGCGACGGAGACCGCGGTCGACGACTGGGCGACGAGGAGGGTGGGCCGCCGCCCGAGCCGGTCCGTCATGACGCCCGCGCCGAGCGAGGAGATGACTCCGCCGAGCCCGTGGAGCGCGGCGACCAGTCCGGCGTACGAGGCGGAGTAGCCGCGGTCGAGGGTGAGGTAGAGCGCCATGAAGGTGGCGACGAACGCGCCGAGCCGGTTCACGAGCGTGCTGGTCCACAGCCACCAGAACTCGCGGGGGAGCCCCGAGACGGTCTCGCGGGCGGCACGTCTCATGGACGTGAGTGACATCGGGACCCCCGGGTGCGTGTGTAAGTGGCTGCGTGCAGGTGCAGGTGCAGGTGCAGGTGCTGGCGCGCAAGCAGCCGCTGTAAGTGGCTCAGGCGCTGAGCGCAACTTACGAGTACGGCTCCGGTGGGTCCACTCAATTAACAGAAGCCGTCAACTGTGGGCGTCGCGGCCCGTCCTCGACCCTTCGGTTCGCCGGTTCGCCGGAACCCGGATCGACCTCGCCCTGTCCGGGTTCCGGGCGGGGGAGCGGGCGATCTGTGGGTTCGATTACGCTCGGGGCCATGGCCGACGCACCGTACAAGCTGATCCTCCTCCGCCACGGCGAGAGCGAATGGAACGCGAAGAACCTGTTCACCGGATGGGTGGACGTCAACCTCAACGAGAAGGGCGAGAAGGAGGCAGTCCGCGGCGGCGAGCTCCTGAAGGACGCCGGCCTTCTCCCCGACGTGGTCCACACCTCGCTCCAGAAGCGCGCGATCCGCACCGCCCAGCTGTCGCTGGAGTCGGCGGACCGCCACTGGATCCCGGTCCACCGCTCCTGGCGCCTGAACGAGCGCCACTACGGTGCGCTGCAGGGCAAGGACAAGGCGCAGACCCTCGCGGAGTTCGGCGAGGAGCAGTTCATGCTGTGGCGCCGCTCGTACGACACGCCGCCGCCGGCCCTTGAGGACGGCACGGAGTTCTCCCAGTCGGACGACCCGCGCTACGCGACGATCCCCCCGGAGCTCCGCCCCCGCACGGAGTGCCTGAAGGACGTCGTCGTCCGCATGCTCCCGTACTGGTACGACGGCATCGTCCCGGACCTCCTGGCGGGCCGCACGGTCCTGGTCGCGGCCCACGGCAACAGCCTCCGCGCCCTGGTCAAGCACCTCGACGGAATCTCGGACGCCGACATCGCGGGCCTCAACATCCCGACGGGCATCCCCCTCGCCTACGAACTGGACGCCGACTTCAAGCCGGTGAAGCCGGGCGGCACGTACCTGGACCCGGACGCGGCCGCGGCAGCGATCGAGGCCGTCAAGAACCAGGGCAAGAAGAAGTAAGCGCACGCCTCAAAGCCCCCGCCCTGCGGTTTCTTCGCGGGGCGGGGGCTTTTGACATGGGGAGATCTCCGGTAATGGGGAGATTTCCGGTCGTGGGGAGGATCTCCGGTCGATCGGGCATGCCCGGGTCACGTCACCCGGCCGTCTTCGGCCTCTCTGTGCATACCCGTGCACAGCGCCCAGACGACGAAGATGTTGACGGCGACCAGCGACAGGGCCCACAGGGGGTAGTACGGCACCCACAGGAAGTTGGCGAGCGCGCCCAGCCCGGCCACGAGCACACCGAAGAAGCGCGCCCACAGTGCTCCGGTGAGCACGGCGCACCCCGCGAAGACGAGGACGATTCCCAGAATGAGGTGGACCCAGCCCCAGCCCGCCAGGCTGAACTCGAACACGTAGTTGCGTGTCGAGATGAACAGGTCGTCCTTGGCGATGGCCGCAATTCCCTCGAAGATCGCCATCGCTCCGCCGAACATCATCAGCACTGCCGCGAAGACGGTGATACCGGATGTGGGCGCATGCCAGGGGCGTGGATCCGCCGCCTCGGCCGATTTGCTCTGGGTGGTGTGACTGGCCATGCCGGCCTCCTCGGGTCGCAGAGCCATCCGGTCCGGCTCCCAACACCCGGACCGACTCGATCCCCGGTCTCAGCGTGGCACGACGTCACCCGGTCGGCATTCCGAAGCCGGGGCACGACTTCGTCGGTAGTCGGGTTCTGCGGTCAGATCAGATCAGATCAGATCAGATCAGGTCAGGTCAGGTCACGTCAGGTCAGGTCAGGTCAGGGGGGCGGGGCTGGCTGATGGCTCGCTGCGGCCCACCGAGGTCTGGTGTCGTTGCTCGACCCACTGACGGAGTTCCTCGTCGCCGACCCGCTCGACCGCTGCGAGCAGTTCCTGCCGGGCCGCTTCGTCACGGTCGGACTCAGGCAGCAGTTGGTACCGGTTGACGGCCCGTCGGAGGACCTCACGCGACTGCGCCGCCAGTACATAGCGGGGACCGTGCGCGAACACCTGGCGAAAGCCGGTGAAGAACAGGGCCCCACCGGCGATGAGAGCGGTCAGCCAGGCCGGGGCGCCGAGTCCTGCCGCCACCACCGTGGACGACGACGTGGCAAGTGCGCCCAGTTCGCTCAGGCGGTACCAGCGACGGGCCGAGTCCCGCGTTTTCTCGTAGAAGGCCAGGTCGCCCTGAGCCAGGGCGAGTACGGGGTCGGGGGAGTCCAGCCAGGTGGTGGTGTCCGGTGTCCTTCGGCGCATGGCTCCATGGTGTCCTCACGAGGACCCGCATGGAACACGTGGTCGGTCGGAGTGCCAGGGGCACACACCGTGCAAGGCGAGTTGTAGCCCGTCACCCGCCCGGACTGCGAAAGGCGGGTGACGCGGCCGGCTCGGCCTCCGGAGGGCTCGGGACCCACGGAGAGGGCTTGTCAGACGTCCGGGATGTCCGCTTTGGCGCGGAGCAGTGTGTCGCGGGTGATCACCACGATCCTCTCGTGGCCACCACGTGAGGCATCGGCGGGGAGGCTGCCGTCAAGCAGGTCGGTCTTGTCGGTTCCGATGACGGCGAAGCTGCCGTCGGCGAGTTCGAAGATGTCGGGGCAGGCCTGGCCTCCGACACTCCCTCGCTCGACTGGGGACGCCCCGACGCGGCGAACGATCTTCAAAGTGGTTCGGTCCTTGCCATGATCGAAGTGATGGTTGGGCGCCCAAGTTACCTCTGTGGCAAGGCAGTTGCGGCCCAGAGCAATCCGGCGCGCATTCTTCACCCGGAAGGATGCATATATGCATCGCTGATGGCACGGGTTGTTCCGACTCCGATGGCACAGGTTGTCAATTCTCGGGGACCTCTCCGACGACCCACCAGTCGTCGCCCTCCGACTCGGCGTCGTCCAGGGCAGCCACGAGAGCGTCGACCATCCTGCCGAGTTCGGCTTCCTCCGAGTCCTCCACCAGGCTCGCCCTGTGATGCCGGGTCGCCTCCCAGTAGTCGCGCATGGCACGGCTCTGGAAGATGTAGCGGAGGTGGCCGTGCAGGTCGGCCAGGCTGAGCACGCCGAGCTGGTACCCCTGATAGGCGTGCTGGTAGAGGTCGTTCGCGAACAGGTGCCGACGCTGGGTGTCCTGGTGCAGATCTCCTTCGTACGCGTCGAGCACCGGAAGGAGCGACGGATCCTCGGTGGCCCGCCCGATCAGTCGCTGGTGGTCCCGTCGGTACTCGGTCAGCGTGTCCCGCCGCTGCTTCTCCTGAGCGAGGGCTTCGAGCCGTCGTAGCGAGACGTGGATACGGAACGCCGTGACGAGTACGCCTGCGACGCGCGCGGCCGCCACGACATGCTCCATCGATACGGCGCTTCGATTCCGACCCCCAACCCTGCGTATGACCATGTGTTTCCCCGCTTCGGTGCTGCCGGCCGCTCCGGCCGTCCGATTGACACGGCACCCAGCGGCACACGTCCCAGGCTGCCCGGTGGACCAACCCGGCGGCAGTGCGGACAGGCAGCGCACGGAGGTAGCAGTCCGCCACAAGCCCCGCTGTCGTGCTTTCCCTGTGCCCCCGAGCGCCGTCATGAAGTGCCGGCAGGGATGCGTCAGCCCTTGACGGCGGCGGCACAGTCCTCATTCGGGGCGGCGAGCGGGCCGTCAGCGCCTCTTGAACTCCACCGGACCGCCGTTCATCTCGATGGTGCCGTCCGGGTGCAGGACCGGGCGGCGTTCCGTCATACGGGCGCTGTACGCCTCCACGTGGTGAAGAGGGGAACCGTGACCGTGGAGCCGCGGCCGTCCGTGACGACGACCTTCGCGCCGAAACTGCGGAAGGAGCCGAAGCCGTTGCTCATCGCGGAGTGCGCGCACAACAGCACGTAACCCTGCTCGTCGGGACGGACGATACGGACGGACTCCCGGCCAGGGACGCGGCCCGTTCCGCCTCCCGGTCGCAAGGGCTCACCCTGTGCCGCATGCCCCGCCTTCACCAGCGTGCCCGGTGTCTTCGCGCCCCCGCGCAGGGCCTTTCGACGCCGGTACGAACAGGGCGTACAGATCCAGGTCCGCGCCCTTCTTCCGGCGCTGCTCGCTGCCGCCGTCCTACTTCATCGGTACGAAAGGGCCCCGCACCTGAAGTGGGGCCCGTTCGCAGTCATACGTCGTACGTGGTCGGTGGTGCCGGCGCGATCAGCCGCACTGGCACGGATTGCCGGACTGGCACCCGCATCCGCAGCCCGAGCCGCAGCCGCAGGCGCCGAAGAGCGGCAGGCTCTTGATTTCGGCGGGCTGCTCGGTCTCGCGCTCCTGGGTCGGGTCGGGCGTGGTGGGGGATTCGGCCATGGGTCCCTCCTCGAAGGCTTGTGCCTACACCCATTGCATGCCCACCCGGTCGGGCGCATCAACGGCGCACAGAGGCTCGCGCGCCCCCGCACCGATTCTGTGCGCCCGGCGCATGCCGCGCAGGGGCGCGGGCGGGGAACTGCGCGGCCGGCCCAGGAGAACCCGCACCCGCACCCGCCCACGCATCTCGCTCGCCCCGCCCCCATGGGCGCGCCCCCACCGCCGGGGGGCTTACGCCCCTTCCACCTGCGGCGTGCCCTGGATCTCGTCCACGTGCTCGCCGGTCACCAGGTACACCACGCGGTTGGCCACGGACACCGCGTGGTCGGCGAAGCGCTCGTAGTAGCGGCCGAGCAGCGTGACGTCCACCGCCGTCTCGATGCCGTGCTTCCACCGGTCGTCCAGCAGGTGCTGGAAGAGCGTGCGGTGGAGGAGGTCCATCGCGTCGTCGTCCTGCTCCAGCTGCAGTGCGAGGTCGACGTCCTTGGTGATGATGACCTCCGCGGCCTTCGCCATCAGGCGCTGCGCGAGCTGGCCCATCTCCAGGATCGTGGCGTGCAGGTCGTGCGGAATCGCGCGCTCCGGGAAGCGGAGCCGTGCGAGCTTCGCCACATGCTGGGCGAGGTCGCCGGAGCGCTCCAGGTCGGCGGACATACGGAGCGAGGTGACGACGATCCGCAGGTCGGTGGCCACGGGCTGCTGCCGGGCCAGCAGGGCTATCGCCCGTGCCTCCAGATCGTGCTGGAGATCGTCGACCTTCTGGTCGCCGGCGATCACGCTCTCCGCCAGCTTCAGGTCGGAGTCGAGGATCGCCGTCGTCGCGCGACCGATCGCCGAGCCGACGAGACGGGCCATCTCGACCAGGCCCTCGCCGATCGAGTCAAGTTCCTCGTGGTACGCGTCCCGCATCAGGATGTCCCTCTCTACGTCTGCAATTCGGGGGGTTCAGGGGGGCTCTCGAACCCCACGCTCCCACGGTCCGGCCTGAACGCGTCGGTTTCCGCCCCGTCAAATGAACCATCACTGGCCCCCAGGTGAACTCTGGGCGACACCGCCTCTTCCCCCAGGTGGGAGGCGTACGCATCCCGCTCGTACGAAGTGAACCAGCATGGTCTCCAGGGTGAACTCTGGGCGACGAGTGTTCGAGTCCACCCTCGGACGGCTGTGACCGGGACGTACAGCGTGCCTAACCTGGAGCCATGGACGTGAACGCGGCGGTCGCCGCAGCGGCAGCGATCGCCGGTGTACTCACCGGTGTCATCGCCATGCTGGCGTTCCGCTGGAGCGAGCGGGAACAGAAACGCCCCACCCGCACCTCCCTGCACACGGACCCGGTGCTTCCGCCGGGCGTGGACACGGTCCTGTCCGTGCTCCGCTCCTCCGCGGTCGTCCTCGACGAGGCCGACGCCGTGGTCAAGGCCAGCTCGGCAGCGTACGCCCTCGGTCTTGTCCGGGGCGGAAAACTGGCCGTCGAGCCGATGCTCCAGATGGCTCGCGACACCCGCAGGGACGGGGAGATACGGCAGGTCGAGCTGGACCTGCCCCGGCGGGGCACCGGCCGCGGCGAGGCACTCGCCGTGTCCGCCCGGGTGGCGCCGCTCGGCTCCCGGCTCGTACTGCTCCTCGTCGAGGACCTCACCGAGGCCCGCCGCATCGAGGCCGTACGACGCGACTTCGTCGCCAACGTCAGCCATGAACTCAAGACCCCCGTCGGCGCGCTCTCGCTGCTCTCCGAAGCGGTCATGGGCGCCTCCGACGACCCGGAGGCGGTGGAACGCTTCGCCGGACGGATGCAGATAGAGGCGACCCGCCTCACCAACCTCGTCCAGGAGCTCATCGACCTCTCCCGGGTCCAGAACGACGACCCGCTGGAGGACGCGGAGCCCGTTCGCATCGACGAGCTGGTCGCCGAGGCCATCGACCGCTGCCGCCACCAGGCCGGGGCGAAGCAGATCACCATGGCCGCCGGCGGTACCGCCGATCTGAGTATCTGGGGCAACCGGGGTCAGCTGGCCGCCGCGCTGGGCAACCTCGTGGAGAACGCCGTCAACTACTCGCCCGCCCGCACCCGGGTCGGCATAGCCGCGCGCCGGGTGACCGCGCCCGGCGGAGACCTCATCGAGATCGCCGTGACCGACCAGGGCATCGGCATCTCCGACAAGGACAAGGAGCGCATCTTCGAGCGCTTCTACCGCGTCGACCCGGCCCGCTCCCGCGCAACCGGCGGTACGGGACTGGGGCTCGCGATCGTCAAGCATGTGGCAGCCTCGCACAGCGGGGAGGTCACGGTGTGGAGCTCCGAGGGTCAGGGCTCCACCTTCACCCTGAGGCTGCCGGAGGCGGGCGCGGCCCGCGACCGCGTGACCGACGACCAGACACCCGGACTCGACGAAGACGACGAGACCGGTCAGACCGACGGGACGACCACCGTCTCATCCCCGTACGAACCGTTTTCTGCCCCGGAGGTCCTTCCGTGACCCGAGTGCTCGTCGTCGAGGACGAGGAGTCCTTCAGCGACGCTCTGTCCTACATGCTCCGCAAGGAGGGCTTCGAGGTCGCCATCGCGACCACCGGGCCCGACGGCCTCGACGAGTTCGAGCGCAACGGCGCCGACCTCGTCCTCCTCGACCTGATGCTGCCCGGACTGCCCGGCACCGAGGTGTGCCGCCAGTTGCGCAGCCGATCGAACGTCCCGGTGATCATGGTCACCGCCAAGGACAGCGAGATCGACAAGGTCGTGGGGCTCGAAATAGGAGCCGATGACTATGTCACCAAGCCCTTCTCGTCCCGTGAACTGGTGGCCCGTATCCGGGCCGTCCTGCGCCGCCGCGGCGAGCCCGAGGAGGTCACCCCGGCGGCCCTGGAGGCCGGTCCGGTCCGTATGGACGTGGACCGCCACGTGGTCACCGTCTCCGGCTCCAAGGTCGACCTCCCCCTCAAGGAGTTCGACCTCCTGGAGATGCTGCTGCGCAACGCGGGCCGTGTCCTGACCCGTATGCAGCTCATCGACCGGGTCTGGGGCGCCGACTACGTGGGCGACACCAAGACCCTCGACGTCCACGTGAAGCGCCTCCGCGCCAAGATCGAGCCGGACCCGGGCGCGCCGCGCTACCTGGTCACGGTCCGGGGGCTCGGCTACAAGTTCGAGCCGTAAACCGCTTGGGAGACGTCGGAAGACCGACGCTGCGGAGAGTTCGAGTACGGCGAAAGGGCGGGCCCCCTGTGGAGGGGGCCCGCCCTTTCGCCGTACGGGTGTCAGTGGCCCGCGGCCGACTCCGAGGCCGTCGCGCTCGACGAGGCCGCGGTGTCGGAGGGCTCGGAGCCCGCCTCGCCGGTCTGGCCCGACGCGGACCCGGCCGGGGAGCCCGAGGGCGACCCGCTCGCCGAGCCGGACGGCGAACCCGAAGCGGAGGGCTTCGCGGACGGCGTCGTCGGGATCTCGGTCGGGCCCCACTTGGAGAAGTAGCTCTCGGCGGGCACGACGAACGCCTCCAGCGTCACGTCACCGGTCTTGCTGAAGGTGAAGGTGACCGGCTGCGCGTCGCCGTCGTCGAAGGCCTCACGGCTGCTCTCCAGTACGGCGGAGGCGTTGCCCTTGCCGCCGAGGACGACCGAACCGCCGGCCGGGATGGTCAGCGCCCCCGAGCCCTTCGCGGGCTTGAGCTTGGCGGGCTGGGCGATGCCCTCCACGGCGATGGAGTCGAGCGTCTGGGCGGTGGGGCCCTCGTTGAACACGGTCGCGGAGACGACGGCGGGGCCCGTCGACTCCAGCTCGGGCTGGGTGACGACGACGGCACTCTGGATCTTGATGTCACCAACGCTGGTGGCGGCGTTGTCCGGCTTGATCTCCAGCGTCTGGGCCTTGTTGCCGGCACCGCACGCGGCGAGCGAGGCGACCGAGAACGCGATGGCGGCGGCGGCGAGTCCGCCGCGTCGAAGGCTGCTGCTCACGGCGGCGGCAACTCCTTGAACGTGGGCGAAGCAGAGCGGCTCCTGTATAAAGCCGCCCTAAGGGTCTGTCAGCGGCCTTAGGTTACCGAGCCGTTCCCGCGCCACCGCACCCGACCCGCCTCTAGCGGCCGGTGGGTGCGCTCCGGCCCGGTCGAGCCTCCCTTGTCACTGGGCCCGTCACCGGCCGATCAACACACTCGGCGGTTGCATTGGGTGTGCACTGGTTCGCCATTCACATAAGAAGCATCGGTAAGTCGCCCGTCCGGCCCTTGCGGATATCGCGCAGGGAATGCATGGCGATCCCGGAAATCGATCGTCGGCCGATCTTCGGCCGATGTTCCGTCGATCTTCCGCGGATCTTCGAAGGACCTTCCGTCGATCTTCCATCGATCTTCGGGCTACTCCCGGGCCCGACTCTCGGCCCGAGTCCCGGGCCCGACTCTCCGGTTGATCTCCGACGCGCCTTCGGCCGCCGTGATCAATTCCGGATTCCCCTCGTACTCGACTCCGCTCACCGAACGGAGTAGCGGAACGTGGGCTCTCGGAACCCGACAAATCTGGACGTTCAGGCACGTGAGCGGGGTCTCGGGGTGTTGTAACGTGCGCGTTTCCCTCCGCATGGAGAGCCGCTCCGACCTGCGAATACCGTCCTCCGCTACCCCTGCGCAGCACGTTCATGTCGCGATTGTCAAGCCCCGAGATATGCCCTGACCTGCGAAAACGCCATTCAGAACACGCGGTTTCCGTGTTACCCTGGATAGCCACGGAAGGGGTACCTGTCACATGACGTTCAAGGTTGGCGACACCGTGGTCTATCCCCATCACGGGGCCGCGCTGATCGAGGCCATCGAAACTCGCCAGATCAAAGGCGTGGACAAGACCTACTTGGTGCTGAAGGTCGCCCAGGGCGACCTGACGGTGCGTGTGCCAGCGGACAATGCGGAGTTCGTCGGCGTGCGTGATGTGGTCGGTCAGGAAGGGCTGGACCGGGTCTTCGAGGTGCTGCGTGCGCCGTACGCCGAGGAGCCCACGAACTGGTCGCGCCGTTACAAGGCAAATCTCGAGAAGCTCGCCTCCGGCGATGTCATCAAGGTCGCGGAAGTCGTACGTGACCTGTGGCGTCGTGAGCGTGAGCGTGGACTCTCCGCCGGTGAGAAGCGCATGCTCGCCAAGGCCCGCCAGATCCTGGTGAGCGAGCTCGCTCTCGCGGAGAACACGAACGAGGACAAGGCCGAGGCACTGCTCGACGAGGTCCTCGCGTCCTGACGCCCGTCCGCGCTCTGATCGCTTTCTGACCAGAGGCGAAACGAGCGGTTCGGCGCAATGAAATGCCGCGGTGCCCGATGACGTATCCATTGTCGCCGGGCGCTGCGGCATGTTCGTACCCGGATACCTTGCTCTCGGTGCCCTCGAACATTCATGGCCGATTTCTCGGCGAACATTCACGGGACCGATACTTGGCGTGCCGGGCCCGGGCAGCGGCTCGACCGAATGTCACGGAAGGGTCCGGTCAAGGCGTCGCGCCCGGCACTCCCCCAACCTTCGGTCGGGGGTACCACGCCCAGGCCATACCCACGTCGGCCGAGCATACAAACCTGACAGGAACCGATGTCTGACGATTCGCGCCCTTCGCCGTCCGAGGCCCGTACGGCGGCCGTGATTCCGGCCGCCGGCCGGGGCGTACGCCTTGGTCCGGGCGCCCCCAAAGCGCTACGCGCGCTGAACGGCACCCCCATGCTCATCCACGCGGTACGCGCCATGGCCGCGTCCCGTGCCGTCTCCCTCGTCGTCGTCGTGGCTCCGCCCGACGGGGCCGCCGAGGTGAAGACACTTCTCGACGCACACGCCCTGCCAGAGCGGACCGACTTCCTCGTCGTGCCCGGGGGAGACAGCCGGCAGGAGTCCGTACGGATAGGGCTCGACGCGCTGCCGCCCGGGATCGACATCGTGCTCGTGCACGACGCGGCGCGTCCGCTGGTGCCCGTCGACACGGTCGATGCCGTCATCGAGGCCGTACGGGACGGGGCTCCCGCCGTCGTGCCCGCGCTGCCGCTCGCGGACACCGTCAAGCAGGTCGAGCCCGCCGGAGTGCCCGGGGAGCCCGAGCCTGTCGTCGCCACACCGGAGCGGGCGCTGCTGCGCGCCGTGCAGACACCGCAGGGGTTCGACCGCGACACGCTCGTGCGCGCGCACGAGACCGTCACCGAGAACGTCACGGACGACGCGAGCATGGTCGAGCAGCTCGGGCTTCGGGTGGTCGTCGTGCCCGGGCACGAGGAGGCGTTCAAGGTGACGCGTCCCTTGGACCTGGTGCTGGCGGAGGCCGTTCTGGCGCGGCGGAGGTTGAACGATGGCTTCTGAGGGGTCTGAAGGGTCTGAGGGTTCGGGGGCCTCCGGGGGGCCTGTGCTGCCGCTCGTCGGTATCGGTACCGACATTCACGCCTTCGAGGAGGGGCGTGAGCTGTGGTGCGCGGGGTTGAAGTGGGAGGGCGAGGGGCCTGGGCTGGCCGGGCACTCCGACGCCGATGTCGTCGCGCATGCCGCCTGCAACGCGCTCTTCTCCGCGGCCGGGATGGGGGATCTGGGGCAGCACTTCGGGACCGGGCGGGCCGAGTGGGCCGGGGCGTCGGGGGTTGTGCTGTTGACGGAGGCGGCGCGGATCGTTCGCGCCGGGGGTTTCACCATCGGCAACGTGGCCGTTCAGGTCGTTGGGCCCCGCCCCAAGATCGGCAAGCGGCGTGACGAGGCGCAGAAGATTCTTTCCGATGCCGTGGGGGCGCCGGTGTCGGTGTCCGGCGCGACCACGGACGGGCTGGGGTTTGCCGGGCGGGGCGAGGGGTTGATGGCGGTGGCCACGGCGTTGGTGGCGCGGGTGGGGTGAGGGGCCTTTCCTCGCCCCCGCCGCCCCTACCCATTCCCGTCCCTTCCTCGGGGGCTCCGCCCCCGAACCCCCGCTCCTCAAACGCCGGAGGGGCTAACTACTAGCCCGTCCGGCGTTTGAGGACGAGGCCGTTCAGGCCGAAAGGGGGGTCTGGGGGCGCAGCCCCCAGGGACGGGACGGGTAGGGGCGGCGGGGGCGAGAAAAGACCGGGTCGGCCGCCCGCGCAGCGGATGTCACGAATCGTGAGCCATGTGTCGGAAGGGTCTCGGGGCACTGGTCGTCGCCCACTACCCTGGAGGGGTGACTATTCGCCTGTACGACACCAGCGCCCGGCAGATCCGTGACTTCACCCCGATCACGCCGGGTTGTGTCTCGATCTACCTCTGTGGCGCCACCGTGCAGGCGGCCCCGCACATCGGGCACATCAGGTCCGGCCTCAACTTCGACATCATGCGCCGCTGGTTCGAGCACCGCGGCTACGACGTGACGTTCATCCGGAACGTCACCGACATCGACGACAAGATCATCAGGAAGGCCGCCGAGCAGAACAGGCCGTGGTGGTCGATCGGTTACGAGAACGAGCGCGCGTTCAACGACGGTTACACCGCACTGGGCTGCCTCCCGCCGACGTACGAGCCGCGCGCCACCGGCCACATCACCGAGATGGTCGAGATGATGCGCACGCTCATCGAGCGCGGGCACGCGTACGAGGCCGAGGGCAACGTGTACTTCGACGTGCGCTCCCTGCCCGGCTATCTGTCGCTGTCCAACCAGGACCTGGACGAGCTGCGCCAGCCCGCCGAGGACGGCGAGACCGGCAAGCGGGACCCGCGGGACTTCGCGATGTGGAAGGCCGTCAAGCCCGGCGAGCCGAGCTGGGAGACGCCCTGGGGCCGGGGACGGCCCGGCTGGCACCTGGAGTGCAGCGCCATGGCCCACAAGTACCTGGGCCCCGTCTTCGACATCCACGGCGGCGGCATCGACCTGATCTTCCCGCACCACGAGAACGAGATCGCCCAGGCCAAGGCCTTCGGCGACGAGTTCGCGCACTACTGGGTGCACAACTCGTGGGTGACCATGAGCGGCGAGAAGATGTCGAAGTCGCTCGGCAACTCCGTGCTCGTGAGCGAGATGGTCAAGGCGTGGCGGCCCATCGTGCTGCGCTACTACCTGGGCACCCCGCACTACCGCTCCACCATCGAGTACAGCGAGGAGGCACTGCGCGAGGCCGAGTCCGCGTTCGCGCGGATCGAGGGCTTCGTGCAGCGGGTGGTGGAGAAGGCCGGAGCCGTCGAGCCCGCGGCCGAGGTCCCGCCGGCCTTCGCCGAGGCGATGGACGACGACCTGGGCGTCCCGGGGGCCCTCGCCGTCGTGCACACCACGGTCCGCCAGGGCAACAGCGCGCTGGCCGCCGACGACAAGGAAGCGGCGGTCGCACGGCTGGCCGAGGTCCGCGCGATGCTCGGCATCCTCGGTCTCGACCCGCTCGACCCGCACTGGGCGGGCGAGAGCGACCGCGGCGAGGACCTGCACGGAGTCGTCGACACGCTCGTACGTCTGGTGCTGCAGCAGCGCGAGTCCGCCCGTACGCGCAAGGACTGGGCCACCGCCGACGCCATCCGTGACCAGCTCAACCAGTCCGGGCTCGTGATCGAGGACGGCCCCCAGGGGCCGCGCTGGACACTCGGCCCGCGCTGACCGTTTCCTTGATCGATTGTGCCGCTCGGGTCTCCGGGCGGCACACTCGTAGACGCACGACATTTCACAGACACGTACACCACAGGCGTACGCACGTACGCCTTCACACAGACAGGTAGGTCATGGCCGCTAACAACCGCCGCATGTCCGGCAAGAAGGGCGCGCAGGTCGGCAGTGGCGGCCAGCGACGCCGGGGCCTGGAAGGCAAGGGTCCGACCCCGCCCGCCGAAGCGCGCAAGGGGCACAAGAAGAACCGCATCGCCGGCGCCGTCGCCAAGGCCAACGCGAAGCAGACCGTGCGCCGCCCGTCGCCGCGCGGCGGCCGGGGCGGCAAGGGCACGTCCGAGATGGTCGTCGGGCGCAACTCCGTCGTCGAGGCGCTGCGCGAGGGCGTGCCGGCGTCGATGCTCTACGTCCAGCAGTTCATCGACAACGACGAGCGGGTGCGCGAGGCGCTCCAGCTCGCCGCGGACCGCGGCGGCATCCACCTCATGGAGGCCCCGCGTCCCGAGCTGGACCGTATGACCAACGGCCTCAACCACCAGGGGCTCGTCCTCCAGGTCCCGCCGTACGAGTACGCGCACCCGGAGGACCTCGCGGCCGCCGCGTACGACGAGGGCGTGGACCCGCTGATCGTCGCGCTCGACGGCGTGACCGACCCGCGCAACCTCGGTGCCGTCGTCCGGTCCGTCTCCGCGTTCGGCGGCCACGGTGTCGTCGTGCCCGAGCGCCGTGCGGCCGGCATGACCGCCGGTGCGTGGAAGACGTCCGCTGGTGCCGCGGCGCGTACGCCCGTCGCCCGTGCGTCCAACCTGACCCGGGCCCTTGAGGCCTACAAGAAGGCGGGCCTCATCGTGGTCGGCCTCGCCGCGGACGGGGAGGCCGAGGTCGGTGACCTGGAGGCCCTCGGGGGTCCCGTCGTCATCGTCGTCGGCAGCGAGGGCAAGGGGCTCTCCCGACTCGTCGGTGAGACCTGTGACTTCAGGGTGCGGATCCCGATGCCGGGCGGCACGGAGTCGCTGAACGCCGGTGTGGCCGCGGGAGTTGTGCTGTACGAGGCCTCGCGGAAGCGGGCCTAGTACCGGCTTGGCGGGCCTGGTGCGGGGTTTGCTGACGCCGGGTTGTGGTGATCCGCGGGTGCGTGGGGGCTGGGCGCGCCCCGCGGCGGAGCCGCAAATGTCACAGCCCCGCGCCCCTTACAGGGCCCGGTTCCGCGCCCCTTGACCGCGACCCCGGGCGCGGCTCGTTGATCTTGACGGGGTCCGGACAGATCGGGCCGGTCAAAGCAGTGTCCTAAACACACGTCACTCGGTTAGATGAGTGTGGACACCAGAACACCCCGCACACCCACGGGGGACCGCTCGTTGGGATTCGACGACGCTCCCGCGCTGAGCATGGTGAAGGTGCCGAGCGATCCGGCGCAGGTCATCGTCAATCATGCGAGCTTCCGCGTGCAGCTGAACTCCGCCCCGCGGGGCCAGTCCCCGCGCGCCGCGCGGCACTTGAGC
Organism: Streptomyces sp. NPDC033178; assembly: GCF_055577685.1. Taxonomy (NCBI): domain Bacteria; kingdom Bacillati; phylum Actinomycetota; class Actinomycetes; order Kitasatosporales; family Streptomycetaceae; genus Streptomyces; species Streptomyces sp. NPDC033178. The sequence continues at coordinate 130,320 of NZ_JBVIPT010000007.1, forward strand.
TCGGGCGAGGACACCGCGCGCATCCCCGTCGTCGGAACCACCGCAGGCACCCGCCGCCGCGCGCCCGTCGTCTGGAGCGGGAAGTCCGCCCCCGACGACACCGGCGCCACCCGGCTGTTGCAGGCGGTGCGGAGCACGAGTCTGCGGCACGGCGCCGAGGCGCCCGCCGGGGACGGCGGTGCGACCCAGGTCATCCCGCGCGTCGGCGAGGGCGGACCCCCCGGGTTCGACGTCGACGCCACCGTCGAGACACCGACCGTCCGCGGCCCCGAGACCCGCCTCCTGCCCCAGATGCGCAGCGCGGGCAGCGCGTACGAGGAGATCGACGAACGCCCGTACGCGGAGGGCGAGTTCGAGGACGACTCCTACGACGCCGACGAGTACCGGGACGAGGACGACGGCGCGCTCAGGCGGCACGGCGCCGCCCCCGTGCGGCACGGGTACTACCCCGGCCGCCGGATGAACCTCGGCGTCGTCCTGCTCCCGCTGCGCGTCTTCCTCGGCTTCATCTCGATCTACGCAGGCATGGGCAAGCTCTGCGACCCCGTCTACTTCGACGGCGGCAAACGCGGCTCCATGGTCAAGTGGCTCAACTCCCTGCACCCCTGGGAACTCGCTGAGCCACTGCGCCAGTTCGCCCTCGAACACCCCGTCGGCGCCGGACTCCTCATCGCCTTCTTCCAGGTCATCGTCGGCGTCCTCACCGTGCTGGGCCTGTGGCAGCGGGTCGCCGCGGTCGTCGGCGCCCTGCTCTCGGCGGCGCTGCTCCTCACCGTCAGCTGGAAGTCCGTCCCCGCCTACGACGCGCCGGACATCATCTACCTCGCCGCCTGGTCCCCGCTGATCATCGCGGGCGCCCCCGTCTACTCCATCGACGGCCGCCTCGCCGGCGAGGCCTGGCGCACGCTCGGGCCGCGCGCCGACATCTGGGAACTGCGCAGCCGCGTCCTGCGCCGGGGCGCGCTCGTCACGACCATCGTCGTCGGACTCACCCTGCTCATCGGCTCGTTGCTCGGCGGCGCCGTCCGTGACGCCGACCGCGTGGTCGTCCCCGGCCCCGGCGAGGCCCCGCGCAACGAACTGCCCGGCTCCCCGCTCCCGGAGGAGCCCGGCAAGGGCCGGCACAAGGAGAGTCCCTCGGCGGCCAACTCGCCCACCCAGGGCGCCACTTCCGCGAGCCCCTCGGGCGCCGCTACCACACCGGGCGCGGCCCGCGAGACCGCGGGCGCCGGTGCCGGGCAGCCCAGCCAGCCGCAGGGCTCCGGTCAGGCACCGCCCCAGCAGTCGGCCCCGCCGCAGGCCCCCAGCACCAGCGCCGGTCCGTCCTCCTCGGGCGGTACCACCGGCGGTACGGGCTCGGGCGGCTCCGGCAGTGGCGGCGGCTCCGGCTCCGGCGGGAGCACGGGAGGCAGCGGTGGTGGCTCCGGCTCCGGCGGTGGCTCCGGGCTCGTGGGCGGCCTGCTGGGCTGACACCGCCCGCCGACAGGGCGGCACGGCCAAGCCGGTACGGCGGCCCAGGACCGTACAGCCGGTACGGCGGCCCAGGACCGTACAGCCGGTACGGCGGCGCAGACCGTACGACGATGGGGCCCGCACCTCTCAGGTGCCGGGCCCCATCGTCGTACACGCCGCTTCCGCGGGTCGGAGTAAGTTGCTCAACGCCCCAGCGCCGCCAGCTCCTTGGCGGCCTCCGTGAGGTCCTTCGCGGTGTCGATGGCGCGCCAGTAGGCGCCCTGCGGGATCGGATAGCCGGCCAGGCGGCGTTCACGGGCCAGGCGGGGAAACGTGGACCGCTCGTGGTCGCCGAGGTCGGGCAGCAGGGCGGCGAACTCGGGGGAGAAGACGTACACACCCGCGTTGATGCCGTACGCGGTCGGCGGGGACTCGATGAAGTCCGTGATGTGGCCGAAGTCGTCGGTCTCGACGGCGCCCCACGGGATGCGGGGGCGGGCCAGCGCGAGGGTGGCCACCGCGTCGCGCTCGGTGTGGAAGTCCGCCATCTCACGCAGCGAGAAACGGGTCCAGATGTCGCCGTTCGTCGCGTACCAGGGGCGGTCCGGGTGGGGCAGGTGCTTGGCGGCGAACTTGAGGCCGCCGCCCCGGCCCAGGGGCTCCGTCTCGACCACGGTGGTCACGGAGACGGGCAGCTCGGCCGAGTCCAGCCACTGCTGGAGCACCTCGGCGAGATGGCCGCACGAGACGACGACGTCGGTGACGCCCTCCTCGGCGAGCCAGGCCAGCTGGTGGCCGATGATCGGGGTCCCGGTGCCGGGAATCTCGACCATCGGCTTGGGACGGTCGTCGGTGTAGGGACGCAGCCGCGAGCCCTGGCCGCCGGCCAGGACGACGGCTTGAACGGGGCGCGACGCGGCGTTCGGATCGGTCATGACCCGAACTGTACGTGGCGCCCCGCGGGATTTGCGGGTGGGCGTCTGCGGGGTGTGCGGGGTGGGGATCCGCGATCCGGTGGCGGCTCGTCGCGCCCCGCGGCGGAGCTGCATGGGTCACAGCTCCGCCCCCCTCAGAGGGCCCGAGGGGCCCTCCTGGCGGCTCAGGTGTGCTGGGCTGCCACGCCCGTGGCGAAGGACGTGTCGCAGACCGGGCGGGCGAACGACTGGGCTCGGGTCGGGCCGTAGGCGCGGACGGCGGCGCGGCCCAGGGCGCGGGCGATGGACGCGCAGTGCCTGGCGAGCGACGGACGGCCGTTCACCGCCTCCTGGAGGTGGGTGAGGGCCACGCCCGGGTTCTTCTCCTGGAGTTCGAGGAGGAGCGTGTCGCGCAGCACGTCCTGCGGGGCGCGGGACGGGGCACGTCGGGAGACGTCCTCGGCGGATGCGGCGAGCACCGACGTCGAGGAGCTGTTCCCCGACCAGTTGACTCGGGTGACCGCGAGCGTCCCGGAGAGCACCAGGACGACGGGCAGAACGAGGGCGAGAGTACGGCCGATCCGGCGGGCCGGACCGCGGCCGTGCCGTGTCGGTCGGCCGGCGGGACCACGGCCGTGTCGCGTCGAGTGGTTAGTGGAGTGCTTCACGCGAGTGAGGGTAGCGCGGGGTGATGATTTGGCGACATTTAGTAATCAATTCGGGGGACGGGTAAACCGTCGTTTTCGAGTTTGATGTTGACGTACGGGTATCGAAATGCCCGTTCTGCCGGGGTATTTGTCGACAACGGAGAAGGCCCCGCAGCAGCCTGCGGGGCCTTCTCCGTCAACCTGGGTGAAATCTCCGGGACCGGCCGGGTCGGACCTGGCCGGCCCGACCGACTCGGTCAGTCGTCAGTCGTCAGTCGGAGAGGCGCTCGCCCGTGGACGTCGAGAAGACGTGGGTCTCGCCCGGACGCGGCACGACGTGCAGCGTGGCGCCCTTCTCCGGGACCGCGCGGCCGCTGACGCGGACGACCAGGTCCTTGAGGTCGTCGTCGACCTTGGCGCTGCCGTAGACGTAGCCGTCGGCGCCGAGCTCCTCGACGACGTTGACCGTGACGGCGAGGCCCGCCGGGGCGTCCTCGGTGTCCTTCGACAGGGAGGCGGCCGCGGCACCGTTGTGCTCGACGATGTCGAAGTGCTCCGGACGGACGCCGACGGTGACCGTGGTGTCACCCTTGTCGGCGGCGGTCTTGAGGGCCTCGCGGTTGACGGGCACCACGCTGTTGCCGAACTTCACGCCGCCGTCGGTGATCGGTACCTCGACGAGGTTCATCGCCGGGGAGCCGATGAAGCCGGCGACGAAGAGGTTGCTCGGGCGGTCGTACATGTTGCGCGGCGAGTCGACCTGCTGGAGCAGACCGTCCTTCAGCACGGCCACCCGGTCGCCCATGGTCATGGCCTCGACCTGGTCGTGGGTGACGTAGACGGTGGTGATGCCGAGGCGGCGCTGGAGGCTCGCGATCTGGGTACGGGTCGAGACGCGGAGCTTGGCGTCGAGGTTCGACAGCGGCTCGTCCATGAGGAAGACCTGGGGCTCACGCACGATGGCGCGACCCATCGCGACACGCTGGCGCTGACCACCGGAGAGGGCCTTCGGCTTGCGGGCCAGGTAGTCGGTGAGGTCCAGGATCTTCGCCGCGTCCTCGACCTTCTGGCGGATCTCGGCCTTGTTGACGCCGGCGATCTTGAGCGCGAAGCCCATGTTGTCGGCGACCGTCATGTGCGGGTACAGCGCGTAGTTCTGGAACACCATGGCGATGTCCCGGTCCTTGGGCGGCAGGTGCGTGACGTCGCGGTCACCGATGTGGATCGAGCCGGCGTTGACGTCCTCGAGACCCGCGAGCATCCGCAGGGAGGTGGACTTTCCGCAGCCGGAGGGGCCGACGAGCACGAGGAACTCGCCATCCGCGACGTCGAGCTCGAGCTGGTCGACGGCGGGCTTGTCGCCACCCGGGTAAATGCGGGTCGCCTTGTTGAACGAGACAGTGGCCATGGTTCGTAGGCCCCCTTCACCGGCAGGAACGTGCCGGACGATCCGTTGTAAAGGTGGTGTGACCGCTACGGAACGGTCCGTAGTGGTGTAGTCCACATGAGCGGACTGGTTCAGGACGCTACCTCGCGTTCACACGTTCTGTCAGTACTCCGCGGGCGATGAAGTTCGAGGAAATTTTCGACAGGGGCCCGCTGTGACGTGGGTACACTGCACGGGCGTGCATGCGTGCACGCACCCGGCCCGCCCGTGCGCGGGCCCCGCCTCCTTAGCTCAGATGGCCAGAGCAACGCACTTGTAATGCGTAGGTCGTCGGTTCGAATCCGACAGGGGGCTCCGACAGTTTGGGCGGCCCGGTGGTGGGTCAGATGATGCCCGCTCGTATTGCGTACGAGACGGCGTGGGCGCGGTTTCGTAGGTGTAGGCGCTTCATCACGCCGTAGAGGATGTATTTGACGGTGCGTTCCGAGTAGGAGAGCTTCGTCGCTATTTCGGCGAGTTCCTTGCCCTCGGCGACCAGGCGGAGGACGTCCACCTCGCGGGGGCTGATGCCGGATGCCGTGAGGCCCCGGGGGGCGAGGAGTTCGCGTTGGGCCCAGCGGACCTGTTCCATCAGGGTGCCCTGGAGGGTGGGCGGGAGGCTTCCGCCGCCGTCCGCGATGGTGTGCAGGGTTCGGATGAAGGCCGCCTGGCTGAAGGAGTCGCGCCACAGGACGGCGCGGACTCCGCGGTCGACCGCGGCCGAGACGTCGGCGTGCCACTCCTTGCCCACCACCAGGGCGAATCGTGCGTCCGGCCTGTCGGACAGGCTGCGCAGCAGGTCGAGGGTGGAGGTGTCGGCGACGTCCACGGTGACCACGATGACGTCCGCTTCGCGGAGCCTGTCCGGTGGGACCTCGCGGATGCGGCGGTCGTTGTGGAGGTAGCTGAGCAGTCCGGCGCGGACGAGGGCGTCGGGTGCGTGGATCGCGACGCGCACGGTGTCTGTGAGTACCTGCTGAGGCATTCGCCCCCCATTCGGGAACCCAAGTGGTCCATGCCGTTCAGGAGTTGATGGTGGCACGCGGGGTTGCCTCGATCCGCTCCCGGAGGTCCCTCGTCCGTTAAGGACAGGGAAATCTGGCATGAGTGGGGGGAGGGGTCAGTGGTGGTCCGTCGTCATCGGGGTGCCCGTGAGTACCGCTGTGACCACCTCTGTGCGGGAGCGCATTCCGGTGCGTGCGAACAACCGGGACAGGCGGTTCGCGACCGCGTCCTCGCTGAGCCGCAGTACGCCCGCGATCCGGCGGTTGGTGAGTCCCTCGGCGAGCAGGGTGGCCAGCAGGTGCTCGTTCTCCGACGTGGCCTGTCTGCGGCCGGGTACGGTCAGGCCGGCCTCGCGCATCGCGGTCCTGGTGTGGAAGCGCCACAGCGTGGCACCCAGCTCGCCGAAGCGTTCGTACGCCTCGTGCAGCAGGGGTGCCGGTGCCGCGTTCGCGCGTACGGCGGCCAGGAGCGTGACCGCCGTTTCGAACGGCTGGCTGCGGGAGCGGGCCAGGTCGACCGCCTCGTGCAGGTGCTTGCGGGCCTCCGGGGAGTCCGGGCCCAGGATCTTTCCCGACGTCAGCAGGTGCAGGAGCCGCGTCCGGCCGCTGTTCATCTGCTCGGCCGTCCGGTCGAGGCGGTCCAGGCAGGCCGTCGCCCGGTCCTGGTGTCCCGCTTCCGCGTGTACCTCGGCGAGTGAGGCCAGCAGTTCGTCGGTGCCGTAGAAGGAGCCGCGTTCGTCTGCCGCGCGGAGGCCGCGCCGGAGTACTTCCTCTGCCCGGCCGAGCTCGCCCAGGGTTCGCAGCACCTCGGCCTCGGCGTGGTCCAGGATGTGTTCCAGCGGCCCGTTCGCCGGCCCGCGCACGCTGCTGATCAGGCGGTCCGCGCTGGTGGTGCGTCCCTGGGCGAGGAGGATGGCCGCCGTGCGGGCGGGGAGCAGGTGGTGTCCGGGGACCACGTTCAGGACCCCGCCGTCGACCAGGAGCCGACGTGCCAGAGCTAGTGCCTCGTCCCACTGTCCGTTGAGGTGGTGCCAGAGGAACCGGTTGTGCTGGGGGAGGAGTTCGAGGTGCATCCGCCGGGTGGACAGCAGGTTCGCCGCACCTCGCAGGTCGCCGATTCCGAGCAGTACGTCGAACGTGGCGATGTTGAACGCGAACGCCTTGTTCGGAGGCAGGTCCGGTTCCTCCGGCTGGGCCAGTGCGCGGGTGAACCGTTCCGGGCGGCCCAGTACGTACTCCGCGACCCTGCGGAAGAGTTCCAGCAGGGCGCGACTGCCCGGGGTGGCCTGCCATACGCGTTCGGTCTGCAGCATGAGGGCCAGTGCCTCCTGCCACTTCTCCAGCTGCCACAGTGCCTGGACGCGGCCGGAGACGGTGGCCATGGCGGACAGCGGCAGTCCCTCCCACCAGAGTGCGGTGCCCATGCGGGACAGGGCCGGCCAGTCCTGTTCGGCGGCCGCGGATGCCACCAGCAGGGTGGCGGCCTCGTGGACCGCCTGTGCGTCGAGGCCCTCGGCGGGGCCGCACACGAGCCATTCGGCCGCCGTCCGGGCCGTCCGGTGGTCGCCGCAGCCGAAGGCGGCCTGGCCGGACCGCAGTATGGCGAGGTCGCGGGCGTACTGCTCCTCGATGAGGCGGACGGCTCCCATGTGCCACCGCAGCATTCCCCGGCGTTCGAGGTCGGGGTACAGCGATCGTGCGGCGGCGGTCAGTTCCGTCACCGCGCGGTCGCGGTCGACCAGGAAGCCGGCGTCGGCGATCCGGTCGGGGAGGTAGGTCTGCGCGTCCGCCTCTTCGAGGAGCGCCGAGACCGGGGGGTCCTCCGGGGTGGCACCGGTGCGCCCCGGCTTCCCGCCCGCCCACAGCGCCTCCACCGCGGCCGCGGACAAGTGGCTGCGCTTCACGGGGCCCAGTCGTTCCCGGACGGTGTGTGCCAGCAGCGGGACGCGGAAGGTCCAGCCGCGTGACGCGGAGGCGGGGTCCCGGCCGGGCAGTTCGTCGAGGATGCCCTCGTCGACCAGGGTGCGGATGCCGTCGGTGACGGACTCGGCGGGCAGCCCGGTCGACGAGGCGACGAGGGTGGCGGCCGGTCGGCCGAGCGGCCACAGGATGCTGAGCGCCGTGGCCACCGTTCCACAGGGTTCTTCCAGCGCATGCAGCGCCGCGACGTACCGGTCGTGGTCCGGCAGCAGCGGTACCGGCGCACCGGTGCCGAGGAAGGCGTGGCCGTCGGCCGTGCGTATCGCGTTCTGTGCCGTCCATTCGACGAGGAGGGCGTCCAGCGCGCCGGGGACACCGCGGCTCAGCTCGTGGAGGCGTCGCATCAGGTCGGCGTCGGGTGCCGAACGCAGGCGCTGCGCCACCATGGCGGTGGCGTCGTCCGGGGTGAGGCGCGGCAGGGTGATCGTGTGTGCCGCCCGGTTGTGGGCGAGCCGGTCCACGGTGGCGAGCCGGTCCACGGTGTGGCCGGGGGACGGGGGTGTGCCGTACGGCGCGGTGTGCCGGACAGCTGTGAGCAACAGCCGGATGCCGGGCGGGACCCGGTCGAATTCGACCTCGTCGAGCAGGGCGAGGGATTCGGCGTCGGCATGGTGGGCGTCGTCGACGAGTACGACCGCGGGGGTCGGTCGCGCCAGAGCGGCGACGAGTGCTTCGGCCATCGCTGTCCGGTCGCCGCGCTTCATCGCGGACAGCGCTTCCGAGGCCGGCTTCTGTGCCGGCTTGCGTTTCGTCGTGGCGGACCGGTGTTCCTCCAGGGCCATGACCAGTCGCAGCGCCAGCAGTTGAGGGTGTTCGCCGTCGCCGGGGACGCAGGCGACCGGCAGGACCGCGATGCCTCCCGCCATTCCTCCCGCGCGCAGTCGCTCGGCGGTGGCGTGCGCGAACACGGTGCGTCCGATGCCCCGTTCGCCGCGGACGAGCACCAGGCGTGGCCCGGACGGATCGCGGAGGCCGCGGTCGGTCTCTTCCGACTCGGCTGTCCGGCCGAGCAGGTCCCCGCCGGGGCTGTGGAACCGTGCGGCCGTGCCGCCGAAGACCAACTCGGTGTCTGTCCGAGCAGCCACTTTCTCCACCGCAACCTTCGAGGAATCACGTACCGGCGGGCGGCGCCCGCCTCGGACCGACCCGACGGACGGGCCCCGGACCAGCGCCTGCAATCATGGCAAACTCGGCATAAAAAGTTGACCTGTTCGGACATTCGGACGACTCCAATTCTCATGAAGCAGTTCGGCATGGAGAAAAAGGGAAAACAGGGAGTCGACGTGCAGCAGCACCCTTCACTTCTCGTCGGCCGGCACGGCGAAGTCGAGGACGTGGCCGAGGCGTTACGCACCACCGGTCACGCCACCGGTCACGCCACCGGACTCACCGCCGGACGCACCACCGGTGCCGCGGTTCGGACCCTGCTCGTCACCGGTGGCGCCGGAACCGGCAAGACCGCCGTGCTGGAACAGGCGCGGCAGACGGTGGTCCAGGAGGGCGGCAGGGTTCTGAGGTGCGGCTGGGAATCCGGCGAGGGCCCGGCGGACGGTACCGCCGCTCTCACGGACGCCGTCTGCGGCGTACTCGCCAAGGTCCAGGACGGCCGGCTCCCCGCGCGCATCGCCGCGGTACGCCGGGTGCAGGCGCGGGCCACCGGCCCCGGCGGTGAAGTGGCCCTGCTGTCCGCCCTGGGCGAGGTGCTGGCGGACGCGGCTCGTGAGGTCCCCTTCGCCCTGATCCTCGACAACACCGAGCGGATGCCGGCCCGGACGGTTTCCGCGCTCGGGCTGTTGCTGCGTACGTTCCGCCCGGCGGGCGTGCCGGTGGTGATGGCCGCCCGGCCGATGAGCCCGGGGCACGCCACCGCCGCGCAGCTGTCCGCGGCGGCCGACCGGGTGCTCGAACTGCCGCCGCTGTCGTCGGCCGATGTCGGCGCGCTGATCGAGCGGCGGCTGGGCCGTCCCGTCGAGCCCGACCTGGTGACGGCGGTGCTGGCTTCGCTGGGCCCGCTGGCAGGCACCCCGGCCGCCGTGCTGTCGGTGCTCGCCTCGCTGGCGGAGCGCGGCGGCCTGCTCGAACTCGACGGCCGGGTGTGCCTGACCGTGCCGGAGGGCGGGCTGCGGCTCAGGGCGGACGCCGCGGAACTGGGCCGGCTCTGCTGGCCGGACGCGTTACCGGACGCCGGGACGGTCGGGGCGGCGGCCGTACTCGCCGGTCTGGTCGAGCAGGCCGAGGTACGGCTTGAGGACCTGCACCGCGTGAAGTGGCCGGACGGACCGCTCGAAGCCGTCGGCCGTACGGTGGACAAGCTGGTCGGGGACCGAGTGGTGACGGTCGGTCAGGGCGGCCGGATCGAGTTCGCCGTCCCTGCGCTCGCGGCGGCGCTGCGGACGCTGCCCGCCCGCGGCGAGGTGCGCTCGCTGCACGCCACGATCACCAGACTGGTGACGGACCGGCTGGGCGCCACCGCGGCGGGGACCCGGCGGCCGCGACTGGCCGGCCATGTGGCGGCGGCCGGCGCGATGCTCGACGACACCCTTGCGGTGCCGCTGCTGTTGGCCGCGGCCGGCAGCAGTGTCAGGTTCAACCAGGACTGGGCGGTTCGCAGTTACCGCTCGGTGTTGCGGCATCTGCCGCCGCACGACCCCAGAACACCCGGCGTGCTGCACGAGTCCGCCGGTCTGAGCCTGCGGCACTCCGACCACATCGGCGTACTGGCGCTGGTCGAGCCGCTGCTCGCCTGTCTCGACGTGCCGCACGGCGACGACCGGGAGGGCAGGAAAGACCGGGGAGACCGGGACGGTCTGGAATGGGTCACCCGGGCATGGGCGCTGTCGGCACTGCATGAGCACCGGTCCCCGTACGCCGGGGACGCCGACCCCCGTTACCGTGCGGCGCTCGAACGGGTGCCCGCTGCCGCGGTGTTGGCGGCGGTCGGCGGACGATACGGGATCGGCCCGATCGGCCCGATCGGCCCGAGCACGCCGACGACCTTCCGGCCGGGGCCGGCCGCGCAGGAGTCCGGCTCTGCCTCTGCCTCTGCCTCTGCTTCTGCCTCCGGCTCCGGCTCCGGCTCCGGCTCCGGTCCCGGACCCGATTCCGGGCCGGTTCCGTCGTCCGCCGAAGTGCGGCTGCTGGCCGCCGCCGTGGGCGATGGCGCCGAGTTCGAGCGGGCCCGGCAGGGCATGCCGGGGGACGCCCTCGGCGAGGCGGCCCTGGACGGGCTGCGGAACGCCGCCGCGTACGGGGATCTGGCGGGTGCTCTTGAGGCCGTGCTCGGTGAGCGGTACGTCGCGGCGGGGGAGAGCACCGCCGTCCGGTACCACTCCATGGTGCGCGACTACCTGACGGGGGACTGGGACAGCGCCCTGTCGTGCGCCCGCCGGATCGAGACGCGGGGCCGGTCGGGCCGCGCGGTCGGCGTCGGACAACTGGCCCGGGCTCTGGCGGCCGAGATCCAGCTCATGCGCGGGGAGTTGGGCCGCGCCCGCGAGTGGCTGGACCTGATCCCGGACTCGGTCGGCCATCCGCTGGTGGCCCGGGTGCGACTGGGCGTCCGGTACTGGTCGGGGCAGGCGGACAAGGCCCCGGGAGACAGGGCCTCTGCGGACAGGGCTTCCACGGACGAGGTCCTGGAGGCGGCCCGGCACGACGTGCGGCGGGCGCGCGAGGGCGGGCTGCTCGCGGGCCTCGACAGGGTGTTGCTGCGGATGCTGTCGATCACGGTGCGGGGCGACAGCCCGGAGGCGACGCGGCGGACGTTGGAGGAGTTGGAGGCGCTGTACGAGGAGGCCGCCTCGCCCATGACGTACGAGGCGGTGCTCGTGGCCCGCGGGATGGTGCACGGCGACGCGGACAGTGCGCTCGCCGCGTACCGGTTGGTGCAGCGGCGGGTCGACCTGTCGCTGAGCGTGGACTGTTGCCAGTGCCTGACGGACGTCGGCGACGACCCCCAGTTGTGGCTGGACGAGGCGACGCGGAGCGGGCATGCGCTGGGCATGGGACGGCCCGTCCGCAGCCTGCTCGGCGCTGCGGCGCGGCGGCGGAACGTGTCGATCCCCAGGCGCCGTGCGGCCCGGGCGGGGCTGAGCGATCGCGAGGTGCGGCTGATCGGCATGGTGAGCGACGGGTCCACCAACCGGCAGATCGCCGCCCGGCTGGCGTGCAGCGAGAAGACCGTGGAGCAGCGGCTTTCGCGGCTCTTCCGGCGGACGGGCTGCCGTTCCCGGGTGGAGCTGGCCGCGGCCTGGCTGGACGGCAGCCTGGCGCGACAAGGTCTGGTGCCGGGCCACTAGCTACCCTGGGCGCCCTCGAAGCCCGGCCTCGGTTCCCCGGGGTTCGGTCTCGGCTCCTCGGGCGGCCGACCGCCCAGGAACATGGTGTCGAACGCACCCGCCCCGTGATAGCTGAGCTGAATCGTCGGGCTCTCGTCATAGGGCCGGCGTGCCCAGTCGACTCTGGGGTCCCGTCGGGCGTTGGGCCCGAGCGGTGGGCGCCGGGGTGTGGTCGGCCGGGCGGTCTCGAAGGCCGCCCGGGCCTCGAAGGCATGGGCCGGTGTGTTCTCCGCCGGCTCTCCGACGGTGGACACGCCGACTGCGGGCGGGAGTTGGGACGTATGCAAAGGCGGATGCCGATACGGGTGCGGGTGCGGGTGCGAGTGCGGGGCGTAGGCCGGGTACGGGGGCCTTCCGGCACCGGCGTTGTCCCGCCGGCGCTGTTCGTCCTGCCAGTGGAGTTCGTGCGGCCCGCGCAGTTCGTCCTCCCGCGGTACGGGCTTTCCGCCGCTGTCGCTCGTCACCACCACCGTGACGCCGATGATGATCAGCAGGAGCCCGGGGACGGTCGCGACCGCGACGCCCTGGTCCATCAGTGACCACGCCATGAGCGCGGCCACCGGGGTCTCCAGCAGCAGGAGGACGCTCATCGTCGTCGCCGACGTCCTGCCGAGGACGAAGTTCAGTGCGCCGAGCCCCAGCAGCTGCGGGAGGATGAGCAGCCCGAGCAGCGACAGTTGTGTGGTCCTGTCGAAACCGGTGAGCTGGATGTCGAACAGCCAGCAGGCGGCGAGGAGTTCGAGACCGCAGACCAGCGAGGTGACCGTCGAGTACAGGGGTGTGCTCACGTCCGCCCGCGACTTCTCGCTCAGCGCGGCGTACGCGGCCTGGGCGACGGCTCCGGCCAGGGCGAGCAGGTCCCCCAGCAGTGCCGTACGGCTGCCGGACTGGATGTCCACACCGGCGGCAGCGGCCGCTCCGACCACGGCGAGCGCCAGACCCGCCCAGGTCCTGCGGGATGCCCGGACGCCCTGACCCGCGGCGATGAGGGCCTGCCAGACGGGCTGGGTGGCGACGAGCGCGGTGGACATGGCGACCGAGGTCAGCTGCGTACTCGTCATGAAGGCCGCGAAATGGAGGGCGAGTGCCGTGGCCGCGAGGAAGCCGAAGACCATGGGCCGCCACTGTTCCCGGCGCAGCAGCCCGCGCTCGCCACGCACGACGCGCACCACCTCGCGGCGGCGCAGTATCAGGAGGAACGGCCCGAGGGTGGCGAAGCCCAGGGCGTTGCGCCAGAACGCCATGGCGAGCGGCGACGCGGTGGCGGCGGCGGTGAGCGGGGCGGTGGCGGATATGGAAACCACGGCGACCGCCATCGCGGCTATGGACAGCGGATCGATTCTGGTTTTCACGCGCGGAGCTGACCCCGATTCGAGCATGGGGGGACGGCGGATCCGAATGCGCTTGTCATGGGGGAAGCCATCGGTCCGCCTCTTGGCGGTACGGACTGTAGGGGACGGTCGACGTCCCGCCCGCCTTGTTCAAAAGCCGCTCGACGCCCGTTTCGTGGGCGGTGGAAATGACTGCCCCGGGCAGTTGTCCGGCCGGAACAGCCGCGGTTCGCCGAGGGCCCGTAGCACCGGTCGCGGGGATGTTTACGCTGTTCAGAGGCTTGTCGGTCGGAGATGGACGGCCGGGTCGCCGACTCGTCACCCGGGAGGGAAACAGCCCGGAAAGGCCGTCGCCGAAGTCGGAGTTCAGCGGTATCTCCGACCGCGCCTCGCGCTCACCACACTCTGAATTCAGCCCGTCTGTGCAGTGCTCAGCGGACTGGCGGGCAATGAAATTCAACGAGGTCGTGCCGGCGTCGATGTCCCGCCGCGGTGCCTGACCGGAATGCCGGGCGGCTGCGCGGCGGGGGCATCTCTTACCGCGACAGAACGATCCGGGCGACCGCGACCGCGCTGTCGGTGTTCCACGGGGTACGGGTCACCCGCTGACCTGGTGGCCCTCCCGCGTGCGCAGGCCCGCCGCCTCCGCGATGACGCGGGCCGTGCGCAGGCCCTCGCGGTGGGCGCTTCCCGAGTGCGCGGGGCGGCAGCGGCCGAGTTCGGAGGCGTATTCGGCCATGACCGCGCCCGAGTGGTCCGTGGTGAGCACCGTGAGGGGCGCGGGGCGGCCACAGGCGGCCAGGACGGCCTGGAACTCGTGGGCGTTGGCGAAGTCGCAGACCCGGTCCGCCGTGCCGTGCACCAGATGGATGGGCAGCGGCGGGGCGGAGGCACAGACGGCCATCGGAGAGGGCAGGCCGAGCAGCGGCTCGGGCTGGTTGTAGCGGGCGGCGATGCCGACCACGGCGGCCGGGCGCCAGCCCTCCGGCGGGTCGGGGCGCAGGGCCGTCGCCATCGCGGCCCGGCCGCCGAGCGACCAGCCGACGAGGACGACCTCCGCCGGGTCCCGTACGAAGTCCCAGGTGAAGCGGAGGGACGCCGCCAGGTGGGGGCGGCCGCCGTCGGGGGCGTCCGGGTGCCAGTCGGGGACTATGACGGTGGCGCCGAGGCGGGCCACCTCCGCGGCCAGGGCGCCCAGGACGTCCCGCTCGGCCGGGCCGCGCCCGTGCCAGAGCAGAACCGTCGGGGCGTCCGGGGCGGCGGCGCGATGGATGTCGAGGAGCTGACCGTCGGAGGAGTAACGGACCGTGTCCATGACTGCGGTGCTCATGGGGTTCCCCTTGTCTCAGCGGCCCGCGACCCGGTCGGCGATACGCGCGATCCGGGACGACTGTGCGGCATGGGTGGTGAGTTCGCGGCGGTCGGCGGCTCGATACGTCGCGTACATGCCGTGTACCCCGAGCCAGCGGAAAGGCTCCGGTTCCCACTTGCGGACCTTGTGTTCGACCCAGGGGAGGGTGGTGAGGTCGGTCGCCCCCGATTGGCCGGAATCCCTCTGGATCAGGTCCCGGAGGGTGCGGGCGGCGAGGTTGGCCGTGGCGACACCGGAGCCCACATAGCCGCCGGCCCAGCCGAGGCCCGTGGAGCGGTCGAGGGTGACCGTGGCGCACCAGTCGCGCGGGACACCGAGGACGCCCGACCAGGCGTGCGCCACGGCGACGGACGAGAGCTGGGGGAAGAACCGGACGAGGATCTCCCGCAGGGCGCGGACCGTCGACGCCTGCGTACGGCCGTCGTTGTCCGTGCGCGAACCGAAGCGGTACGGGACTCCGCGGCCGCCCAGCGCGATGCGGTCGTCGGCCGTGCGCTGGGCGTACATGTACGCGTGCGCCATGTCACCGAGGGTCTCGCGGCCCTCCCAGCCGACGGACTCCCACTGCTCGGCGGTCAGCGGCTCGGTGGCGATCATCGAGGAGTTCATGGGGAGCCAGGTCCGCCGCTGGCCCTTCAGGGAGGCCGTGAAGCCCTCCGTGCAGCGCAGGACGTAGGGGGCGCGGACCGTGCCGTACGGCGTGACGGCGTGCTTGGGTCTGATCTCGGTGACGGGCGTCGACTCGTGGATCGTGACGCCGAGCGCCTCGACGGCCGCGGCCAGCCCCTTGAGCAGCTTGACGGGGTGCAGCCGGGCGCCGTGCGGGGTCCAGGTCGAGCCGACCGCGTCCGCGACCCGGATCCGCTCGGCGGTCTCGCGCGCGCCGTACAGCTCGCGGTCCTTCTCCCCGTACGAGAGCTCCGTCTCGTGGAAGGCTTTCAGGCGGGCCAACTGGGCCGGTGTGCAGGCGACTTCGAGTACGCCGCCCCGGTGGACGTCCGCGTCGATGTGCTCTTCCTCGGTGACCCGCACGACCTCGGCGACCGTGGCGTTCATGGCCGCCTGGAGGCGTACGGCGGCCTCGTGGCCGTGCAGGCGCGCGTACCGGTCGCGGCCCGCGATGCCGTTGTAGAGCCAGCCGCCGTTGCGGCCGGACGCCCCGTAGCCGCAGAACCGCTGCTCCAGGACCGTGATCCGCAGGAAGGGCGCGGCCTTCTTCAGGTAGTACGCGGTCCACAGGCCCGTGTAGCCGCCGCCCACGATCACCACATCGGCACTCGTGTCCCCGGGGAGGGGCTCACGGGGCGTGGGGAGTCCGTCCTGCGCGTACCAGAACGATATGCCGCCGTTGACTACGGTGCGGGGCCCGTCGGCGGTGCGGGGCGCGTGCGCCGCGCGTGCCGGGTCGGTCCCGCGGTCCGCGTTCTCCGTGCTGCTCATGCGCGGGACGTTAGCTTCTCGGGGTGGCGGGTGTCTCCTTCGGATTCCATGGTTACGTGAGGTGATGGTCATGGTTCGGTATGCGCGGCTGCTGGAGCGGGGCGAGGAGTTCCTGGAGCGGTGGGGGCTGCGGCAGGAGGGGACGCCCATGAGCGGGCAGGTCTCGGTCGTGCTGCCGGTGGTGCTCGGGGACGGCACGCGGGCCGCGCTGAAGCTCCAGGACGTGGACGAAGAGACCGTGGGCGAGGGCCTCGCCCTGCGGACCTGGGGCGGCGACGGCGTCGTGCGGCTGCTGGACGAGGACGTGGAGACGGGCACCCTGCTGCTCGAACGGCTAGACGAGGGGCGGCCGCTGGATGCCGTGCCGGACGTGATGAAGGCCACCACGATCCTCGCGGAGCTGCTGGCCCGGCTCACGGCCGTGCCGGCGCCGGAGGGGCTGCGGCGGCTGGACGGGGTCGTCGCGGGCATGTTCGAGCGGTTGCCGGCCGTCCTCACGTCCCTTGAGGGGAAAGGCGACGAGGGCGACCGGCGGCTGCTCGCGGACTGCGCGGCGGCCCTGCGCGAGGTCGCGGGCGAGCCCGGTGACCGGCTGCTGCACTGGGATCTGCACTTCGAGAACGTCCTGGCGGCCGAGCGCGAACCGTGGCTCGTCATCGACCCGAAGCCCCTGGCGGGAGACCCGGGCTTCGAGCTGCTGCCCGCGCTCTGGAACCGCTGCGAGGAGGGGCAGCTGACGCGCCGCTTCGATCTGCTGACGGAGACGCTGGGTCTCGACCGGGAGAGGGCACGGGCCTGGACGCTCGGGCGGGTACTGCAGAACTCGTTGTGGCAGGTGGAGGAGGGGGAGGGGCTGGACGCCGAGCAGGTCGGCATCGCGCGGGAGTTGCTCGGGCGTTGAGGCGGGGCTCGGGCCTGGGAGCTGGGGTCCTGGGGCGGGGCCGGGGCTTGGGCGTCGGCTCCGGTCGGCCGCCGGAATATTGGCTCTGGCCGGCGGCAGCGCTGTCGTAGCCTGCCCGCATGATTCGTACGGCGACTCCCGCAGACGTGCCCGTGATCCACTCCATGGTCCGTGAACTGGCCGAGTACGAGAAGGCGTTGGAGGAGGCCGGAGCCACCGAGGAGCAGTTGCGCGAGGCGCTCTTCGGGGAGCGGCCGGCCGCGTTCGCGCACATCGCGGAGTCGGCGGACGGCGAGCCGGTCGGTTTCGCGCTGTGGTTCCTCAACTTCTCGACCTGGCGCGGCGTGCACGGGATCTACCTGGAGGACCTGTACGTACGGCCGCAGGCGCGGGGCGGTGGGTACGGGAAGGCGCTGCTCGGGGAGCTGGCACGGATCTGTGTGGAGCGTGGGTACGAGCGGCTGGAGTGGTCCGTCCTCAACTGGAACAAGCCGTCCATCGACTTCTACGAGGCGTTGGGGGCCCGGACACAGGACGAGTGGACGGTGTACCGGCTCACGGACGGGGCGCTCGCGGAGTTGGGGCGGGGCGCCCGACGCTGAGGGGCGACGGCGGAGGGTTGGGCGGGGTCACGGTTCCAGGACCACCTTGCCGATGGTGTCCCGGGTTTCCAGGGCCCTGTGTGCGGCAGCCGCCTGCGCGAGCGGGAAGCGCTGGACGGCCGGGGTGAGGCGGCCTTCGGCGGCCTCGGCGAGGGCGCGGAGCTCCAGGGTGCGGACGGGGTCGGGGCCGCCGGTCTTCCGCATCATCACGGGGCCGAGGACCGATTCGGAGACTCCCTCGACGAGGTACGGGGTGCCGTCGTGCAGGCCGGCGCCCGACCAGCCGAAGACCAGGTGTCTGGCGTCGGGCGTGTGCGGGGTCGTGGTTGTGCCCGGGGCGGAAAGCAGGGCCACCGACTTGCGGGCCGTGTCGCCCCCCACGCCGTCCAGGACGATCGTGGCCGGGCGGTCGCCGAGGAACCGCCTCACCTGGTCCGGCCAGTTCGGGTCCTTGTAGTCGACGGCCAGGTCCGCGCCGTTCTTCTCGACCCGTGCCACCTTCTCGGGGCCTCCCGCCAGGCCGATCACGGTGGCGCCCGCGTGCTTCGCGTACTGCACGAGGAGGGTGCCGATGCCGCCCGCCGCGGCCGGGATCACGGCAACGGAGTCGGGGGTGAGGTCGGCGAACTGGAGGATCCCCATCGTCGTACGGCCCGTGCCGATCATCGCGACGGCCGCTGCGAAGTCCAGGTTCGCGGGGATCTCGTGGAGCCGGTCCACGTCCGTGACGGCCAGTTCGGCGTAGCCGCCCGGGTTGAAGCCCAGGTGGGCCACGACGCGCTTGCCGAGCCAGAGGGCGGCGACTCCCTCGCCGAGGGACTCGACCGTGCCGGCGACCTCGCGGCCGGGGATCGTGGGAAGCGCGGGCAGCTCGGGGAGCGGGCCCTTGATGCCCGCCCGGATCGCCGTGTCCAGGAGGTGTACGCCCGCGGCGGCGACCTGGATGCGGACCTGGCCGGGGGCCGGGCGGGGGGCGTCCGTTCGCTCGTACGTGAGGTTCTCGGCCGGGCCGAAGGTGTGGAGACGGATGGCTTGCATGGTGCTCCTTGGGTGGGGCGGGGTGGGGCGCGAGTGGGGTGGGTGGGGCTGTCGGTTCTGGGGTTCGGGCTCGGGCTCGGGTTGGGGTTGGGCTCGGTTTGGGGTTGGGGATTGGGGTGGTGGCGCGGTGGGCTGTCATCAGCTTTCAACCTCAAGCGTGCTTCAGGTCAAGGCTCGACCTGGTTCGGCTGCCCAGTGCCAGCGACACCGCTTCCAGCGCGCTGTTGAACGACACCTCGGAGAGCACGCCGGGGGCCGCGACCTGGTCGCCCGCCAGGTAGACGTCGTTGCCCCGGTCGATGCGGGGGCGGTCGCGCCAGCTCGTACCAGGCAGGTCCACCGCGCCGGTGCGGCCGTTCGCGAGCGCCTCGCGGCGGTACGTCACGCGATCGCGCCAGGCCGGGAAGGCCAGGTCGAGGAGTTCCTCGGCGCGGGCGACGCCGTTCGCGCGGGACTCGTGCGGGGCGAACGGGATCTGGCCCTGGAGGAGCTGTTCGCCGGCCGGGGCGAGCGTGCGGTCCTGGGCCGTGAACCGCTCGATCCAGCCCGGTGCGTCGAGGTCGGAGACGGCGAACGCGTCGCCCCTGCGGGTACGGACCGCCAGGTCGATCAGGGCCGTTCGGCCGCTCGTCCAGGTCAGGGAGCTGTCCTTGAGCAGGTTGCGGGCGGCGTCGAGGGAGGTGGCGACGACGACCGGGCCGTGGTCGCCCGGGAGTTCGCTGACGCGGGCCAGGGTTTCCACTCGTACGCCGAGGTTCCAGGCCCGGGCCGCCATCCTGTCGATCACGCTCGCCCAGCCGCCGCGCGGGTAGTGCGCCTCGGGGGGCAGCTTTGTCGCTCGGCGCAGGCGTTCCTGCACGAACGCGGCGGAGAGGGCGCCCGGGTCGTGGTGGAAGACGGCGACGGCGGAGTAGTGGGCTGCCGCGGTCGCGCCTTCCTCGCCCGCGATGTTGGTTGCCCAGGTCTTGAAATCCTGGTCCACGGGGGCCTGTTCGGCTGTGCGGCGGAGGAGTTTGAGCATCGCGAACGGTGGGGTGCGGCGGAGTGCGCCCTTGTGGCGGAGGCGGAGGCGGGCGGCCTCCAGGGGTGGGAGCGGGGCGAGTTCGCCGATCAGGTCGCGTTGGCTGAGCCAGGTCCAGTGGGGGCCGCCCTTGTAGAGGGCGTGGGGGCCCTCGTTCGTCCTGTACGGGCCCTCGGCGGTGCGGGCTCGGCCGCCGAGGGTGTGATGGGCTTCGTACACGGTGACCTTGGCGCCTGCTTCCGCGGCGGTGATGGCCGCGGTGAGGCCGGCGAAGCCGCCGCCGACGACTGTGATGCGGTGCGTGCGGTGCGTGCGGTGCATGGGCTTGGGTCTCCTCTGGTCCGGGGCTGCGTTCCGGGTGCCTGGGGTCCGTTGGGCGGTTCCTCTCCTCTATGACTCCTCGGAGGCGTCGGAATGTGACATCGGGGGGTGTTCTGGCTGGTCAAGTGGGTTGTCAGTGGGTGGGTGCAGGATGGGGGGCATGGTGAGGAACGTGGCGAAGGCGAAGGCCGGGGCGGGGGTCAAGGCGGCTCGGCGGCCCGAGGTGCGGTTGCCGCCGCTTGAGCCCTTTGGGGGTGGGGAGCTGGAGCCCGACGGGGACTATGACGGGCTGCGGTTCAGCGACGTCGACTTCGTGGGGCAGGACGGTGGGGGTGCGCGGTTCATGGACTGTGCGCTGACGGGGTGCGCGGTGGACGAGACGCGGCTGCACGGGGCGCGGGTGCTGGACTCCGTGCTGAGCGGGATCCGGGGGGTGGGTACGGATCTTGGGTCTTCGACCTTCCGGGACGTGGAGGTTGTCGATGCCCGGCTGGGTGGGGTCCAGTGGCACGGGGCCGTGCTGGAGCGGGTCGTCGTGCGCGGGGGGAAGATCGACTACCTGAATCTGCGGGAGGCCCGCCTGAGGGATGTCGTGTTCGAGGGGTGTGTGCTCGTCGAGCCGGACTTCGGGGGTGCCCGGCTGGAGCGGGTGGAGTTCGTGGACTGCGTACTGAAGGGGGCGGACCTCAGCGGGGCGACGCTCGTGGACGTCGATCTGCGGCGGGCGGCTGAGGTGTCGTTCACGCGGGGCGTCGAGCGGTTGGCGGGGGCCGTGATCAGTCCGGCTCAGTTGATGGATCTGGCGGGGGTGTTCGCGGCGGAGATGGGAGTTCGGGTGGTGGGGGTGGAGGTCTGAGCGCGCCGGCCGGTGGGGTGGGGCGCGGTCCGTGCCGGTACGTCGAGCCCGCCGCCTCCGGGTATACGGCCGCGGTTTTGAGGGTCCCGCCTCCTGGAGGAGCCGTACGCGGCGGGCTTTCGACGTACCGGCACGGCCCGCGCCCGTGAGTTCGGCGGCTGCGGCACGGCCCACTCCCGTGTGTATGCGGCGCCGAGCACACTCAGCCCGTCCGGCGTTTGAGGACGAGGCCGTTCAGGCCGATGGGGGTCTGGGGGCGGAGCCTCCAGGGGCGGCACGCTGAGAGCTACGGCAACCTGGGGAAGCGGGCCTCAAGACTCCAGATCGCCGGGTTTTCGCGGAGCGCCTCGTGGAGGTCGGTGAGGTCGGCCAGGAGGTCGTGCAGGAAGTCGCGGGCCTCGCGGCGGAGTTCGGCGTGGGAGAAGGTGAGCGGGGGCTCGTCACCGGGCATCCAGTCGGACTCGATGTCGACCCAGCCGAAGCGGCGCTCGAAGAGCATGCGGTCGGTGGACTCGGTGAAGTCGAGTTCGGCGCGCTGGGGGCGGGAGGCGCGGCTGCCGAGAGGGTCCTTGTCGAGTTGCTCGACGATGTCGCACAGGGCCCACGCGAAGTCGAGTACGGGCACCCATCCCCAGCCTGTGGACAGCTCGCGGTCCGCCTTCGTGTCGGCGAGATAGACGTCCCCGCAGAAGAGGTCGTGGCGGAGGGCGTGGACGTCCGCGCGGCGGTAGTCGGTCTGCGGGGGATCCGGGAACCGGGCGGAGAGGGCGTAGCCGATGTCGAGCACGTGGGTGATGGTGTCACGTCGTCTTAGGATCACCGTCGTGCCCCGATCTGTGCCCGTTGGTCCAGCGACCGTCGCCGTTCTGCTCGTGCTCGCTCTCGTCGGCTGTGACGGAGGGGTGAAGGGGAGGGCGGGTGCGCCCGGGGTGCGGGATCCGTATTTTCCCAAGGCCGGGAACGGGGGGTACGACGTCACGCACTACGTCCTGAGCCTTGAGTACGAGCCGGAGGCGCGTCGGCTGGCGGGGAAGGCGGAGATCACGGCTCGGGCGGAGCAGGATCTGAGTGCGTTCGATCTTGATTTCAAGGGGATGAAGGTCGAGTCGGTGGAGGTGGCGGGGGAGGCCGCGCGCTTCAACCGCAGTGGAGGGCAGGAGTTGGTCGTCCGGCCGCGTGACGATCTTGATGAGGGGTCCGTGTTCACCACGGTCGTTCGCTACTCCGGTTCGCCGGAGACGATCACCGATCCGGACGGTTCGGAGGAGGGCTGGCTGCGGACGGAGGACGGTGCCCTCGGGCTGGGGGAGCCGACCGGGTCCATGGCCTGGTTCCCCGGGAACCATCATCCGAGCGACAAGGCCACGTACGACATCACGGTCACCGTGCCCGAGGGGCTGAAGGCCGTGTCCAACGGTGAGCTGCGGAGTGAGGTGACGAGGCGGGGGCGTACGTCGTTCGCCTGGCACGTGGGGGAGCCGATGGCCTCGTATGTGGCGACGGTCGCGGTCGGGGAGTACGAGGTGCGCTGGTCGAAGGGGCCGCACGGGCTGCCGGTGTATGTGGCCGTGGATCCCACTCAGGCGAAGGCGAGCCGCGAGGTGCTCGGTCGCATTCCCGAGGTCATGAAATGGGCCGAGCTGAATTTCGGGGCGTATCCCTTCTCGTCGGTGGGGGCGATCGTCGAGCGGGAGGACGACGCGGGGTATGCGCTGGAGACACAGAACCGGCCCGTGTTTCCCGGGGCCCCGAGTGTCGAGCTGCTCGTCCATGAGCTGGCCCACCAGTGGTACGGGAACTCCGTCACCCCGAAGACCTGGCGGGACATGTGGCTGAACGAGGGCTTCGCGACGTACGCCGAGTGGCTGTGGGCGGAGGACCACGGCGGTGACTCGGCCCAGGACGTTTTCGATGCCCTGTATGAGGGCGACTACTTCGACAGCCGGGAGGACAGCGACGCCGTCTGGGCCTTTCCACCCGCGAAGCCCCCGAGCGCGGCCCGTATCTCCGACAGTCCCGTGTACGAGCGGGGCGGGATGGTGCTGCACAAGATCCGCCAGAAGGTCGGCGACGACACCTTCTACGACATCGTCCAGGGCTGGGCCGCCACCCGCCGCCACGGCAACGCGGACACGGACGACTTCACGGCGTACGTGGAGAAGAAGGCCCCGGACAAGGACTTCTCCCGGATCTGGACGGACTGGCTGTACGGGGACGGCAAGCCGGACAGGCCCTGAGATCAGCCTCTCGCGCTGCTCGTGCGTTTTGCCTGGAACAGGTGCTCGCTAGCGCAGGATCTTGCGCAGTACCGCGCAGGGGCGGCCCAGTTGGCGGTCCTTGCGGTGGCCGATGGTCTCGTAGCCGATGGTCGTCCAGAAGGCGAGGGCCGCGGGGTTGTTGTCGAGGGCGGCCAGGCGGACGGCGTCCCGGCCCGCCTCGCGGAAGCGGTTCTCGATGTGGGCCGCCAGCTGCCGGCCGTATCCCTTGCCCTGCTGTTCCGCGTCCACCAGCAGCAGGCCGATCCAGGGGTCCGGGTCGGCCGGGTCGGGGTGGTGGGCGAGGGTGATCGCCACGGCGATGAGCCGGCCGGCGCCGCGGGCCAGTAAGACGTCCACGTCCGGGTTCGTCAGTTCGTCGGCCAGAGCTGCTGCCACTTGCTCCGGGCGGATGTCGTGCGGGTCCGGGAACTCGCCGCTGAGGGCGTAGAACTCGTGGTTCGACGCGTAGAGAGCGGTGAGTTCGGTGAGGAGCGGGCCGGGGAGGTCGTGGTCCGGCGTGAGGGCGAGGGCTTCGATGATCACTCGCGGCAGGTTAGCCGGGCGAGGGCGTGCGGGCGGGGTGCGCGGACGCGGAGGAGCCCCCGGTCCGGGCGTGCCGGATCGGGGGCTCCTCCGCTGCCGTTCAGGCGGGGTTCGGGCGTCAGACGTTGACGCCGAAGTCCTGGGCGATGCCCGTCAGGCCGGACGCGTAGCCCTGGCCGACCGCGCGGAACTTCCACTCCGCGCCGTTGCGGTACAGCTCGCCGAAGACCATGGCCGTCTCCGTGGCCGCGTCCTCCGAGAGGTCGTAGCGCGCGATCTCGGTGCCGCCGGCCTGGTTCACGATGCGGATGTACGCGTTGCGGACCTGGCCGAAGTTCTGCGACCGGGTCTCCGCGTCGTAGATGGAGACCGGGAAGACGATCTTGTCGACGTCGGCCGGGAGGCCGGCCAGGTTGACGTTGATCGCCTCGTCGTCGCCGGCGCCCTCACCCGTGCGGTTGTCGCCGGTGTGGACGATGGTCTGGTCCGGGGTCTGCTTGTTGTTGAAGAAGACGAAGTGGGCGTCCGAGTAGACCTTGCCCTCGGGGTTGACCGCGATGGCCGAGGCGTCCAGGTCGAAGTCGGTACCCGTGGTGCTGCGGACGTCCCAGCCGAGGCCCACGGTGACGGCGGTCAGGCCCGGAGCCTCCTTGGTGAGCGAGACGTTGCCACCCTTGGACAGGCTTACAGCCATTGTTGGGAGTCCTTCCCTCGTTTGACGTACGTACGGGTCGTGCGGTCCTGCGGTTGTGCTGTCCTGCGGTCCTGCGCGTCGGGCTTCGTACGGGACGAAGCTACCGGCACCCCTATGAACGCCGAAGGGGGTCCCCAGGGTTCCGCACCTCTTTACTTTCTTTACCTGGCCTCCTGGAGGGGTGTGGCGGCGCGCCGAAAAACGGGTGACGTGGACCGGACGGGCAAGGGACCATGGGGGCATGTCCGGTCCCTACGTCATCCGTGGCTCCGTCTCGCTGCCCGAGGCCGAGCTCATGTGGCGTTTCTCGCGGTCCTCCGGGCCGGGCGGGCAGCACGTCAACACCTCCGACTCCCAGGTCGAACTGCGCTTCGACCTGGCGAAGACGGAGGCGCTGCCGCCGGTGTGGAAGGAGCGGGCCCTCGCCAGGCTGGCCGGGCGGCTCGTCGACGGTGTCGTCAGCGTGCGTTCCTCCGAGCACCGCTCCCAGTGGCGCAACCGCGAGACCGCGGCCGTCCGGCTCGCCTCACTGCTCGCCGAGGCCACCGCCCCGCCGCCGCGGGCCCGCCGCGCCACCCGCATCCCTCGTGGGATCAACGAGCGCCGGCTGCGTGAGAAGAAGCAGCGCGGAGACATGAAGCGGGGGCGTTCCGGGCGCGACTGGACCTGAGGGCCCCCGCGTCCTGGATCCCGGCACCCGCGTCCTCTGTCACATCCGCCCTCCGTGGTCCGTCAACTCATCGACGGGCCGCGGAAGAGCGCGGAAACAGCGGTGGCAGAGGAGTTGCGACGCATGAGCGGGGACGAATTTCCGACACCGAAAGAAAAGCCCGAAGGAAAGTCGGAAGCCGGGCCGCAAGGCAAAAGGAACAGCCGTGGGAACGACGGCTCGAACGGCCGTCGCGGCAGCCTTGGGAGCGGCCTTGGGAGCGCGGACGGTACCGAAATTCTCGCCCTGCGGTTCGAAACGCACCGTGCCCGTCTGCGAGCCGTCGCCTACCGCATGCTCGGTTCGCTCGCCGAGGCCGACGACGCCGTTCAGGAGGCCTGGCTCAGGCTCAGCCGGTCGGACACCGCTGAGGTCGTGAACCTGGGCGGCTGGCTGACGACCGCGGTCGGCCGGGTCTGTCTCGACATGCTGCGCTCCCGCCGGACGCGCCGCGAGGAGCCGCTGGACGAGCGGCCGGGCGAGCTACCGGGCGTACGGATGCCGGAGCCGGTCCTCGCGCCCGTCAGCGGGGGCGACCCCGAGCAGGAGGCGCTGCTCGCCGACTCGGTGGGTCTCGCCCTGCTCGTCGTCCTGGAGACCCTGAGCCCGGCCGAGCGGCTCGCCTTCGTGCTGCACGACCTGTTCGCCGTGCCCTTCGACGAGGTCGCGACCGTGGTGGGGCGCTCACCGGCCGCGACCCGTCAGCTCGCCAGCCGCGCGCGGCGCCGGGTCCAGGGCGGCGCGCCCGCGCCCGACGCCGATCCCGACCGGCAGCGGGAGGTCGTGGACGCGTTCCTGGCCGCCGCGCGCGACGGTGACTTCGACGGTCTCGTCGCGGTGCTCGACCCGGATGTGGTGGCACGGTCCGGGGCCGGTGTGACGACCGGCGCGGCGGCCGTGGCATCCGGCGCGATCACGTTCGGGCGGCTGGCCGCGGTCGGGCGGCCCGCACTGGTCAACGGGGCCGTCGGCGTCGTGGGCCTCATGGAGGGGCGCCTGGTCAGCGTGCTGTCCTTCACAGTCGTGCACGGCCGGATCGCGGTGATCGACATCGTCCGCGAGCCGGAGCGGCTGGCCGGGCTCGACGTCACCTTCCTGGAAGGGTGAGGCGGACCGCCGCCACCCCACCCGCCGCCACTTCCGCGGCCGTTACCCCAACTGCCGGTACCGGCCGCGGAAGTACGTCAGCGGCCCGCCCTCCGCGTTCGGTGCCGAGGACGTCAGGACCCGGCCGATGACCAGCGTGTGGTCCCCGGCGGTCACCCGCTGTTCGGTGCGGCACTCCAGGGTCGCCAGCGAGCCGCCGATCAGCGGGGCCCCGGACGCCTCACCGCGTACCCACAGGAGGTCCTCGAAGAGGAGACGGTCGGAGATACGGCCCTTCATGGCGAAGCGGCCCGCGATCTGGCGCTGGCTCTCGGCGAGGACGGAGACGGCCCACAGGGGCTGTTCGTCGAGCAGGTCGTCCATGCGGGAGCCCTCGCGCAGGCCGACCATGACGAGGGACGGGTCCAGGGACACGGACATGAACGAGGTCGCTGTCATGCCGACGTCCTCGCCGCTCGGGCCGTCCGGGTCCGGCTGCGGCTCGTGCGCGGTCACCAGGACCACACCCGCGGCCAGCCGGGACATGGCGGCGCGGAACTCGTCGTTGCTCACCCCCTCAGCATGCACGGGCGGGACGGGAGGAGCGGCAGAGGGAGTGTTCAGCACGGGAAGACGCTATTCTCCGGCGTCCGTGCGACACATCGGGCCAGGGGCCGAACCGGGTCCTAGGACCGGGGAAGGAGTGTGACTTGTGCCTCCTACCAGGCGCGCGCACATATCCCACCAATTTGCGTTCAGTAAACGCACGGCGAAAACACAGAAACTCTACTCAATTGTTCATCTTCACCTGTGACTTGAGTCACAGGTGCCATATTTTGTTGACCCTGTGTACCGAGTGGGCAGCGCGCTGTGATTCAGTGGCGGGGACGCTGCGAGCAGTAGGCGATCAGTGGGACCGGCCGGCAGGCGGCCGGTGAGTGACCAGTAGGCGATGAGTACCGACGAGAAGCCTGGATAACTCTGGAGTTGCTGTCGAGCGTCTCGGGGAGAGCGAGCATGGAGAGCGAGTCGGAGCCGTACGTCCGTCTTGCGACCCTGCGGCAGCTGCATCAGGTCATGGCGGACATGAACACGGCCCGCAGCCTGGCCGACACGCTGCAGACCGTCGCCGACGGCGTCGTGACCGGCCTCGGCTACGAACTCGCCTGCGTCAACCTCGTACAGCCCGACGGTGACCTCGTGGTCGCCGCCCTCGCCGGGAACTCCGCCGCCGAGGCGCTCATCGCCGGACGGGTCGGCTCCCGCACCTCCTGGGATCGTCGGCTCACCATGGGCGAGGCGTGGGGCGATCTGCGCTTCATACCGCACACGGAGGGCTGGGTCCTCGACGAGGACGACGTCCCGCAGTGGTACACCGACGGACCCGCACCGCGCTTCGAGGACGAGTGGCACCCCGCCGACCGCCTCTTCGCGCCCATGTACACCCCGGGAGTCCCCGGTGGCTCCTGCGGCGAGCTGATCGGCGTCCTGTCCGTGGACCGGCCGCGCAACGGCCGGCACCCCGGCGCCTGGGGTCGCGAGGCCCTGCAGATGTACGCGTTCCAGGCCGCCATCGCCATCAGCAACGCGCGTCTACGAGCCAATATGCAGCGCGCGCTGGTCCGCCTGGAGCGGGAGCAGCAGGCGCTGCGCGCCAGTGAAGAGAGCTTCCGGCAGGCCTTCGAGTACGCCCCGTCCGGCATGGCGATCGCCGAGATGGGTGGCGACCAGCACGGCCGGATCCTGCGCACGAACGACGCCCTGTGCCGCCTCCTGGGCCGCCCCGCCTCCTCGATGCGCCGCTACTCCTTCTCCGACCTCGTCCATCCCGAGGACATCGGCACCCTGTTGCGGACCTCCGCCGAGGGCGGGCGCGCCGAACTCAGACTCTGTCGCCGCGACGGTACGTACCTCTGGGTGTCGCTGCGCAACAGCGTGGTCGCGGACGCCGCCGACGGGCCGCGGTTCCTGCTCACCCACGTCGAGGACATCGAGGACCGCAAGCGCCGCGAGCTGCAGCTCGCCCACCGGGCCTCGCACGACTCGCTCACCGGTCTCCCCAACTCCGCCGAGCTGCGCTCCCGGCTCGGCGCCCGGCTGTGCGCGCGGCCCGCGGCGATCGAGCCCGGCGTGGTCGACACCATCGACGCCGCGTACGGGCACGGGCCGGCCGAGCACACCGCGGTCGGCGTGTACGACGCGAACGGGCACGGCTTCGACTACCGGCCGGGCCCCGAGGCGTTCGACGCCTACGACCACCATGTGCACACCGTCGCCCCTGAGGGCGAGCGGGACGACGGGACGAAGGGGCTCGCGGTCCTCTTCTGCGACCTCGACGGCTTCAAGTCGATCAACGACCGCTTCGGGCACAACGCCGGCGACTCGGTGCTGATCGAGGTGGCCCGGCGGCTCGGCGGCGCCGTGCGCGACGGGGACACGGTCGCGCGGCTCGGCGGCGACGAGTTCGTGGTGCTCGCCGACGGCCTCGGCCGCGCCGACGCGCAGGACCTCGCGGTACGCCTGAGAAACGAGATCATCCAGCCCATCAGGGTCGACGGCCGGGCCATGCGGGTCGGCGCCAGCTTCGGTATCGGGTGGGCACACTGCGGCATGACGGCGGACGAGGTCCTGCAGTCCGCCGACGAGCGGATGTACATAGAGAAACGGTCTCGTCCCAAAGCGCACAGGCGTGCGGGCTGATCCGCAGGTCAGCGATGCGATGCGAGCTGAGTCACCCGTTTGGGGCAGCGGAAGCGGGTAGGCTCGCCTTTCGATCCCCAGTACCGCATCTGAACCGCACCCGCTAGGAGACCTAGGGATGACGCCCGGCAACAACGGCGCGAGCACGCCCGAGGACGACGACCCGTTCGGCTATCTGTACGCCGACGGGCAGGCCGCCGGAGCCCAGCCGCCGAGCGGCGGAGGTGGCTACGGCTACCCCGGCTCGGTCAACAGGGTCCGGCCGGTCGGTGAGCGCCAGTACGGCCAGCCCGCCGCGCCGACCGCCCCCACCGCGCAGTACGGACAGGTGCCCCAGCAGCAGGGGACGCACGGCCAGCCGAACGCGAACTACGCGGCGCCCGAGGCCTTCCCCGGCGCCGAGCCCACCACGTACCAGCCGCTGCCCGACCAGGGCCATGGCCACGGTGGCGGCGGTCGGGGCCGCGGTCCCAACACCAAGGGCCTGCTGATCGGTGCCGTCGCCGTCGTGGCGGCCGTCGTGGTCGGCATCGGCATCGCCATGCTCGGCGGCGACTCGGACGACGACAAGGGCGGCGAGGCGACGGGCTCGACCCCGTCGGCCGTCGACAGCGCCGAGCCGAGCAAGGAGCCGACGAAGCAGGCCGCGGACCCGGCCGACCTGCCGGAGATCGACGCGAAGGCCCTGAAGCTGGGCCCCGGTGTGACGACCGCCTCCGACGTGGAGGGCGCAAGCTCCGGCGGCGGCATCTATGTGACGGGCATGAACCAGGTCGGCGCGGAGGTCACCTGGACCGTCAACGGCATCCCCAAGGCAGGCACCTACACCGTCTTCACGCGGTACAGCGTCGCCGGCAAGGACGCCAAGATGACGCTCACCGTGAACGGCAAGGAGTTCGGCAGCAAGCTGAACCTCGGCAACTTCACGGGCGCCAAGGACAACGAGTGGGAGAAGGGCTGGACCGAGACCTACTCCTGGCCCACCCTCACCAAGGGCACCAACACCATCTCCATCTCCTGCCAACAGGGCGACGACTGCAACGTCCTACTGGACCAGCTCCGCCTCAAGGCGGGCCAGGTCAAGGACTAGCGCCCCGCAGGGGTGCAGTCTTTCAGGGGGCGCGGGGAACTGCGCGCCGAGCCCCCACCGCCCCGCAGCCGACACTCCGCCTCTCAAGGGGCGCGGGGAACGGCGCAGTCTTTGGCTTCTAGGGGCGCGGGGAACGGCGCAATCCTTTAGGGGGCGCGGGGAACTGCGCGACCAGCCCCCACCAACCCGCAGCCGAACATCCCGCAGCCGAGCGGAGCGCTCACGCCGCCGCCGCTTCCCCCGTCACAGACACCCGCCCCACCAACTCCTCATAAGCCGACCGGTCGAACTCCCCCGCCACCGGCGCCAACACGGTCGCCGCGGACAACGCCACCGCCCGGGCCAACCGCTCCGGCCACGGCAACTGTTCCACCAGCCCCGACAGAAGCCCCGCGACCACGGAGTCCCCGGCCCCCGTCGGGTTCCCGCGGACCCGGCGAGGCGGGGCGGCCCGCCAGTCACCGTCCGGGGTGCGCGCGAGCAGCCCCTCCGCGCCCAGCGAGGCCACCACAGCATGCGCGCCCCGCCGGCGCGCATCCCGCGTGGCCCGCGACACCTCATGCGCCCCGGTCAGCTCGGCCAACTCGTCCGCGTTCGGCTTGACGATGTCGGGCCGCGCGGCGACCCCCCGCCGAAGCGGCTCCCCACTCGTGTCGAGCAGCACGGGCACAGCGAGCGACCGGGCCACGCGCACAAGCCCGGCGTACGCCCCCACCGGCACCCCGGGCGGCAGACTCCCGCAGAGGGCCACCGCAGAAGCTGACCGCAGCAGATCCTCGTACGCCTCCTGGAAGGCGGACCACTCGGCCGGGGCGATCGACGGGCCCGGCTCGTTGAGTTGAGTCGTGTCACCGGTCGCCGTGTCGGCCACCGCGATCGTGCGACGGGTCGCACCCGCCACCGGGACCAGCGCGTCCACCACACCCGGTGTGTGCGTGAGCCCGTCCTGGATGGCCCGCCCGGTGGCGCCACCCACGAAGCCCGTCACGGTCACCTCGTGACCGAGGGCGGCGAGCACCCGGGCCACGTTCAGGCCCTTTCCGCCCGGCCGTTCGATCACCTCGGTGACGCGGTGCGAGGTGTGCGGTCGCAGTCCCCGTACGCGATAGGTGATGTCGAGA
This sequence comes from Streptomyces sp. NPDC033178, assembly GCF_055577685.1. NCBI lineage: Bacteria > Bacillati > Actinomycetota > Actinomycetes > Kitasatosporales > Streptomycetaceae > Streptomyces > Streptomyces sp. NPDC033178. The sequence continues at coordinate 161,163 of NZ_JBVIPT010000007.1, forward strand.
GCGGTGTTCAGCGTGACCGTGAGGATCACCTGGGCCGGCCTCCCTCGAAGAGATTCGTCAAGTGGACGCGTGGAACGCGCTTGCCGGTTGTTCCGGAGGCCCGATCATGCCAAAGGGAACGGCGGTCGGCCCAGTCCTGAGGGCCAACCGCCGTACGGCAACAGGAGTGTGAATCACCCCAGTTGGGGATCCACCACCCATTCGCCCCGGCGCATCACGCCCTTGAGCTCGAAGTCGGCGTCCAGCACCACCAGGTCCGCGTCCTTGCCCGGCTCCAGCGAGCCCACCCGGTCGTACAGGCCCAGTGACCTGGCCGGATTGGCCGCGATGGCCGAGACGACGTCCTCGATCGGCAGCCCGTCCACGGTCACCGCGCGCTTGAAGGCCCGGTCCAGCGTGAGCGTGGAGCCCGCGATCGAACCGCCCTCCACGAGCCGCGCCACACCCTCGCTGACCTCGACCTCCAGCGGACCGAGCATGTACCGCCCGTCGCCGAAGCCCGCCGCGTCCATGGCGTCCGTGATGAACGCCACTCGGTCGCCGCCCGCGTGATGGAACGCCAGCTGGAGGGAGGCCGGGTGCAGATGGACACCGTCGTTGATCAGCTCGACCGTGACCCGCTCGTCCTCAAGGAGAGCCGCGATCGGACCGGGGGAGCGGTGCCCGAGCGTGGGCATCGCGTTGAAGAGGTGCGTCGCCACGGTCGCGCCCGCGTCGATGGCCTCCACCGTCTGCTCGTACGTGGCGTCCGTGTGGCCGATCGCCGCGATGACGCCGTGCTCGGCGAGGAGGCGTACGGAGTCGATGCCGCCCGGCAGTTCCGTGGCGAGCGTGACCATGCTGGCCCGGCCGCGGGCCGCGTCGATCAGCTTGCGGACCTCCGCCGGATCCGGATCGCGCAGCAGCTCCTCGGAGTGGGCGCCCTTGCGGCACGGGGAGATGAACGGGCCCTCGAAGTGGATGCCCGCGAGGTCGCCCTGCTCGGCCAGCTCGGAGAGGAGTCCGGCGCGCTGGGCGAGGCCGTCCATGTCACCGGTGACGGTGGAGGCGACGAGGGTCGTCGTGCCGTGCAGACGGTGGGTGTGGATGCCCTTGAGGATCTCCTCGACCGTGCCCGAGGTGAAGGAGGCTCCGCCGCCGCCGTGGTTGTGCATGTCGACGAAGCCGGGGACCAGCCAGTGGCCCGTCAGGTCGATGCGGGGGGTGTTGTCGGGAGCGCTCCCGGCGATGCGGGTGCCCTCGACGATCACGCGGCCGCCGGGCACCGTCCCGGTGGGGAGTACGACGTTGGCGCCGGAGAGGACCACGACGTGCGGGTCGGCGGGGGCTGGTCGCGCAGTTCCCCGCGCCCCTTTCGGGGCGCTGTCGTGAACCCGGTTCATGGTCATCGGGTGGTTACCTCCGAAGCGGGGGTGGAAGCGGAAAGGGTGCTCAGCAGGTCCCAGGCCAGGAGGCCCGCGCCCAGGCAGCCGGCCGTGTCGCCCAGTGCCGCGGGGACGATGGACGGGAGTTTCTGGAAGGTGACGCGTCGCCCGACCGCGGCTCGCAGCGGTGTGAACAAGGTTTCCCCGGCCTCGGCGAGACCGCCACCGATGATCAGGGTGCGCGGGTCCAGCAGGGTGAGCGCGGTGACTAGCCCGTCGGCCAGCGCGTCCACGGCCTCCTGCCAGACCACCAGGGCCCGCGGATCCCCGGACTCGACGGCCTTCGCGCAGTCCGCCGCGTCCGCCTCCGGGTCGCCGGATGCCTCGGCCCAGGCCTCGCTGACCGCCGCGGCGGACGCGAACCGCTCCAGACAGCCGTGCTGGCCGCATGGGCAGGGGGTGCCGCCGGGGCGTACGACGATGTGGCCGATCTCGCCCGCGAAACCGTGCGCGCCCGCCTCCACCCGGCCGTCGATGCCGATCGCGCCCGCGATGCCGGTGCCGAGCGGCACGAACAGGAACCTGTCCGCGCCCCGGCCCGCGCCGATGCGGCCCTCCGCGAGCCCGCCGGTGCGCACGTCGTGGCCGAGGGCGACCGGGACCCCGCCCAGTCGCGCGCTGATCAGGTCCCGCAGGGGTACGTCGCGCCAGCCGAGGTTGGCCGAGTACGCGGCGATGCCGCGGTCGGCGTCCACGATGCCGGGCACGGCGACGCCGACGGCCGCAGCGGGCTCGCCGAAGTGGCGCTCGCCGTGCGCGCGCAGGTCGGCGGCGAAGGCGAGGATCGACTCGACGACGGAGTCCGGACCGTGCTCGCGGCCCGTGGCACGGCGGGCCCGGTGCAGCACGGGGGGTATCCCCCCGGAGCGCGCGGCGTCGACCGCCCCCACGAGGGCGGCCTTCATCCCGGTGCCGCCCACATCCAGGGCGATGACATGTCTCACGGGTACAGTGTCGCCCCTTACCCCGTGAGAGGTCTAGTCCACTCACGTGGTGTAGACCTTAGAGCGAAATTGCGAATCGAAAGCATGGGATCGCACGTGTGAACCAGCCGGGTGAACCGGCCGGGTGAACCAGCCGTGCGGGCAGGCCGGGTGACCGGCCGTGTGAATCGGCAGTGCGGGACGAGTGCGGGACGAGAAGGTTGGGGCGGCAGCGGTGCAGCGGCGAGTGACAGGTCTGATCGCGGTGGTGTCCGCGCTGGGCATGACGGCGGCCCTCGGCGGCTGCGGCAGTTCCTCGGAATCCGGGGACGTCACGCTGCGACTGGTCGCGGCCGACTACGGCGACTCCAAGGCGAACAGCTCCCAGAAGTACTGGGACGCGCTGACCAAGGCGTACGAGGCGAAGAACCCCGGGATCAAGGTCGAGGTGAGCGTCTACTCCTGGAACGAGGTGGACGCCAAGGTCAAGGACATGGTCGCGGACGGTGACGCACCCGACATGGCGCAGATCGGCGCGTACGCCGACTACGCCGCGAAGGGCGAGCTCTACAAGGCCGACGACCTGCTCTCCATCAACACCCAGGCCGACTTCGTGACCCGGCTCAGCGAGGCCGGCGAGATAGACCGGACGCAGTACGGCATGCCGTTCGCCTCCTCGACGCGGCTGCTCTTCTACAACAAGAAGCTCTTCAGCGACGCGGGCCTCACCCCGCCGCAGACCTGGAGCCAGCTCGCGTCCGACGCCGCGGTCCTCAAGTCGCGCGGCGTGAAGTACCCGTACGCGCTGCCGCTGGGGCCCGAGGAGGCGCAGGCCGAGACGATGATGTGGCTGCTGAGCGGCGGCGACGGCTACACCGACACGGTCGGGTCGTACGGCATCGACTCCAGGCAGAACGTCGAGACCTTCACCTGGCTCAAGGAGAAACTGGTCGAGAAGGGGCTCACCGGACCCGTCGCGCCCGCGAATCTCAACCGTGCGGAGGCCTTTGCGGCGTTCACTCGCGGTGAGGTCGGGATGCTGAACGGCCACCCCACGCTGATGCAGGCCGCCGAGGCGAAGGGCGTGAAGTTCGGCATGGTGCCGATGCCCGGGGTCGACGGGCGGTCCAAGGAGACGATGGGCGTCGCCGACTGGATGATGGCGTTCAAGAAGCCCGGGCACGCCGAGCAGGTCGGGGACTTCCTCGACTACGTGTACAGCGAGAAGAACGTCCTCAAGTTCTCGCACGAGTACGACCTGCTGCCGGTGACCACGTCGGCGTCCGAGGCGATGGCGGCGGACAAGTCCGACGCGGATCTCGTCGGCTTCCTCGACGAGCTGCCCAACGCCGAGTTGTATCCCGTGGGCAAGACGTCCTGGGCGTCCGTGAGCGCGGACATCAAGCAGCAGATAGGAAAGGCCGTGGGCCCGAAGGGCAGTCCGGCGGCGATCCTGGGACAGCTGCAGCGGGCCGCCGCCGCGGAGGAGAACGCGGCGTAGCCCTGTCGGTGGCAGCGGCTACCGTGCCGGGCATGGACGACGAGGAGCTGACACCCCAGGAGCGTGCCGTCCTTGCGCTGGAGCGGCGGGGGTGGGTCACGCCGGGAGCCAAGGAGCGGGCGATACGGGAGGAGCTGGGGCTGGCCCCCGTCCGCTACTACCAGCTCCTGAACGCCCTCCTGGACGCGCCCCGGGCCCTGGCCCACGACCCCGTCACGGTCAATCGGCTGCGACGGGTGAGGGATGTGCGCCGGGGGGAGAGGGAGGGCTGAGGGCTTTTCCTCGCCCCCGCCGCCCCTACCCATTCCCGTCCCTTACTCAGGGGCTCCGCCCCCGAACCCCCAAAAGACTGCGCAGTTCCCCGCGCCCCTGAGGTATTCAGCCCCTCCGGCGTTTGAGGAGCGGGGGTTCGGGGGCTGGCCCCCGAAAGGGACGGGAATGGGTAGGGGCGGCGGGGGCGAAAGACTTCCCGGCCGCGGATAGGGTCGCAGCATGGCCAGTCACCCCGAGTCATCGTCGATGCCGACCCCCGTGACCCCGGCGGGCCGAGACGGCCTCGAAGCCATCATCGCGCGGCCCGCCAGGGCAGTCCTCGCCTTCGACTTCGACGGCACCCTCGCCCCGATCGTCCCCGACCCCGAACAGGCCCGCGCCCACCCGGACGCCGTACCCGCCCTGGCGGCACTCGCCCCGAAGGTCGCCTCCGTCGCCGTCGTCACCGGACGACCGGCCGGCGTGGCCGTACGCCACGGCGGCTTCGCCGGAGTCCCCGGCCTGGAGCACCTCGTCGTGCTCGGCCACTACGGGGCGGAACGCTGGGACGCCGTCACCGGCACCGTCCAGGCCCCCGCCCCCCACCCCGGCGTCGCCGAGGCCCGCGCCGAACTCCCCGGGTTCCTCGACGCCATCGGCGCCTGGCAGGGCACGTGGATCGAGGAGAAGGGCCGGGCCGTCGCGGTCCACACCCGCCGCGCCCAGGACCCCCAGGCCGCCTTCGAGGCCCTCCGCGAACCCCTCGCCGAACTCGCCACCCGCCACGGCCTGATCGTCGAACCGGGAAGAATGGTGCTGGAACTGCGGCCGCCCGGCATGGACAAGGGCGTCGCCCTCGGCGAGTACGTACGCGACGCCGGCGCCGAGTCGGTCATGTACTGCGGCGACGACCTCGGCGACCTCCCCGCCTTCGCCGCCGTCGACAAACTCCGCTCCGACGGCGTCCACGGCCTCCTGGTCTGCAGCGGCAGCAACGAGGTCACGGAACTGTCCGACCGCGCGGACCTGGTGGTGGACGGCCCGCAGGGAGTAGTACGCCTACTGGCTGCACTGGCGACGAAGCTGGGCTGAACCCGTGCCCCTCCAGGGCCGCGGGGAACTGCGCGATCTTTTGGCTTCTGGGCCTAACCCGCGGAGCGCAGCGCGTGCAGCTGGTCCAGGAACCACTGTGCCGGAGGCAGAGCGGTGGCAGCCGCGGCCAACCGCTTTGTCCTCTCGGCCCGTTCCCCCGCCGGCATCGTCAACGCCTCGTGCAACGCCCGGGCCGTGCCCGAAACGTCATACGGATTCACCACGACCGCGTCCTCGCCCAACTCCTCGTACGCCCCTGCCTCCCGCGAGAGCACCAGCACGCACCCGTCGTCCGACACGACCGGCACCTCCTTGGCGACGAGGTTCATGCCGTCCCGGATGGGGTTGACGAGGGCCACGTCCGCCAGCCGGTAGGAGGCCAGTGAACGTGCGAAGTCGTCCTTGAGGTTCAGCAGGACGGGGGTCCAACCGGGCGTCCCGTACTGGGAGTTGATCTCGTCCGCGACCCGCTGCACCTCGGCCGTGTAGTCGCGGTAGACCGCCAGGTCCTGCCGCGACGGGTACGCGAACGCCACGTGCACCACCCGCTCGCGCCACTCCGGGCGCTCCTCCAGCAGCTCCCGGAACGCCAGCAGCCCGCGCACGATGTTCTTGGACAGCTCGGTCCGGTCCACCCGCACGATCGCCTTACGGGCGCTGCCGTCGGGGGCCGTGCCGATCTGCTCGCGCAGTACCGCCAGCCGCTCGTCCACGTCCGGCCGGTGCGAGCGCTCGCGCAGGAAGTCCGCGTCCGCCCCGAGACCGTGCACCCCGATCCGCGTACCGGAGGGAATCCCGGGACCCAGGACGGCGTGACAGCAGTCCGTGAACGCGTCCGCCCACCGCTGGGTGAGGAACGCGGCCCGGTCCGCTCCGAGGATCCCGCCGAGCACCTTCGCCGCGATGTCGTCCGGCAGCAGCCGGAAGTACTCCGGCGGCGCCCAAGGCGTGTGCGAGAAGTGCCCGATCCGCAGGTCGGGGCGGAGCTCGCGGAGCATCCGCGGGACGAGGGTCAGGTGGTAGTCCTGCACGAGGACGGCCGCGCCCTCCGCCGCCTCCTCGGCCAGCGCCTCGGCGAAGGCGTGGTTGTACGTCTCGTACGCCGCCCACTGGCGCCGGAACTCCTTGTCGAAGACCGGCTCCAGCGGTGTCTGGTAGAGCAGGTGGTGCACGAACCACAGCGCGGAGTTGGCGATGCCGTTGTACGCGGCCTCGTGGGTGGCGGCGTCGATGTCCAGCATCCGTACGCCGTCCTCGCCCACCCCTCGTCGTACGGCCTCGCGGTCGCCGTCGCCGAGGGCCGAGCACACCCACAGGGCGCCCGCGTCCGGGCCGATCGCGGAGAGGCCGGAGACGAGGCCGCCTCCGCCGCGCTTGGCGGTGAGCGCCCCGGTCTCGTCCAGGGTGTACGAGACCGGGCCGCGGTTGGAGGCGACCAGGATGTTGTGGGTGGCGCGGGTGGAGACCATGCCTCGAAATCTAGCCCTTGGTGTAAACGCTCAAACGTTCCCCTCGCCGTGGAGGCGGGGTTGTCGGTTGGCTGCGGGCCGGTGGGGGCTGGTCGCGCCCCGCGGCGGAGCCGCAAATGTCACGGCCCCGCGCCCCTTCAAGGGGCGCGGGGAACTGCGCAATCTTTTGGCTTTAGGGGCGCGGCGCCGCAGACAACAACGGCGCACCCCGCGGAGCGCTACGCCGCCTTGCGTTCCACGTACTCCTCGATCTCCGCCATCGGCGGCCTCTCCTCCATGTCCACCGAGTACGTGCGGGGCTCGAAGCCGTGCTCGCCTCGTTCGAACTGGGTCAGGGAGGGGCGGATCATGTGGCCGCGGGCCAGGCGGAGCTGGGCGGTGCGGTAGATCGCGGCGGACATGCGGCCCAGGGCCTGGCCGTCCTGGTGGCGGTGCTTGCGGACGCCGACGTCGACCTGGGCCAGGGCGTCCAGACCCACCAGGTGCAGCGCGTCGACCAGCATGCCCAGCTCGACGCCGTACCCGACGGGGAACGGGAGCTGTTCGAGGAGGGAGCGGCGGGCCGCGTACTCCCCGCCCAGCGGCTGGACGAAGCCGGCCAGCTGCGGCCAGTGCATGTTCAGGAGCGGGCGGGCCATGAGTTCGGTGACCCGACCCCCCTGACCTGCGGCGGAGCCCAGCGGGCGGTCGTACATCGCCTTGACGAGATCCACGCCCGGTTCGGTGAGGAGCGGGCCGACGATCCCGGAGACGAAGTCCGCCGAGAACTCCTTCAGGTCCGCGTCGACGAAGGCCACGATGTCTCCGCGGGTGACGAGGAGCGAGCGCCACAGCACCTCGCCCTTGCCGGGGACGGCCGGCAGCCGGGGCAGGATCTCGTCCCGGTGCACGACACGGGCGCCCGCGTCGGCGGCGACCTCGGAGGTGCGGTCCGTCGAACCCGAGTCGATCACCACGATCTCGTCGACGAGCGGCACCTTCCTGGTCATCAGCTCACGGCGGATGATCGCGACGATCTCGCCGACGGTCTCCTCCTCGTTGAGCGCGGGCAGTACGACACTCACCGTGGAGCCGGTGGCACGCTTCGCGGCGATGAGTTGCTTGAGCGGGCGGTCCTCGACGGACCAGGAGCGCGTGCTCAGCCAGCGCTCGACGTCTTCCAGCACGTGCGGCTCTCCCTTGCGTTCATTGGGATGCGTGTGCCCGCCGCGGCCTGCAGTGTGGGTTGTGTCACTGTCATCTCGCGGTTCGGACGGCTCTCTCCACCATCCAGGCCTTCGGTTACAGTCTTGAACAACGCTGATGACCATCGCATGTCGGGGGTCGTTGCGTGCACAACCAAAACCAGAGCCAGAACCACAACTGAATACCGCTCATCCAGAGGGGCAGAGGGATACGGCCCGTTGAAGCCCCGGCAACCCTCCAGCCGGTCTCGGCCTGATCATCGTCGATCAGCGCAGCGAGGCTCCCGGCTAGGGAAGGTGCCAAATCCGTCTCACGGCGAAGTGCGTCGTGAGGAAGATGAGGAGAAAGGGCCTCGCCTCCATGGCTGCGCAGACAGTTGCAAGCACCACGAACTCCACCACCGCCGCGAACTCCGTCGACCTCGGCCCGGCCGCCGCGCTTTCCTGCCGGGAATGCGGCCACCGCGTCCCGCTCGGTCCGGTCTTCGCCTGCGAGGAGTGTTTCGGCCCGCTGGAGATCGCGTACGACTTCTCGGCCTATGACACCGAGGAGCTCCGCAAGCGGATCGAAGCGGGCCCCGCGAACATCTGGCGTTACGCGCCGCTGCTGCCCGTCCCCGCGGACGTGGCCGACAAGCCGAACATCAACCCCGGCTGGACCAAGCTCGTCCAGGCCGACAACCTCGCGCGCGAGCTGGGTGTCGACGCCGGCAAGCTCTTCGTGAAGGACGACTCCGGCAACCCGACGCACTCCTTCAAGGACCGCGTCGTCGCCCAGGCCATCGAGGCCGCGCGTGCCTTCAACTTCACCACCCTCTCCTGCTCCTCCACCGGCAACCTCGCCGGCGCGGTGGGCGCCGCCGCCGCGCGCGCCGGCTTCAGGTCCTGCGTGTTCATCCCGCACGACCTGGAGCAGGGCAAGGTCGTCATGGCCGCGGTCTACGGCGGCGAGCTCGTCGGCATCGAGGGCAACTACGACGACGTGAACCGCTTCTGCTCCGAGCTGATCGGCGACCCGGCCGGCGAGGGCTGGGGCTTCGTCAACGTCAACCTGCGGCCGTACTACGCGGAGGGCTCCAAGACCCTCGCGTACGAGATCTGTGAGCAGCTCGGCTGGCAGCTGCCCGACCAGCTGGTCGTCCCGATCGCCTCCGGCTCGCAGCTCACGAAGATCGACAAGGGTCTGCAGGAGCTGATCAAGCTCGGGCTCGTCGAGGACAAGCCGTACAAGATCTTCGGTGCGCAGGCCGAGGGCTGCTCGCCGGTGTCCGTGGCGTACAAGGCCGGGCACGATGTCGTACGGCCGCAGAAGCCGAACACGATCGCGAAGTCGCTCGCGATCGGAAACCCGGCGGACGGTCCTTACGTTCTCGATATCGCCCGGCGTACGGGTGGGGCCGTGGAGGACGTGAACGACGAGCAGGTGGTCGACGCGATCAAGTTGCTGGCGCGGACCGAGGGGATCTTTGCGGAGACCGCCGGTGGTGTGACGGTGGGGGTGGCGAAGAAGCTGATCGAGAACGGTCTGCTGGATCCGAGTCTGACCACGGTTGTCCTCAATACCGGTGATGGTCTGAAGACCCTGGACGCGGTTGCTTCCGACACGGGGCTGACCGCGACGATCCGGCCGAACCTGGATTCCTTCCGTGAGGCTGGGCTCGGTTAGTCGTTGTTCCTTCGCTGCGGGTGCGTGGGGGCTGGTCGCGCCCCGCGGCGGAGCCGCAAATGTCACTGCCCCGCGCCCCTGAAAGCCAAAGACTGCGCAGTTCCCCGCGCCCCTGAAGGGGCCACCCACTCCGACGGAGGTCCAACCCCATGAGCGTCAACGTTCGTATCCCCACCATCCTGCGCACCTACACGGGCGGCAAGGCCGAGGTTTCTGCTGAGGGTGGGACTCTTGGTGAGGTCATCTCCGATCTGGAGAAGAACCACACCGGGATCGCCGCCCGGGTCCTGGACGACCAGGGGCAGTTGCGCCGGTTCGTCAACGTGTACGTGAACGACGACGACGTCCGCTTCGAGCAGGGCCTGGAGACGGCGACGCCGGACGGTGCCGGGGTGTCGATCATTCCCGCGGTCGCCGGCGGCTGACCGTCGGGCGCCGCGCCGAGGGCTGATCATTACCTTCGGTAACGGACGTCACCGAGAGTTCATCGAATTGCCCCCTCCGTGAGAGAAGCGGAAGGGGCAATTCTGTATGGTTGAGCGCGGTACAGTTGGGGAACCTGCTTCGATCCGCACGCCGGGCGCATTGAGATCCCGCCCGAAGCCCGACAAGAAGTAGCCAAAGTGCCCCGCCTTTTTGAGCCTTTTATGGCATTCATGGGGCCCGACTTGCCCTGAATCTTCGTGAATTCTTCACATATTCCCGATCGGTCGTGCCCGGAATTCTCGTCGGATTGACCTGTTGCAGACGGCAGTTGGACGGATACATTCAGCCGCGGTCGACGCGTTCCGGCGCACACCCCCAACCGTTGGGGGGTGAGGTCTGACCCGGATCCGCGAAGTGCGGGTCTGTGCAAGGGCCAGTAATAGGGGAGTTAGGCATGGCTCAGGGCACCGTCAAATGGTTCAACGCGGAGAAGGGGTACGGCTTCATCGCGGTCGACGGTGGTGCGGATGTTTTCGTCCACTACAGCGCGATTCAGATGGACGGCTACCGCACCCTGGAAGAGGGTCAGCGGGTCGATTTTGAGATCTCGCAAGGCCAGAAGGGGCCGCAGGCGGACATGGTCCGACTGGCGACCGGCTGAAGCACGCGCCGACTTACTGCAGCGACGTTCTTCTTCCGAAGGGCTCGTACCCCACCGGGTGCGGGCCCTTCGGCACGCCCGCGCGCCGTCCGCGCCGTCCACTGCCTCTCTGCCCACTCTCTTCCCACCTGCTCCCACCTGCGGATCATCCTGAGCCGCTTGCACTCGCATGGGTCGAGTGCTAATCATTGGCGTTAGCACTCTGAAGGTGAGAGTGATAACGAGGACCGGGTCGGTGAGGCCCGCTGGCCGGGTGGGGCAAGGAACCACGAGGTCGGCAGGCCGTCCGTCGCGGGCGCGGGCGCGGTCCTGGAGATTCCACCCCAGTCCGGGAGGACCACTTCACATGGCCAAGATCATCGCGTTCGACGAGGAGGCACGGCGCGGTCTCGAGCGCGGGATGAACCAGCTCGCCGACGCCGTCAAGGTCACCCTTGGTCCCAAGGGTCGCAACGTCGTCCTCGAGAAGAAGTGGGGCGCCCCCACGATCACCAACGATGGTGTTTCCATCGCCAAGGAGATCGAGCTCGAGGACCCGTACGAGAAGATCGGCGCTGAGCTGGTCAAGGAAGTCGCCAAGAAGACGGACGACGTCGCCGGTGACGGTACGACCACCGCGACCGTTCTGGCGCAGGCGCTGGTCCGCGAGGGCCTGCGCAACGTAGCCGCCGGCGCCAACCCGATGGCTCTCAAGCGCGGTATCGAGAAGGCCGTCGAGGCCGTCTCCGGTGCCCTCCTTGAGCAGGCCAAGGATGTCGAGACCAAGGAGCAGATCGCTTCGACGGCCTCCATCTCCGCCGCCGACACCCAGATCGGCGAGCTCATCGCCGAGGCGATGGACAAGGTCGGCAAGGAAGGCGTCATCACGGTCGAGGAGTCCCAGACCTTCGGTCTGGAGCTCGAGCTCACCGAGGGTATGCGCTTCGACAAGGGCTACATCTCGGCGTACTTCGCCACCGACATGGAGCGTATGGAGGCCGTCCTCGACGACCCCTACATCCTGATCGCCAACTCGAAGATCGCCAACGTCAAGGACCTGCTCCCGCTCCTGGAGAAGGTCATGCAGTCGGGCAAGCCGCTGCTGATCATCGCCGAGGACGTCGAGGGCGAGGCCCTGTCGACCCTGGTCGTCAACAAGATCCGTGGCACCTTCAAGTCCGTCGCCGTCAAGGCTCCGGGCTTCGGTGACCGCCGCAAGGCGATGCTGAACGACATCGCCATCCTCACGGGCGGCGAGGTCATCTCCGAGGAGGTCGGCCTCAAGCTCGAGAACACGGGCCTGGAGCTGCTCGGCCGCGCTCGCAAGATCGTCATCACCAAGGACGAGACGACGATCGTCGACGGCTCGGGTTCGGCGGACCAGGTTGCCGGTCGCGTCAACCAGATCCGTGCCGAGATCGAGAACTCCGACTCGGACTACGACCGCGAGAAGCTCCAGGAGCGCCTGGCGAAGCTGGCCGGCGGCGTGGCCGTCATCAAGGCCGGTGCCGCCACCGAGGTCGAGCTCAAGGAGCGCAAGCACCGCATCGAGGACGCCGTTCGCAACGCGAAGGCGGCCGTCGAGGAGGGCATCGTCGCCGGTGGTGGCGTGGCCCTGCTCCAGGCCTCCTCGGTCTTCGAGAAGCTGGACCTGGAGGGTGACGAGGCGACCGGCGCCAACGCCGTGAAGCTCGCCCTGGAGGCCCCGCTCAAGCAGATCGCCGTCAACGGCGGCCTTGAGGGCGGTGTCATCGTCGAGAAGGTGCGCAACCTGCCCGTCGGCCACGGCCTGAACGCCGCGACCGGTGAGTACGTCGACATGATCGCCGAAGGCATCATCGACCCGGCGAAGGTCACGCGCTCTGCCCTGCAGAACGCCGCGTCCATCGCCGCGCTGTTCCTCACCACCGAGGCCGTCATCGCCGACAAGCCGGAGAAGGCCGGTGCCGGCGCCGGCGCCGGTGGCGGCATGCCGGGCGGTGACATGGACTTCTGAGCCCCGGCGCAAACAGCCAAGGCTCGGTAGTTCGTCGCAGTTCGCAGTACTTCGCATTACGCAGTACTTCGCATCACGCGAACGAGGGCGGCACCCCATTCCAGGGGTGCCGCCCTCGGGCGTTTTCGCCGGCGTTTCCGTCGGCGGTGCCTTGATCAGGCGTTCTTGAACGCGTCCCGCAGGCGCATCTCGTTGTGGCCGTTGCCGTCGTAGTCGTCCGAGTACGTCAGCGCCAGACGGCCGTTCGCGGCCAGGGCCACGGCCGGGCCGCCCTGGCCCCCGCCGGTCACCACGTTCATCCGGGTGGGAACGAGCCGGTCGGTCGCGGTCCCGTCCGCGTTGAAGCCGCGGGCCCAGACGTCGTCCTGGCCGGCGTGCAGGGTCGCGGGGTTGCCGAGGAGCACGTCGAAGGCCTCCTTCCACGCCACGACGAAGCTGCCGTCGTCGGCGACCGCCACGTCGGCGTCGGCCTGATCGGAGATCGGCCGCTTGCCGTCGACGTAGGGGCCGCTCTCGGCGGCGTCCTCGGTGGTCCGCCGGTCGGCCGCCGCGGCGACGCCGGCCGCCGAGAAGACGCGGTGCTGGATCCGCTGGTCCCGGACCAGGGTGCCGGTGCCGGTGGTGTACTCGTCCGTCCACGCCACGACGAACCGGCCGTCACCGGCCGAGGCCACCGCGGGCCTGGTCTGCTGCCCGTCCGTGAGCGAGTTGGCCACCTTGCGCGCCACGGCGAAACCGCCCGAGGTGGTCAGCTTCGCCACCCCGACGTTGAGGCCGCCGTTGCCGTCAGCGTCCTCCTCCCAGGCGACCACCATGTTCCCGGCGTCGTCGATCGCCGCGTCGGGCCGGCGGTTGGACCCGGCCGCACCGGAGTTGATCGTGCTGACCTGGACGTCCTGGTAGCGCGCGGCACCGGTCGGCGACCAGCTGCTCGCGTACACCTGGTTGAGCGTCGAACCGTCGGCCGTGGACTCCCAGGCGACGCCGTAGGAACCGTCGCCGGCCACCGCGACCGTCGGCCGCAGCTGGTCACCGTCACCGGAGGCGTGCGGGCGCGGCAGGGTGGTGATCGTGCCGGCCGGGGTGATCCGGCGCACGGCGATGTCGGCGTACTTGTTGCCGTCGTCGTCCTTGGCCCAGACGACGATCGCGTTGCCCTGGTCGTCCACGCCGACGTCGGGCTTCTGGTGCGACCAGGTGGTACCGGTCCCGCTGTTGCTCAGCAGCTTCTCGTCCCAGAGGGGTACGCCGTCCTTGTACATGCGGATGTACACGTCGGTGCCCAGCTCGGTGTCCGAGGCGTCGTGCCGGTCGCCCTGCTCGTACACGACCGCCGTGTAGACGGCGGAGGTGCCGCCGGAGGCGACGGCGCTGTAGTGCTGGTCGCCGTTCGCGTTCACGTTGACGCGGGAGTAGTGCTGGGACGTCGATCCGTACTTCGTGGAGTCGATGTCGACCACGAGGGCGCGGGCCTTGTTGAAGTTGGCGACGAACGCCTGGTAGGTCCCCGCGTCGTCGATGCGCAGGATCGTCTCGTCGTTGGTCTTCAGCGAGCCCGCGGTCCAGTTGTGGGAGCCCGTGTACACGTGCTGGACCTGGGTGCCGTCGGCCTTCTTCCACTCCGTCAGCAGGTACTTGGAGTGCACGGTGCCGCGGTTGCAGGACGACGTCGCCGTGGCCTTGTAGCGGCAGCCGCCGGGGCGGTTGCCGTAGGCCGGGACGTCGAGGCCGGCGAGTTCGTTGACGCCGTTGTTGCCGCCGCCGTCGCTGAGGTCGCGGACGTTCGCCTCGATGGCGCAGCCTTCGGTCCGCTTGGTCTCCAGGGCCTCGTAGACAGCGGGGCGGGTGGAGCGCTGGTCGAGCTCGGCCGCCGCGATCCTGATCTTGCCGTCGCGCTCGCAGTCGACCTGGTCGATGAACGAGGCGAGGATGTCGGCGTTGCCGTAGTGAGTGGCGTCCGAGGCCGTGTCGCGCGGGGAGAAGTACGCCTCGACCGGGGAGCTCGGGTCGCCGGTGGTGTGGTCGTACGTCGTGTGCAGGCTGTCGCCGGCGTGCTCGACCTGGTCGTTGAAGTGGTTGCGGTACCGGGTGGCGAGGGTCGCGTTGTTCGCCACGACGACCGCGTTGTTGATCTCGCCGTCCTGGCCGCCCGCGAGGTTCTGCGAGCTCTGCCAGACGACGTTCTTGCGGCCGTCGGTGAGCGCGTCGAGCACCATGTACTTGTCGTGGTTGATCGCCCGCGTGTCGCCCGAGCCGTTGCCGAGGCAGCCGTTGCTGCACCGGGTGAGGGTCGAGTCGCCCGTCAGCGGCAGCTGGCTCAGGTCGCCGGAGTTCACGCTCTCCGCGACGATGCGCAGGGTCACACCCCGCGCCTGCGCGGCGGCGAGCTTCTCCCGCAGGGTCGCGCTGCTGAACCAGTACATCCCCATATAGAGGGTCGAGTCCGGCGCCGCGAGGTCGATCAGTTCACCGGCGCCGGTGCTGATCGAGTAGTCGTAGGCGCCCGTGGGCTTCGGGTAGTTGAAGACCGAGGTGTAGTTCCCGGAGACGACCGTCTCCGCCTGTGCGGTGGTCGTCGGAGCGAGCAGTGTGGCTCCGAGGGCGAGGGGGACGGCGAGAGCGGCCGTCCACCGTATCTGTCTACCCATCTGTTCCCTTGCGTTCGAATGGTGTTGGTGACCACCACACTTTATAGATCACGCGCGCGAACGGGTCGGCCTTGATCGGGGTGCGGAGGTGTGGCCGGGATCACGGAGGGTCGGCGGCGGGAAAGCGGAATGTCCTGGTCACCGGGGTGGTTGATGCGAGGAGTGGTCCATGCGTATGCACATACCAACGGGGATGCGCATACGTACGCACGGATCCGCAGACCGACCGAACCGCTCGACCGAACCGCTCGACCACTCCATCCCCCAGAGGAGCCCCTACGTGACTGTCGCCCCCTCCGCCTCCCGCGCGGCCGAGATCCTTTCCCGGCCCGTTTCCATCAACGGCCTGACCGTTCCGAACCGGATCGCGATGGCGCCGATGACCCGGCAGTTCTCGCCGGGCGGTGTTCCGGGGGAGGACGTGGCGTCGTACTACGCGCGCCGTGCCGCCGCCGGGGTCGGCCTGATCGTCACCGAGGGCACGTACGTGGGCCACGACTCGGCCGGGCAGAGCGACCGGGTCCCGCGCTTCCACGGGGCGGAGCAGCTGGCCGGGTGGGCGAAGGTCGCCGAGGCCGTGCACGCGGCGGGCGGGAAGATCGTGCCGCAGCTGTGGCACATCGGGAGTGTGCGCAGGGCCGGCGAGCCGCCGTTCGCGGACGCCCCGTCCGTCAGCCCGTCCGGTATCCACACGGAGGGCGCCGAGGTCACCGGCAAGGCCATGACCCGCCAGGACCTGGACGACGTCATCCAGGCCTTCGCCGAGGCCGCTGCCGCCGCCGAGCGCATCGGCTTCGACGGGGTCGAACTGCACGGTGCGCACGGCTACCTGATCGACCAGTTCCTGTGGTCGGGCACGAACCGCCGCACGGACGCGTACGGCGGTGACCTCGTCGCCCGGGCGCAGTTCGCCGCGGAGATCGTGGCGGCGGTGCGTGCCGCCGTCTCGCCGTCCTTCCCGATCATCTTCCGCTTCTCGCAGTGGAAGCAGCAGGCCTACGAAGCACGTCTCGCCCAGACGCCGGAGGAGCTGGAGGCGCTGCTGGCCCCGCTCGCCGCGGCCGGTGTGGACGCCTTCCACGCCTCCACCCGCCGCTACTGGCTCCCGGAGTTCGACGGCTCGGACCTGAACCTGGCCGGCTGGACGAAGAAGCTGACGGGCAAGCCGGTCATCACCGTCGGCTCGGTCGGCCTCGACGGCGACTTCCTCAAGGGTTTCCAGGGCGAGGGCGCCCCGGCCAGGGGCATCGACGACCTGCTGGACCGCCTGGAGAGCGACGAGTTCGACATGGTGGCCGTGGGCCGCGCGCTGCTCCAGGACCCGGAGTGGGCGGCGAAGGTCCTCGACGGCCGGTTCGACGAGCTGGGGGCGTACGACGCGGCGGCGCTGGGCTCACTCAGCTGAGCCGACCAACACTGATGGCTGTTGTACGCCGAGGGCGGCGCCCTTCTCGCGGGGTGCCGCCCTCGGGCGTCCCGCGGGTGGGTCAGGAAGCGGCCTCCTGACGGTCCTCTTCCTCCAGCTGGGCCATGAACTCGTCGTGGGACATGGCTGCCCCGGACGGAGCGGCCTCACGGGCCTGCGCTTCGGCGATGTCCGCCTCGTCCCGCAACCGCTGCGGCTCTTCCGGTCCGCTCGTCGGGATGGGTACGGCGGCGGACTTGCCGTGCTCACCGGTGGGAGAGTGCGGTCGGCTCACTCTGGCTGTTCCTTCGTCGGCGCGCGTGGGCCGTCAGTCCGCGTAGTCCTTGAGCTTCTCGGTTTTCAGGGTGATGCCGACGGGTTCGGGGATCTCCACGATGGATCCCCACGGGTAGGAGGGAGCCTGCTGGTAGCGGCCGTCCTTCGGCTCGCTGAACACGGTGACGGTGTTGTTGTCGCGGTCGATCAGGAGGTAGACGGGGATGTCGGCCTCCGCGTAGCCGACGGGCTTGTCGATGCGGTCGCGCTGGTCGGTGTCGCGGTCGTGGGAGGTGATTTCGACGGCCATGAGAGCGCCGTCGGTCTCGGACCACTCGCCGTCGTCCCTGAAGTGATCCACCGGCGCCAGGAAGCCGTCCGTACGTGCGCGGCCCTTGCGGTAGGCCTCCGCCTTGACGCCCCGCTCGGGCGCGAGGTCCAGGTCGGGGCGTTGCTGCATGCACTGGCGGAGGAGCCACATAAAGATCGACGTGTGTTTGCCGTCCGGCATTGCCTTGACCCTTAGTTTTCCGTTGATGTACTCAAGCCGCACGGTCTCGGGTGCCTGGCTCTCCAGCTCCTCGAAGTCCTCGACGTCGAGCGGGTACTTGCTGGACAGGCGCCCTTCGAGGAATTCGAGCTGCACGCGCTTCGGCGCCTTGCGGGCAAGCTCTTCGAAGTCCTCGACGGACATCTGCGGGTGTTCGGTGGTGCCAGGGGTCATGGTTTTGCCTCCTCCCTTCCATCGTGCCCCGGCTGTGTGCCTTCGGACTGTTGGAGCGGTCATAGGCGTGGCCTTTCTCGTCGGTCGACCATCGCCGCGCGGGCCGCGGCGGCGTGGGCGTGGACTGCGGTGGATGTCAGGGGGACGGACGGCCCAGGTGGCACCGCCTCGCCCCGGCACGGGCCGCAGATGCCACCTGGCAGGGCCTCGGGGCGGCCCGGTGTGCCGCACTTGGCGCACTCCAGTACGCGGAGGGGTGGGCGTCGCGGCGGAGTCGGTTCCGGTTCCTGTTCCTGTTCCGGGGGGAGCTTCGTGGTGAGGCGGGTGCGGACGATGGCCGCCGGGCTGTGGACCGGGACCGGGAGGCCCGCCGTCAGGGCCCGGAGTACGTGTTCGTCGGTCGCGCCCCTCGCGAACCACTCCGTGACGAGCGGGGCGAGGTCCTCGCACGCTCTGGCGGACAGGGACAGTGACGGGGTCGTACGGCCGAGCGCCGCGAGCAGGATGTACGCGCGGGAGCGGGTGGGGCCGCCCCGCCCGGAAGGGGGTTCCTGCGATTCCTTCGGTACGTCGCCCCGCGTGAACGCCGCCCACCAGTCGTCGTCGCGCGCCGTTCGCGAGAACCACGTTCGGGTGATCCAGCGGGGGCTTCCCGAGTCGGCCAGGTGTTCGCGGCCTCGGCGCAAGTGCCCTGCCCGCTGGAGGTTGTTGAGGGCGCTGCGGAGTGCGCACTGGCCGTACGGGAGCGTCTTGGCCAGCGTCTTTACGGAGATGTCGGCGCCACCGGGGAGGCGGTCGATGTACGCGGCGACGGCCGCTTCTCGGGGTGGGAGGTGCGCGAAGTCGTGCGCCGTACGGGGGAGTTGGCCCGGGGCGGCGCGTTTTCCGTAACCCGGATTGGCCATGGGGTGTGGGAGTGCGTGCGCAGGGGAGAAGGCAGCACTAAGCTTGGCGTCAGCCATGGGATCGAACTTGTCCTTCGATCTCGTAGGTCAAGCCCCCGCAGGTGTTGCTAGCACCTGGCGGGGGCTGTTCGTTATCCGGGCACGCTAGACTCTCGTGACTGTCCGTGGCAAGCCGGTCGCGTCGAGTCAACTCACAGGGAGGGTGGGTGGGTTGAGACCCACCACCCAATCCTCAGAAGCAGGGCTCGAAGCTCGACGCTTGAGCTTCGGGGCGACGGCTGCCTAGTCCTGCTTGAGGTTCGCGACGAACGCCGACCATGCCTCGGCCCGGAACGCGAGCTTCGGGCCGAGCGGGTTCTTGGAGTCGCGTACGGGGACGAGGGTGGGGTGGCCGGGGGCCACTTCCAGGCAGTTGCCGCCGCTGCCGTCGCTGTGAGTCGACTTGCGCCAGCGGGCGACTTCGAGGCAGTCGCCGCCGTCGCCAGCGCTGTAGCTGGACTTGAACCAGATGGCGGAGGGCAGGTCGTACTCACGGGTGCTGGTCTTCATGCTCGTAATCCTGCGCCACTGACTCCACCAGGGCCAAGGAACCCTGAGGCGGAAGTGCTGCCGCTTGGAGGAGGCTGAACGTGAGGGCGTGACGGGCAACTGTGGCGGGGTCGTCCAGCAGTTTGCCCATGTCCAGCCCCTCGACGAAGCAGAGCGGCGGGGCGTCTGCGAACTCCATGAGTTTCAAGGAGCCGCCCATTCCGGCATGTGCTTCGGCGTCAAACGGCAGCACCTGCATGATGATCCGGTGGCGACGCGCCAGGTCTGCCACATGGCGCAGGGCCTCTGCCATCGCCGCCGCTCCACCGACCGGTCGCCGGAGCGCAGCCTCATCGAGGACTACCCACAACAACGGGGTTGTTGGATCGCCGAGGAGGCGGGCACGTTCCATTCGGGTCGTCACCAGCTCTTCGATCTCGGCGCCCGAGGCCGTCGGCCGATAGGAGCGGAACAGCGCTGAGGCGTACGCCGGGGTCTGCAACAGGCCGGGGATCAATAGCGGTAGGTAGTGCCTGATGGCCGTAGCAACTGCCTCGGCCTCCGCTGCCTCTTCGAAGTGATCCGGGTACTTGGACTTGGCCAGAGCTGAGCAGTTGCGCTCGAAGAAGCCGTTCGTGTCGAGGATCTCGTCTATCTGGGCGGCGTATTCGAGCTGGAGGCGTCGAGTCCCGGCCTCCAACTGGCCGATGAACGAACCGCTGACGAACAAGGGCTCGCCCAGTTCGCTCTGGCTGAGGCCCTTGCTCTCGCGGGCGTGGCGCAACTCGGCGCCGATCAGCGCGCGAGGTGACGAGGACGGGTCAAGGTCCTTCGATCCAGGCATGTGCAACTCCCTGTCCGACAGGAGGGGTTGTTGGGGCGCCGTCTCTGGCCAGGTTAGAGCCGGGATGGCCACGCTGTGTGGTGAACGTGAACACTCAGAGTGGAGGCTGGGCGCGATGGAGATGACGTCGAGTGAGCGGGTGCTGTCGACGGAGGACGCGGTGGCGTGCCTTCGGGCGGCCCTGGAGGGGGCGGGCGTCGCGCTGCCGTCGCTGGGCGTCGACCCGGTGACGGCGGCCACCGGCGAACCGTACGCACTGGTGGAGTTGGGGCGGTGCAACGTACGGACGGCGGTCCGGCTGGCCGACGCGCTGCGCGGGGCGGCGGCGGGTGGGGACGCGTGAGCCGGGAGTACGCGGTCGACCTGCGCGACGGGCGGGTCGGGCAGGTCATGGGGCGCGAGGGCGGATACGTACAGCTGCGGCCCGTGGGTGGCGGTCGGGAGTGGGACTGTCCGCCGGAGGCGGTGGGCGAGGCTCCGGTGGGGGAGGTGTTGCGCGCGCGGGTGCGGCGGCTCAACTGGGAGGGGCGGCTGCCGTGACCGGGTGGGCGGCCGGACTACGGGCCCGTCGGCGGGGCGACGACCAACTCGGTGTCCGGGTCGTGGTCGGTCCACGGAGGGCCGGCGACGATCAGGGTGGCCCGGGCCCACGGCTGTTCCCGCAGCATGAACGGCAGTTCCTCCAGCAGCCAGTTGGCCACGTGCTTCCGCTGCTCGGGGGAGTCACCGTCGCGGACGGAGAGCAGGCGCTCCTGCTCGTCGAGGTCGCCCTGCATCCACACCGAGGCGTCCAGCCACGGGGCGAGCTCCTCGCGGATGACGCCGGTGCCCTCGACCCAGATGACGTCGGCACCGGCGGGGACGGTGATCGATCCGGGCCGGTCGTGGGTGATCCAGGGAGCAGGGCGGAAGTCCACCGACTCACCCCGGTGCAAGGGGCGCAGGATGTTCTCGACGAGCGCGGCGCCCCAGTCGAAGCAGGCGTGGTTCCAGGCGATGTCGTCGGTGTGCACGACGGCGGAGTCGGGCACCGCCCTGCGCAGCCGCTCGGCCAGGGTCGTCTTGCCGGCGCCGCCCCGGCCGTCGATCGCGATCACCCGCGGACGTCCGGTGACGCCGGGTGATGCCGAGCGCAGCTGCCGGACGGCGTCGAGCACGTTCACCGTCCGCCAGCCGGCGGCCTCGGTCTCGCCCGGGTGCAGACGCATCGCCAACCCGTCTCACACGTCCCGTCTCACACGTCCGGCCCTACACGTTCCGTCTCAGACGTCGTACTCGTCCGGGATGCGCATCCCGGGGCCGCCGACCTGCATGCCGCGCGGGGTCGCGCGGTCCTTCGGCTCCTCCCATGCCTCCTGGCGGCCGAGCGCGGTGAGGTCGAGCCAGCGGTAGCCGTTGTGGAACTCCTCGATGCCACGGCCGAAGGTCGAGTAGGTGTGGAACACCTCGTCGCCCACCCGCAGGAACGCGCTGATGCCCGGCCAGTCGCCGCGCAGGTTCTCCGACCAGGGCATTCCGGCCGCGGCGAGTTCGGCCTCGGTGTAGTGGAAGACCTGGACGGGCGCGACGCGGTCGTCGACCGTCGCGTGGAAGTCGTAGTTGAAGTCGCCACCGGCCGAGGAGTACCAGGGGAACGTCCAGCCCATCCGCTCGCGGTACGCGGCGAGCTTCGCGTACGGCGCGCGCGTCACCGCGACCAGCGTCGTGTCGCGGGCGTGCAGCTGCCGCAGGCCGGCGATGCCGTCGGCGGCGGAGGAGCAGCTGGGGCAGCCCGTGTCGCGGGGGTGTTCGTTGCCGTCGGCGTCGATGTCGTACGTCCACATGAAGTGGTGCATGACCAGCTGGGGCCGCCCCTCGAACAGGTCGGGCAGCGACACGGTCCCGTCCGGGCCCTCGAAGGTGTACGGCTTGTCGACGCGGACCATCGGCAGGCGCCGCCGGTCGGCGTTCACCCGGTCGCGTGCCCGGGTGAGCTCCTTCTCCTTCGCCAGCAGCTCCTTGCGGGCCGCGAGCCACTCCTCGCGCGACACCACCTCGGGCAGGTTCCCCATCGTCGCCATCGCGGACCTCCCAGCTGCTCTCGCCGCTGTCCTGGTTACTGCTCGCGGCTCCCTGCTCCCGTCGGACTCAAGGCTCGACGAACACGACCGTCTCGTCGAGCGGAGCCCGGCCCGTACGGGTGTATCCCAATGTGGTGTCCTCGAACCCGATCGACATGCCGCAGAAGAGGATGAGCTCGTCCGGGGGTGCCAGAACCTCCGCGACGGTCCGGTGGTACTTCGCCCACGCCATCTGCGTACAGCTGTGCAGCCCTTCGGCGCGGAGCAGCAGCATGACCGTCTGCAGAAACATGCCGACGTCGGACCACTGGGCCGGGCCCAGGTCGCGGTCGATGTAGCAGAAGAGGGCGGCGGGCGCGCCGAAGCACTCCCAGTTCGCGGCGGCCGCCCGCTGGCGCGCCTCCAGGTCCTCGCGCGGAATGCCGAGTGCGCCGTAGCGCTGCTCACCGAAGGCGGACCGGCGTTCCCGGTACGGGGACTTGAGCGCGGGCGGGTACATCTCGTACTCCGGCTCGTCCCAGGGGTCGCCCGCGGACAGGCGCTCACCGGCGCGCTTCTTGAGCTCGGCCAGCGGACCGCCGGTCAGCACGTAGGCGTGCCACGGCTGGAGGTTCGACGCGGACGGCGCCCAGGCCGCGGTGGACAGTACGCGCTCCAGGGCCTCCCTCGGGACATACCGGTCGGTGAACTCGCGCACCGCCCGTCGGCTCGTGACCGCCTCATAGACGTCCAAGGCCGCCTACCTCCCATCTGCTCGCCGCTGCTCGACGCTGCTCCACGTCACTGGTTTCATCGTCTTACCCACGACGGTATCATTCGATACCTTCTCGTGTTTAACTGTCTTCGAGTACGAATCCTCTGCCCCCGGCCTCCGCCCGGGCACCGTTCCTTGGAGAAAGCGCATGACCACGCTGCTGCACATCGACTCGTCCGTGCTCCCCGGCGAGGCGTCCTCGTCCCGTTCGGTCGCGGACGCCTTCCGCAAGGCCTGGGAGGAGCAGCACCCGGAGGGCACGGTGATCCACCGCGACCTCGCCGCCGACCCGGTCCCGCACATCACCGCCGCCGCCTGGTCCGCCGGCTTCACGGACCCGTCCGAGCGCACCCCGGAGCAGGCCGCCGCGTTCGGCGAGCGCGTGCGGCTCATGGAGGAGTTGGAGCGGGCGGACGTCGTCCTGATCGGCGCCCCGATGCACAACTACTCGATCCCGTCGACCCTCAAGGCGTGGCTGGACAACGTGTTCCTGCTCGGTCGTACGGCGGGTGAGGCCCCCTCCGCCCAGGGCACCCCGGTCGTCGTCGTCGCCAGCCGCGGCGGCTCCTACGCGCCGGGCACCCCGCGCGAGGGCTTCGAGTTCGTGCAGAACTACCTGGAGGTCGTCCTCCAGGGTGCCCTCGGCCTGGACCTCGAATTCATCGTCCCGGAACTCACCATGGCCCCCCGCAACCCCGCCATGTCCGAGCTGATCCCCCTGTACGAGGCCTCGCGCGAGCGCGCCTTCGCGGACGCGACCGCCAAGGCCAAGGCGCTCGCGGAACGCCTCGCCGCGTAAACCGCCCCCGGGCAGTGGGTCGTGGGCCGTGGGTTGTGGGCCGTGGGAGTGCCTACCCCTCGCCGCCCGCGGGATAGGCGAACCGGGTCAGCAGGTCGGTCAGCTGCTCGGGCTCGCCGGGCGCCAGGTCGGCGACCAGGCTCTCGGCCAGCGGCGCCGCCCCCGCATGGGCCGCGTCGAAGAGCTCGATGCCCTGAGGCGTGATCTCCACCGCCCGCACCCGCCGGTCCCCCGGAACGGACTTGCGTACGGCCAGGCCCTTGCGCTCCAGGTCGTCGACGACCCGCATGATCCCCGCCTTGTCCGTCCCCGTCGCCGCCGCCAGGTCGCGCTGCACCGTGGGTCCGCGGTCGACCAGCGCGATCAGCACGGCGAAATGCCGCAACTCGATGCCGAGCGGCCGAAGCGCCTCCGACATCACCGCGGCCGCCCGCCAGTGCGCCTGCCGCAGCAGCAGACCGAGAGCGAAGGGTGAGGTGTCCCCGGGGCCGTCGGTCGCGCGCGAGGTGGTTGTGGCGGCGGGCTGCGAGGCGCTGGTGGTGACGGGGTGGGGAGCGTCGGCGGTCATGGCGGCATGTTACCGCTGTTAATCCGATCGATACGGTCTCGATTGAAACGGTATGCGGCCGGGGGGGGGGGGGGGGGGGGGGGGGTGCCCCCCCCCCCCCCCACCACCCCCCCCCCCCCCCCCCACCCCCAACAGGAAGAAGGAGGAGGAGGGGGAGGGGGGGGGGGGGGGGGGGGGGTGGGTTGGGGGGGGGGGGGGGGGGGTTTGGGGGGGGGGGGGGGGGGGGGGGGGGGGGGGGGGGGTTTTCCCCCCCCCCGCTCCCCGCGCGAGAATGCGCCAAAATTGCTGACAATTTTGTGGGCGATTCGTTCGGTATGGCGGTGGACCAGGCAGGACGTGGTGTTGGGGGGTGGTGGCCGGTTCCCTGTGCTGTGGCCGGAGGGGCACAGGAAGTCTTAAGAAATCGCTGCTGCACTGGGGTCCGTCGGCACCCAACCGGGCGTTGGCAAACGGTTGTTGACCGTATGGGCCGTGCAGACAGGAGACGGAAGTGCAGCGTAGAGCAGTGGTCATGGGACTCACGGCGGCCGCGGCGGTGCCGACGGTCGGCTTCGCCTCCGGGGCACGGGCCGCGCAGGCCACTCAGGCAACTCGGGCCGGGAGCGGGACCTCAGCGGCACCCTCGGTGGCCTCGGCCGCCGCGAGCCGCTCCTCCCTGGCCTTCGACCCCGACGCCTACACCGAGTCGACCCTCACCATCAAGGACACCGACGGCGTCGCCCATGAGGTCGTCTACCGATTCCACAAGGTCGCCTCGTACGTGGCGAAGCCGGTCGACGCGGCGTACCAGTCCCTGAACGTCAGCGTCCCGGTGCGGATCGACGGAACGGCCGTCGACGCCACCGACGCGCCGATCCTCCTCGCCAACGCCATCGGCGGTTACATGCCGTCGTCCGTGGCGAAGAACACCGGGATCGTCCCGTCCGGGATGGGCGGCGGGACCAGCCGCCAGGCGCTCGCGCTCGCCGCCGGGTACGTCGTCGTGGAGCCGGGCGCCCGCGGCCGTACCCTCGTCGACGCCACCGGGACGTACTACGGCACAGCACCGGCCGCCATCGTGGACCTGAAGGCCGCCGTGCGGTACCTGAAGTCCAACGAGGGCCGCGTCCCGGGCAACGTGCACCGGATCGTCTCCTCCGGTGTCAGTGCCGGCGGGGCCCTGTCCTCGCTGCTCGGCGCGTCCGGTGACAGCCCGCGCTACGACCCGTATCTGAAGGCGATCGGCGCGGCCGACGCGAGCGACGCGATCTTCGCCGTCGGCGCCTGGTGCCCGATCACCGACCTCGAACACTCCGACATGGCGTACGAGTGGTGCTGGGGCGACAACCCGCTGGGCAGCGGCGCACAGGTCGACCAGACCATTTCCCGGGAGCTCAAGGCCGCGTACGGCGACCACCTGGCCTCACTCGGGCTGCGGGCGAAGGGCTTCGGCAGGCTCACCGCGCGCAACCTAGACGAGTACCTGCTGAAGACCCATCTGGAGCCGTCGGCCACCCGATACCTCGCCGCCCTGCCGGACGCGGACCGTGCCGCCTACCTGGCCGCGAACACGTTCATCACGTGGTCCGGCGGCCGGGCGGCCTTCTCCTGGGCCGACTTCCTCACCCACGTGGGCGCCCGGAAGAAGAACGCGCCGTCGTTCGACGGCTTCGACCTGGCCACCCCCGAGAACAACCTGTTCGGCACGGGGACCACGAAGGCCCGCCACTTCACGCTCTACAGCCTGCGTCACGCCGGCGGCGACAGCGCCCGTCTCGACGTCGACATCCCCGCGAAGCTCGACCTGATGAACCCGATGCACCACCTCGTCGAGGACCTCAACCGGAACCGGTCCAAGCACTGGTGGATACGCCTCGGCACCAAGGACAGCGACACCTCGCTCTCGGTCGCGGGCAACCTCTCCGCCCGCCTGACGAGCCTGGGCGACGACGCCGACACCGCGTACTACTGGGACGCCGGCCACGGCGCCGACCAGGACCCGGGCGACTTCATCAAGTGGATCGCCGAGGTGTCGGGCTGGAGCGGAGGGACCGGCTGAGAACAGGGGTGTCGGGCTAGAGGTTCCCCATCGGCTCGATGTCGATCTTCACCGGGGTGCCCCAGATCCGCAGCACCTCGTAGTCGGTGAACTCGTGCACCAGTCGGTAGGCCATGCTCGGGCGGGGGCCCCGGCGCTGGGCGGCGAGATACAGCTCCGCCTCCTGCTTGTCGCGGCGGGGTGTGCCGCAGAGCTGCCAGGCCTGGCCCGTCCACAGCTCGGGGAGCCAGCGCTGCTGGGGCTGGGGCCGGTCGCCCCGGACGCCGTAACGCGACTTCGTGCGCTCCACGAGCTCGTCCGGGGCGGTCGGACGGCCCTGCGGGAACGAGTCGTTGACCTTCGAACGGCGGGCGAGGCGGCGACGGGTCTCGCAGAGCAGGCACAGGTCCGGGGCGTCCTGGTCGACCGGGCCCGTGGGGTGCTCCGGGCAGCGCGTGGTCGGGGCCGCCGTCGTCACGGTCTCCTCCAGCAGGTCCAGCGCCCGCTTGAGGTCGGCCTTCACCTCATGCAGTTTCGCGTCCTGCGTATCGGAGGACAGGGCGTCCCCGTGCTCGCCGAGCACCCGCAGGGCGCGGCCCAGAGCGGTCAGTTGCGCGTGGTTCACGGTTTGGCGTCCCTTCCTTTTGGCTCCTCCACCCTCGCATGTCCCACTGACAGTCCGGGGAGAGCCAAAAGACTAAAGACGGGGTGCCGCTGCCAGCGCCGCGCGCAGGTGGCCGTCGCTTTCCTCCAGGAGGTGGGCCGCCGTGGGGCCGTCCACGTTGCCCAGGATGGTGAGGATGGCGTTCTTGACCTCGCCGTCCGTTGCGGCGAGGGCTGTCTCGATCTCCTCGTCGGAGGCGCCGGTGGCGAGCGCGACGATACGGCGGGAGCGGGCGCGCAGCTTCTCGTTCGAGGCCCGTACGTCGACCATCAGGTTCCCGTACGTCTTGCCCAGGCGGATCATCGTGATCGTCGAGAGCATGTTGAGGACGAGTTTCTGGGCCGTGCCCGCCTTCAGGCGGGTGGAGCCGGTCAGCAGCTCGGGCCCCACGACCACCTCGATGCCGTGGTCGGCCGCCGCCGCCAGGGCGCTGTCCGCGTTGCAGGACAGGCCGACCGTGAGGGCACCGAGCGCCCGCGCGTGCTCCACCGCCCCGATCGCGTACGGGGTGCGGCCCGAGGCCGAGACGCCCACGACCACGTCGTCCGCCGTGAGGTCCAGGGCGGAGAGGTCCTCCACGGCCAGCTCCGCCGAGTCCTCCGCGCCCTCGATCGACGTCGTCATCGCCGCCGGGCCGCCCGCGACCAGGCCGACGACCTCGGAGGGGTCGGTGTTGAAGGTGGGCGGACACTCGGACGCGTCCAGCACCCCGAGCCGGCCGGCCGTGCCCGCGCCCGCGTAGACGAGCCGCCCGCCCCGCCCCATCCGCTCCGCGATGGCGTCGATCGCCGCCGCGATGCCCGGCAGCTGCGCGGCGACCGCGCCCGGCACGGTCGCGTCCTCCCCGTTCATGAGCTTCGCGATGTCCAGCGTGGGCAACTGATCGATCTCGGACAACTCGGGCCGAAAGGCCTCAGTGGTCAGACTCTCCAACTCGGCCCGCACATCGCGGTGGTCGGAGGGCGAGGAGTGGGAGGAGCGCGAGGAATGAGAGGGGGCGTCGGTGGCATCGGCGCTGGAGGTCATGTACGACGGCTCTTTCTGGTACTGGGCGTTCTGGTGCTGGGCTGTCCGGTCCGGGCTTTCGGCGGCTGGACTTTCCGGTGCCGGGGACGTGTACCTGCCTTCTTTCAGGGGCGCGGGGCTGTGTACCTATGCGACCTGCCGCGTGGGCGCAACCAGCGCCCACGCACCCGCAGCTACCCACCGGCCTCAAACCGCGGCTAGCGCGACCCGCTCCGGTGACGGTGCGCCAACGCCTCGTACGACGCCGACAACGCAGGCGCCGCAGTCTCATACGTCCGCTGCGCGACCCCGATGAACAGGCAGTCCACCACCAGCAGCTGACTCGTCCGCGAGGACATCGCCGCGGGCCGCAGCTCGCTCTCCCGGGCCGTGGACGTGGTGAGGATGTGGTCCGCGTACTGGGTGACGGGACCGTCCGGGCGCCCGGTGATCGCGACCGTCGTGGCCCCGTGTTCGAACGCGACCCGCAACGGCTCGATGACATCGCCCGTCGACCCGGAGTGCGTGATCGAGATCGCCACGTCCTTGGCCCGCAGTTGCACGGCGTTGGTCACCGCGAGGTGCGGGTCGCTGTGCGCCTGCGCTATGAGACCGATCCGCAGGAGCTTCTGGGTCAGGTCCTGCGCGACGAGGCCGGATGCCCCGACGCCGTACACGTCGATACGGCGGGCGGCCGCGAGGGCGCCGACCGCCGCGCCGAGCTGGACCGTGTCCAGGCCGGCCGCCGTGTCGGCGAGCGTCTGCTGTTCGTCGTACGCGAGCTTGGCGACCACGTCCGCGATCGGGTCGTCGACCGCGATGTCGGCCGTCACGGCGGGGGCCCGGCCCGACTGCTGCTGGGCGGCGAGTCCGGCGAGGGCCAGCCGCAGGTCGCGGTAGCCGGGGTAGCCGAGGAGACGGGCCGTGCGGACGACCGTCGCCTCGCTGGTGCCGGTCAGTTCCGCGAGGCCGGTGACCGTGAGGGCCGCGCAGCCGGCGGGGTCGGCGGCCACGGCCTCGGCGACGCGCTGCATGGAGCGGGTCATCGACGGGGCGAGTGTGCGGACCTTGGCGGCGAGGGCCGCGGGGGCCGGCGGGGTTTCGCCCGCGAAAATTTCCTTCACTTCGTGGGTCACGTATGAAAGATATTTTCGGCACGGGGGAGGGTCAAGGGGGTGGGTCCTGCGTCTGCGGGCCGACGGGGGCTCCCGCCCACGCGGCGGCGCCGCACATGTATACAGCCCCGCGCCCCTTACGGGCCCGGCACCGCGCTGCCCGGGTGGCGCACAATGGACGTATGGATTCTCCGCCCTCCCCCCATCCCATCAGCCCCTTGGAGCAGGCGTTGCACGCGGCGCGGGCGCTCGTGCTTGCCGATCTTGCCGCGGGTGAGGTTGCCGAGCCGGACGTCGTCTCGTTCGTCGAGGAGTCGGTGGTGCAGCGGCGCTGGTGGGTGGAGCAGTGGCCGGACGGGGTCGACTACGTGGCGGGGCTCGTCGCCCAGGACGTACAGGACGCGCTTCTTGAGCGGTACGGGCGCTGGCCGCTGTGTCCCGTCTGCGGTACCGGTGACCCCCACGCCCTGGAAGTGGAGCCGGAGCTGGGGCCCGACCCGCACTGGGTGTGCCACAAGGCGGGAGTGAAGGTCTCGGCGGTGGGCGCGCTCAAGGCGGCCGGCGCGGGCCCAGGCGGCGGGACCGGCGGGGGGACGCTCTCCTCGTGACCGTCTACATCGACCCGCCCGACTGGCCGGGGCACGGCCGCATGTGGTCCCACCTCGTCAGCGACGTCTCGTACGACGAACTGCACGACTTCGCCCGCCGGCTGGGCGCCCCCGCCCGGGCCTTCGAGCGTGATCACTATGACATCCCCTCGCACCGGTACGAGGACGCGGTGGCGGCCGGAGCGGTGGAGGTTCGCAGCCGTGAGGTGGTGCGGCTGCTGCTCGCATCCGGGCTGCGCAGGCCCAAGGGCCGTGCCGTGCCCGGGAGTTGACGGGCGCGACAACACTCAGCATCGGCCGCGCAGCCATCACTCGCGCAGCGATCAGCCCCTCAGCTCGTACGCGTACTGCTCCCCGTCCCCGTCCCTGCCCTCCCCGCTCACCCGGGTGAAGCCCGCGCGGGACAGCACGCTCTGGGAGGGGGCGTTGACGCGGTCCACCGTCGCGAACAGGGACGTGACGTCGTCGCGGGAGAGGGCCCAGGCGGACAGGGCGCGCAGGGCCTCGGCGGCGTAGCCGTTGCCGCGGGCGGACTCGGCCAGGTCGTAGCCGACCTCGGCGCGGCCGTCCTCGTCCGGGGTGCCGTGTAAGCCCATGCCGCCGACCGCGCGGCCGTCCTCGCGGCGTACCAGGACGAACAGGCCGAACTCCGGGCGGTGCACACCGGCCTCGTACGCCTTCGTCACCATGCCGGCGGCGTCCCGCGTGCCCTCGAAGGGGCCGTCCTGCGTCCACTCGAAGCCGCCGGTGCCGCCCGCGCCGAGGTCGGCGGCGGCCGCGGGGGTGACGCCCTGGAGGGTGAGACGTTCGGCGGGGATCACGAGGTTGTTGTTCCAGCGCCAGCCGGTGAGGGGCGCTCGGCCGGGCAGGTCGCCGCGGCCCGTGGCCCACAGGAGCGTGCGCCAGTGGCCGTCGCCGGGCGCGGGCCGGACGTGCGGGAAGATCCGGGTGAGCACCGCCTCGCAGAGCGCCGCGGGCGGCTCGTACGGAATGCCCAGGCCCTCGGTGATGTCGTGCGTGTGCGCGAGCACCTCGGTGACGCCCATCGCGGCGAAGCCCTCGCGGTTCGCGCTGCGGAAGGGGTACGGGTGGAAGGCGCGGGCCTCGCGCGGGGCGGTCCGGACGGCGGCCGCGAGCAGGGTGCCGGTCGCCTCGACGACCTGGAGGACGTCCTCGGGGCTCTCGCACTCGTCGAAGGTGATGTCGAACGGTACGTAACGGTCGGTGGGGAGGCCCGCCAGCTGCCCCGCGTACGCGACGCAGTCCGACGCGATGTGCTCCGCCGTCCTACGGCAACTCCAGTCCAGACGGCCCGCCTTGACGCTCCAGTCCCGGTCGGCCACCTGCCGCAGTGTCGCCACCGCGTCCGCCACCGCCTCTTCCACCTGATCCCCGCCCATGTCCAGCATGCCGGTGAGAATAGGTGATCAGTTCGCCGAACGAGACTGATTAATCGGCTCGTTGGGGGCTGGGGCTGTGGCTCCGGCGATGACCACCCGCGAGGCCGCCGTACGCCGGTGCAGGCGCAGCGAGGCCGCCGTCACCGCGCCCGCCGTGACCGTCAGGGCCGCGCCCGCCCAGGCCGGGGAGGCGAAGCCGAGGCCCGCGTCGATGACGGCACCGCCGATCCAGGGGCCGCCGGTGTTGCCGAGGTTGAACGCGGCCGTGGTGGTGGCACCGGCCAGGGTCGGGGCCTTGCCCGCGACGTTGAACATCCGGGCGTTCAGGGCCGGGGCCGTGTAGAAGGCGGAGACGCCGAGGAGGAAGGCGAGGGTGACGGCGGCGACGGCGTACTGGCCGAGCAGTGCCAGCGCGACCAGCAGCACGGACGAGGCCGCGATACCGGAGAGCAGCACCCCGAAGAGGTGCGCGTCGGCGATCCGGCCCCCGATCACCGTGCCGATCAGCGCCCCGACGCCGAACAGCCCGAGCACCACGGGCACCCAGCTGTCGTCGAGCCCGGAGACGTCGGTGAGCAGCGGCGCGAGATAGCTGAACGCGCAGAAGACACCGCCCGCGGCGAACGCGATCAGCGAGATGGACAGCCAGACCTGCCGGTCGCGGTAGATCCGCAGCTCCCGCCTGAGCTGCGGCTTCTCGTCGGGGAGCGGGATACGGGGGATGAGCGTGGCCACTCCGACCAGGGCGACCGCGGAGGCCGCGCCGACCGCCCAGAACGCCGACCGCCAGCCGAGGCTCCCGCCCAGGAAGGCGCCCGCCGGGACACCGAGGACGTTCGCGATGGACAGGCCGCCGATCATCACGGCGAGGGCGCGGGCCCTGGCGTTCACCGGGACCATGGCGATGGCCACGGCCGCGCCGACCGCCCAGAACCCGGCGCACGCCAGCGCGCTCACGACACGGGACGCGAAGAGCACGGCGTAGTTCGGGGCGAGGGCGCCCGCGATCTGGCCCACTCCGAAGACCGCGATGAGCGAGATCAGGGTCGTACGGCGGGGCAGCCGGAGCGTCGCCACGGCCAGCAGCGGCGCGCCCACCACCATGCCGACGGCGAAGGCGGATATCAGGAGCCCCGCGCGCGGAATCGACACGTTCATGTCGTCCGCGACGGCCGGCAGCAGCCCGGAGAGCATGAACTCACTGGTGCCCAGCGCGAAGACGGAGAGCCCGAGGACGTAGACGGCCAGGGGCATACGGGTGCGGGTGGTGGTGCGGGTGGGCGTGGCTGAGCCGGCGCTCGTGGGGACGGGCATATCAGGTGCCAACCTCATGGATGGGCCTGTCATTCCATCGGCTGCTGTTCAGCCCGTCAACAGGCCGAGCTCCGACTCCAGGTTCCGGCGTGCCGGACCCTCCCATTCCCTTGTCCCGTACGGGGTGTGGAAGAGGCGCGGCAGTTCCAGGAGCTGCCGCAGGATCGCCGCGCGGCCCTCGCGGAAGGCCTCCGGCGGGACGAAGGCGTACTCCTCGCGCACGGCGGCCGTGTAGGCGACGTACGCGGCCGGGGGCGCCGCCAGAATGGCGAGGTCGGCGTCGCAGAGGACCTGGCCGTTGGGGTCGTCGTCGCCCGGGGCGTGCGTGACGGTGAGGCGGACGAGACGGGCGACCTCCGCCGTCCCGGCCGCCGGGACACCGGCTTCGGCAAGCGCGCGCTCGGCGAGCCGGGCCGACCGCTCCTCGTTCTCGGAACGGTCGGGGAGGTAGACCGCGTCGTGGAACCACGCGGCCAGCCGGACCAGATCGGCGTCGTCCGCGTACTTCCCGTGCGCCTCCAGTACGTCGATGTGGTCCAGGACCGCCGTCAGATGCTCGACCGTGTGATACCGCCGCTGCGGCTCCGACCAGCGGGAGATGAGGTTGTCGGCGTAGGGGGCGGGGTCCGTCCGGGCGTCGGCGTCACGGGCCCCTTCCAGGGCGAGGAACCAGCGGCTGCGCAGGGAGTCGAGGTCGGCCATGGGCCTCATTCTCCACCGCGCCTGGTAAGGGGCGCGGGGCTGCATCAATTTTGCGGCTCCGCCGCGTGGGCACGACCAGCCACAACGGACCCGCAGACCCATGACCGCCCCGCAGCGGAGCATCTAGCGTGTCTGCATGACTGCCACAGACACGCACCCCGTACGCGACCCGGAACTGCCCGCCCGCCTGCTTGCCGCGGAACGGGACGTCCTGATCCCCCTCCTGCGAGGGCGGCCCGAGCAGGACTTCGAGGTCAGGACCTGCTGTCCGGGCTGGACCGTGCGACACGTCCTCGCGCACTGCTCGGCCGCGTTGTCGCGGGTCGTGGAGAGCCGCTACGAGGAGGGGGTGTTCAGCCCCGAGGCGAACGACCGGGACATCGCCGAGCGGTCCGGCCGGTCCCTCGCGGAGATCGTCGACGAGCTGGAGCGCGGCATGACCGACGCGGGCCCCGTGATCGCCAAGGCCGGCGGTGCGCTGGACGGGGTCGGACTCGGCGAGTGGGTGCACGCGGGAGACGTACGGGAGGCCTGGGGCGAGCCCGGAGCGTACGCGGGTGCCCAAGTGGGGCCCGCGCTCGACCTGTTGGCGTGGATCACCCGCGACCGGGGGCGGCCGGCCCTGCACGCCGACCTCGACGACCTGGACGAGCCGCTGCTGCTCGGCGCACCTTCGGGCGACCGGCCGCCGGCCCGTTACATCGGCGACGCGGCCACCCTCGTACGGCTGCACGCGGGGCGCCCGCTGACCGGGACGCGTTACGAGCTGGCGGGGGCGACCGAGGCGGAGCTCAATCTGTTCGGCTGAGCCCCGGCGGCGGCCCCGGGCTCCGGCCCGGCCGAGCGGGCCCGGTCCGTCGGTCCTCGGCGTCGAGCGCGTAGGCTGACTATTGGACTAGACCTGTAGCCGCCCGAGGGAAGAGGTCCTATGAGTGAGCGTGCAGTCCTGGAGGTGATCGCCCTCGGTGTCGAGGACGCGGTCGCCGCCGAGGCCGGAGGCGCGGATCGACTGGAGCTGGTCACCGACATGGCCGCCGACGGGCTGACCCCGCCGGTCGCGACCTTCGCGGAGATCAGGGCCGCCGTCGGCATCTCGCTGCGAGTGATGCTGCGCCTGGCCGACGGTTTCGAGGCCGGGGACGTACGAGAACTCCGGCGGGCGGCCCGGGAGCTGCGGGCCGCCGGGGCGGACGAGTTCGTGCTCGGGTTCCTGGACGAGACCAGGGACCCGGACCTGCCCGCGCTGGAGGCGGTGCTCGCCGAGCTGGACGGCTGCCGCTGGACGTTCCACCGGGCGATCGACCGCGCGGCCGACCGCGACGCGCTGCGCAAGAGCCTCGCCGACCTGCCCGGTCTGGACGCGTACCTCACGGCGGGGTCCGCGGCGGGTGTGGACGAGGGTCTGGCCACGCTCCTCGCGGAGGCGGCCCGCCGCGGCGAACCGGGGTACGAGCCGCGGCTCCTCGTCGGCGGTGCCCTGCGCCTCGACCACGTACCGCGGCTGCGGGCCGTCGGCGTCGACGCCTTCCACATCGGGGGAGCGGCCCGGCCCGGCGGCTGGAACGTGCCGGTCTCGGCGGAGGCGGTACGGGAGTGGCGGACGGCGCTGGACGCGTAAGCGCTCTGCGCTCCGCTGGGGTGCGGATATTCGTCTGCGGGTGCGTGGGGGCCGGTCGCGCAGTTCCCCGCGCCCCTTTCGGGGCGCTTCCGGACCGGAGTCGTCAGTGTTCCGACAGTTGGGGCGGAAGCGGCGCCGCGTGTGTGACGATCAGGCCCGAGACCGCTCGGGTCAGGGACACGTACAGGCGGCGCAGGCCGGTGCGTTCGTCCGGTTCGCCGTCGACTACGGCCCGGGGCTCGTCCAGGACCACGTAGTCGTACTCCAAGCCCTTGGCGAGCGAGGCCGGGACCAGGGTGAGGCGGGTGGTGAGGGTCGTCTCCTCGCCGGGGCCCAGGTAGGGGAGCCCGGCCGCCGTCAGGGCCTCGGCCAGCAGCGGTACGCGCGCGTCGGCCGCGATCAGGCCGACCGAGCCCTCGTTGCGCAGCAACTCCTCGCAGGCGGCGACCACTTCGGTGTCCGCGGTGTTTGCGGTGGCCGGGCGGACCTCGAAGAAGCCGGGGTTCTCGCGGACCGACGCCACCGGGGTCAGGCCGGGCGCGATGTGGGGGAGGAGCCGGGACGCGTACGTGATGACGTCCGTCGGCACACGGAAACCGGCCGTCAGCTCCTCGACGACCGCATCCCCCTTGCCCAGGTGGGTCAGCGCCTCCTCCCAACTCCGGGTCGCCCAGGGCGTCGTGCCCTGTGCCAGGTCCCCGAGCACGGTCGCCGAACCGGTCGTGCAGCGCCGCCCCACCGCCCGGTACTGCATGGGAGAGAGGTCCTGCGCCTCGTCGAGCACCACATGCCCGAGGGAGTGCGTGCGCTGTACGAGATCGGTGGCCTCGTCGATCAACACGGCGTCCGCGGCGGCCCACTTGGCGGACTTGACCGACCGTACGGGCCTGGCCCACAGGATCGTCTTCTGCTCGTCCTCGGTGAGGATGCCCTCGGCGTGGGTGGCCAGGAAGTCGGCGTCGGAGAGCAGGCGCAGCACGAGCTTCGCGGGGTCGACCGGCGGCCAGACCTCCTTCACCGCCGCCTTCACCGCGGTGTTGCGGGCCACGGCGTCCTGCACCCGGTCGTCCGGGGCCTCGCCCGACCGCTCCATCTGCACCAGCACGGCGTGCGCGATGCGCTGCGGAAGGGCCTCGCGGGCGGCGCCGTACCGGATGTCCCGGTCGAGCAACTCACGGACGATGACTTCGAGTTCGTACGCCGGAACGCGCCAGCGCCGTGAGCCGCGGACCACCATGACCGGCTCGGTGGGCATGGTCACGTGCGAGCGGACGGCCCGGCGCAGCACCTCGGCCATCCGTGCGTCGCCCTTGACGACCGCGGCCGCCGCCTCGTCCCTGCCCCGCACCTCCACATGCGCGACCAGATTGTCGACCGTGGCCTGCTTGACCTCCAACTCGCCCAGTGCGGGCAGCACCTGCTCGATGTAGTGGAGGAAGGACGCGTTCGGCCCGATGACCAGGGTGCCGGTGCGGGCGAGCCGGTCGCGGTGGGCGTAGAGGAGGTAGGCGACCCGGTGCAGGCCGACCGCCGTCTTCCCGGTGCCCGGACCGCCCTGGACGCAGACCGTGCCGCCGAGACCGGACCGTACGATCTCGTCCTGCTCGGGCTGGATCGTCGCCACGATGTCGCGCATCGGGCCGACGCGCGGGCGCTCGATCTCCTGCTGGAGCAGTTTGCTGGTGGTGGCGTCCCCCGATGAATCAGCCGGGTCGGAGAGGTGCTCGTCCTCGTACGCGGTGAGGTCGCCGCCCGTGTACCCGAAGCGGCGGCGCAGCGCGATGTCCAGCGGGTTCTTCTTGGAGGCCCGGTAGAAGGGCTGGGACACCGGGGCACGCCAGTCGATCACCATCGGGTCCCCGTCGGCGTCGTGCACGTGCCGGCGCCCGATGTAGAAGCGCTCGCCCTCCGCGCCCTCGGCCTGGTCGGCACCCGGGGAGTGCAGATAGTCGAGGCGGCCGAAGAAGAGCGGGGTGTGCGAGAGGTCCGCGAGGGCCTTGACCCGCTCGCCGATCTGGCGCGTGAGGACCTCCGCGTTGACCCAGTTCGCGGTGACGTCCCGGATGTCGAGCGACTCGACGTCCTCGCGCATCGAGCGGAGGGCGGCACGGGAGTGGGTGAGGTGGGCGCGCTCGCGGGAGAGCGGGTCGTCGGACGGATCGGGGACCGACATGGCGGAGTCGGGCGGGGTGGACACGGGTGATGCCTCCGGGGCCTGGAGCCTGCTGCGTGGGTGTGCCTCATCGCCGTATGGCGGGGCTGTCGCCGTATGGCCGGGCTGTGTGCCGACCGGTTTCCGTCCGGTCGGCGGCACTCCGCGAGGGAGGCGGGCAAGAGCGGAGATCCTAGGCGAGAGGGAGTGGCGGGGGCCAACCATTTTCGCGGCGGCCGAGCCCGGATCCGTACGACCGAGCCCCGGATCCGGCGACCGAGCCCCCCGATCCGTACGACCGGCCGCGTACGACACCCGCGTCCCCTAGGGGACGCGGTCCCCCTCCCTACGGGGGAAGGGTCACTCCGGAGTCGTACGCGCGGACGACGGAGGTTCGGTCCGCAGGCCGATGAAAGCGGAGGGCGGAAATTCCACTATGGATACATGAGCGCAGCGACCTTCACCCCAGCCCCTGTCAGTCCCGGACCCCCCTCGGGAGCCACCGCCCTCCAGGGCAGCCACCGCCACCGCCTCGGCGACGCCCTCCGCGCCGTCAAGGTCTTCGCGACCGCCACCCTGAGCGTGGTCCTCCTGGGCGAATACGAAGAGGAAGCAGGCGTACGCCGCCGGTAGCGCCCTGAAAGGGGCGCGGGGAACGGCGCAGTCTTTTGGCCTTTAGGGGCGCGAGGAACTGCGATGACCAGCCCCCACCGACCCGCACCCTCCCCCACGAACCTCCTCGCTCAGCTGTCCGCGAGCAACTCGTCCGCATCCACGATGCGATACGCATACCCCTGCTCGGCCAGGAACCGCTGGCGATGCGCCGCGAAGTCCTGATCGATCGTGTCCCGAGCCACCACCGAGTAGAAGTGCGCCTGGTGCCCGTCGGCCTTCGGCCGCAGCACCCGCCCGAGCCGCTGTGCCTCCTCCTGGCGGGACCCGAACGTTCCCGACACCTGGATCGCGACGGTCGCCTCCGGCAGGTCGATCGAGAAGTTCGCCACCTTCGACACCACGAGCACACTGATCTCGCCCTGCCGGAACGCCTCGAAGAGCTTCTCGCGCTGCGCGTTCGACGTCTCACCCTTGATGACCGGCGCGTCCAAGTGCTCGCCCAGCTCGTCGAGTTGGTCGATGTACTGCCCGATGACAAGGATCTGCTGCCCGGCGAACCGCCGCACCAGCGCCTCCGTCACCTTCCGCTTCGTCGCGGTCGTCGCGCAGAAGCGGTACTTCTCCTCCGTCTCGGCGGTCGCGTACGCGAGGCGCTCGGCGTCCGTGAGATTGACGCGGACCTCCACACAGTCCGCGGGCGCGATGTACCCCTGCGCCTCGATCTCCTTCCAGGGAGCGTCAAAACGCTTCGGGCCGATCAGTGAGAACACGTCCGACTCACGGCCGTCCTCCCGCACCAGCGTGGCCGTCAGGCCCAGGCGCCGACGTGCCTGCAGGTCAGCCGTGAACTTGAAGACCGGCGCGGGCAGCAGGTGCACCTCGTCGTAGACGATCAGGCCCCAGTCGCGCGAGTCGAACAGCTCCAGGTGCGGATAGACACCCTTCCGCTTCGTCGTCAGGACCTGGTACGTCGCGATGGTGACCGGGCGGATCTCCTTCCGCGTACCGCTGTACTCCCCGATCTCCTCCTCGGTCAGCGAGGTCCGCTTCACCAGCTCGTGCTTCCACTGCCGGGCGGAGACGGTGTTCGTGACGAGGATGAGCGTGGTGGCCTTGGCCTGGGCCATGGACCCGGCGCCGACCAGCGTCTTTCCGGCGCCACAGGGGAGTACGACCACCCCTGACCCGCCGTGCCAGAAGTTCTCCACCGCCTGCTTCTGGTACGGCCGCAGGGCCCAGCCGTCCTCGGCCAGCTCGATGGGGTGCGCCTCGCCGTCCACGTACCCGGCGAGGTCCTCGGCCGGCCAGCCCAGCCTCAGCAGCGTCTGCTTGATCTGGCCGCGCTCGGAGGGGTGCACGGCGACCGTGTCCGGGTCGATCCGGGCGCCGACCAGCGGAATGACCCGCTTCGAGCGGAGGATCTCCTCCAGCACGGGCCGGTCGGTGGTCGTGAGGACGAGCCCGTGCGCCGGGTCCTTGCTCAGCGTCAGGCGTCCGTAGCGGTCCATCGTCTCGGCGATGTCGACCAGCAGCGCGTGCGGCACCGGATAACGGCTGTACTGCACGAGCGCGTCGACGACCTGCTCGGCGTCGTGACCGGCCGCCCGCGCGTTCCACAGCCCGAGCGGCGTCAGCCGGTAGGTGTGGATGTGCTCCGGCGCCCGCTCCAGCTCCGCGAAGGGCGCGATGGCACGACGGCACTCGTCCGCCAGCTCGTGGTCGACCTCCAGGAGCAGCGTCTTGTCGGACTGGACGATGAGTGGACCATTCACGCGTGCGTCCCCTTCTGCACAGCTGTGCGGTGTGCACGGCCAAACGTCCAGTGTGCCTGATCGTCCACGCCGCACGCCTCGAACCGGATGACGCCCCGTCCTGTCCTACTGGATGTCTATTCATTCCAATGAGTGGTGGGAATTCAGATTTACGGCCGCGTACCCGAAGAATGGCGGTCCCCGCAGGTCACTGCCCCAGGTCACCGCCCAGGGAGAGCCACCGTTGTCCGGACCCGGTCACAGCCACGTCCATGCCCCACCGCACGCGCCCCCGCCGGCTTCGCCGACTGTTGCGCTGCCCGTCGTCTCCCAGCCGTCCACGACGCTCGGGTACGCCCTCTTCGCCACCCGCTGGCTCCAGGCCCCGCTCTACTTCGGGCTGGTGGCCGCGCAGGGCGTGTACGTCTACAAGTTCTTCAACGAGCTGTGGAATTTAATTCTCCGGTGCGTGACCGGGCAGGCGAACGAGACGTACGTCATGCTCGCCGTGCTGAAGCTGGTCGACGTCGTCATGATCGCGAACCTGCTGATCATGGTGATCGTCGGGGGGTACGAGACCTTCGTCTCCCGCATCGGTCTCCAGGGCCACCGTGACCAGCCGGAATGGCTCTCGCACGTCAACTCCAACGTCCTGAAGGTGAAGCTCGCCACCGCCATCGTGGGCATCTCCTCCGTCCATCTGCTCCAGATGTTCGTGGACGTGCACCACACCTCGCAGCACTCGCTGCTGTGGGGGACGGTGATCCACATGGCCTTCATCGCCTCGGCGGCGATCCTGGCGTACATGTCGGGGCCGATGGCGGAGCACGGGGACCGCTCGCACAAGGGGCACGGGCACGCGCCGGCGTACGGGCAGGACGGAGCCGGCGGGGGGCACTGCGCCTCGACGGCCGTCCCGGCTGAGGTCTCGACCTCGGCGGCGGCCACGCGGGCCCCGGCCCCGCCCCCGGTCCAGGTCCCGATTCCCGCCCAGGCGACGGGCTCGTACCTGTCCCCGCCCTCGTACGAGAACTCCTCCTCGTACGAGACGGGGGCCGAGACCCGGATCCGTGCCGCCCGTTTTCCCTCCCGGAAGCAGTTGGAGGAGTTCGACGAGGATCATCCGCGGGACTTCGACCGGGAGGTGCTGGCCCGGCTCGGCAAGCTGGACTTCGTCGCCGCGCGGCGGAACGTGGTGTTCGTCGGGCCACCCGGCACCGGCAAGACGCATCTCGCCGTCGCCCTCGGTGTGCGGGCCTGCCAGGCGGGACACCAGGTGCTGTTCGCGACCGCCGCGCAGTGGGCCGCGAGGCTGCGGGAGGCGCGGGCGGCCGGGCGGCTCGCCGAGGAGCTGGCCGCGCTGGACTCCCACCCGCTGCTGATCGTGGACGAGGTCGGATACACCCCGTTCGACGCGGACACCGCCCACCTCTTCTTCCAGCTCGTCGCGCACCGCTACGAGCGGGCCTCGCTGATCGTGACCGGCGACCGCCCGCTCGGCCGCTGGGACGAGATCTTCGGCGGGGCCGCCCCCGCGATGGTCGACCGCCTCGCGCACCACGCGGAGATCGTCCGGCTCGAAGGGGACAGCTACCGGATGCGCCGGGCTACTTCAGCGTGGGCAGAGTGATGTTGTTGACCAGCGGTCCCTCAATGCTGACCCCCTCGGTGACGAGCGGTTCGACGGCGGCGACCGGGATGGGCAGCGGCAGCGCGGGCTGCGCGGCGGCGGCCTGCGGGGCGAGCACGCCGACGAGCGCGGCCGAGGCGAAGAGCGTGGCGGTGGCGGCGGTACGGATCGCGGTACGGGCCGCGGTGCGGGTCCGGAGCGTGGAACGCATGGGGTTTCTGAGGCCTTTCTGACGCTGCTGAGCGGGGGCGGGGGCCCTCGGAGGGGACGGGCCGGACTCGGGATGCCGAGTCCGGCCCGCGGGGCGTACGGGACGTGCGGGGGCGGCCTCAGAGGGTCAGGCCCCCGCCGAGATCGATGCCGATCGCCGCGGCCTGTGACGCGAGTGCGCCGAGCAGCGCGGCGGTACCGATCAGAACGGTGGCGACACGGCGAGCAGTGCGCATGGGACTACCTCCTGGTGGTGTGATCAGGCCGGTGCCTGATCAGGACGTCCAGTGGCTGCCCCGCGACCCGCGCCACGATGCGGGAGGTCCCCGAAGGTCCCTCATGAGTGGGAAGCGTCCGGCGTGGCGTGCATGAACCGCCGTGTACACCCGGACGAGTGAGACGGGGGCGGACCTCCGGCCGGGGGCGGGGCGCGTTTTCCGGCCGGGACGGCTTCGAACCTGCCTCAGATCTGCCTCAGATCTGCCCCGGGCCTGCCTCAGGCCTGCTCGTCCGCCAGTTCCGCGACGCCCGTCACGCGGTGCAGCGGGTACGTGCGGACCTCGTCCGCGGTGTGGTCGTACGCCGTGACGAAGCCGCCCTCCACCTTGATCGGGGCGATGACGCGCTGGCTGG
Source organism: Streptomyces sp. NPDC033178 (assembly GCF_055577685.1). Classification (NCBI taxonomy): domain Bacteria; kingdom Bacillati; phylum Actinomycetota; class Actinomycetes; order Kitasatosporales; family Streptomycetaceae; genus Streptomyces; species Streptomyces sp. NPDC033178. The sequence goes on from NZ_JBVIPT010000007.1 coordinate 202,681, forward strand.
CGGAGCCCTCGGCGTTGACGTACCCGATCCAGAGGGTGTCGCCGGTGAGGACGGCGGCCTGCATGGTGGCGAGGGTCTCGGCGGAGGTGGTGCGCGGGAGCGTGCCGTTGCGACCGGGAGCGGCGGAGGCGGTGGGCTTGTGCGGGGTCGTGGAGGCCAGGTCGCCCGCGCGGATGGCCCGGATCGCGGCGCCCAGCAGGGTGGTGTCGGGGGACGGCGGACCGTCGGGGACCGGCTCGGGCGCCGTGCGCGGGGGCGTGCGGTGGGCGTGCGCGCGGGTGATCAGTACGTCGCCCTCGGCGGACTCGGCGGCCGGTGCGAAGCCCATCGAGCGCAGCCCTTCGAGCAGCGTGGCCGGGTCGGCCTGCGCGGCCAGCACCGTGGGCGCGAGACGGCGCAGGCGCAGCCCCTGGGAGCGCTTGTCGGCGATGATCTCGTTCAGCAGGGCGTCGTCGTCGCAGCGGACGTACGCCGACGCCGAACCGATCCGCAGATGGCCGTGCCTGCGCGCCACGTCGTCGATCAGGTAGGTGAGCGGCTGCGGAACCGGCGTACGGGAGTGCTCGGAGAGAAAGGCGTGCAGGTCCGAGGCCGAGCGGCCCGCGTCCAGGGCCCGGCGGACGGAGCCCGGTGTGAAGCGGTACACCGTCGCCCCGCCCTTCGACTCCACGTCCGCCAGGACGTCCAGCGTGTCCGCCAGCGGGCGTTGCAGCGGGCCGGGGGCCACCGCCGTCAGGTCCGCCTGGAGGAGGACGTGGTCGAGGGGCTCGGGCAGCAGAGGCGCGAGCAGTTTGCCGGCGCGGGCGGCGGCGGAGGCCAGCTCGGCGGACGAGCGGGGTTGCGGAGGGGGCGCGGGGTGGTGCCTGTGGTGGTGGACGGGCAGTTTGTCGCCCGGGCCGGAGTCCGTCTCGGTCCCCGTTCCCGTTCCCGTCCCCGCCTCAGTCCCTGCCCCCGTCTCCGTTCTCGTCCCCGTCTCCGTTCCCGTTCCCGTCCTCGTCTCCGGGGCGGCCGCGCCCGGTTGCGCCCCGATCAGCGCCCGCCCGTGCGCCGACAGCGCCCCCCGCCCGGTGATCCCCAGTGACTCGGCCTCGGACAGCGTCCACCGGGCGAGCCGGGCCCGCAGGTCGTCCGAGGAGGCGGCCCCGCGCAGCGCGCGCTCCCAGTGGAGGCGGGCGACGAGGGAGTCGGGGGACGCGGAGGTGCCCTCGGGGAGCGCGGCGAGGAGTGTCAGGACACGGTGGCGGACCTCGGGGGCGGCCGAGCGGTCGAGGCCCGGGCCCAGCGCCGACAGGGTGCGCTCCTTGGCGTCCCGGCCGCCGATCACGCCCGCCGTGCGGGTGGCGGACAGCCAGGCCGTGGCCAGTCGCGTCCAGCGCGCGGCCGCCGGGAGCTCCAGCCACTCGTCGTACGCCGGGGTCGCCGCGTACCGCTCGTCGGCCTCGCCGTCCGACGCCAACAGGCCTGCCGCATAAGCGAGTTCGACCCAGAACGCGGCGACCGGCTCCGGGACGTCCAGGGCCACGGCGGTGCGCTTGAGGTCCCGTACGCTCAGGCCGCCCGCGCGCAGGACGGTCGGGCCGCCCTCGTCCCAGTCCTTCAGCAGCTCCTCGATGGTCGCGAGCGAGGTGTACGCCTGGCCTGCCGCAGTTGTGTCCACAACCTGTGGACGGTGGGTGGCGGCGGGCTCGACCGCCGGTGGCAGGGGCTCGGTGTCGCGATGGGCGCGGCCCGCCCGGAGATGGAGGGCGACCTCGCGGGGCAGTACGACCGTGCCGGGCGCCGTCGGCAGGAGCAGACCGCGGTCCAGGAGCCAGCGCAGACGCGAGGCGGGATCGGCGGTCACCTGGCCGTAGGGCGGGCCCCAGACCAGCCGGGACAGGACGTCCAGGGAGTCGGGCGGGGCCGCGGCGAGCAGCTCCGCCATCCGGGCGCGGTCGGTGAACAGGGCGGTCAGGGACGCCACCGCCGACACCGCGTCGTGCGTCGTGGGCAGCCCCGCCGCCGTGAGGATCTCCTGGATCCGGCCCGGGGACATGCCCGACGTGGCCTCCGCGACCGTCGGGCCGAGACCCGTCGGGGACGGGTGCTGCGGCGAGGGCGCGAGCAGTTCGCGGGCCGTGCGGACCAGGCGGAGCCGGTCGTCCGGGCCCCACACCAGGGCCTGTTCGCGCAGGGCGGCCAGGGCGTGCGGGAACGCCCCGACGACCGCGGGGTCGTTCTCGTCGCCGGCCAGCAGCGCGAGGAGCGTCTCGCGGTCCGCCGGCTCAGGGGCCACCGCCAGCGCCTCCGCCGTCTGGAGCGTGAACCGGTCCAGGCGCTCCAGGGCGCGGATCACCGAGGCGCGGGTGCCTGCGCGGGTGGCGAGCTGCGTGAGATCGGTGGGGACGGGCGTGATGAGGTCCGGGCGGGCGCGCAGGAGCGCGGCGAGGGAACCGTCGTCCTTCGCGCGGAGCGCCTCCGCGAGGGACCGCGGGGCGACCTGCTTCTCATCGCTGCTCATCCGCTCAACGGTAGCGGGTGGCGGGCCCGCCAGGGGCCGTGTACCAGGGCCCGGAACCCGTGTGCCGGGCGAACGCCGGACGAACGGAACGTTTCCCGGACGGCTGCGAGGCGAACGTCGTCAGGAGGAACACGGCACCCCTGGCGACACTCCACTCCCATCGCTCACTCTGGGCTCCCGGTCAACTGCTCGGCCGGTCAAGGGGATTGGGGGATCCGAGAACGGACCTCGACTTCGACGCGTGTGCGAGCCGACCTGACCCGCGTCCGCGCCCATCCCCCTGCGCTAACGTCGTCCCACGGGGTATTCGACGCACCCGCCCCGGAGGGGACTTCGTGGGTATCGAGAGCGACCAGGTCGTCTACGAGTATCTGAGCCGTGTCGGAGACGTGGCCCAGCAACGGCAGCTGCCGTCGGGCATCCGCATGCGCCTGGTCTCGGAGCTGCGCAACGAGATCGACAGGCGCCGGGCCAAGGCGACCGTCGACAGTCCGGCCGCGGTCCGCCGCATCCTCGAACGGCTCGGCACCCCCGAGTCGGTCGTCGCCGCCGCGAACGCCGACACCGGCGGGGGAGAGGGCCCCGCCGAGCCCCGGGCGGCCGTCCCCACCCAGCGCGCCCAGGAGCCCGAGCCGCGGTCGAAGCGCCTGCGCCGGGTCGTCCCCCGGCCGCGCCCCGCCGAGCCGGACGTCCCCGCGACGGCCGACGCCGCGCCCTCCCCGCCGCACCTCGCGAGCGCGGAGGAACTCGGGTCCGGACAGCCCGACTGGTGGCGGGTGGAGAGCAGCCCGTTCGGGTCGGTGGACAGCGTGCCCGGGTTCACGGGCGGCATCGAGATCCCCGAACTGCTCAAGCCGCCGCCCCGGGAGACGGAGGAGCCGGACCCGAAGCCCGCGGCGCCCGTCGTGCCCGCGGCACCCGTCGAGGCGGCCGAGGCGGATGCGGCGGCCGGGAAGAAGACCCGCCGCCTCGTCCCCCGGCTGCGCCCCGTCGGCGGCGGCTGGACGAACCCCCTGCTGCTGCTCGCCGCGGCCCTGCTGGTCGCAGGCGCCGCCATCGGCAACCTCGTGATGCTCGGCCTCGGCTGGCTCATCGCCTACCTCTCGCGCCGCCTCAGCCCCACCGAGTCGAAGTGGGCCGTCCTCGGCGTCCCCGGCCTGGCCGTCACCGCGGGCATCGTCTGGCTCTGGGGCCGTACGGAAGGCCGCTGGGGCACGCCCATCGCGGACGGCCGGATGAACGACGCGGTCGCCGAGACCTGGCCCTGGGTCCTGCGCGGCGCGGCTATCGCTTCGGCGCTGTACCTGGTGTGGAGGTCCCAGCGCCCGAGGTAGTGGAGTCCCCCTCCGGGGCGCCGCCCTGGGCCGGGACTTCGGGGCTTTCCGGGACCTCCGGGACTTCGGGGCTTTCCGGGACCTCCGGGACTTCGGGGCTTTCCGGGACCTCAGGGACCTCCAGGACCTCCGGGTCGTCCGCGGGGCCGACGGCCTCGGCCCCGCCCGCCGGGCCGGGGACTTCTGCGGTGCCCCCCGGGCCCGGCGCTCCGGCATCGCCCGCCGGGACCAGGGCTTCGGTGCCGCTCGTCGCGCCCGGAGCACCGGCATCGCCGCCCCGCCAGGGCGCCCCCGGCACCACCAGCGGCGACCCCGTCACCGGATCCGGCACGACCACGCACTCCAGCCCGAAGACCTCCCGTACGAGATCGGCCGTGACGATCTCCGACGGCGGCCCGGAGGCGACGATCTGGCCCTCCTTCATGGCGACAAGGTGGTCGGCGTAGCGGGCGGCCTGGTTGAGGTCGTGCAGGACGACCACGACCGTGCGGCCGCGGTCATGGTTCAACTGCCGTACCAGGTCCAGGACTTCCACCTGGTGCGCGATGTCGAGGTAGGTCGTCGGCTCGTCCAGGAGCAGCAGTTCGGTCTCCTGCGCGAGCGCCATCGCGATCCAGACCCGCTGTCGCTGCCCGCCCGACAGCTCGTCCACGGGCCGCTCGGCCAGCGAGGCCACGTCCGTACGCTCCATCGCCTCGGTCACGGCCCGCTCGTCCGCCTCCGACCACTGCTGCCACCAGCTCTGGTGCGGCTGCCGGCCACGCGAGACGAGGTCCGCGACCGTGATCGCCTCGGGGGCGACCGGCGTCTGCGGCAACAGCCCGATCTGCTGGGCGATCCGCTTGGTGGGCAGCTTGGCGAGCGAGGTTCCGTCCAGGAGCACGGCCCCGCCCTTCGGCTTCAGCAGCCGCCCGAGAGCGCGCAAAGTGGTTGATTTGCCGCAGGCGTTGGGCCCGACGACGACCGTCACCCGCCCGTCCGGAATCGCGAGATCCAGCTCGCGTACCACCGTGCGGTCCTCGTACGCGAGCGTCAGCTCACGCGCCGACAGCCTGCTCATGCCCTGCCCCTCTTGCCCTTTGCCATGCTCTGCCTCACGCCTTGACCCCAGAACGGACGGTACGGCTCCGGACGATGAGCCAGATCAGATACGGCGCCCCCACGGCCGCCGTGAACACCCCGACCGGCACCTCGGTCGGCGAGAACAGCTTCCGCCCCAGCAGATCGGCGAGGACGACGATGACGGCACCCAGCAACGCCGAGCACACGAGGGGGATCTGGGCGGTACGGGTCATGCGCCGGGCGATCTGCGGAGCGAGCAGTGCCACGAAGTCGACGGGCCCCGCCGCCCCGGTCGCCACCGAGGCGAGGACGACCCCGAGCACCACGAGCCCCAGCCGCACCCGGTTCAGCCGCACACCGAGCGCCGTCGCCGTGTCGTCGTCCAGGCCGACGGTCCGCTGCGCCCGTGCCGCCCACGCGACGGCCGGTACGAGGACCAGCAGCGTCCAGCCGAGGGGCGCGGCCTCCGCCCAGCCACGGCCGTTCAGCGAGCCCGTCATCCAGATCTGCGCCTGCTGTGCGACCAGATAGTCGCCCTTCGTCATGAAGAGCGTGGTCACCGAGCGCAGCGCGATCGCGAACCCGATCCCGATGAGCACGAACCGCGTCGCCTGCAGCCCGCCGCGCCAGGCGAAGACGTACACGAGCGCGGCGGCCAACAGCCCGCCCGCGACGGACAGATACGGCAGGACCGTGTACGACGTCACCCCGAACGTCATCGCGCCCACTGTCAGCGCGCTCGCGCCCTGACTGATCCCGATGATGTCCGGGCTCGCGAGCGGGTTGCGGGCGACGGTCTGGATCAGCCCGCCCGCGACCCCGAAGGCCGCCCCGACGAGCAGCCCGACCACCAGCCGGGGCGCCCGCAGCGTCCCGACCACCAGCTCGTCCGCCGACGGCCGCCCGGTCAGGACCTTCAGCACCTCACCGGGCGCGACGAAGCTCTCGCCGACGCAGAGGTACGCGAGACAGGTCGCCGCGAGCAGCACGGCGAGGCCCGCGCCCACGGCGACCGCCCGCCGGTGCAGCAGGAAGGTGGCCGGCCGGGCGCGGAGTACGGAGTATCCGGCGGAGGCGGTGGTGGCCCTTCCGTCAGTGGAGGCCTTGGCCGTGGGGGGCGTCGGGGTCTTATGGCTCGTCGCGGCCGTCGTCACGCAGGTACCGCCTTCCTGCGGACGAGCCCGACCAGGAACGGCACGCCGATCAGCGCCGTCATCACGCCCGCCGGGACCTCGCTCGGCGGGAACAGCACCCGGCCGACGGTGTCCGAGACGAGCAGCATGGTCGGGCCGAGGAGCGCCGCGAGCGGCAGCACCCACCGGTGGGCGGGCCCCACGATCGCGCGGGCGATGTGCGGAACCGCAAGCCCGATGAAGGCGAGGGGCCCGGCCGCGGCGACCCCGACCCCGGTGAGGACGGTGGCCCCGAGCCCGCCGACGATCCGTACCGTCGCGACCCGCTGCCCCAGCCCCCGGGCGACGTCCTCGCCGAGCGCGAGCGCGTCGAGCCCGCGGGCCACCGACAGCACGAGCACGGCCCCGGCCAGCAGGAACGGCCACACCTGCCCGACGATCTCCGCGTCCCGCCCGGCCAGCGAGCCCACCTGCCAGAAGCGGAACTCGTCCAGCGCGGAGGCCTTGGTGGTGAGCACGGCGGTGGTGACCGACACGAGCAGCGCGTTGATGGCGGCCCCGCCCAGCGCGAGCTTCACCGGCGTCGCGCCGCCCCGCCCGCTGGACGCGATCGCGTACACCGCGACCGACGCGACGGCCGCGCCTGCGAAGGCGAACCACACATACCCCGTGAGCGTGTGGATCCCCGCGAACGCGATGGCGAGGACGACACCGACCGAGGCGCCCTGGCTGATACCGAGGATGCCGGGGTCGGCGATGGGGTTGCGGGTGATGCCCTGGAGGACCGTGCCCGCGAGCGCGAGTCCCGCGCCGACCATCAGGCCGATGAGGGTACGGGGGACGCGCAGGCCGCGTACGACTTCGGCGGCGTCGCTGTGGCCGCCGTTCAGCAGTGCGTCCAGGACCGCGGACGGGGGGACGGCGCGGGCGCCGACCGCCAGGCTGAACAGGATCGCCAGCAGCAGCGCCACGACGGCTGCCGCGAGGGCGGCGGCGCGTCTGGCTTGCATGGGCTGGTGCTCCGGGAGTGCGTGGCTGATGGCTGGCTGGTTTGGTAAGGCTTGGCTGAGTCTATGTGGCGGTTGTGGGGCGTCGGCCGCGGGCCGGTGGAGGGCTGGTCGCGCCCACGCGGCGGAGCCGCACATGTACACAGCCCCGCGCCCCTGTCGGGGCCGCTCATGCTCACCGGACCATCACAGGAGAGCCACCTTTGCTGGGCACAATGGTCCATATGACTTCTCGTGTGCTGACCGTCGGCTTCGATCTCGACATGACCCTCATTGACTCCCGGCCCGGTATCCACGCCTGCTACCAGGCACTTTCCGCGCGGACCGGGACGTACATCGATGCCGATCTGGCCGTCACGAGGCTCGGGCCGCCGCTCGCGGAGGAGCTGGTGAACTGGTTCCCGGCCGAGGAGGTCGAGGCCGTGGCGGACGTCTACCGGGAGATGTACCCCACACACGCCATCGCCGCGACGCCCGCCATGGCCGGTGCCCGCGAGGCCATGGCCGCGGTACGGGAAGCGGGCGGCCGGGCCATCGTCGTCACCGCCAAGTACGAGCCGAATGCCAAGCTGCATCTCAGCCACCTCGGTATCGAGCCCGACGCCGTCATCGGCGATCTGTGGGCCGAACGCAAGGCCGAGGCCCTGCGCGAGTACGACGCGGGCATCTACGTCGGCGACCACACCGGCGACGTACGAGGCGCCCGCACCGCGAACGCCCTGTCCGTAGCGGTGGCCACGGGCCCGTGCGACGCGCGGGAACTGCGCGCGGCGGGCGCGGACGTGGTCCTCACGGACCTGACGGGGTTCCCGAGTTGGCTGGTGGGATACGTGGGCGCGCCCCGATAGGGGCGCGGGGCTGTGTACATATGCGGCTCCGCCGCGTGGGCCCGACCAGCCACGAACTACCCGCGGTCGCAGGACGACCTCAGGTTCACGAACCCCCGCGCGCCTGCCGACGCCCACTGGCAATCGACTGGAACACCCCCGCCCCCGCAATCAGGAAGCCAACCCCCATCAACATGCTCAACCCGAACATGTACGTGGGAAAGGGCGTCGTACCCAGCAACAGTGGGGCAACGGTGACCAGTGTGGCCAAGGCGCCGACGAAGAACACGATGGCACCGGCACGGATCAGTCCGTCTCCGGTCGCGGCGGAATTCGTTTGGGTTTTGTCACGCACCCGACCAGGGTAGTTCCCTGCGCGGAGGAACAATCCGGCGACGTCTTGTCAGCAGCCGCCGGACCATTAGCCTTGGTACCGGCGGGTCCGACGACCCGCTGTAGTGCTATACGGACCCGTTTCCCGAGCAGTTTCAGCCGTAGTTTTCAGCCGCAGTTTCCCGACGAGTACGAGGACGAGGACAGACGTGCCTACCGGCAAGGTCAAGTGGTTCAACAGCGAGAAGGGCTTCGGCTTTCTCTCCCGCGACGACGGCGGCGACGTCTTCGTTCATTCCTCGGTCCTGCCCGCCGGAGTCGATGTTCTCAAGCCGGGTCAGCGCGTGGAGTTCGGCGTGGTCGCCGGACAGCGCGGTGACCAGGCGCTTTCGGTGACGATCCTGGACCCCACCCCGTCCGTCGCGGCCGCCCAGCGCCGTAAGCCGGACGAACTGGCGTCCATCGTGCAGGACTTGACGACGCTCCTCGAAAACATCACGCCCATGCTGGAAAGGGGCCGCTACCCCGACAAGGCCTCCGGCGCGAAGATCGCGGGCCTGCTCCGCGCGGTGGCGGACCAACTGGACGTCTAGGGACCTGCTTCGCAGACTCCCGGTACTGGGCATCTGCGCCCGCGCCCCTTCAGGGGAGCGGGCGCAGTTTTTCAGGGAAACGAAAGCGCGTCCGGCGCGAGAGCCGGCACCAGTCCCTCGGCCGCCGCGCGCGTCAACAGCCCCCGAACCGCCGCGTACCCGTCCTCGCCGAGGTCGGCCGTGAACTCGTTGACGTACAGCCCGATGTGCTGGTTCGCGACGGAGACGTCCATCTCCTGGGCGTGCTCCATGACGTACGCCCGCGACGCCTCGGGATCGTCCCAGGCGGCGCGCACCGACGTACGGGCGGACTCGGCGAGCAGCCGCAACGTGTCCTCGCCCAGCGACCGCTTGGCGATGATCGCGCCGAGCGGGATCGGCAGACCCGTCGTCGACTCCCAGTGCTCGCCCATGTCCGCGAGCTTGTGGAGCCCGTAGTTCTGGTAGGTGAAGCGCGCCTCGTGGATCACCAGGCCCGCGTCGACCTTGCCGTCCCGCACCGCCGGCATGATCTCGTGGAACGGCATGACGACGATCTCGCCGACCCCGCCGGGCACGGTGTCCGCGGCCCACAGGCGGAACAGCAGGTAGGCGGTCGACCTCTCGCTCGGCACGGCGACCGTGCGGCCGGTGAGGTCCACGCCGGGCTCCCGGGTCAGCACCAGCGGCCCGCAGCCCCGCCCCAGGGCGCCCCCGCAGGGCAGCAGGGCCCACTCGTCCAGGACGTACGGCAGGACGGCGTACGACACCTTCAGGACGTCGAACTCGCCGCGTTCCGCCATGCCGTTGGTGATGTCGATGTCCGCGAAGGTCACGTCCAGCGCGGGCGCCCCCGGGATCCGGCCATGTGCCCACGAGTCGAAGACGAAGGTGTCGTTCGGGCAGGGCGAGTACGCGATCCTCAGCGGCTCGGTGCCGCCGGAGCCGCCGGTGCCGGCATCGGCGTCGGTCTCGTTCTCATTGAGTGCGGTCATGTGGATTCCAACTCTCCAATGCGGGCGCGAGCTTCCCGAATGCCCCGGTGAGTGCCGCGAGGGCGTCCCCGATCCGCCAGGCGGCACGGTCGCGGGGCCCGACGGGGTTGGACACGGCACGGAGCTCCAGTACGGGCACACCGTGCGCGGCGGCCGCCTCCGCGACCCCGAACCCCTCCATCGCCTCGGCGAGCGCCCGTGGATGGCGCCGGCGCAGTTCGGCGGCGCGGCCGGCGCTTCCGGTCACGGTGTTGACGGTGAGAACAGCACCGGTACGCGCTCCGGTGACGGCCGCGACCGCTCGTACGAGTGATTCCGGCGGGCGGTGGGTGACGGCACCGAAGCCCAGTTCGGTGACCGGTACGAATCCGTCCGCGGTCTCGGCACCGAGATCCGCCGCGGTGATCTCGTCGGCGAGGACGAGCGACCCGACGGGCGCCCCGGGCTGGAAACCGCCCCCGATACCGGTGGAGACGACCAGGTCGTACGGCCCGGATGGACCCTGCGGCGGTTCGTTCAGGGCGGCTGCCGTGAGCGCGGCCGCGGTCGCGGCGGCGGCGGCCGCCGGGCCCACGCCCGCGGCGAGCAGATCGAAGACGGCGGGGCCGCCCTCCGCGGGCGTCACCCTGCTCAGGGTCGCCCCCGGAATCGCGTACTCCCGGGCCGGCGAGGGCGCGAACGCCGCGGCCACCGCGTCCCGTTCGACGAGGACCGCGGTGGCTACGAGGACACGCATGGGCGGCGGATCAGGCGGCTCAAGCGTCGGCGTTCTCGAGCTTGAAGTTCCAGACGCCCGCGAACTTCGAGTCGGCCTTGTTCTGCTGGACGATGCTGATGTTCAGCGTCTTCGGCGCGGGCTGGCCCTGCTGGCTCGCGAAGAGGTCGACGCCCTCGAAGGAGTAGTACGTCTTCTTGAACGGGTCGGTGACGCGCTGACCGTTGATCCACAGGGCCCAGCCCTCGTCCGCGATCTCCGGGTCGACGCCGATCCGCAGCGTCTCGCCCTGCGGGACGCTGATCGTGTCGGAGGCCTTCTTCTGGGCGCACTTGGTGGCTTCCGCGCGGCCGATGTTGTCGCCGTCCTTGTAGCACTCGGCCTCGGTGCTGACCGAGTCGTTGCCGATCGTGACGGTGGCCATCGGCGTCGGCTTGTCACAGGCGGACAGGACGAGAAGTCCGGCGGAAACGGCGCCTGCGGCGGCGACGGCGCGGCGACGGCGCGCAAGGGGACGCTGGGAGCTCATGCCCGAAGGCTATCGGGCGGCCCAGGCGCCCCACCTACGCGGGTGGGGTACGCGGCGCGCCGCGCCAGTTCCCCGCGCTCCGTGAGGGGCGGAGCCCCTCACGCCACCCGCGCGTGCTGCCGCCCCCCGCGGCGAGCCGCGGTCAGCAGCCCGCGGACCGTGGTGAGCCAGCCGGCGGCGACGATCCCGGCGGCCACGGACAGCCCCAGCGTGCCGTTGAGCGGAAGTGCGATGCCGATCGCCCCGCCGACCACCCAGGCCATCTGCAGGATGGTCTCCGAGCGGGCGAACGCGGACGTCCGGACCAGTTCCGGTACATCCCGCTGGATCAGCGCGTCCAGCGACAGCTTGGACAGTGCCTGCGCGAACCCGGCGAACGCGGCGAGTATCGCGACGAGGATCACCCCGAAGAACACCGCGGCCGTGATCGCGACCCCCAGCACCACCGCGATCACCGTCACGATGATCAGCTCCGGGGACCGGGTTCTCAGCGCCGCCCCGACCGCCGTGCCGAGCGCGTTGCCCGCGCCCGCCGAGACACCCACTATCCCCAGCGAGACCGCCGCGCTCGCACCGGCCAGCGGATGCTCGCGCAGCAGGAACGCGAGGAAGAAGATCAGGAACCCGGAGAGACAGCGCAGCGCCGCGTTCGCGGCGAGCGCGTGCGTGACCGCCGTGCCGACCGTGCGCAGCCCCGGGCGCTTCGGCGGTTTCAGGTGCGGCCCGTGCAGGTGCTGCTCGTCCGCGGCGAGCAGGGCCTTGTCCTCACCCTTGGCCGAGTCGACCTTGTGCGGGAGCTGGAACGACAGGAACGTACCCGCCACGAAGATCACGAAGGCGCCGTAGAGCGGATAGCGCGGCCCGAGCGCCTGCAGTCCGGCCCCGATCGGGGCGGCCGCACCGGTGGCGAGGAGGCCGCCGAGCGTGACCCGTGAGTTCGCCTTGACCAGGGAGAACGCGGGTGGCAGGAGCCGGGGCACCACGGCGCTTCTGACCACGCCGTACGCCTTCGACGCCACCAGGACGCCGAGGGCCGCCGGGTAGAGCTCGATGCTGCCCGTGACGACCGCGCTCGACAGCAGCAGGGCCATGAACGCGCGGGCGATGAACGCGCCCGCCATCGCGGCGCGGCGGCCGTGCGGAAGGCGGTCCAGGAGCGGCCCGATGACCGGGGCGAGGAGTGCGAACGGGGCCATCGTGATCGCGAGGTAGAGCGCCACGCGGCCGCGGGCCTCGTCCGTCGGCACCGAGAAGAAGACCGTGGAGGCGAGCGCGACGGTGATCATCATGTCGCCGGCGCCGTTCACCCCGTGCAGTTCGATCAGTTTGCCGAGGCCCGACTCGCCCGCGCCGTGCGCGTGTGTCGCCTTTCTGATGCCCCTGGCCGTCCCCGTGAACGGCAGGTGCAGGGCACGCCCGACGGAACGGACGGCCCCTCGCACCGGGCCCGATCCGCTCGTTTGTCCCGCCCCGGCCTCACCGATCCCGGTGGCACCATGGGGCGACCTTGCGGCTGCCACTCCGCAATAGTGCCCCGAGAACGGCGCATGTAGCGCGGTTACCGCGCGTATAGGGGCTGAGTGGACGCTGTGGGTTCGCCGCTCAGCGGCAGGTTTCGGGGGATTGTGGAGCTGCTCCGGATGGGCGGACGGGCGAGAATTGGCCACGGAGAGGCGAAGAACAGCCTGTCAAGTGGGCGGAACCGTCCATTGAGGAGCGGGCAAAGTACCCATCGCGGAGCCCGCAAAGGCCACGCCGAGGAGCGGCGAAGAGACCGCGGTGTAGGCCAGGCGCCGACGAGACGGTAGCGTGCGTAGCGCGCCCGCGGCGGTTGTTCTCGGCCGCGCGCCTCTCGGCCATCCCGCAGAATGGATGACGTAGGTGCGCCCGAGTGCGATCGGGCGCGGACGTCGACGCGGCCCTCCGGTCCGCTCCGTCCGCACCCCCGTCGAGGGACGGCGCACTCGTGAGACGGCGTAGGAGAGAAGCGATACCTGTGAGCGCGACAACGCGAAGCCGAACCCCCGACCGTCTGTGCGCCGAGGCCGTCGACCTCGCCCGGGCCGCCGCCGAGGAGGCCGCCGTGCCCGGCGTCGTCGGGGAGCACGCGGGGATGGTCAGCGAAGGGGACCGCGTCGTCACGCACTTCTTCGAGTGCAAGGACCTGGGCTATCGCGGGTGGCGCTGGGCGGTGACCGTGGCCCGGGCCTCGCGGGCGAAGCTCGTCACCCTCGACGAGACGGTTCTGCTGCCAGGACCGGACGCGCTGCAGGCACCCGAGTGGGTGCCGTGGAGCGAGCGGCTCCGGCCCGGGGACATGGGTCCGGGGGACCTCCTGCCCACGGACGCGGAGGATCTGCGCCTGGAGGCGGGGTTCTCCGGCGAGGACGAGCCCGCGCCGAACTCGCCGATCTCCGAGGAGATGGCCGAGCTCGTGGAGGCGGAGGACGCCGAGGTCACGGCCGGGACGCCGGCCACACTGCCCGCCGTACCGACCCGCGGGTCGATCGCCTCCGTCGCCGAGGAGCTCGGGATGCGGCGGGCGCGGGTGCTCTCGCGGTACGGGCTGCATGTCGCGGCCGACCGCTGGGAGGAGTCGTACGGGCCCAAGACCGCGATGGCCCAGGCCGCTCCCGCCACCTGCGTCAGCTGTGGCTTCCTGAATCCCATCGGGGGCTCGCTCGGGCAGGCGTTCGGTCTGTGCGCGAACGAGTTCTCGCCGGCGGACGGGCGTGTGGTGTCGCTGTCGTACGGGTGCGGTGGCCACTCGGAGGCCGCGGTCATGCCCAAACCGCCGCGTCCTGCTCCGCCGGTGATCGACGAGACCCGGGTGGACCCGTTCCCCCTGCGTCCGTCGCCGGACTCGGGGTCCGTGTCCGTCGGCCCGGACGAGTCCTCGGCGGAGTTCGGCCACTCCTAGGCTGCCCTCTGGCTGCCGCCGGCTCGCTTTGAGGTGCGGGGTGCCTGTGGCCTGGTGCGCAGTTCCCCGCGCCCCTGAGGTGGGTGGGGTCGGCGTGGGATGTCGGGTGCGGGTGAGTTTTGGCTGAGTGCGCAGTTCCCCGCGCCCCTAAAGACGAAAAGGCAGGGGCGCGGGGAACTGCGCGAGCAACCCCGACCGACCCGCGGTGAACCAAGCACATCAACACCCACCCACCTCAGGGGCGCGGGGAACTGCGCGACCAGCACACCGGCCCGCGGTGAACCCACGACATCAGCCACCCCACCCACCTCAGGGGTGCGAGGAACTGCGCGGCCAGCCACAGCCCCACCCACCTCACCCGCGGAGCCCCCCGCAGGGGACCACGCGGTACCTTCGTGCCGCGACCGAGCCACCGCGTGCGGCCGTACGACGTAAGGGAGAGTAACCGTGAGCAAGTTCGTGCGGCCGGCTGCCGAGGGCGCGGACCCGTTCGGGACGGCGCGGCTCCGGCGCGGGGTGCTGGACGCCTGGGCGACGAGCCCGGCCCGGTTCCGCGAGGACGCCAACGCCGAGGAGGACCTGGTTCTCGGCGGCTACCGCGACCGGCTGGTGGTCGAGCTCGCGCAGAACGCCGCCGACGCCGCCGCCCGGGCCGGAGCACCCGGCAGGCTCAGGCTCACCCTCCGCGACGGCGTCCTCGTCGCCGCCAACACCGGCGCCCCGCTGGACGCGACGGGCGTCGAGTCCCTCTCCACGCTGCGCGCCTCCGCCAAGCGGGACGACCACGACAGTGCGGTCGGCCGCTTCGGCGTCGGCTTCGCGGCCGTGCTCGCCGTGACCGACGAACCCGCCCTCGTGGGACGGCACGGAGGCGTCCGCTGGTCTCTCGTCGAGGCCCGCGAACTCGCCACCGACATCGCCCGCCACAGCCCCGGGCTCGGCGACGAACTGCGGCGCCGCGACGGTCATGTGCCGCTGCTCAGGCTGCCGTTCGCGGCCGAGGGCACCGCCCCGGACTCGTACGACAGCGTCGTGATCCTGCCGCTGCGGGACGCGGCGGCCGAGGATCTCGCCGAGCGGCTCCTCGGGGGCGTCGACGACGCGCTGCTGCTGGCCCTGCCCGGACTGACGGAAGTCGTCGTCGAGGCCCGGGACGGGAGCGTACGGACCATCCGGCGCCGCGCCGACGCGGAGAGCGGCGATGTGGTCGTCGAGGACTCCCGCGACGGCACGACCCGCTGGCGTACCGTCTCCGCGCACGGCGCCCTGGAGCCCGCGCTGCTCGCCGACCGGCCCGTCGAGGAGCGGCTGCGCCCCCACTGGTCGGTCACCTGGGCCGTCCCGGTCGACGCCGACGGGACCCTGGCCAGGCCCCGCACCAGCCCTGTCGTGCACGCGCCCACGCCCAGCGACGAACCCCTCGGCGTGCCCGCGCTGCTCATCGCCTCGCTCCCGCTCGACACCACCCGCCGGCACGCCGCCCCCGGCCCGCTGACCGACTTCCTGATGCAGCGCGCGGCGGACGCGTACGCCGAACTGCTGGCCGACTGGCGGCCGGTGACCACCGGGATCATCGGCCTCGTGCCGGGCTCGCTCGGCAAGGGCGAGCTCGACGGGACCCTGCGTCAGGCGATCCTCGACCGGCTGCCGCGTACCGCCTTCCTGCCGCCCGCTGTCGAGCCGACCGGCGACGAGGACGAGGACTCCGACCTCCCGGAGTCCCTGCGCCCCCGTGACGCCGAGGTGGTGGAGGGGGCGGGCGCCGAGACCGTGCAGGTCCTCGCCGAGGTGCTGCCCAGCCTGCTGCCCGCCGGGCTCGAACGGCGGGCGGAACTGCGGACGTTGGGCGTCGCCCGTGTGCCGCTGACCGAGGCGATCGACCGGCTGGCCGGACTGGAGAAGGACCCCGAGTGGTGGCGGCGGCTCTACGACAGCCTGGCCGGCGTCGACCCGGACCGGCTCACCGGGCTTCCCGTGCCGCTCGCGGACGGGCGTACGACGATCGGGCCCCGGCAGGTCCTGCTGCCCGCCGCGGACGGCGAGCGGGCCGCCCCGGAGGCCCTGGTGCGCCTCGCCCGCCTCGGCCTCAAGGTCGCCCACCCGGACGCCGCACATCCGCTCCTGGAGAAGCTGGGCGCCCTGCCCGCCACCCCGCGTGCCGTCCTCACCACCCCGCAGGTCCGCGCGGCCGTCGCCGCCTCCCTCGACGACGACGGCGGAGCCTGGGACGAGGACGCCCCGGACGCCGAGGAACTGGCCGACACGGTCCTCGCGCTCGTCCGCGACGCGCGCCTCGAACCCGGCGACGAACCCTGGCTCGGCGCCCTCGCCCTCCCCGACGAGGAGGGCGAACTCGCCCCGGCCGGCGAACTCGTCCTCCCCGGCAGCCCGTTCGCCCAGGTGATGCGCGAGGACGAACTCGCCTCCGTGGACACCGAGTTGGCCGAGCGCTGGGGCGAACAGCCGCTCGCCGCCTGCGGGGTGCTGGCCAACTTCACCCTCGTACGCGCCACGGACGTGGTCCTCGACCCCGACGAACTTGAGCCGCGGGAAGGGGAGTTCGCCGAGCCCGACGACGCGGGGCTCCTCGACGCCGTGGACGTGTGGTGCGAGGACGTCCTGGACCGGCTGCCCGACTCGCCGGTGCCGCCCGTCGCCACGGAGCTCGTCGCCGTACGGGACCTCGACCTGGTGGACGAGGACCGCTGGCCCGAGGCCCTCGCCCTGCTCTCCCGGCCGCCGCTGCGGGACGCCCTCACCCAGCCGGTCCGGATCCTGCTGCCCGACGGAACGCACGAGATCGTCCGGCCGTACACCGCCTGGTGGCTGCGCGGGAACCCGGTCCTCGACGGCCGCCGTCCGGCCGGCCTGCGCGCCGAGGGCGGCGACCCGCTCCTGCACGGCCTGTACGACGCCGCCGACGCCACCGGCTTCAACGACGAGCAGGTCCTGCGGGCCCTCGGCGTCCGCACCTCCGTCGCCGCCCTCCTCGCCGAACCGGGCGGCGCCGCGGAGCTCCTCGACCGCCTCGCCGACCCCGACCGCGAGGTCACCTCCGCCCAACTGCACGCCCTCTACAGCGCGTTGGCCGACCTCGACCCCGAACAGGTCACCCTGCCGGACGAGTTGCGGGCCGTGGTGGACGGCCGGGTGACCGTCGTGGACGCGGCCGACGCCGTGGTCGTCGACTCGCCCGACCTGCTGCCCTTCACCGCCGGCACCCCGCTGCTCCCCGTCCGCCCGTCCCGCGCCGCCGACCTCGCCGAGCTGTTCCAGGTCCGGCGGCTGAGTGAGTCCGTGACCGGCGAGGTCACGAGCGAGGGCGTCGAACACGACGTCCCGGAGTCCGTACGGGTCCTGCTGGGCCCCTCGACCCCCACGACGTACGTCGAGCACGAGGAGCTCTTCGTCGACGGCACCGAACTCGACTGGCGCCGCACCCGCGACGGCGTGCTGCACGCCGCCACTGTGGAGGGCGTCGCCGCGGGCCTCGCCTGGGCGGCCGGCCAGTGGCCACGCCGCTTCGAGGTCGGCGCCCTGCTGGAGGACCCGTCCAGGACGGAGGAACTGGCACGGGACCGCTGGTTCGACTGAGGGGACCTGGGGCCGGAGGTTCGGCAGACGCGCTCCGGCCCGGAGGTTCGGCAGACGGGCTCCGGGCCGGAGGTTCGGCAGGGGCGCCCGGGGCCACTGATGTGATCTGGGCAACATAGGCACCAGAAGTTCACAACTCGTACAACCATTCGTTCCCTTCGTGGATCTGATCACCGCGAGCCCTCGGGCTCCGCAGTCTCAATGACCGGACCTCGCGTGACATGGCTTCGCCGCGAGGTCCCTCTCCACGTGGGGAACGCATGCGCATACGTGCCACCCTGGGCGTCGTCACCGGTGCCCTGGCCCTGTCCGTCCTCGCCGTGCCGGCCGCCCAGGCCGACGACTCGGCGGGCGACACCAAGATCTCGAACGTCGTGGTCAACGGCGGCAAGGACGTCGTCGGCGGCGCGACCGGGAAGAAGACCTTCACGGTCTCCTTCACCGCCACGGACGACTCGGGCATCGACTGGGCCCAGGCGATCCTGTACCACGGCGCGGACATCGAGTCGTCCGACAGCGGCGCCGTCGCCAACAGCAGCGACCTCCGCGCCACCTGCGCCGAGGTCAACGCCACGACCTCGACCTGCAAGTCGAGCTTCACCCTTGAGTCCGGCGCCAACCTGATCAACTCGGTGGCCGGCGGCTGGAAGGTCTGGGCGCTCGCCGCGGGCGTCGACGCCGACTATGTCCAGAAGGACAACGCCAAGGGCTTCAAGGTCAAGCGCGCCTCCAAGCTGACCGTCAACGCCTCGCCGGAGCCCGTGAAGAAGGGCAGGACCATCACGGTCAAGGGCAACCTGACCCGTGCCAACTGGGACACGGGCAGGTACGCGGGCTACACCTCCCAGTCGGTGAAGCTCCAGTTCAAGAAGAAGGGCACGACGACCTACAAGGACGTCAAGTCGGTCAGGTCCGGTTCGGCCGGTGCCCTGAAGACCACGGTCACGGCCTCGGTCGACGGCTACTACCGCTACAACTTCGCGGGCACGACGACGACTCCGGCGGTCGCGGCCGCGGGTGACCTCATCGACGTGCAGTAGGCCCCTCGGGTGTGTCGGGGTGAGTGGTGAAGATGACCTTGGTCACGCGTACGCAAAAGATTCACCTCGCGTACAACCATTCACCCCCGTCACGCATCTGATCACTCGGGTCAACAGACTCTTGATCACTTCGGCCCCGACGTGAGGACGAATGCCGTCCGGGGCCCTTTCTCCATCAGGGGAACGCATGCGCATACGTGCCACCGTGGCCGCCGTCACCGGCGCCCTGGCTCTCTCCGCCTTCGCTGTTCCGGCCGCTCAGGCCGACGACTCCGCCATCTCGCGCGCGGACGTCGCGAAGGTGCTCGACTCCGCCCACGCCGCCTCCGGCAAGAGCGGCACCCGTATCGCCGCCGCCGAGGCCGACGCGCCGTACGTCCTGGACGCGAGCTTCTCGGACGTGAAGATCAACGGCGGCAAGGCGATCGTCGCCGGCACCAGCAAGCACGTCACCGTCCCGACGACCTTCACGCTGACGCACGCCGCCGACGTCGACATCGCCGCGGCCGACTTCGTCGTCGACCTGGAGGTCTACCGCGGTTCCTACGAGTCGCCGGACAACTACCTGTTCGGTGACCTCTACCCGACCTGCACGCCGGTCTCCACCACCGTCGCGTCCTGCAAGGGCACCATCGACGTCCGTCCGGGCGACGGCGAGCTCCTCAACTCCGACGCCGGTACGTGGAACGCCAACGCCTACGCCGTCGCCTTCAACGGCCAGGACCCGACCGCCGAAGACTTCGACGTCACCAAGGTCGGTGTCGCCGAGGCCGCCAAGGTCGGCACCACCAAGGTCCAGCGCTTCTCGAAGCTGACGGTCAACGCCTCGCCGGAGCCCGTGAAGAAGGGCAAGACCATCACGGTCAAGGGCAACCTGACGCGTGCCAACTGGGAGACCAACAAGTACGCGGGCTACACCGTCCAGTCGGTGAAGCTGCAGTTCAAGAAGAAGGGCACGTCCACCTACGTGGACGTCAAGACGGTCAAGTCCGGTACGGCCGGCGCCCTGAAGACCACCGTCAAGGCTGCCGCCGACGGTTACTTCCGCTACAACTTCGCGGGCACGACGACCACTCCGGCCGTCAAGGCCGCGGGCGACTTCGTCGACGTGAACTAGCCCCTCTCGCTTGCCAACCACTGGCCCCACGCCTCGACGGGCGTGGGGCCAGCGGCGTCAACACACCCCCGCCACCCCCGGCCCCGAGCGGAGCGCTCACGCGGGGAACTTCCGGTCGACCCACCTCCACACGAACTCCAGTGACGCCGAGGCCACCACCGCGATGCCGACGGCAGTCCACGGCATGGTCGTTCCGACCAGCTTCAGCGCGAAGAACTCCTGGAGCCACGGCACGACGAGCACGATCACGAACCCGAGCCCCATCGCGGCGACGAGCCCCACCCGCCACCACGTGTAGGGCCGCGCGATGATCGCAAGGACCCACATCGCGATCAGGAACAAGGTCAACGTCGCCGCACTGGTCTCCGCGTCCAACGCCCCTTCGCCCGTGTAGTGGTGACGAGCGATCAGATACGTGGCGAACGTGGCGACCGCCGCGACGACCCCGCCCGGAATCGAGTACCGCATCACCCGCCGCACGAAGTGCGGCCGGGCCCGCTCCTTGTTGGGCGCCAGGGCCAGGAAGAACGCCGGCACACCGATCGTCAGCGTCGACAACAGGGTCAAGTGCCGGGGCAGGAACGGGTACTCGACCTGCGAGCAGACCACCATCACCGCGAGCAGCACCGAGTACACGGTCTTGACCAGGAACAACGTCGCGACCCGAGTGATGTTCCCGATGACCCGCCGCCCCTCGGCGACGACGGACGGCAGAGTCGCGAAGCTGTTGTTCAGCAGCACGATCTGGGCGACGGCCCGGGTGGCCTCCGACCCGGACCCCATCGCGACCCCGATGTCGGCGTCCTTCAGGGCGAGCACGTCGTTGACGCCGTCACCCGTCATCGCGACCGTGTGGCCGTGCGACTGGAGCGCCCCCACCATGTCCCGCTTCTGCTGGGGAGTGACCCGCCCGAACACCGTCCCCTCGTCCAGCGCCCTGGCCATCTCGGCCTTCTCGGTGGGCAGCCGCCGCGCGTCGACCGTGGCGGAGGCTCCGGGCAGCCCGAGCTTGGCGGCGACCGCGCCGACCGACACCGCGTTGTCGCCGGAGATCACCTTGGCCCGTACGTCCTGCTCCTCGAAGTACCGCAGGGTGTCCGCCGCGTCGGGCCGCAGCCGCTGCTCCAGGACGACGAGCGCGGTCGGCCGGGCGCCCTCCTGGACCCGCGGGTCGTCGAGGTCCTTGTCGGCGCGGGCCAGCAGCAGCACCCGCAGCCCCTGCTCGTTGAGGTGCTCGGTCTCGGCGAGCGCCGGGTCCTCGGACGGCAGCAGCACGTCCGGGGCACCCAGCAGCCACGTACTCGACCCGCCGTCGCCCTCGCTGAAGGTCGCCCCGCTGTACTTGCGCGCGGAGGAGAAGGGCAGCGACTCGACGCAGCGCCAGCCCTCGCCGTCCGGGTAGGCGTCGATGATGGCCTGGAGCGAGGCGTTCGGCCGCGGGTCCGACTCGCCGAGGGCGCCCAGCACCTTCCGTACGTACGGCTCGTCGCTGCCGTTGAGGGGGCGCAGCTCGGTGACGTCCATGCCGCCCTCGGTCAGCGTGCCCGTCTTGTCGAGGCAGACCGTGTCGACGCGGGCGAGGCCCTCGATGGCCGGGAGTTCCTGGACGAGGCACTGTTTCCGGCCAAGCCGGATCACCCCGATCGCGAAGGCGACGGAGGTGAGGAGGACCAGCCCCTCCGGGACCATGGGCACGATGCCGCCGACGGCCCGCGCGATCGAGTCCTTGAAGTCGTCGTTCTTGACGACGAGTTGGGTGATGGCCAGGCCGATCGCGGCCGGGATCATCATCCACGTCACGTACTTGAGGATCGTGGAGATACCGGTCCGCAGCTCGGAGTGGACGAGGGTGAAGCGGCTCGCCTCCTCGGCGAGCTGCGCCGCGTACGCCTCGCGGCCCACCTTCGTCGCGGTGAACGCGCCGCCGCCCGCCACCACGAAGCTGCCCGACATCACCTGGTCACCGGGCTGTTTGACGACCGGGTCCGCCTCACCGGTGAGCAGCGACTCGTCGATCTCCAGGCCGTCGGCCTCGACGCACTCGCCGTCCACGACGATCTTGTCGCCCGGCCCGATCTCGATCAGGTCCCCGAGCACGATCTCGGAGGTGCCGACCTCGGCGGCGACCCCGTCCCTGCGGACGGTCGGCCGCGCCTCGCCGATCACCGCCAGCGAGTCCAGCGTCTTCTTCGCGCGCAGCTCCTGGATGATGCCGATCCCGGTGTTCGCGAGGATCACATAGCCGAACAGGCTGTCCTGGAACGGCGCGACGAACATCATGATCAGCCAGAGCACGCCGATGATCGCGTTGAACCGGGTGAAGACGTTCGCCCGGACGATGTCGGCCGTGGAGCGACTGCTGCGCACGGGTACGTCGTTGACCTCGCCCCGCGCCACCCGCTCGGCGACCTCGGCCGCGGTGAGGCCCACCGCCCTCGCGGCGGGGGTGGGTACGGGTGTGGGATGCACAGGGTCGAGTTCGGCACCCGCGTCGATGTGCGTCATGCATCCGACGGTACGGGTGGATATACGGCTTCACCCGCCGAGTGCGGCAAAGATCCGACCAGGGGAGGAGCCGGAATGGTTCCGTGGTTGTACGCGCCCGCGCGGTGCGGTTGTCCGCCCGTAGGCCGGTGGGGGTTGCTCGCGTGGTTCCCCGCGCCCCCTACGGGGTCGGCTCCTGCGCCGCCTCGTCCCTCTTCAGCGCCGCTTCGCGGCCCCGCACGTACCAGATGCCGATCAGGCCGAGGCCCGCGCCGGCCAGGCAGGTCCAGAGCCACCACAGGTGTCCGTGGTCGTCGAACCAGTTGTAGAAGGGCAGCTGTGCCAGGAAGAGGACGAACCAGAGGATCGTGCCACCCGTGATGGTGGCGACCACGGGACCCTCCAGGGGCTCCGGCGCCTCGTGTTTCGGGGATCCCGAAAAAAACCCAGCCATGGGGGACAGCTTACGAGGTGATCAGGACCATGCGCGGGCGGTCATGTCTACGCGCGGAGATAGCGCTCTCCGTGACGTATGTTCATACTGAAACTGTTTGCTTCTGGCCACTTCCGTTCGTATGAAACGCCACATCACGAGACGCCACATGGACATCGGGGATGTCCGCCGGCGATGAGGTCCCCGCATGCCCACCTCGGCCCCCGCCAAGGCCTCCGCGCCCAAGCAGCCGGACCCCCGGTCCGGCTCCGGCGCACTCGACCGCTACTTCCGGATCTCGGAGCGCGGCAGCACGCTGTCGCGCGAGATCCGCGGCGGTTTCGCCACCTTCTTCGCGATGGCCTACATCATCGTGCTGAACCCGATCATCCTGGGCAGCGCGAAGGACATGTACGGACACCAGCTGGACAACGGCCAGCTGGTCACCGCGACCGCGCTGACGGCGGCGTTCACCACGCTCCTGATGGGCGTCATCGGCAACGTACCGATCGCGCTCGCCGCCGGTCTCGGCGTGAACACCGTCGTCGCGCTCCAGCTCGCGCCCCGGATGTCCTGGCCGGACGCCATGGGCATGGTGGTGCTCGCCGGGTTCGTGGTGATGCTGCTCGTCGCCACCGGTCTGCGTGAGCGCGTGATGAACGCCGTGCCCCTCGGCCTGCGCAAGGGCATCGCGATCGGTATCGGCCTGTTCATCATGCTGATCGGGCTCGTCGACTCGGGCTTCGTCTCGCGCATCCCGGACGCCGCACAGACCACCGTGCCGTTGCAGCTCGGCGGGACCGGTCACCTCGACGGCTGGCCCGTACTCGTCTTCGTGCTCGGCACGCTCCTCACGCTCGCGCTCATCGTGCGCAAGGTGCCGGGCGCGATCCTGATCTCGATCGTCGCCATGACCGTCGTCGCGCTCGTCATCAACGCCGTCGCCACGGTGCCCTCCTGGGGTCTGACCACCCCGAAGTGGCCCGGCAGCCCGGTCGCGAGCCCCGACTTCGGGCTCGTCGGGCAGGTCAG
This sequence comes from Streptomyces sp. NPDC033178, assembly GCF_055577685.1. NCBI lineage: Bacteria > Bacillati > Actinomycetota > Actinomycetes > Kitasatosporales > Streptomycetaceae > Streptomyces > Streptomyces sp. NPDC033178. Next base: position 226,308 of record NZ_JBVIPT010000007.1, read on the forward strand.
CCTCTTCGGCGGCTTCGGCAAGGTCGGCGTACTGACCGGTGTGCTGTTCGTCTTCACCGTGCTGCTCTCGTGCTTCTTCGACGCGATGGGCACGATCATGGGCATCGGCGACGAGGCGAAGCTGACCGACGAGGACGGCAACATGCCGGGCATCAACAAGGTGCTCTTCGTCGACGGCATCGCGGTCGCCGCCGGTGGCGCCACCTCGTCCTCCGCCACCACCTGCTTCGTGGAGTCCACGGCGGGCGTCGGCGAGGGCGCGCGCACCGGTTTCGCGAACGTCGTCACCGGCGCGCTCTTCGGTGCCGCGCTCTTCCTGACCCCCGTCGCCGCGATGGTCCCGTCCCAGGCCGCCACGCCCGCGCTGCTCGCGGTCGGCTTCCTGATCATGTCCGGCTCGATCCGCCAGATCGACTGGGCCGACCACACCATCGCGATCCCGGCGTTCGTGACGATGCTGATGATGCCGTTCACGTACTCGATCACGAACGGCATCGGCATGGGCTTCATCACGTTCGTCGTGCTGCGGCTGGCGGCCGGGCGCGGGCGGGACGTACCGGTCGCGATGTACGTGGTGTCGGCGGTGTTCGTCTTCTACTACCTGATGCCGGCGCTGGGTCTGACCTGAGGCCTGAGGCCTGAGGCCTCAATCCCGACCCGCCGCGGGGCTCACGTGACCCCGCAGGGCAATCAGGCTCTCGGGCTCACGTGACCCCGTAGAACTTTTCCGTCTCCTCGACCGCGGTCTGGAACCGTTCGTCGAAGTCGTCGCGCACGAGCGTCCGGACGACGTAGTCCTGGACGCTCATTCCCCGTTTGGCCGCATGGTGCCGGAGCCGATCGAGCAGCTCCCCGTCTATCCGCAGGCTGAGCACACTGGTCCCCATGCGGTCGAGGGTTGCCGCATCCGGCCACCCGTCGGGTCACTTTCCGGAGCTGTCTCACTCGTATGAGTGATGAAATGCGTCAGTGGCCCGTTTCACGGGCATCAGGCGTGCACTCGGGTGGTCTTTAGCGAGAGTAATGAGTTATTCTAAGGAACATGCCTGACCTGACCCATGGCGACGACGTTGCCGCCGTGAACTCCCTGCGATCCGCCGTGATGCGCCTGTCGCGTCGACTCAAGCACCAGCGGGTCGACGAGTCGCTGAGCCCGACCGAGATGTCGGTGCTCGGCACCCTCGCCCGCTGCGGCACGGCCACCCCGGGCGAGCTCGCCCGCAAGGAGCATGTGCAGCCGCCCTCCATGACCCGCATCGTGGCGCTCCTCGAAGCCAAGGGCCTGGTCAAGCTGGAGCCGCATCCCGAGGACCGGCGCCAGAAGGTCGTCACGCAGACCGAGCGGGCCGAGGCCATGCTCGACGAGAGCCGCCGCAAGCGGAACGCGTGGCTGGCCTCCCTGGTCGAGGGCCTCGACGAGGACGACTGGGCGAAGCTCCGCGAGGCCGCCCCCGTCCTGGAGAAGCTCGCGCATCTGTAACCGCGCGCACCCGCACGCCGCGCGCACCGAACCCACCCCCGTCCAAGGAGGCGAACGCCGTTGAGTACGGGACCCGGAGCAGACTCCGCCCCCGCACCTGCCGCCCACAACTCCCCGTCCGTTCCCAAGCCACGCTCCTCGATGTTCAGCTCGCTGAAGATCAGGAACTACCGGCTGTTCTTCACCGGCCAGGTCGTCTCCAACACCGGCACCTGGATGCAGCGAATCGCCCAGGACTGGCTGGTGCTGAGCCTCACCGGCTCCTCCGCCGCCGTCGGTATCACCACGGCCCTGCAGTTCCTGCCGATGCTGCTCTTCGGCCTCTACGGCGGTGTCCTCGTGGACCGCCTCCCGAAGCGCCCGACGCTGCTGGCCACCCAGACCGCCATGGGCCTCACCGGCCTCGCGCTCGCCTTCCTCACCATCTCCGGCCACGTCCAGGTCTGGCACGTCTACGTCGCCGCCTTCGCCGTGGGCCTCGCCACGGTGATAGACAACCCGGCCCGGCAGTCCTTCGTCTCCGAGATGGTCGGCCCCGACCAGCTGCAGAACGCGGTCAGCCTCAACTCCGCCAACTTCCAGTCCGCCCGTCTCGTCGGCCCCGCGGTCGCGGGTGTGCTGATCACGAGCGTGGGCACGGGCTGGGCGTTCCTGCTCAACGGACTGTCGTTCGTCGCGCCCATCGCCGGTCTGCTCCTGATGCGCTCCCGCGAGCTGAACCAGGTCGAGCGCACCCCGCGCGGCAAGGGCCAGCTCCGCGAGGGCCTGCGCTATGTCGCCGGCCGCCCCGACCTGATGTGGCCGATCATCCTCGTCGGCTTCATCGGCACCTTCGGCTTCAACTTCCCGGTCTGGCTCTCGGCCTACGCGGACGACGTCTTCCACGCCGGCGCTGGCGCGTACAGCCTCTTCAACACGCTGATGGCCGTGGGGTCGCTCGCGGGCGCGCTCCTCGCCGCCCGGCGTGGCACGGCCCGGGCGCGCGTGCTGGTCGCGGCCGCCGTCGCCTTCGGCGTCCTGGAGATAGTGGCCGCCCTGGCCCCGTCCTACTGGCTGTTCGCTCTCCTCATGGTCCCGATCGGGATCGCCGGCCTGACGGTCAACGTCACGGCGAACACCGCGGTCCAGATGGGCACCGACCCGGCCATGCGCGGCCGCGTCATGGCCCTGTTCATGATGGTCTTCATGGGCGGTACGCCACTGGGGGCGCCCGTCGTCGGCTGGATCACGGACGCCTACGGTCCCCGGGTCGGCTTCGCCGTCGGCGGAGTCATCTCGGCCCTGGCCGCGGTAACCGTCGGCCTCGCCCTGGCCCGCGTGGGCGGCCTGCGCCTGTCGGTGGGCTGGCACCACGGCCACCCACAGGTCCGCTTCGTGCCTAGAGAACGGGCACTGGCGACCGCCGCCTGAACACTCCGCTGGGAGCGCGCTCTTTGTCCGCGGGTCCGTTGTGGCTGGTCGATCCCCCCCACTCTCGGCTTCGATCGAGCGCGGGGGGACCCCCAACGCGGCGGAGCCGCAGATCGATGCAGCCCGGCGCCCCTCACGGGCCGCCTGGCAGGGTGACGGCATGAGACTCTTCGCCGCCGTGCTGCCCCCGGAGAACGTGACCGCCGAACTCGCCTCGGTGGTCGACGAGTTGAGGCACCTGCCCGGTGCCGACCACGGGCTGCGCTGGACGGGCCGGCCCGGCTGGCACTTCACGCTCGCGTTCTACGGAGAGGTCGACGAGGAACTCGTACCGGATCTGTCGGCCCGGCTGGAGCGTTCGGCGCGACGGACCGATCCCTTCCCGCTCTCGCTGCGGGGCGGCGGCCGTTTCGGGGGCCGCGCGCTGTGGGCGGGCGCCGCGGGGGACGTACGTACCTTGCGGCTGCTCGCCGAGCGGGCGGGGGCGGCGGGGCGCAAGGCGGGGGTGGAGCGGGAGGAGCACCGGCGGTACCAGCCGCATCTCACGCTGGCGCGGAGCCGGGAGGAGACGGACTTCGGTCCGTACGTGGCCTTGCTCGACGGGTTCGAGGGGCGGGGGTGGACGGTCGGCGAGCTGTGTCTGATGCGGAGTCGGCTGCCTGCCTCGGGGGTGCCCGGGGAGCAGCCGCGGTATGAGGTGCACGGGCGGTGGGCCCTAGGCGCGGAGGCGTAAGGGTGGCCGGTTACGCTCGATGGCGTGGACCCGAAGACGCGTAACCGGATCATGGCCGGTGTTCTTGTGCTGATGTTTGTTGTGGTGGCGATGGCGGCGGCGGTCGGTAGGTAGCCGTCTGCCTTCGTCGGCGGGCTGTCGGCTGCGGACCCGTTGTGGTCCCCCAGCCTTCGGCCGGGAGGTGCCCCAGGTCGCGCAGTTCCCCGCGCCCCTTCAGGGCGCCCCCGTCGGGGCGCCCTTTTCACGTGCCGCTACCAGGCGAAGGCCTCCGGCGAAGGGCCCGGGCCCGGGAAGATCTCGTCGAGGCCGGTCAGCAGGTCGTCGGTCAGTTCCAGTTCGACGGCGCGCAGGGCGGAGTCCAGTTGCCCGGCGGTGCGGGGGCCGACGATCGGGCCGGTCACGCCGGGGCGGGTGAGGAGCCAGGCCAGGGCGGCCTCGCCGGGCTCGATGCCGTGCTTGTCGAGCAGGTCCTCGTACGACTGGATCTGCGCGCGGATGGCGGTGTTGGCGAGGGCGTCGGCGGCCCGGCCGCTCGCCCGGCGCCCGCCCTCGACCTCCTTCTTGATGACACCGCCGAGCAGACCGCCGTGCAGCGGGGACCACGGGATGACGCCGAGCCCGTACTCCTGCGCGGCCGGGATGACCTCCATCTCGGCGCGGCGCTCGGCGAGGTTGTAGAGGCACTGCTCGCTGACGAGGCCGATGGTGCCGCCGCGCCTGGCGGCGATCTCGTTGGCCTGGGCGATCTTGTAGCCGGGGAAGTTGGAGGACCCGACGTACAGGATCTTGCCCTGCTGTACGAGTACGTCGATGGCCTGCCAGATCTCCTCGAAGGGAGTGCGGCGGTCGACGTGATGGAACTGGTAGACGTCGATGTAGTCGGTCTGGAGCCGCTTGAGGCTGGCGTCGACGGCCCGCCGGATATTGACCGCGGAGAGCTTGTCGTGGTTGGGCCAGGCGTCGCCGTCGGCGGCCATGTTCCCGTACACCTTGGTGGCGAGCACGACCTTGTCGCGCCGCTCGCCGCCCTTGGCGAACCAGTTGCCGATGATCTCTTCGGTACGGCCCTTGTTCTCGCCCCAGCCGTACACGTTGGCGGTGTCGAAGTAGTTGATCCCCGCGTCCAGCGCCGCGTCCATGATCGCGTGGCTGTCGGCCTCGTCGGTCTGCGGACCGAAGTTCATGGTCCCGAGCACGAGTCGGCTGACCTTGAGTCCTGTGCGTCCCAGCTGCGTGTACTTCATGGCTCATAGCCAACGTCGTGGAGTGCGCTCTAGGCAACACCGCTTCCAGGGTGTCCGGCCATGAGAATCCCCCGTGCGGATTCGTCACTCCGGCGCGTCCGACGGTTCGTGCTGCTGGTCTCGGCCCGGACGGCGAGACTCGCGTAGGTCACGGCTCGGCGACGAGCGCTAGGAAGGTGGCCCATGACGCGGGAGCGACCTTGAGCATGGGGGCGGTGGGGGTTTTGGAGTCGCGGATGTGGATGGTGGTGGGGGTGGCGGGGGTGGTCTGGGCTATGGCTATCTCTAGGCATTCGCCGCCCTGGCCGCTGCTGTAGCTGCTCTTGAACCAGTTCAGGTCAGTGCTCATAGTCCGCCTGCCACTTCGTCGATCAGCTTCGCCGACTCCTCGGGGTTGAGGGCCTGCGCCCGCAGAATGCCATATCGCGCGAACGTGTTTCCCAGGTCAGGCTGTTCGCTGATGAAGTAGCCGTTGCTCGGCCCCTCGACGTAAGTGATCTGTTTGTGCTCGTGCGTCTCCAGCAGGATCATCGGGCCGTCGAGTCCCGCGTGGACCTGCCGGTTGGTCGGCATCACCTGGATCGCGACGTTGCGCCGCTTCCCCACGTCGAGGATGTGGCCCAACTGCTCCTTGAGAGCTTGCCAGCCTCCGAGTGGCCGCCTCAGGACGTGTTCCTCCAGCACGAAGCCGATGACCGGGGCGGGCTTACGGTCCAGGACCCCCTGCCGGTCGAGGCGGGCCGCGAGCCGGGCCTCGATTTCGTCGTCCTCCAGGGGCGGGCAGTGGACGTCGAAGGTCGCCCGCCCGTACACCTCGGTCTGGAGCAGGCCGGGGATCAGGTGGTTCGCGTACATGTAGATGGCGGTCGCCTTGGCTTCCAGCCCGGCGTAGTCCTCGAACCATGAGGGGAAACGGCTGGTCTTCAACGTCCTGCCCGCCGCCAGAAGTGCACCTTGTGCACCCAGCGCCTCATCCGCGATCTCGACGAGTTGTCCCTTGGGGGGCCGCTCTCCCCGCTCCACCATCGCCACTTGGGACTTGGAGTATCCGACCTGCCCGCCCAACCCCTCCTGCGTGATCCCGGCCCGTTCGCGGAAGAACCGCAGCAACGAGCCGAACATCTCCAGGTTGCTCGAACTCTGATCACCGGAGTGCACAACGACCTCCCCAAGTGCACAGAGGTGCACGGACCTTGCGTAACCCTGGTCACAGTATGTGACGGCCCATAAGCATTTGCTCCATGAACCCGAAAACTCCCCCCGCCGCCCTCCACACCTGGATCCCCGCCTCCGGTCACGGACTCCGTCACGCCGGCATCCACTTCGACGCCGTACGCATCGCGGGCGTGCTCGCAGAACAAGTGGCGTACGAGCTGATGCAGTTCACGGACTTTCGGGCGGGCCCGATCGTCCGGGAGGCGACGGGGCACCGGTACATGTACTTCCTGTTGCCCCCGCAAAGTGTCACCGGCTACCGCTGGCCCGCCGGGGCGCGGGCACTCGGCCGGGACGCGCAGGGATGGGCGTACGTGGGGGTGCCCGCGTTGGGTGGGCTGACCTGGCCGTTGGAGTGGCGGTCGGAGCCGACGCCCGAAGTGCCGTTCGTGGAGGCGGGGTTGCTGCATGAAGTGGTGGGTCGCTTGATCGGTGCTGTAGCGTGACCGCGACATCACACTCCGTACGCATCCGTGTGCGGAGCGGTCCCCGGAGGTGCTACCAACACCGCCCGAGGACCTTCACCACCAGTGGACGGAACTCCACCAGAAATGCTTCGGCATGCTATCGCGCCGGTTCGGCGTTACACGAAGGCCTCGCACGACGTCGTACGGCACTCGCGGCTCAACAGTGACGCGAAGGTTCTGCTGCTGTACGTACAGGGGCTCCCCGAGTCCGAGGCCACCGCCCCCAAGCCGCTCAGCGAACACGCGGCCAGGTTGGGCCTGAAGGGCCGGGCGTACCAGAAGGCCAAGCAACTCCTCGCCGACTGCGGTTACTTGCACGAGTGGCGGGAGCAGGGCGCGCGGGGCCGCTGGGTCACGGAGCAACTCCTCACCAATGTCACCCTCACGCGTGACGAGGCGTCCCGGGCCCGCGGGGGAGGGGCGGACGCGGACGTGGGCGCGGACTCGGGCGACGACGTACCGAGTGAGCGTCCGCCGACGGTCGGCGGGCCGGGGGAGCGGACGGTCGGTGACTCTCCCCAGACAGAAGACTCGGGAGAGAAGAACCTTCCCCACCCACCACCCCAAGACCGCCGGGCCCCGTGTGTCGATGAAGCGGCTGTCGTCGAGGAACCCGAACCCGAACCTGAGGCGGAACCTGGGTCTGCCCCCGCCCCAGCCTCCGAACTCGCCGAGGCAGAAGGGGTGTTGCTGTCCCTGCGTCACGCGAACCGTGACCTGCTCCTCGGTGTACGCGAGGCCCGTCTCCTGGCCGACGCGGCAGCGGAGTGGCTGCGGCGGGGCGTCTCGGCGCCGGACCTCCGCCGCGCCCTGACGACCGGCCTCCCGGCGGACGGCATCCGCTCGGCGGTCGGCTTCCTGCGCCACCGCCTGATCCAGAAGCTACCGGCGGCGAGGCGTCAGGTGACTACCCCACCGCCCGAGCGGGCCGTGGCCCCGGCCCGGCGGGGCTTGGTGACCTGCCCCGGTCCCGGCACCGAACACGTCTTCCGCCCCCGCAACGGCGAAACCCACTGCCTCCGCTGCCGCACAGCCGCCGCCTTCGAGGCGACACTCCAACTCCAGCCGCTCTCGGAGCAGTGGCGGACGCGCGTACAGGAGTGTGCCGCCGGTGCGTAGCGCGTCCGGCCGCACTGGGTCCGTGAGTTCGCGCACCGAGGGCCGAGGTCGAGGGCATGCTGGGAGCGAGGCGGCGTCGCGCGACTGACGCGACTGAAGGGGGCGGTCTCGTGACGGTCGACGAGTCGTGGGAGAAGGTCGAGCGGTGGCTGGCGCGGTATGCGCCCGAGGACGAACTGCCGGAGCCGGCCGGGCGGGACGACATCGCGCGGCTGTCGGATCAGGCCGGCATCCGCCTCCCGCCGGACCTCGAACGGTCGATGCTCCGACACAACGGCTCGGGGCTCGTCACGGTCGTCCCGCCCGGCTTTGTTCTGTACGGCGTCGACGAGATCGTGCGCTCCTACACCGAGTGGCACGCCCTCAAGAGCGACGAGCCCGTGTACGTGCCCATCGGCAGCCTCGGCCCACTGGAGATGACGGTCGATACGAGGACGGGACGTATCGGGAGCTACGACCCCGTGCAGGGGTATGTCCGGGACGACGATCCGCTCGGGGCGTCGTTCTCGGCTCTGCTGGCCTGGGTGGCGGACGCTCTGGACTCCTCCCCGCCGTGGATCGTGATGCTGCCGGGCGACGAAGAGTGGGAGGCGACGTATGAGGACGCGGATTTCCCGGGCACCCTCTCGTGGACCGACGAACCCGATGAACCCGACGCACCTGCCGGCTGGGACATGAACAGTCTCAATCGCCAGTTCGGGTTCATCGACGACGGCGACGGCTCCTGACGCACCGGCGGAGCTATTCCGGCCGGTCATTCGGTCATTCGGTCATTCCGGCAGGTCGCTGTTCCCGCCCAGGTTCGCTATCACCCGGCGCAGGACGTCGAGGGTGGCCACGTACTCCTCCTCGGTGATCCCGGCGTGCGTCTGCTCGTGGGCCCGGAGGTTGCGCTCCTTGGCGCGGACGCGGCCGGCTTCTCCCGCCTCGGTGAGGGTGAGGGTGCCTGCGGTGTCCTCCGCGGTCCAGCCGCGGTTCGCCAGGTCGTCGAAGACCTCGGAGAAGTCGATGCCCTGGTCGTCGTAGCGGGTGAGCTTCGCGGTGAGTTCGGCGCGGGTCCAGTGGGCCGGGGACGCGGCGACGTGGTTGAGGATCCACCAGTGGGGCTGGGTGAGCGACTCCGTCGCCAGCTCCTTGCGGATTCGGCCCACCACCTCACGGTAGGCGGCGCCGGTCCAGTAACCGATGGGCTGGGCGGCGAGCTGCTGACGGGGGTACGGGGTGAGCTGCGTCGGGCTCTGAGTGGTCATGCGGCGACCGTAGGAGCTCAAGTTTGGTTGAGGTCAAGACGGCTGGTCGGGTGCAGCTGAGTCGGGTGGAGAGTTTGACGTCCGGAATGGTGGGCCAACAACTGGCGCGTGGGTCATGGGTGTTGGTTTGTCAAGTGGCCTCGGCAGATGTCAGCAGCATGCGTCATGATGTGCGGCACGGATTCAGTCGGGGGGCGTCTGTTGGGAACCCGTGCGTTCAGGTGGGCCGTGTCGGCTCTCGTAGGACTGCTGTGCGTGCTGGTCGTACCGGTGGGCGCTCGGGCGGCAGAGCCATCGCCGGACGACACCTGCAAAAGGGAGCGACTCACCAAGGCGCGGGTCAGTGCGTCGGTGGAGTTGCAGCATGACGACCGGACGTGGACCAAGATAGTCACCAGGCTGACGGTCGATCTACCGGACAGTTGGCCCCTCGCGCAGGACCTGTTGCTCAGCGAGGACAGCCGTCGGTACATCACGGCGATGTCATGCCTCACCAGGAGTGAACAGAAGAATCAGCAGCGACACTGGGCGGAGTGGCGGGTCGGCAACCCCGTGGTGACGTCGAAGGGCGGGCGCGTCAAGGTCGTTGACAGGGCGCACTCGTGGGTCGACCAGTACCGATCCGACCTCCATGTGGGCGTGTGGACCGTCCGGGCTGGCGCGGAGCGGTGGTTCGTACGACTTCAGGTTCCGCCCGCTCTTGAAGGTGCTCAGTGGGCCAAGATCACGGTTGATCCCGGGGAGCCGGGAGCCGAGTCGGCGAAGCCGAAGCCCTACGCGGGGCAGGGAGCCACAACTCTTGTGTGGCGGCCCGAAGCCGTTGCTCAACAGAAGAGGACGGCAGAGAAGGCGGCCGAGGAGGGGGCAGAGAAGGAGAAAGGGGCCACGGGGAGCAAGGCCGGGGAGAAAGAGACTTCGGGCCGGCAGACGGCAAAGGGTCGTTCAGCGCCCTCGGTGACCGTCTGGCTCCGGCCCTCCTGGCAACGTTCCTGGGCCGCGCAGAACAACCGGCTGACTGTTATGGGGCTGAACGGATTCGGCGGGCTGATGTGGACGGTCGTGGTATCCGCTCTGCTGTTGGCCGCGGCCCGAAGTTACGGAGGGCGTTCTGCCAACCCGACCGATCACCAGCGACACACACGGCGTAATCTCGTCGCGTGGGCCTGGGTCTCCGCCGCCATTGACGCGCTGACCCTGACAGGCGACCTGATCGACCAATACGTGCAGCGCAGGCGCGACGATCGGTGGCTCGACGAGTGGATCTTCCACGGGCACGGCCTTGCCCTGACGATCGCCGTTATGCTCTTGCTTCTCGCCAGACCGCCTCGGCGGATCTGGGCGTTGGCGGGTCTGTTGGCCCTATTGCCGCTCGCAGAAATGAAGTGGCCGGAGCGGTTCGATCTACGTCCGTTGCGTGTCGCACCGGCGGACTACGTCTATACCGCCTCGGACAAGGCGCTCGCCGCACAGACAGCCTCCGTGTGCTGTCTCATGGCGTTGACCCTGCTCGGTTTCGTCGCCGCCATCTGGCGGCTCGCCACCGACGGACAACTACTCCCGGAGAGCCGCCGATTCCCGGGCAAGGACCGGGTCCTGCAGTTGCGTGTCGTCCTACCGGCCGTCCTGGGCGCGACCGTGGTCATCGCCGTATGCGCCGCGTTGACGCAGGAGCGCACCTGGCAGCGTGTCTCCTGGCTGAGCGAGCCCGTGGACGCCGACTACGGCAAGGACCACCGGATGAAGCTGCTCTGGGACGCGATGTGGTCCGTCTCCAACGGACAGGACTGGATCACCGGTTACGGCTGGCTACTGACGAGCGTGGCCGCACTGGCCGCCCTTCGTGCCTGGCACATCTCCTCCTGCCTGTCGCCGGTGGACCGACCGCCGGGCGACTGGGCGGCGCGCCTGTTGTTCCTCACCTTCTTCCCGGTCGGGGTAGGGCTGGGCGGCGGCTGGCCACTGGCCGTCGCCCTTCCCTCAAGTATGTGGATACCCCTGCACATGATGGCCCTCTACGGGGCTGCCACCCTCTTTGTCGGCCGCTCCGTTCTGGCCCAGCCTCTCGCGCGTTCCGGACGCGCTTTGGCCGAGGTCCTCGGGCCGGGCGTCCGTACCGAGCTGCTGTCCAGGGCCCGCACGTATCGCGAGACCCACGCCACGCTGCGTCGGCTCGACCAAGGGCTGTTCGGTGACCAGCCTCCCGTACGAGATGAAGAGGAAAGAAAGCTGAGCGATCTGCACGACTGGCCCGCGAACGGCGTTCTGACCGTTCCCGACCGGCTCCCGTCGAAGGTGTCCGTGGTGGACGCCGCCCTGGCGCTGGGCCCGCGCGACACCTGGTGGGCCAACGGCAGCAGGGGTGCCCGCTTCGCACTGATCCCCGGGCTGCCGGCGGCCGCCCTCACCACCTGGGCGTGGGCGGTCCGGGGAGAAGCATGGGAGTCCACCCTCTCGAACCAGTTCGGTTTCCCTGAGATGGTGCTCACCCTTGTCTACTGGATGGTCACCTGGGCGGGGGCAGGGTTCGTTTTGGGAGCGCTGTGGCGTGTGCTTCCAGGACGGCGGGGAGCGGTCAAGGCGCTCCCGGTCACGCTCGCGTTCGCGCTGCCCGCCGGGCTCGATGCCCTGCTCGCCTGGTTCACGCGCGAAAGCGTCAGCAACCTCGCCCTGCACGTCTCGGCGATGCTGTTCGTCCTCACAGTCACTGGCATCGCGCTCGACCTCGACACGTTCCAGGGTGAACGGCGCTACTGGCAGAGCCGTCTGGGACTACTGCTGTCGGTCTACCAGATGCGGTACTACTCGCTCCAGGTCGCCTATCTGGTCGCCCAGATCATCGCAATGATCAGCATTTGGCAGTTCTTCGCGGAACCCGCGGTGACGCCGGAGCCCGCCGAGAGCAAGTGAGCCGGCGGATCCCGTTGAGGGACGTCAGTCCCGGGGGAACTCGTCCGTCTTGAGGGTGAGGCCGAGGACCGTGCCCGTCATGTCGACGTCCGCGCCGAAGCCGACGGAGGTTTCGATGACGTACTCCCCGTCCTTGGGCTGCGTGAAGAGGTGGCACTTGCCCTGGTAGGGGTCGGCGATGAGGTAGACGGGGACCTCGGCGGCGGCGTAGGCGTCCTTCTTGGGGCCGTAGTCGTTCTGGGCCGTCCCCCTTGAGATGATCTCGGCGACGAATTCGACATCCTCGTGACGCCAGCGGCCTTCGGTGCCATCCGTAGCGCCGTCACGCATCTTGACCACGTCGGGGCAGAAGCCGTTCTCGTGACCGGGAAAGTCGATCCGCACGTCGGACAGTGCCTCGACGTCCATGCCGAACCTGTCCTCCAACGCCCGGATGATCCTCCGGATGACGTGCCAGTGGACGCTTCGCTGCGGCGTCATGAAGACGTTACCCCCGACGATCTCAACCTTGATTCCCTCGGGGACGGGCATCCGCTCAAGTCGCTCGAACCACTGGTCCAGGCGATCGACGTTCGTGTCGGCCATCTCGATCCTGTCTTCCAGGACGGTCATCGTGGCGCTCCTCCCCGGCCGCTACTCGGACGAGTGCAGCCGCGCGGTACAACGATACGCACGGTGACCAGGCCACGCCCCGATTCGGTCAGTCGCTTTCGGCCTCGTACCGTTCGCCCACATCCCACGCCTGATGCATCGCCTCGGCGAAGGCCGCCGCCAGTTTGTGTTCGCCGGAGGCGTTGGGGTGGGTGCCGTCGTATGTGTCGTGGGTGATGTCGTACGAGGGCGGGACCGAGGCCAGGAGGAGGGGGGACGCGGGCTCGTCCAGGTCCGCGACCGTCTTCGCGAGGAGCTCGTTGAAGAGGCCGACCTCGCGGGCGAAGGGCGCGTCCGTCTCCGCCCTCGTGTTCGGGATCACCGGCAGGAGGACCATCGCCACGCGGGGGTTCGCCGAGCGGGCCTCGGCGATGAAGGTGCGGGCGTTCTCCGCCGTCTGGGCCGCGTTCGTGTAGAAGCCCAGGTCGATCAGTCCGAGGGAGACGAGGAGCACGTCGGCGCGTGACCTGCGGACCGCGTCCGCGATCAACGGGGTCAGGTGGTGCCAGCCCTCGCCCCACCCCGCCAGATGGGCGAGCGGAAAGTCCCGGTCGGCGTACTCGTACGAGTCGGCGGTCTCCGTGGCCTTGTCGTAGAGCGTCTCGCGCGGGCCGACGATCTTGAAGGGGCCGCCGTACGTCGCGCGCAGGTGCTGCCACATCCGGTAACGCCAGGTGTGTTCACCCGCGCTTCCGATGGTCATGGAATCGCCGACGGGCATGAACCTGAGCATCCGCTCATCATGGACGATCAGCGGAAGGGGCAGGGTGTGAGGCTGGACACGCCCGCTGAACCGGCGGCGGGGATGGCAGTCTTGGGGCATGCGTCGCTCGCTTGCGTTCCTTTTCGGGGCCCTCCTCGCCGGGGTGCTCGTCGCGCCCGCCGTTGCCGCCGACAGCGCCGGTTCGGAGGGGGCGGACGGGTTCACGATCAAGGATCCCCGGATCACCGAGTCCAGCGGGCTCGTCGCCTCCCGCGTCCACCCCGGCGTCTACTGGACCCACAACGACAGCGACGACGGGGCCTTCCTCTACGCCGTCGACAGCAAGACCGGCGAGACCGTCGCCACCGTCACCATGGCGGGCGTCGGCCGGCCCCGGGACGTCGAGGCCATCTCCATGGGCCCGAACGGCCATCTCTACGTCGGTGACATCGGCGACAACCTCGGCGGCACCTGGGACCACGTCTGGATCTACGAGCTGCCCGAGCCCAAGCAGCTCAAGAACCAGACCGTCCGCGCCACGCAGTACGACGTGAAGTACGCCGACGGGGCGCGGGACGCCGAGGCGCTGATGGTCCACCCGAAGACCGGACGCGTCTACATCGTCTCGAAGAACGAGGACGGGGGAGGGCTGTACGAGGGGCCCGCCAAGCTCACTCCCTCCGGCACCAACACCTTCGAACGCATCGGCGCCATCGACCTCTGGGTCACCGACGGCGCCTTCTCCCCCGACGGCAAGCAGCTCGCCGTACGCGGCTACTTCGGCGGCCTCGCGTACGACTGGAACGGTGGGAAGGTGAAGAAGGAGGGGCGGCTGAGCGTGCCGCTCCAGGGGCAGGGCGAGTCGATGGCGTACATCCCCGACGGATCCACGCTGCTGTACGGGAGTGAGGGCTCGGACAGCTCGGTGGAGCCGGGGAACGTGCCGGGCGGGGGCGGCGGAGACGGTAAGTCGCCTTCCGGGGAAGGCGGTTCTGTCGACGGGGGCGGGGGTGGTGACGGGATGAACGCCGATATCAAGATGGGTGCCGTTGCCTTGGTGGTCGCCCTGGCCGTCATCTACGGGCTCAAGAGGTTGCTGCGGCGCGACTAGGCCGTGTTCTGGGTTCGGATTCCTGTGCGCGCCCTGCACGATGATGATCAAGATGTGGGGCGAGGCGATCTTGCTGATGAGCAGTGGGGTTGCACCTTCCGTAGCGGCATGTGGTCCGGTGGACCTACGTCCTGGTCCCTTGAGGAAAGGTCCTTGCTCATGCGTTCGTCCTTCATGCCACCCCGCCAGGTCAAGATCGGTGACGCGGCGGCCTTCGCCGGCACCACGCCGCGGGCGATTCGCCATTACCACGAGATCGGCCTGCTCCCCGAGCCTGAGCGGGGCGGCGATGACCGCCGCCGCTACGGGTACGAGGACATGATCCGACTGCTGTGGATTCGCAAGATGGCCGACGCCGGGATCGCCCTGGACGACATCCGTGACGCCTTTACCACCGGCACGGCTTCCGCCGGTGCGGACAGCGGAGACGGTATCGCGGGCATCCTGGAGCGGTTGGAGGAAACCCTCGCCGAGCAGGAGGCGGAATTGCGGCGGCAGCGGACCGCCGTGCAGCGGATGCGCACCGAAGGCAGCCGGATGGGCCTGCTCTCCGACTTCGTCACCGACCGTCTCAAGAGCCTGCCCGAGGGCTCCCTGCGGCAGGCGGACCTGGACAGTCTGCTGGTCACTGAGCGGATCTTCGGCCCGCTCGGCGCGGCCGTCCAGGCCACCCGCTTCGTCGTCCTGGCCACGCATCCCGCTCTCCGGGAGGACTCCGACCGCATCGATGACGCCGAGGAGGCACTCGATGACAGCGTCGCCGTCGATGATCCGCGGGTGGCTCAGGTGGCCGTCGAGCGGCACACCTTCGAAAGCGCCCTGGAGGCCGTCATCGAGGAGTCCGGCCTGGATAAGGACGACGATGCCCTCTTCGACGCCTGGGACACCTTGCACCCTGCTACCGCCGATGACGGCGAGGACGAGGCCGACCTCAGCTCCGGCAGGCGGGAGGCCGACTCCATGAGCGTGTTCGAAGCCATCGGCAAGATGCCCTACGACTTCTCCCCGGCCCGCCTGCGCTGTATGGAACTGGCCGAAGAACTATCCGCCCAAGAGTCACCCGCCACCTGAAACACGGCCCAGCGCTCCGCGGGCCGCAGGGTGGGTGAGGGCCGCCGGACAGTGCGGGCCGGTTGTGGCTGGTCGCGCCCAGGCGGCGGAGCCGCACATGGTCACAGCCCCGCGCCCCTTACGGGGCGCCCCTGCGCTCGACCAGCGTCTCCAAGCCGTCCAGGATCCGCTGCAGGCCGAAGTCGAAGTGGTCGAAGTCGGAGCCGAAGGCGTCCTCGGCGAGTGAGGCCATCACGGGGTAGCGGCCGCCGGTCATGATCTTCTCCAGGATCGGGGCCTGGGCGGCCCAGAACTCCGCGTCCGTCAGGCCCGTCCTGCGCTCCGCCTCCTGCGTGTACAGCTGGGAGCGGGCGGCGCCGGTGACGTACGAGTCGATCATGATGACCACCGAGACCAGCTCCGGGTCGCTCAGGCCCATGGGCTTGATCTGGGAGATCACCTTCTCCATGCCGTCGATGGCGCTGGGGCCGAGGACCGGGCGGGACTGGTTGACCTGCAGTAGCCATGGGTGGCGCTGGTAGAGGGCGAGGCTTTCGCGGCCGAGTACCTCCAGGGCCGAGCGCCAGTTGTCGCCGAAGACGGGCGTGTCGTCGCCCGGACGCTGGACGCGGTCCAGCATCAGGTCGAGCAGCTCGCCCTTGCCGGGGACGTACCGGTAGAGGGACATCGTGCCGGTGCCGAGCTCCGTGGAGAGCCGTCGCATCGAGACGGCCTCCAGGCCCTCCGTGTCCGCGATCCGGACCGCCGCTTCCACGATCCGGTCGAGCGTGAGGCCCGGCTTCGGCCCGCGGCTGGGCCGGGGGCCCGTGTCCCACAGCAGGTGGAGGGTGCGGACGATGTCTCCGCTCCCGCTGGTCTCCGTGCCGCCCGAGCCGCTTGTCATGGATCTCAGAATAATCCCTTGGGCCAAAACTGAGTACGGTGTACTCTCAAAAGGGTACGGCGTACCCAGTTTTGGGGACGGGTTCAGGGGCGGGCTTCAAGGGATGGGGATTGCTGTGAGCGGTTACGCGGTGAGGGCCGAGGGGCTCGAGAAGAGGTACGGGGAGAAGCGGGCCCTCGACGGCTTCGATCTGGCCGTGCGGGAGGGCACGGTGCACGGCCTGCTCGGGCCGAACGGCGCGGGCAAGACGACCGCCGTCCGCATCCTGTCCACACTCCTGAAGCTCGATGCGGGGAGCGCACAGGTGGCGGGCCTGGACGTGGCCCGGCACCCTCGGGAGGTGCGGGCGCGGATCGGGCTCACCGGTCAGTACGCGGCGGTGGACGAGGTGCTCACCGGCCGGCAGAACCTGGAGATGTTCGGGCGGCTGTTCCACCTGGGCGGGCGCCGGGCGCGGCTGCGGGCGGGCGAGCTGCTGGAGCAGTTCGACCTGACCGACGCCGCGGACAAGGGAGTCGGGAAGTACAGCGGCGGCATGCGGCGGCGCCTGGACCTCGCCGCGTCGATGATCCTCACCCCGCGTGTGCTGTTCCTGGACGAGCCGACGACCGGGCTCGACCCGCGCGGCCGGGGTGAAGTCTGGGACTCCGTACGGGCGTTGGTGACCGGCGGCACCACCGTGCTGCTGACCACGCAGTATCTGGAGGAGGCCGACAAGCTCGCCTCGCACATCACCGTGATCGACCAGGGGCGGTCCATCGCCGACGACACCCCGGACGGGCTGAAGAGCACGGTGGGCGGCGACCGGATCGAGGTCGTTGTCGCCGAGCGGGCCGACATCGCGCGGGCGGTGAAGGTCGTCGCCCGGGTGTCGGACGGCGAACCGGAGTCGGACGAGACCGAGTTGAGGGTGCACGCGCCCGTGACCGACCGGGTCGCGGCGCTCACCGAGGTGGCCCGCACCCTCCAGGACGAGGGCGTGCGGGTGGAGGACATCGGCCTGCGCAGGCCGAGCCTCGACGACGTGTTCCTGCGTCTGACCGGCCACCGCACGGACGTGCCGAACGAGACGGACGTGCTGAACAAGAAGGACGTGCCGAACAAGAAGGACGTGCCGAACAAGAAGGAGGCGGCGTGACCACCCTCGACCCGACCACACAGGCCACCACCCCGGCCCCGGCGGCACAGGGCGACCACGGCCCGGCCGCGCAGGGCGACCACGGCCGTACGTACTGGGTGCTCGCCGACTGCTGGAACGTCGTTCGGCGCGGGCTCACCCACTACCAGCGCCAACCGATCAACATCGCCTGGCAGTTGGGCTTCCCCATCCTGTCCGTGCTGCTCTACGGGTACGTCTTCGGCAGCGCGATGCAGGTGCCGGGCGGCGGCGACTACCGGGACTTCCTGATGCCGGGCATGTTCGTGATGACGATGGCCTTCGGGTTCATCAACACCGCGACACTCGTCGTGTACGACTCCACCAAGGGCGTCATCGACCGGTTCCGCTCCATGCCGATGGCGCCGTCCGCCGTCGTCGCCGGGCGCGGGGTCACCGATCTCATCGTCGCCTGCGCGGAGTTGACGATCCTGATGCTCACCGCGGTCGCCATGGGCTGGCGGCCCGACGGCGGCTTCGGCTTCCTGGGGGCCTTCGCGCTGCTGCTGTGGCTGCGGTTCGCGCTGATCTGGCTCGGGGTGTGGCTCGGTCTGCTCGTGCCCAACCCGGAGGCGGCGGGCGGTCTGTTCGCGGTCGCGTTCCCGCTGACGATGATCTCCAGCATCTTCGTCGCCCCGCAGCTGATGCCGGACTGGCTCGGTTTCGTGGCGGCCTGGAACCCGATCTCGTCGACGGCCGCGGCCACCCGCGAACTGTTCGGCACGCCGGTGGGCAGCGGCGACTCGTGGGTCGAGCAGCACGCGCTGCTGATGGCGGGCGTGTGGCCGCTGATCCTCACGCTGATCTTCGTTCCGCTGGCGGTACGGAGGTTCCAGAAGCTCAGCAAGTAGTCGGCCGTAATCGGCCGTAATCGGCAGTAATCGGCCGCAGTCGGCAGCAGTAGGCCCAGCTGGTTCGTGGTTGTGCGGCGACGGGGGAGTGCGGCGACAGGGGGCGTGCGGTGTTCGGGACTCAAGTGTCCCGAACACCGCACAACTTCTTGACGTGTCCACGCAGGATCCCTTCCATGGGGATACGCGGTGTGGTGGGAGCGCTCCCACTCGTTCCGGGCCCGCGCCTCCCGAGAGGAAGCAGCGACATGTTCCGCAGCTTGCGAAGAGCGCTGTGTGCTGCCGCCGCGGCGCTCCTGTTACCGCTGGCCGGTGTGCAGACGGCCGCCCACGCCGACCCGGCGGACGCCGTGGACCGGGCGGCCGGGGCGGCGGCCCCCGGAGCCGGTTACTGGCACACCAGCGGCCGGCAGATGCTGGACGCGGCCGGTCAGCCCGTACGGATCGCCGGCATCAACTGGTTCGGCTTCGAGACCGCCAACCACACGCCCCACGGCCTCTGGGCGCGCGACTACAAGAGCATGATCGACCAGATGAAGTCGCTCGGCTACAACACCATCCGGCTGCCGTACAGCGACGACCTTTTCAAGAGCGGCACCGTACCCAACAGCATCGACTTCTCCGGCGGCAAGAACGCCGATCTCCAGGGCCTCGGCTCCCTCCAGATCATGGACAGGATCGTGGCGTACGCGGGTCAGGGCGGCCTCAAGGTCGTACTGGACCGGCATCGTCCGGACGCGGCCGGCCAGTCGGCGCTCTGGTACACCTCCGCGGTACCGGAGTCGACGTGGATCGCCAACCTCAAGGCACTGGCGACCCGTTACCGGGGCAACTCCACGGTGATCGGCATCGACCTCCACAACGAGCCGCACGATCCGGCCTGTTGGGGCTGCGGCGACACGACGAGGGACTGGCGCCTGGCCGCCCAGCGCGCCGGCAACGCGGTCCTGTCCGTCAACCCCGAGCTGCTGGTCTTCGTCGAGGGAGTGCAGACGTTCAACGGCGTGTCCGGCTGGTGGGGCGGCAATCTGATGGGCGTCGCCCAGTACCCCGTCCAGCTGGACGTCCCGAACCGGGTCGTCTACTCGGCCCACGACTACGCCACGAGCGTGGCCCAGCAGAGCTGGTTCAGCGACCCGACCTTCCCCGCCAACATGCCCGGCATCTGGGACAAGTACTGGGGCTACATCTTCAAGCAGAACATCGCCCCGGTGTGGGTGGGCGAGTTTGGCACGACACTCCAGTCGACGATCGACCAGAAGTGGCTTGCCGCGCTGGTGAGTTACCTCCGGCCCACGAGCACGTACGGCGCCGACAGCATCTCCTGGACCTTCTGGTCCTGGAACCCCAACTCCGGTGACACGGGCGGGATCCTGAAGGACGACTGGACGACCGTGGACACGGTGAAGGACGGATACCTGGCGAGCGTGAAGGCGCCGGGGTTTCCGGGCGGCGGGGGCGATCCCGGTGATCCGGGGGATCCCGGAGACCCCGGTGACCCGGGCGGGGGCACGGCGGCCTGCACCGCCGCCTACACCGTCAGCAGCGACTGGGGCGGCGGCTTCAACGCCGAGGTGAAGGTGACCAATTCGGGCACCACCGCGCTCAAGTCCTGGAAGGCCACGTGGACTTGGCCGGGCGCCCAGAAGGTCACCAGCATGTGGAACGCCTCGTACACGCAGAGCGGTTCGACGGTGACCGCGTCGAACGCCGACCACAACGGGACGGTCGCGGTGGGCGGTTCGGCGAGCTTCGGGTTCGGGGGCGCGCCGGGCGGCGGGGGAGCACCGGCGGTGAGCTGCACGGCGACATGAGACAGGAGCCATGAGACGGGCGCCATGGCACAGACGGGGGGCGCCCGGCACGATTGCCGTGCCGGGCGCCCCAGTTGCCGTACGAGCGACGGTTACAGCTGCTCGATGACGACGGTTACAGCTTCTCGATCACGTAGTCGACGCACTTCGTGAGGGACTCGATGTCCGCCGGGTCGATCGCGGGGAACATGGCGACACGGAGCTGGTTGCGGCCGAGCTTGCGGTAGGGCTCGGTGTCGACGATGCCGTTGGCGCGCAGGACCTTGGCGACGGCGGCCGCGTCGACGTCGTCGGTGAAGTCGATCGTGCCGATGACCTGGGAGCGCTTGGCCGGATCGGTGACGAACGGGTTCGCGTACTTGACGTCCTCGGCCCAGCCGTACAGCGTGCGCGAGGAGGTCGCAGTGCGGCGGACCGACCAGTCGAGGCCGCCCTGGCCGTTGATCCACTCCAGCTGGTCGTTCAGCAGGAAGAGGGTGGCGAGGGCCGGGGTGTTGTACGTCTGGTTCTTGCGGGAGTTGTCGATCGCCGTGGGCAGGCTGAAGAACTCCGGGACGTGGCGGCCGCTCGCGTGGACGCGCTCGGCGCGCTCGATGGCGGCCGGGGAGAAGATCCCGATCCACAGGCCGCCGTCCGCGGCGAAGGACTTCTGCGGGGCGAAGTAGTAGACGTCCGTCTCGGCGATGTCGACGGGCAGGCCGCCCGCGCCGCTCGTCGCGTCCACGACGACGAGGGAGCCCTCGTCGGCGCTCGCGACACGCTTGACCGGGGCCGCGACACCGGTGGAGGTCTCGTTGTGCGTGAGGGCGTAGACGTCCACGCCCGACTGGGCGACCGGCTCCGGGTGGGTGCCCGGCTCGGAGGTGATGACGTCCGGGTCGGCGAGCCAGGGGGCGAGCTTGGCGGCCTTCGCGAACTTCGAGCTGAACTCACCGAAGGTGAGGTGCTGCGACTTGTTCTCGATCAGGCCGTGCGTCGCGACGTCCCAGAACGCGGTGGAGCCGCCGTTGCCGAGGACGACCTCGTAGCCCTCGGGGAGCTGGAAGAGGTCACGCACTCCCTCGCGGACCTTCCCCACGAGGTTCTTAACCGGGGCCTGGCGGTGGGACGTCCCCATCAGGGACGTGCCGGTCGCGGCGAGCGCGGTGAGCGACTCCGTACGCACCTTGGAGGGGCCCGCGCCGAAACGGCCGTCGGCGGGCTTGAGGTCAGCGGGGATCTGGATATCAGCCACGACGGGAGCGTATCCGTTTCCGGAAACGTGGGTGAAACGTCGTCCGGCCGGTGAGACGAGGTGTCCATGCGCGTTATGTGAGGGTGCCGGCCACCAGCGCCAGCACGGCGATGAGCAGGGTGAGGGTCCCGCCGAAGGCGATTCCGGCGCGGAGCAGCGCGGCGGGCGCGGAGGCGCCGTCCCAGCGGGCGAGCAGTCCGGCGGTGACAGCGGCGAGCAGGGCGAGCAGGAAGGCGGCGAGCAGGGCCAGGGTCAGTAGCGCCAGGTGCGTGGGCGTGGGCGAGGCGGTCATGAGGGCTTCTTCCGTTCCGTGAGCGGGGCGATGGAAGGAAGGTGGCCGAAGTCGCGTACGGCGGCGTTCGGATGGACAAAGATGAACGGGCTTGAACAACGGGGGCGGCGCTGTCCGTGGAGGGGGCCGGGGTGGGGGCGAGCGAGAGCCGACAGGAAGTGCTGGCGGAGCTGAAGGAGCGGCTGCGGAGCCTGCGCGTACAGCGGCGGCTGTCGATGACCGCTCTGCCGGGGCGGGCGGGGCTGGGGCGCACCACGGTCAGCCAGGCGCTGAACGGGACCGGCATGCCCAGCGAGGCGACCGTCGTGGCACTCGCGGCGGCTCTGAAGACCGATGCCCAACCGTTGCTACGGCTGCGGGCCCGCGCGCTGCCTCCTACCGCGCCTGTCGGGACAGTGGACGACGCCGATCCGGACCCGGAGAAGTGGTTCGAGAACTGGTACCGGGGCTATCTGGAGCAGCGATATGGGCAGCTGTCGGTGATCGGGCTGGATCTGTCCCGTCCGGAGCGTGCCTGCTGGCCGTTGGATGCCGCATATCTCAGCCTGGAACTCTCCGCCCCTGTCCGGGGCGCCGGGCTCACCGACAGCCGAGGCGAGATGGGCACCGGGCTCGGCCACGGAGGGGCGGAGGTGTGGGTGGAGCGGGCCGAGCAGGCCCTGGCCGGACGGCGGCGGACCCTTGTGCGGGGGCTGGCCGGCAGCGGCAAAACCACTCTGATGCAGTGGCTCGCCGTCTCCGCCGCACGCCGTCGCCTGCCGCCCCAGCTGGCCCACTTGGAGGGCTGCCTGCCGTTTGTCCTGCCACTGCGGACCCTTGTACGCCGCGGCGAGTTGCCCGCCCCGCACGAATACCTGACTGCGGTCGGCTGCCCGCGCGATGGCGCCCAGCCTGCGAACTGGGCCGACCGGGCCCTGGTCGAGGGCCGTGCCCTGCTGCTCATCGACGGCCTCGACGAAGTACCCCAGGCCCAGCGGGCCAAGACCAGGCAGTGGCTGCGCGAACTGCTCGCCGCCTACCCGCAGGCCGCCTATCTGGTGACCACCCGGCCTTCCGCCGTACCCGAGGGCTGGCTCGCCGACAGCGGATTCACCGAACTGACCGTACGGCCCATGAGCACCCGGGACGTGGCGGTGTTCGTCACCCGCTGGCACACCGCGGCCGCCTTCAACGCCACCACCGATCAGGAACGGGCCCACCTGACCACTCTGGAAGAGGCGCTCAAGGACACCGTGCGCTCTCAGCGCGACCTGGCCCGCCTGACCACCACACCGCTGCTGTGCGCGCTGGTCTGTGCCCTGCACCGCGACCGGCGCGGGCACCTGCCGCACGGCCGGATGGAGCTCTATGAGGCCGCCCTGTCCATGCTGATGCACCGCCGTGACCGCGAACGCGACATCGAGGCGCCCGAGGGGCTCAGCCTCACCGAGCACCAGAGCGTCCAGCTCCTGCAGCGCCTGGCCTACTGGCTCATTCGCAACGGCCAGACCGAACTCGACCACGACACGGCGCGGGCGCTCGTCGACGACGCCCTGCCCGCCATGCCGCACATTGCTCAGCAGGCCGACGCCGACGGTGTCCTCACCCACCTGCTCGCCCGCTCCGGGCTGCTACGGCAACCCACCGCCGAGACCATCGACTTCGTCCACCGCACCTTCCAGGACTATCTCGGTGCCAAGGCCGCCATCGAGGCACGCGACATCCCCCTGCTGGTCCGGCACGCCCATGACGATCAGTGGGAGGACGTCCTGCGTATGGCCGTGGCCCACGCGCGTCCCCATGAACGCGCAAGCCTGCTGCGCCGCTTGATCACGCGCGGCGACCGCACCCCCAAGCACCGCACCCGTCTGCATCTGCTGGCCACGGCCTGCCTGGAACACGCGACCGAGCTCGACCCGGCCGTCCGCGAGGACGTCCAGCAGCGCACGGCTGCTCTCCTGCCCCCGCGGAGCGTTGAAGAGGCCCATACGCTGGCCGCGGTCGGCCCGGTCATCCTCGATCTGCTGCCCGGCCCCGAAGGCCTGGAGGACGACGAGGCCGAAGCCGTTGTCAGTACGGCCGGCCGTATCGGCGGCGACGCCGCTCTCACGGTCATGAAGAAATTCCGCGCCAGCACTAGCTTCAACGTCCAGTTCACGCTGCATGACGAATGGAGCAACTTCGACACTGAGGACTACGCCCGCGAAGTCCTCGCCCACGCACCGAGCGCCCATTATGTGAGGGTCCGCTCAGCCGAACAACTCTCGGTGCTGCGCCACCTGCGCACTCTCACCAGAGTCGAATTCACCGGAAACTTCACGAGCGGCGAGATCACCAGTGCGATCAGGCCGGGAGAGCTTCAGAGGCTGGAGGCCACTCGGAACTCTGCGCTGGAAAATCTGGGCTTCCTTCAGGCGTACACGTCCTTGACCGACATCTCCTTCAACCAGTGCCGGAACGTCGCGGACCTGACACCACTGGCCGCCACGCCCGTCACCAGCCTCAGCCTCTACGGGTGTGAGGCGGCACGCCTCGACGACCTCCAGGGCCTGGCCCACCTGAAGAGCCTGAGTCTTAATGTGAAGCACCCGCTCCGTAACCTTGAAGCACTGCCTGTCGACGCAGATCTCACGAGCCTGTGGCTCGGCATCCTCTCCTGCGAACATCTCCACACGCTTGAAGGCGTCGCCCGCTGGCCCAACCTCACCTACCTGAACCTGTGTGGTCCCCTGGACGGCCTTTCTCAGATCTCGGCATTGCCCGAGCTCAGCTGTCTCACGCTGCAGGTCCGCGCCAGCCTGTCCATGCTTGCCGACCTCCCGCCCACCCCACAGATCGAGGAGCTCTGGCTGGGAAACTGGAAGGCGGACGACGACCTTGCCACGGCGGCCAGGGCACTTCCTAACCTCAAAAAGCTGACGATCACCTGCTACGGCGGGCCCCGGCAGGTAGACCTCACTCCACTGCGCGGCATGGCAGACCTCGCCGTCACCATCCACCGGGCAGACGAAGTCCTCGGCACAGAGCACTTCCCACCCGGCGCCATCACCCGAAAGCCCCGCCCGAGGAACTGAACTGCTCGTGCCCGTCCGGCGTTCGTGAAGGCCTCAACTCCTCAGGTGGGCAGGCCTCCGAGGGGCGGCGCAGGGGTGAAGCGCACGGGGAGGTTCGTCAGGCCTCGTAGCCACGGCGAGGGACGACGCGTCAACGAGTTGGCGGGGACGGTCAGGTCGATGTCCGGGAGGCGGTCCAGGACTACCTCGATGGCTGTGCGGGCGATGACCTCCGCTATCTCCTGGGCGGGGAACGGGCAGCGGTGTTCGCCGTGGCCGAAGGAGAAGTGCGCGCTGTTGCCGCCGGTGAGGGCGGAGCTGTGGGTGCGGACCTGTGGGTCGTGGTTGGCGGCCTGGAGGCCCAGCAGCAGGAGGTCACCGGCGCGCACACCCCGCCCCCCGAGCCGCGTGTCGCGGGCGGCCCAGCGCCCGGCCACGTTCTGCGTGGGCGTGTCCTCCCACAGCACCTCGTTCATCGCCTCGGCGACACTGCGCCGCCCGCCGAAGAGCGAGGCCGCGAACCGCTCGTCCGTGAGCATCAGCCGCAGCGAGTTGCCGATCCAGTCGGCGGTCGGCTGGTGCCCGGCGGCCATCATGACCATCAGGTCCTGGGTGATCTCCTCGTGCGTGAAGCCGCCCGCGCCCCCTCCCGCGTGTCCGCGCTCGAGCATCCGGCTGACCACGTCGTCCGCGGGGCGCGCCGCCCTGTCCGCCACCAGGTGGGCCATCGCGGCGGCCACGTGCAACTGCCCGGCGATGGCGCCCTCGTGCCCGTCGACCATGTCGTTCAGGGCGGCGACGAGCCCGGGGCCCTGTTCGTCGGCGAAGCCGTAGAGGGTGGCGAGGACACGTACGGGGAGTAGGGCCGCGTAGTCCGCTACCAGGTCCGTCGCGCCCTTGGCGCACACCGCGTCGATCAGTTCGTCGGCGAACCGCTCGGCGAGGGTACGCAGTTCGAAGGCGTCGACGGCTTCGAGGGCGTCGCTGACCATCGCGGCGCGCTCGCGGTGGCGTTCGCCGACGGTGTAGAGGATGGACGGCTGCCCGCGGCCGATCAGCGGCAGCAGCGGCCAGTCGTCGGGGACCCGGTCCCACTGGTTCCAGAGGCCGGAGTCGCGGCTGAACAGCACCGGATCCCCGGTGACCTGGTGCAGCTCGCGGTAGCCGAGCACGAGCCAGGCCGGGATGTCCCCGTCGAGCAGCACCGACGCCACGGCACCGTGCTCACGCCTCAACTCCCGGTACAGCTCCGCGGGTTCTGCCAGGAACCGGGGCCCGTTGAGGCGTACGGGGGCGGGGTTCACTGGGTCAACTCCGGCGCGGGTGAGGTGACCGCGGCGGGTGCGGTGACCTGGTCCTGCGGTGTACCGGCGGAGCCCCCGGCCGCGTACGGACTCCTGGCGGCCCGCACCCTCTCGATGACCTGCGGATCCTCGGCGAGGTACAGGCTCTTGATGTGTTCGACGAGGGCGATCAGGACACGCTTGCCGGAGTTGCGGGAGCGTGCGTCGCAGTCGACGAGCGGGATGTGCGGGGCGAGATCGAGGGCGTCGCGGACCTGTTCGGGTGTGTGGGCGGGGCCGCGGAAGTCGTTGCGGGCGACGATGAACGGCGTACCGAGGCGTTCGAGCCGGTCGATGGCGTACCAGGAGTCGTCGATGCGGCGGGTGTCGACGAGGACGACCGCGCCGAGCGCCCCGGTGAAGAGCCGGTCCCAGAGGTACCAGAAGCGCTCCTGGCCCGGCGCGCCGAAGAGGTAGAGCACGGTGCGGGCGCTGAGCGTGATGCGGCCGAAGTCGAAGGCGACGGTCGTCCGGGACTTGCCGGGCACCGCGCTGACGTCGTCGACCGTCCCGCCGGCCCCCGTGATCGTCTCCTCGGTGCTGAGGGGGCGGATCTCGCTCACCGAGTGGATCATCGTCGTCTTGCCGACGCCGAAACCGCCGACGACCACGATCTTCAGCCCGTTGTCGGCGGACGCCGCCAGGGGCGTACGAACCTCGGGCGCACGGTCCTCGGGCGTACGGGCGCTGGATGTAGCGGCGTCGGACGTGCCCGTGTCGGACGTACCCGTGTCGGGTGTCCGGGCGGCGGCGGTCGGTTCAGAGGTTGCGGAGTCCAACGAGCACCTGCTCCAGGATGTCGGGATCGGGGCGGCCGGCGATTGCGGCCCTGCGCGGGTGGCGGGCGCTGACGCGGCCCTCGGCGAGGAGGTCGGAGAGCAGGATCTTCGTGATGCTGACCGGCAGCCGCAGTTCCGCGGCGACCTCCGCGACGGCGGTGGGCCGTTCGGCGAGGCGCAGGATCGCCGCGTGCTCCGACTGCATGCCGGGGACCGCGTCGCACTCGGCGACGACCAGGGTCACCAGGTCGAACGGCGTTCCGGGCGTGGACCGGCTGCGTCCCTGCGTGACGGTGTAGAGCCGGTCGGGCGCGTCGTCCCTGCCCGGCCGGCTCATGACGTACGTGGCTGCGCGCTCAGTGACGTACGAGGCTGTGAACTCAGGTGTTCGCCGAGCTGTTCCACGAGTTCGGCCATGTTGTGCCCGACGAGCCCGGGGTCCGCCTCCTCGGCCGTGACCAGGGCCAGATGCGCGCCCTCGCCCGCCTCCACGATGAACAGGACCCCGCCGTAGAACTCGGCCATCGCCGACCGTACGCCCCCGGTGCCGTCCCCGAACTCCATGGACGCCCCGTGGGACAGCGACTGGATACCGGCGGCGATGGCGGCGAGCTGGTCGGCCTGGTCGACGGAGAGTTCCGGCGTACGGCACAGCTTCAGGCCGTCCCGGGAGAGCACGAGCGCGTGCCGGGCGCCGGGGGTGCGCGCCAGCATGCCCTGCATGAGCCAGGTCAGCTTCTCCTCGGTGGAGGCGGAGGAGTGGGCGGTGGGGGAGGCGGATGCGGCGATGGCGGCCGTGGCCGAGCTGCCGATGGGGCCGGTGGGGCCGGTCATGAAGTGGGGTCGCTTTCCGGGTGGGAGGTGGCAGGGCTCGTACGGGCTTGTACGGGCTCCTCCGCCGACGTCCCTCGGACGGCTTGGCGGAAACTGCTGAAGCGGGCGGCGCGGGTCATCACGTCGTCGTGCGCGGAGCCGGGGGCCTCCGGGGAGTAGGGGGTGCCGGAGCGGTCGGAACCGTCGGAACCGTCGGAGTCGTCACGGCTGCCGAGCGCGGCCGGGGGTCTGCTGCGGGAGCGCTGGGCCTCCACTTCGGCCTCCGCCTCGGCGAGGGTGCGGCCCCGGTGGCGCTTGGGGAGGCTGACGAGGGGGTCGGCGACCACGGGCCGGAGCGGGGAGCCGTGGGCGGGCACGGGCTCCGGGTCCAGGTCGGGCAGGGCGTGCGCGGCGGCGTACGACTGCTGGGGGCGGGGCCAGGGCTGGGGCTGGGGCCAGGACTGCGGCGCAGGGTCGGACACCTCGGGCTCGTGACCGTGACGGGCGTCGTGGGCGTCATGGGCGCCTTGGGCTCCGTGGGTGCCATGGGTCTCAGGGGCGTCATGCGTGGCCGGAATCGGGACCCAGGCCACGGCCGGGCCGGGTGCCGAGGCCGAGGGCGAGGGCGAGACCCGGTTCGCGGTCGGTACCTGGGGTGTGGCCGGTACGTGGCTCGGAGTCGATGCCGATGCCCGGTCCCGGTCCGGGTCCGGGTCCGGGGCCAGGTCCGAAGCCGATGTCGAGGCAGGCGCCGAGGACGAGGACGAGGCCGAGAACGAGGCCCAAGCGGACGTCGGGGCAGCGCCAGTTGTCGAGGCCGGCGTCGGAGTCGCGGTGGAGGCCCAAGTCGGCGTCGGGGAAGCCTCCGGAGCCGAGCCGGTCGTCGACGTCGGCATCGAACCCGAAGTCGGCACCGAACCCGAAGTCGGCACCGAACCCGACGTCGGCACCGAACCCGAAGTCGGCATCGAAGCCGAAGTCGAAGCCGAAGCTGGCGTCGAAGCCGATGTGGGCTTCGAAGCCGAAGTCTGCGGCGGCGTCTGCGTCGCGGTCGCGGCAGGGCTCGCGAGGATGTCCTGGGGGATGAGCACCAGGACGCCCGTGCCGCCGCGCGCGGAGGGGCGGAAGGAGACCTTCAGGCCGTACTTGCGGGAGAGGCGGCCGACGACCGCGAGGCCGAGCCGGGTGCCGCTGAGGCCGCCGAGTTCCGCCTCCTCGCCGGAGACGGCGCGTTCGGCGCGGCGCAGCTGCACGTCGCCCATCACCAGCCCGCTGTCCTCCACGGAGATGATGACTCCGGCCGGAACCTCCTCTACGTAGACGTGCACTTCGGCCGTCGGAGGAGAGAAGTTCGCGGCGTTGTCGAGGATCTCGGCGAGCGCGTGCATCACGCCCTCGGCGGCGTGCCCGGCCACGGCGGCCTCGCTGGACGAGTGCACGCGTACGCGCTGGTAGCCGCTGATACGGCCCATCGCGCCGCGCAGGATCGACTCCATGACGATGGGCCGCGCCCAGCGGCGGCCCGAGCGCGCGCCCGCGAGGACGGCGACGGAGTCGGCGAGACGGCCCGCCTGGGCGGTGCGGTGGTCGAGGTGGAGGAGGTCGGTGAGGACGTCCTCGTCGGCGTGCCGCTCCTCCATGGCGCGCAGGTCGGCCAGCATGCTCGTGGCCAGGGCCTGCAGCCGGCCCGCGGTGTTGGCGGCCGCCGAGATCGCGGCGGCGCGGTCGGTTCTCGCCTGCCGCAGTTCGTCGGCCACGCGCGCGTGCTCGGCGCCGAGGCGGATGCGCTCCCGGTCGAGTTCGGCGGCCAGACGGACCTTCTGGTGGGTGTTCTGCTCGGCGAGGCGGGCGCGTTCCCGGGTGTACTCGTCGGTCAGGCGCGCGCGTTCGCGGGCCGACTCCTCGGTGAGGCGGGCGTGCTCCTGGAGCAGCCGGCCGGCCTCCTGGGACACCGCTTCGAGGCGGCGGACGAGTAATCGCGACGTTGCCATGGCGCGGCTCGCCAGGGCGACGGCAGCGCACAGCAGGACGACGCCCGCGCTGCCGCCCCAGGCGAGGGCCACGCGCACCGACGCGGGGGCCAGGGCGACCGCGGCGCCGACGGCGAGCGCCGCCGGTACGGCGGCCAGGAGCGGGGCGAGCACGACGGCACGCAGGCGAGGTCGCTCGCCTCCGAGGTGCGCTGGGGACGGCCGATCCGGGGTGGGGCGCGCTTGCGGGGTGGGCGCGGTCATCAATCGTGTCCTCGGTCGTGTCCTGGGCGGGATGCGACACCTGGTGCTCAACTGGCGGTCACTATATGGGAGTTCGTGATCGGACCGGGCAGGATTCGTGCCCGCTTTCACAAGTCGTCCCCAATCCGGGGGCCGACCCTCCTTCGCCCGCCGGGGGTCACTGTCAGTGACGGGGTGCATTCTTGGAGGCATGACGGAAATGGATCTCGGGGAGCTGCGGTCGGAGCTGCGGAAAGCCGTGCGCGGAGAGGTCGCCTTCGGCGTGACGGCGAGGGCGCTGACCACCATGGACGCGTCCAACTACCGGCGCGTGCCGCTCGGTGTGGTCGCCCCGAGAGACGCCGACGACGTGGCGGCGGCGCTGTCCGTCTGCTCCCGTCTCCGTGTGCCGGTCGTCGCGCGTGGTGGTGGTACGTCGATCGCGGGACAGGCGACCGGCACGGGTGTGGTGCTGGACTTCACCCGCCACATGAACCGGATCGTGTCCCTGGACGCGCAGGAGCGCACGGCCGTGGTCCAGCCGGGGGTCGTCCTGGACCGCCTCCAGGAGGCGGCCGCGCCGCACGGCCTGCGCTTCGGGCCCGACCCGTCGACCCACAGCCGGTGCACGCTCGGCGGGATGATCGGCAACAACTCGTGCGGGTCGCACTCGGTGGCCTGGGGCACGACGGCCGACAGCGTGCGCGAGCTGTCCGTGGTGACGGCGAGGGGCGAGTTCCTGTCGCCGGGCCGCTCCTGGGCGGGCGCTCCGGAGGGGCTGCGGGCCCTGGTGGAGGGGGAGTTGGAGCGGCTGCGCACCGGCTTCCCGGACCTGCCCCGCCGTATTTCGGGGTACGCGCTGGACGCGCTGCTCCCCGAGAAGGGCGCCGACGTAGCCCGTTCCTTCTGCGGCTCCGAGGGCACCCTCGGCGTGCTGACGGAGGCGGTCGTCGCGCTGGTCGAGGCCCCACGCGCGCGTGCGCTGGCCGTGCTGGCGTACGCGGACGAGAGCGCGGCGGCCGAGGCGGCGGCGGGCCTGCTGCCGTACCGGCCGTTGACGGTGGAGGGCATGGCGGCCGATCTCGTACGGGCGGACGCGGGACTGCCCAGGGGCGGCGCCTGGCTCTTCGTGGAGACGGGCGGCGGGACGGCGGCTGAGGCACGCGCGCGTGCGGACGCGATCGTGCGTGCCGCGGACGTCGTCGACTCCCTCGTGGTCACCGACCCGGCCGGTCAGCGGGCCCTGTGGCGCGTCCGCGAGGACGCGAGCGGCACGGCGACCCGGATGCCGGACGGCACCGAGGCCTGGCCCGGCTGGGAGGACTGCGCGGTGCCCCCGGCCCGACTCGGCCCGTATCTGCGGGACTTCAGAGGGCTGCTGACCTCCCACGGCCTGCGCGGCACGCCGTACGGGCACTTCGGGGACGGCTGCATTCACGTACGCATCGACTTCGACCTGCTCTCCCCCGAGGGCATCGGCCGCTTCCGCCGCTTCTCGGAGGAGCTGGCGGAGCTGGTCGTCGCCCACGGCGGCTCGCTCTCCGGAGAGCACGGCGACGGGCAG
Source organism: Streptomyces sp. NPDC033178 (assembly GCF_055577685.1). Lineage (NCBI taxonomy): Bacteria > Bacillati > Actinomycetota > Actinomycetes > Kitasatosporales > Streptomycetaceae > Streptomyces > Streptomyces sp. NPDC033178. The sequence continues at coordinate 257,643 of NZ_JBVIPT010000007.1, forward strand.
GCCAGGGCCGAACTGCTCCCGAAGATGTACGGGGAGGAGATGGTCGCCCTCTTCGAGCGAGCGAAGTCGGTGTGGGACCCGGACGACCTGCTCAACCCGGGAATGCTGGTCCGGCCCGCCGCCCTGGACGAGAACCTGAGATTCGCCGTGCTCCCGCGCGAGCCGGTGGACGTGGCCTTCGGCTATCCGCACGACGGAGGGGACTTCTCGGCGGCGGTCCGCAGATGCGTGGGCGTCGCCAAGTGCCGCACGGAGACGGCCGGTCCGGGCTCCGGCGTCATGTGCCCCTCCTTCCGCGCGACCGGCGAGGAGGAGCACTCCACGCGCGGGCGGGCCCGGCTGCTGCACGAGATGCTCGCGGGCGAGGTCGTCACCGACGGCTGGGCGTCCACGGAGGTCCGGGACGCGCTGGACCTGTGCCTGTCCTGCAAGGGCTGCCGCTCCGACTGCCCGGTGGGGGTCGACATGGCCACGTACAAGGCGGAGTTCCTGCACCACCACTACGCGGGCCGCCGGCGACCGGCCGCGCACTACGCGATGGGGTGGCTGCCGGTCTGGCTCGGCACGGTCTCCCGCCTGCACTTGGCCGGCCCGGTCAACTTCCTCGCTTCGGTACGCCCGTTGGCGGCCGTGGTGAAGTGGCTGGGCGGGATCGCGCCCGAGCGGGAGATTCCGCGGGTGGCGGGGGAGACGTTCACCCGGTGGTGGGGCCGCGGGGTCAGGGCGCAGGCACGGCAGGAGATGCGCGAGGGCGGCGTCGAGTACGAAGAGCACCCGGACGGCCTGCCCAAGACGGTCGTTCTCTGGCCGGACACCTTCACGGAGTACCTGTCACCGTCCGTCGGAAAGGCGGCGGCACGGGTTCTGGAGGCGGCGGGGCTGAGGGTGCTGCCGTGGCCGCCGAGGGAGAGACGGCTCCTGCGGGTGCCGGCCTTGGGCAGGTGGCTTCGGTGGATGCCGGCCGTGGGCGGGTGGCTTCGGTGGGTGCCGGGCATGGGCAGGCGGCAGCCGTGGAGCCGGGCGTCGGGCGACGGATCGCTGGCCGCACCGAGCCCGCAGACCGCCCTGAACCCGTCGGATGTCCCGGGCCCGCCCGCCGATCCGAGTCTGTCGACTGCCCCGAGTCTGCCCGCTGCTCCGAGTCTGTCGACTGCTCCGGCCCCGTCGACTGCTCCGGCCCCGTCGGCCGCCCCGGCTCCGTCGGCCGTTCCGAGTCTGTCGGCTGCCCCGGACCCGTCGGCTGTCCCGAGCCCGTCCGCCGCCCCGAGCCCGTCCGACGTCCCGCGGGTGGCTCCCCGTGGCCGGGTCTGTTGCGGCCTGACCTATGTCTCGACGGGTCAACTGGACCGCGCCCGCAAGGTGATGCGACGCACCCTCGACCTGCTGTATCCGCTCGGGGATCCGGCCTTCCCCGGGGAAGGCACGCCCATCGTCGTCCTCGAACCCAGCTGCGCCGCCGCCCTGCGCACGGACCTGCCCGAGCTGCTGCCCGACGATCCGCGCGCCAAGCGAGTGGCGTCGGCCGTCCTGACCTTCGCGGAGGCGCTCGAACGCCACGCCCCGCACTGGACCCCACCCCGACTGGACCGCCCTGTCGTGGGTCAGACCCACTGCCACCAGCACGCGGTCCTCGGCGACGCCCCGGACCGCCGCCTTCGCACGGCAGCGGGCCTGACCGGCGAACTCTCCGGCGGCTGCTGCGGCCTGGCGGGCAACTTCGGCTTCGAGAAGGGCCATTACGAAGTGTCGGTGGCCTGCGCGGAGGAACAGCTGCTGCCGGCGGTCCGGGCGGCCGGGGAGGAACCGGTGGTCCTGGCGGACGGCTTCTCGTGCCGCGCCCAACTGGAACAGTTGGAACAGCTCGGAGGCCGGAAGGGCAGACACCTGGCGGAGGTGCTGGCGGAGGGTCTGGACGGCCCCGAGATCTAGGTGTGGCGTAGATCAGCACAACAGGCGCAGATCAGGCGCAGATCAGGCGCAGGTCAAGCGTGCGGCGCGAAGCCGTCAGCCGTGCCGTCAGCGGTGCCGTGGGGGCCCGGAAGGTTGTGCGGACGTGGTGAGGGCGGTCGTCGAGTCTCCCACCGGGGCCGCCACCGTGCCCGTGACCCGGGTCCTGAGGCGGAGGCTGAGGACGATGCCAACTGCCGCGCAGGCACAGGTCATCCACCAGCTGGAATGCCAGCCGCCGGTGCGGGTGGCCAGCCATGCGGCGAGCGCGGGACCGATGAAACTGCCGGTGTTGAAGAGCTGCTGGATCAGACCCATGGTGGCGGGGGCGGAGCCGCCTGCCGGAGTGAGTTCACCGATCATGCGCAACAAGGTGGCCGGTATCGCGCCGCCGGTCAGCGAGAAGGCCACGACGCAGAGGAACTGCCAGGCGGTGCCCGCGGGGAGGGTATGCCAGTCGACTGCGAAGGCTGGCAGGGATGTGGTGGCCATGAGGACGAAGGCGGGGACGAGGAGGGCGCGGGCGGGCAGGCCGCGTCTCATGAGTGCCGCGGTGGTGATCGAGCCGATGGCGTTCGCCGCGCCGACCACCGCGCTGAGGACGCCCGGCCAGCTGCCCGCCATCCCGCCGTCGCGGTAGATGGTGGGCAGGAACCCGACCACGGCCATCCACGGAAGGGTGTAGCAGGCGAAGACGAGGCCGGCCGTCCAGGGGGCGGGGGCCCGGACGGTGCGGCCGATGCGGCTGAGGGCGGCCACCGCGCTGCGGGGAACGTCGGCCCGGACGTTGCGGGGAACACGGCCCGGGACGTCCCGAGGAACGCCGACCGGACCAGCACCGCCATCTCACTGGCCGAGGTCATCCCCTACCGCCCCCGGGCCCTCCTGCGCCGCCTGGCCGACGGATGAAAAGGGTTGGACCGGACGATGCCGGGGCCAGTAGCTTCCAGACGACCGTGACACCGCCCGAGGAGGTGAGACCCATGAACGCTGCATCGACGTGGGTGCTCCCCCTTCCCGTCACGGCCGGGCGATTGACGTAGGTGTCGCCGGGAGCGCCTTGCCAACAAGGCACTCCCGAAGGGCAACACACCTATGCACTCTCCACAGTTCACCGCCGAGCCGTCGGCGACGGATCCGGATAGGGATACGGCGACGGATACGGCGACGGATCTGGATACGGTCACGTTCGACGTGATCATTGCCGGGTGCGGGCCGACCGGCGCGATGCTGGCCGCCGAACTGCGGCTGCACGATGTGCGGGTACTCGTTCTGGAGAAGGAAACCGAGCCCGCGTCGTTGGTCCGCATCGTCGGTCTGCACATTCGCAGTGTCGAGCTGATGGCAATGCGCGGACTGCTGGATCGCCTTCTCGAACACGGAAGAAGGCGTCCGGCCGCAGGATTCTTCGCCGCCATCGACAAACCCGCGCCCGAGGGCCTGGATTCCGCGCACGCCTATCTGCTGGGCATCCCGCAACCGGTCGTCGTCCGTCTGCTCGAAGAGCACGCGATCGAACTGGGTGCACAGGTCCGGCGCGGTTGTGCGGTGGCCGGTTTCGAGCAGGACGACGAGGGCGTGACCGTCGAACTGGCCAGTTGGGGGACCCCCGCCGGTGAGGGCGTAGCCGGCGGGGGAGGCGAACGGCTGCGTGCGCGCTACCTCGTCGGCTGTGACGGCGGGCGCAGTACGGTGCGCAAACTGCTCGGCGTCGGCTTCCCCGGCGAGCCTTCGCGGACCGAGACGCTGATGGGCGAGATGGAAGTGGGTGTGCCGCAGGAGGAGATCGCCGCCAAGGTGGCCGAAATCGGCGGGACCAATCAGCGATTCTGGCTCAGGCCCTTCGGCGAAAAGGCGTACAGCGTCGTAGTCCCCGCCGCGGGAGTCGGCGATCGCGCGGAACCGCCCACCCTCCAGGATTTCAGGCAACAACTGCGGGCCATCGCCGGAACCGATTTCGGTGTGCACTCCCCGCGCTGGCTGTCCCGCTTCGGCGATGCCACCCGGCTGGCCGAACGCTATCGGGTCGGGCGGGTGCTGCTGGCCGGCGATGCGGCACACATCCATCCACCCGTCGGCGGACAGGGTCTCAACCTGGGCGTTCAGGACGCGTTCAACCTCGGCTGGAAACTGGCCGCACAGATCCGCGGCTGGGCGCCGGAAACACTGCTGGACACCTACCAGGCCGAACGTCATCCCGTCGCCGAGGACGTGCTCGACAACACCCGAGCCCAGATGGAACTGCACTCCACCGAACCGGGCCCGCAGGCCCTGCGCAGGCTGCTCACCGAACTGATGGACTTCGACGAGGTGAACCGCTACCTGATCGAGAAGATCACCGCGATCGCCGTCCGCTACGACTTCGGCGAAGGCCCCGACCTGCTCGGCCGCCGCCTGCGCGACATCGACGTGAAACAGGGCCACCTCTACGGCCTGCTGCATCGCGGCCGCGGCCTGCTGCTGGACCGTACCGAACGACTGACCGTCGGCGGCTGGTCGGACCGGGTCGATCACCTCTCGGATCCCACAGCGGCACTGGATGTTCCGTGCGTCCTGCTGCGCCCCGACGGCCACGTCGCCTGGATCGGCGACGACCAGCGGGACCTGGACGACCACCTCACCCGCTGGTTCGGCAGGCCCGCCAACTGATTCCGGCGCCGGGCCGCCCAGGACATTTCACCGCAGCGTAAGCTGCAAAACTGTTGTACAGCCCTGACTGAGTCCATTACCCTGGACCGGAAAGTCCACCATGATGTACTGCAACGTACAACAGCTCTCGACCCGAACTTCCTGGACGGCCCCGTGAACATCCCCAGCGCTGACCGCTCCCCGTCGGTCGCCGACCCCACGGCCGCCGTCGCCGGGCCGGCCCCCGTGTTCGACCCGGGGGTCGGCTCGGCGACCAGTCCGACGGAGGGCTCGACGGGGGGCCCGACGGACGGTCCGGCGGGCGGCCCGCGCGGGATCCGGGCCCTCGGCCCCGTGGGGCTCGTGCTCGCCGGAGGTATCTCCGTCCAGTTCGGCGGTGCCCTCGCCGTGACGCTCATGCCGCGCACCGGAGCGCTCGGCGTCGTCACGCTCCGCCTCGTGGTCGCCGCGATCGTGATGCTCGTGGTCTGTCGCCCCAAACTGCGCGGGCACTCGCGCACCGACTGGGGAACCGTCGTCGTCTTCGGCATCACGATGGCCGCGATGAACGGCCTCTTCTACCAGTCGGTCGCCCGCATCCCGCTCGGCCCCGCCGTCACGCTGGAAGTGCTCGGCCCCCTCGTGCTCTCGGTGGTGGCCTCCCGCCGCGCCCTCAACTTCGTCTGGGCCGGCCTCGCCCTCGGCGGCGTCTTCCTCCTCGGCGGCGGAGGCTTCGACAGTCTCGACCCGGTCGGTGTCGCGTTCGCCCTGTCGGCCGGCGCCATGTGGGCCGCGTACATCGTCTTCAGTGCCCGTACGGGGCGGCGCTTCCCGCAGGCCGACGGGCTGGCGCTCGCCATGGCGGTCGCGGCCGTGCTGTTCCTGCCGCTCGGCCTCGTCGAGTCCGGCTCGAAGCTGCTGGACCCGACCACGCTCGCGCTGGGCTCCGCCGTCGCCGTCCTCTCCTCCGTGCTCCCCTACACCCTCGAACTCCTCGCCCTGCGCCGCCTGCCCGCCTCCACCTTCGCCGTCCTCATGAGCCTCGAACCGGCCGTCGCCTCGATCGCCGGCTTCCTGGTCCTGAGCCAGACGCTCTCCATGACGGAGGCCCTGGCGATCACACTCGTCATCGCGGCGAGCATGGGAGCGGTACGAACCCAGGTGGGCCGGGGCAGGGCCAAGGGGCTGGACTCCTAGACGCGCCGCCCCGCCGGCGAGGTGCCTGCCCGGGCACCGCCGACCGGCGGGCTTTTCCCCGACTGACGGGCCCCAGCAAGGCGGGCTTCTCCCCTACCGACGGCTTCTCCCCGGCCGACGGGGGTTCCCTCCGACCGATGAGCTTCTCCCTGGCCCTGGCCCTGGCCCCGGCTCCGGCTCCGGCCTCTGCCCCGGCACCGGCTTCAGCACCGGCCCCGGCTCCGGCCCCGGCTCCGGCTCCGGCCTCTGCCCCGGCACCGGCCCCGCTCCAGACATGCCGTCCGCCATCCCGGTTTCAATAATGCAAGCACGCTTGCTTGTTTCTGTGAGCGCTGCCATGCTCCTGGGCACACCGCGCCGCACACCGCCGTGCCCGAGGGGAGCGCATCGTGACCGATCCGACGCCAGTGTTCGACGACCTGCGCGACGAGAGCGAGGAACTCGACCGGCTGGTGGGGGAGTTGAGCGAGGACGCCTGGGCGCTCGCGACCCCCGCGGCGGGCTGGACCGTCGCCCATCAGATCGCGCATCTCGCCTGGACCGACCGGTCGGCGCTGCTCGCGGCGACCGACCTGGCAGCCTTCGGGGCGGAGGTGGAGAAGGCGCTCGCCGCCCCGGACCGGTTCGTCGACGAGGGGGCCGAGGAAGGCGCCGGGCTGCCGCCCGCACGGCTGCTCGCCGAGTGGCGCGCGGGGCGTGACGCCCTGCACAAGGTGCTGAGTTCGGCACCCAGAGGAGTGCGCTTCCCCTGGTACGGGCCGCCGATGTCCGCCGCCTCCATGGCGACGGCCCGGCTGATGGAGACCTGGGCCCACGGCCAGGACATCGCCGACGCGTTGCATGTGATGAGGCCACCCACCGACCGGCTGCGGCATGTGGCGCGCATCGGGGTGCGAGCCCGGAACTTCGCCTTCGGGGTACAGGGGCTGGACGCGCCGGAGGAGGAGTTCCGAGTCGAACTGACGGCACCCTCCGGCGACGGCGCGTTGTGGACGTACGGCCCCGAGGGCGCGGCCCAGCGCGTGACCGGCCCCGCCCTCGACTTCTGTCTGCTCGTCACCCGGCGGGCCCACCGCGCCGATCTCGCCGTACGGGCGCAAGGGCCCGACGCCGACCGCTGGCTCGACTTCGCGCAGGCCTTCGCGGGTCCGCCCGGCACCGGCCGCGCGCCGAAGGGGGCCACGGGATGACCGACTCAGGGGTCCGTTCCACGACAGGATCAACACCCGCCCCGGCAACCCGACCCCATCCCCATCCCCACCCCCTCCGCATCGGCAACGCCTCTGGTTTCTACGGCGACCGGTTCGACGCGATGCGCGAGATGCTCACCGGCGGTCCCCTGGACGTCCTGACCGGCGACTACCTCGCCGAGCTGACCATGCTCATCCTCGGCCGCGACCGCCTCAAGAACCCGGCCGGCGGCTACGCGCGCACCTTCCTCCGCCAGCTGGAGGAGTGTCTCGGGCTCGCGCACGAGAAGGGTGTACGGATCGTCGCCAACGCCGGCGGCCTCAACCCGGCCGGACTCGCCGACGCCGTACGGGAGTTGGCCCAGCGGCTCGGCATCCCGGCGCGGGTGGCGCACGTCGAGGGCGACGACCTCACCGCACGCCACCCCAAGAGCCTCGCCGCGCACGCCTACCTGGGCGGCGAAGGCATCGCCACCTGCCTCCGCGAGGGCGCGGACATCGTCGTCACCGGCCGAGTCACCGACGCCGCCCTGGTCACGGGACCGGCCGCCGCCCACTTCGGCTGGACGCCGGACGCGTACGACCGACTCGCGGGTGCCGTCGTCGCCGGGCACGTCCTGGAGTGCGGCACGCAGGCCACCGGCGGCAACTACGCCTTCTTCGCCGAGCACGACCCGGACCGCCTGCACCACCCGGGCTTCCCCGTCGCCGAACTCCACGAGGACGGCACGAGCGTCATCACCAAGCACGACGGCACCGGCGGCGTCGTCGACCTCGGTACGGTCACCGCCCAGCTCCTGTACGAGACGTCCGGCGCCCGGTACGCGGGCCCCGACGTCACCGCGCGCCTCGACTCGGTCCGGCTCACCCAGGAGGGCCCCGACCGGGTACGGATCGACGGTGTGCGCGGCGAGGCCCCGCCGCCCACCCTCAAGGTCGGGCTCAACCGCCTCGGCGGTTTCCGCAACGAGGTCGTCTTCGTCCTGACCGGGCTCGACATCGAGAAGAAGGCCGCGCTCGTCCGGGACCAGCTGGAGACCTCGCTCATGGCGGCCAAGTCCCGCCCGGCCGACGTCCGTTGGGAACTCGCCCGCACCGACCACCCCGACGCCCCCACCGAGGAGACGGCCAGCGCCCTCCTCAGGCTCGTCGTGCGTGACCCCGACCAGGACACGGTGGGCCGGACCCTCAGCGGAGCCGCCGTAGAGCTGGCGCTCGGCAGCTACCCCGGATTCCATGTGTTGGCGCCACCCGGAAAGGGCGCGCCCTATGGGGTCTTCGAGGATGTGTACGTCCCCCATGGCGACGTCGACCATATGGCCGTCCTCCACGACGGACACCGGATCCATGTGATGCCGGCCCAGGACACCCGCGTACTGGAGCCGCTGGAGGAACCCCCGCTGCCGGAGCCGCTGCCCGAATCCCCGACCCCGGGACCGACCCGCCGCGCCCCCCTCGGCCTCGTCGCCGGGGCCCGCAGCGGTGACAAGGGCGGCAACGCGAACGTCGGCGTCTGGGCCCGCTCGGACGACGCCTGGCGCTGGCTGGCGCACACCCTCACCACCGACCGGTTCCGCGAACTCCTTCCGGAAACGGCCGACTTGACCGTCGTACGCCATGTGCTGCCGAACCTGCGCGCCCTCAACTTCGTAGTGGAGGGAGTCCTCGGCGAGGGTGTCGCCGCCCAGCACCGTTTCGATCCGCAGGCCAAGGCCCTCGGCGAATGGCTGCGCTCCCGCCACCTCGACATCCCGGAGGTACTGCTGTGACGGTCCTGGCGTCCGCGCTGGACACCGCCTCCCCGGACTACGCCGCCCACCGCGAGGCCATGCTCGCCAAGCTCACCGAGCTGGACACCGAGCACGCGAAAGCCCTCGCGGGCGGCGGCGAGAAGTACGTCGCCCGGCACCGAAAGCGCGGCAAACTGCTCGCCCGCGAGCGCATCGAGCTGCTCCTCGACCCCGACACTCCGTTCCTGGAGCTGTCGCCGCTCGCGGCCTGGGGGAGCGCCTCCCCCGAGTACACAGTCGGTGCCTCGCTCGTCACCGGCATCGGTGTCGTCGAGGGCGTGGAGTGCCTGATCACGGCGAACGACCCGACCGTGCGCGGCGGCGCCAGCAACCCCTGGAGCCTGAAGAAGGCGCTCAGGGCGAACGACATCGCGCTCGCCAACCGCCTGCCCTGCATCAGCCTCGTCGAGTCCGGTGGCGCCGACCTGCCCTCCCAGAAGGAGATCTTCATCCCCGGGGGCGCCATCTTCCGTGACATCACGCGGCTTTCGGCGGCCGGCATCCCGACCGTCGCGGTCGTCTTCGGGAACTCCACCGCGGGCGGCGCGTACATCCCCGGCATGTCCGACCACGTGATCATGGTCAAGGAGCGGGCGAAGGTCTTCCTCGGCGGTCCGCCGCTGGTCAAGATGGCCACCGGCGAGGAGAGCGACGACGAGTCGCTGGGCGGCGCCGAGATGCACGCGCGCGTGTCGGGCCTCGCCGACTACTTCGCCGTCGACGAGCAGGACGCCCTCCGGCAGGCGCGCCGCGTCGTCGCCCGCCTCAACCACCGCAAGGCGTACGGCGATCCGGGCCCGGCCGCCCCGCCCAAGTACGACGAGGACGAGCTGCTCGGCATCGTCCCCGGGGACCTGCGCACCCCCTTCGACCCCCGCGAGGTCGTCGCGCGCCTCGTCGACGCCTCCGACTTCGACGAGTTCAAGCCCCTCTACGGAACGAGCCTCGCCACCGGCTGGGCGACCCTCCATGGCTACCCGGTCGGCATCCTCGCCAACGCCCAGGGCGTGCTCTTCAGCGAGGAGTCCCAGAAGGCGGCCCAGTTCATCCAGCTGGCCAACCAGCGGGACATCCCCCTGCTCTTCCTGCACAACACCACCGGCTACATGGTCGGCAAGGAGTACGAACAGGGCGGCATCATCAAGCACGGCGCGATGATGATCAACGCGGTGAGCAACAGCCGCGTGCCCCACCTCTCCGTGCTCATGGGCGCGTCGTACGGAGCCGGGCACTACGGCATGTGCGGGCGGGCGTACGACCCGCGTTTCCTCTTCGCCTGGCCCAGCGCCAAGTCCGCCGTCATGGGCCCCCAGCAGCTCGCGGGCGTCCTGTCGATCGTCGCCCGGCAGTCCGCCGCCGCGAAGGGGCAGCCCTACGACGAGGACGCCGACGCCGCCCTGCGCGCCATGGTCGAGCAGCAGATCGAGTCCGAGTCCCTGCCGATGTTCCTGTCCGGGCGGCTGTACGACGACGGGGTCATCGATCCCCGCGACACCCGCACCGTCCTCGGCCTGTGCCTGTCCGCGATCCACACGGCGCCCTACGAGGGCGCACGCGGCGGCTTCGGCGTCTTCCGGATGTGAGAGGTCCCATGATTTCGAGTGTGCTGGTCGCCAACCGGGGCGAGATCGCCTGCCGAGTCTTCCGAACCTGCCGTGAGTTGGGAATCCGAACCGTCGCCGTGTACTCGGACGCGGACGAAAACGCCCTCCACGCGCGCGTGGCCGACACCGCGGTACGCCTGCCGGGATCGACGCCCACCGAGACGTATCTGCGCGGCGAACTGATCGTGAAGGCCGCGCTGACGGCGGGCGCGGAGGCGGTGCACCCCGGGTACGGCTTCCTGTCCGAGAACGCCGACTTCGCGCGGGCCGTCCTCGACGCGGGCCTGGTCTGGATCGGCCCGCCGCCCGAGGCGATCGAGGCGATGGCCTCCAAGACCCGTGCCAAGGAGCTGATGGCGGCCGCCGGGGTGCCGTTGCTCGCGCCCCTGGATCCAGACGCGGTGACCGAGGCCGATCTGCCGGTCCTGGTGAAGGCGGCGTCGGGCGGCGGCGGCCGCGGCATGCGGATCGTCCGCGAACTCGCCGATCTCAAGGGCGAGTTGGAGGCCGCGTCGGCCGAGGCGCTGAGCGCCTTCGGGGACGGCACGGTCTTCGTCGAGCCGTACGTCGAGCACGGACGCCATGTCGAGGTGCAGATCGTCGCCGACACGCACGGCGCCGTGTGGGCGTACGGCACCCGCGACTGCTCCCTCCAGCGCCGCCACCAGAAGGTGATCGAGGAGGCACCCGCGCCGGCCCTCGCCCCCGGTGTCGAGGAGCGCCTGCACTCCGCGGCGACGGCCGCCGCCCGCACGATCACCTACGCGGGTGCGGGCACCGTCGAGTTCCTGGTCTCCGGGGACGACGTCCACTTCCTGGAGATGAACACCCGCCTCCAGGTCGAACACCCGGTGACGGAGGCGGTGTTCGGCATTGACCTGGTCGCCCTGCAGCTGAGCGTCGCCGAGGGAGCGCGCCTGGACGGCGAACCACCGCAGTCGTCCGGCCACGCGGTCGAGGCCCGCCTCTACGCCGAGGACCCCGCCCAGAACTGGGCCCCGCAGACCGGCACCCTGCACCGCCTCTCCGTACCCGGCATCCGCCTGGACACCGGCTACGAGGACGGCGACACGATCGGCGTCCACTACGACGCCATGCTCGCCAAGGCCGTCGCGTACGCCCCCACGCGCGCGGAGGCGATCCGCCGGCTGGCCGGAGCCCTTGAGCGGGCCACGATCCACGGCCCGGTCACCAATCGCGACCTCCTCGTACGCTCCCTGCGCCACGAGGAGTTCACGACGGCCCGCATGGACACGTCCTTCTACGACCGCCACCTGGCCGCCCTCACCACGGCCGCCCCGGACCCGTACGCCCCGTTGGCCGCCGCCCTCGCGGACGCCCACGGCCGCTCCCGGTTCGGCGGCTGGCGCAACCTGCCCTCCCAGCCCCAGACCAAGCGCTACGCCTCGGCGCACGGCGAACACGAGGTTCAGTACCGGCACACCCGCGAGGGCCTGACGGCCGACGGTGTCCGCGTGCTGAGCGCCGCCGCGGATCTCGTCGTACTCGAAATCGACGGCGTACGCCGGAAGTTCGACGTCACCCGCCACGACGACGACCGCGTCTACGTGAACACCACCGCGCTCACCGCCCTGCCCCGCTTCCCGGACCCCACCGCCCAACAGTCCCCCGGCTCCCTCCTGGCCCCCATGCCCGGCACGGTCGCCCGAATCGCCGACGGCCTCACCACCGGCTCCGCCGTACAGGCCGGAGACCCCCTCATCTGGCTGGAGGCGATGAAGATGGAACACAAGATCACAGCCCCGGCGACAGGCACGCTGACGGCCCTGCACGCGACTCCGGGGCAGCAGGTCGAGGTGGGCGCGCTGCTGGCGGTCGTCCAGCAAGAGGCGCCCCGATAGGGGCGCGGGGCCGGGTCGATCATGCGGTTCCGCCGCGTGGGCGCGACCAGCCACAACGAACCCGCACCCTCCACACAACAGAACACCCCTCCCCCTGAGGAGCCCCCAATGACAACCGTCCTCGAAACGGACGAACACAAGGCCCTCCGAGCAGCCGTGGCCGCCCTCGGCAACCGCTACGGCCGCGAATACCTCACCAAGGTCGTCGCGGCGGGCGCCCACCCCGACGAACTCTGGTCAGAGGCGGCCAAGCTCGGCTACCTCGGCGTCAACCTCCCCGAGGAATTCGGAGGCGGAGGCGGCGGCATCGCCGAACTCTCCATCGTCCTTGAGGAGTTGGGAGCCGCGGGCTGCCCCCTCCTCATGATGGTCGTCTCCCCGGCCATCTGCGGCACAGTGATCGCCCGCTTCGGCACAGAAGCCCAGAAACAGGACTGGCTCCCGGCCCTGGCCGACGGAACCCGCACCATGGCCTTCGGCATCACCGAACCCGACGCCGGCTCCAACAGCCACCGCATCACCACGACCGCCCGCCGGGACGGAACCGACTGGATCCTCACGGGCCGCAAGGTCTTCATCTCCGGCGTGGACATCGCGGACGCCACGCTCATCGTCGGCCGCGCGGAGGACGCCCGTACGGGCAAGCTCAAGCCCTGCCTGTTCATCGTCCCCCGCGACGCCCCCGGCTTCGAGCGGCGGCAGATCGACATGGAACTGCACGGCGCGGAGAAGCAGTTCGAACTCACCCTCGACGACGTACGCCTGCCCGCCGACGCACTCGTCGGAGACGAGGACGCGGGCCTGCTCCAGCTCTTCGCGGGCCTCAACCCCGAGCGCATCATGACCGCCGCCTTCGCGATCGGCATGGGCCGCTACGCCCTCTCCAGGGCCATCACCTACGCCCGCGAACGTACCGTCTGGAGGGACCCGATCGGCGCCCACCAGGCGATCGCGCACCCCCTGGCGCAGGCACACATCGAACTCGAACTCGCCCGCCTGATGATGCAGAAGGCGGCCTTCCTGTACGACTCCGGGGACGACGCGGGAGCCGGAGAGGCCGCCAACATGGCCAAGTACGCGGCCGCCGAAGCCTGTGTGAAAGCGGTCGACCAGTCCGTGCACACCCTCGGCGGCAACGGCCTGACGGGCGAGTTCGGCCTCGCGTCCCTCATCACGGCATCCCGGGTGGCCCGGATCGCGCCCGTCAGCAGGGAGATGATCCTCAACTACGTCTCGCACCAGACCCTGGGCCTGCCGAAGTCCTACTAGCACTATCTCCCCTACAGCTTCCGGCCGAGCCTCCGGTTCGACTCCTGAAAGGGCCCGCCATGGTGTTCCGCAGCGAGTACGAAGACGTCCCCGCCGTCGAAGAACCCATCCACGAGGCGGTGCTGGGCCGCGCCGCCTCCCGGGGCGACACACCCGCGCTGATCGACGGCGTGGACGGGATGGCCCTCACCTACGCCCAACTCGACACGTTCCACCGGCGGGTCGCCGCCGCGCTCGCCGACCTCGGGGTCGGCAAGGGGGACGTGCTGGCGCTGCACAGCCCCAACACCGTCGCCTTCCCCGTGGCGTTCTTCGCCGCCACGCGCGCGGGGGCTTCGGTCACGACCGTGCATCCGCTCGCCACGCCCGAGGAGTTCGCCAAGCAGCTGCGGGACTGCAGGGCCGAGTGGATCGTCACCGTGTCACCGCTCCTGGACACGGCCCGTACGGCGGCCGAACTCGCGGGCGGCGTACGGGAGATCTTCGTCTGCGACCAGGCACCCGGGCACCGCTCGCTGCTCGACATGCTGGGCTCCACGGCCCCCGAGCCGCAGATCGACATCGACCCGGTGGAGGACGTGGCGGCCCTCCCGTACTCCTCCGGGACGACCGGCATCCCCAAGGGCGTGATGCTCACCCACCGGAACATCGCCACCAACCTCGCCCAGCTGTCGCCCACCATGCCGATGGGCCCCGGCGACCGCATCCTCGCCGTCCTGCCGTTCTTCCACATCTACGGGCTCACGGCCCTCATGAACGCGCCGCTCAGGCAGGGCGCCACCGTCGTCGTACTGCCGCGCTTCGACCTGGAGACGTTCCTCGCGGCCATCGAGAAACACCGCATCACCGGCCTGTACGTGGCCCCGCCGATCGTCCTCGCCCTCGCCAAGCACCCGGCCGTCGAGGGCTACGACCTGTCGTCCCTGGAGTACATCATCAGCGCGGCCGCGCCCCTGGACGCCGAACTGGCGGAGGCCTGTTCGCGCAGGCTGGGACTGCCGCCGGTCGGCCAGGCGTACGGCATGACGGAACTCTCGCCCGGTACGCACGTCGTGCCCCGGGACTCCGCTAACCCGCCTCCCGGAAGCGTCGGAAAACTCATCCCCGGCACCGAGATGCGGATCGTCTCCCTCGACGACCCCGGCAAGGACGTCGGCGTCGACGAGCGCGGCGAGATCGTCATCCGCGGACCACAGGTCATGAAGGGCTACCTCGGCCGCCCCGAGGCGACCGCCGCCATGATCGACGAGGACGGCTGGCTGCACACCGGGGACGTCGGGCACGTCGACGCGGGCGGCTGGCTGTACGTCGTCGACCGCGTCAAGGAACTGATCAAGTACAAGGGCTTCCAGGTGGCCCCCGCCGAACTGGAGGCCCTTCTGCTCACGCACCCCGGCATCGCCGACGCCGCCGTCATCGGCGTCTACGACAGCGACAACAACGAAAGGCCGCACGCGTACGTGGTGCGCCAGCCGGCCGCGGAGGACCTCACCGAGGACGACGTGATGGGGTACGTCGCCGAGCGCGTCGCCCCGTACAAGAAGATCAGGCAGGTCGTCTTCATCGAAGGCGTGCCCAGGGCGGCCTCCGGCAAGATCCTGCGCCGGGAACTGCGGGAACTGCGGGAGCTGAGGGAACTGAGGGAGCGCGCATGACGGTGGTACGGCGGGCGCACGAGCGCGGGATCACCACCCTCGCGCTCGACGCGCCCGAGCGGCGCAACGCCCTCTCCGCCCGACTCGTGGGGGAGCTGGCGGACGCGCTCACGGAGTGCGGCAAGGACGGTGACGTACGCGCCGTCGTCCTCACCCACACCGGCAACACCTTCAGCGCGGGCGCGGACCTGCGCGACCCTCCCGACCCCGACGTCCTGGTCGCCCTGCTGCGCCAGATCGTCGAACTGCCCAAACCCGTCGTCGCCCGCGTCACAGGACATGTGCGCGCGGGCGGCCTCGGACTGCTCGGCGCCTGCGACATCGCCGTCGCCTCCCAGGAGGCCACGTTCGCCTTCACGGAGGTACGCATCGGGGTCGCCCCGGCCGTGATCTCGCTGCCCCTGCTGCCGCGGCTCGACCCGCGCGCGGTGGCCCGTTACTACCTCACCGGGGAGAGGTTCGACGCGGACGAGGCCGCCCGGATCGGCCTCGTCACGGCGGCGGGCGAGGACGCCGACGACGTACTCGCGCCCGTGCTCGACGGACTGCGTCGGGCCTCCCCGGACGGACTGGCCGAGACGAAACGGCTGCTCACGGCTAAGGTGCTGGACACCTTCGACCGGGACGCGGCCGACCTCACCGCGCTCTCGGCCCGGCTGTTCTCCTCCGCGCAGGCCCGCGAGGGAATGACGGCCTTCCTCGAACGACGGGATCCCTCATGGGTGTGGTGAACGGCGGCGCGACGACCGGCGGCGTGCTGAACGGCGCGCCGCCGGCCGAGCGCGTACCCAAGCAGGACCGCAGCCGGGCCACCCGGCAGCGCCTCCTCGAAGCCGCGGTCGCCTGCCTCGCCGAACACGGCTGGGCCGGCTCCACGGTCTCCGTCGTCGCCGAACGCGCCGGCGTCTCCCGGGGCGCCGCCCAGCACCACTTCCCGACCCGCGAGGACCTCTTCACGGCAGCCGTCGAGTACGTCGCCGAAGAACGCTCCACCGCCCTGCGCGACCTGTTCCCCGACGGACCCACGGACCGCCACACGGTCGTCGCCGCCCTCGTCGACCTCTACACGGGCCCCCTCTTCCGCGCCGCCCTCCACCTCTGGGTGGCCGCCTCCAACGAGGACCAACTACGCCCCCGCGTAACGGAGTTGGAGGCCCACGTCGGCCGCGAGACCCACCGCATAGCCGTGGAACTCCTGAACGCCGACGAAACCCGCCCCGGCGCCCGGGAAACCGTCCAGGGCCTCCTCGACATGTCCCGGGGCCTGGGCCTGGCCAACCTCCTCACGGACGACAAGGCCCGCCGCGAACGAGTGGTCGCCCAGTGGTCGAAGATCCTCGACGGGGTGCTGGGCTGAGGGCTCCCGCCCTCACGGACTGAGTCGCTCCACCCGCCACGACCCGTCCTCCCGGACCACATAGCGCAGGCGGTCGTGGAGGCGGTTCTCGCGGCCCTGCCAGAACTCGACCGTCTGAGGAGCGACGCGGAAGCCGCCCCAGTTCGGGGGGACCGGGACCTGCTCGCCCTCGGGGTAGCGCGCGGCCAGTTCGGCGTACGCGGAGTCCAGTTCGGCACGGGATGAGATCACCGCGGACTGGGTGCTGGTCCAGGCGCCGAGCTGCGAGCCGTGCGGACGGGTGCGGAAGTACGCGGCCGTCTCGTCGCGGCCCGTGCGCCGGGCCGTCCCGCTGACGATGACCTGCCGGGCCATCGCGTGCCACGGGAAGAGCAGGGAGACGTACGGGTTGGCGGCGAGGTCGCGCGCCTTGCGGGACTCGTAGTTGGTGAAGAAGACGAATCCCTGCTCGTCGTACTGCTTCATGAGGACCGTGCGGGAGCTGGTCCGTCCCTCGGCGTCCGCGGTGGAGACGACCATGGCGTTCGGCTCGTACAGCAGGCCGTCCCTCGCGGCCAGGGCGAACCAGCGCCCGAACTGCTCCATCGGGTGGTCGGCCAGCTCTGTCTCGTCGATTCCCTCGGCCCGGTAGTGCTTGCGCATCAACGCCGGGTCGAGGACGGGTTCACGGTCGGTCACGCGGTCATCCTGCCGCATTCCGAACGGCGGCAGAGGGGCTCCCGGCGGGCGTGGCCTTCATCACGCCATGGCACTCAGTGCCGCGTACTCTCCCCAAAGGTGACACCAAGGGATATCGTCCTGCTTCCGAAACGGTTGGGTGACCGCCATCCGGACGGGGCATCACCGGGGTGACGTACGGACCGCGAGTCCACGAGGCGACCGCGGAACCGGACGGCCACCACCCATCACAGACATATGGTCACGAGCACCCTCGCACACCCCACAAACCATCTGTCGCACACATCATGAGGAGCCGCCTGATGTCCGACTTCGTACCCGGGCTCGAAGGAGTCGTCGCTTTCGAGACGGAGATCGCCGAACCGGACAAGGAGGGCGGCGCCCTGCGGTACCGGGGCGTCGACATCGAGGATCTGGTCGGCCACGTCTCCTTCGGCAACGTCTGGGGGCTGCTCGTCGACGGAGCCTTCAACCCCGGCCTGCCGCCCGCCGAGCCGTTCCCGATCCCCGTCCACTCCGGTGACATCCGCGTGGACGTCCAGTCCGCGCTCGCCATGCTGGCACCCGTGTGGGGCCTGCGCCCCCTCCTCGACATCGACGAGCAGCAGGCCCGCGCGGACCTCGCTCGCGCCGCCGTCATGGCCCTCTCGTACGTCGCCCAGTCCGCCCGCGGCCCGGGCCTGCCCATGGTCCCGCAGCGCGAGATCGACAAGGCCCGGTCCGTCGTCGAACGCTTCATGATCCGCTGGCGCGGCGAGCCCGACCCCAAGCACGTCGCGGCCGTCGACGCGTACTGGACGTCCGCCGCGGAGCACGGCATGAACGCGTCCACCTTCACGGCCCGCGTCATCGCCTCCACCGGCGCCGACGTGGCGGCGGCCCTCTCGGGTGCCGTCGGCGCCATGTCCGGCCCGCTGCACGGCGGCGCCCCCTCCCGCGTCCTCGGCATGATCGAGGAGATCGAGCGCACCGGCGACGCCGACGCCTACGTCCGGCAGGCCCTCGACAAGGGCGAGCGGCTGATGGGCTTCGGCCACCGCGTGTACCGCGCCGAGGACCCCCGCGCACGCGTCCTGCGCCGCACCGCCCGCGAACTCGGCGCCCCCCGCTTCGAGGTCGCCGAGGCCCTGGAGAAGGCGGCTCTGGCGGAGCTCCACGCCCGCCGCCCGGACCGCGTCCTCGCCACGAACGTCGAGTTCTGGGCCGCCATCGTCCTGGACTTCGCCGAGGTCCCGGCCCACATGTTCACCTCGATGTTCACCTGCGCCCGCACCGCCGGCTGGTCCGCGCACATCCTGGAACAGAAGCGCACGGGCCGGCTCGTACGACCCTCCGCACGCTATGTGGGACCGGGCACCCGCAACCCGCGCGAGATCGAGGGCTACGAGGACATCGCCCACTGATTTCTCATGCGTGCTGGGCCCATGTGTGCTGGGCCCATGTGGCGGCTCTCCATGGGGAGCCGCCACACCCGTCTCACGCGGGTCACCCGTCTCAGCCGGGTCACGCGGGGACCAGCAGCTCCGCGTGATGGCGGGCCGCGACCAGCGGATGCGCCCGCAGCTTGCCCTTCAGCTCGTTCCGCCCGTACTCCGCGAAGAGCGGGTTCGCCGGGTCGCTCGTCACCCCGGGTGCGGCGGAGGCGTACGGGAAGGGCAGCGGCTCGATCCGGGCGTCGAGCCGGGGGTTGTAGAAGAAGGGAACGGAGAACCGCTCACTGTCGCCCGGCGGACTGAACACCCGGTGGTTGGTGGCGACGAGATACCCGTCGGTGGCGACTTCGAGCAGCTCCCCCAGGTTCACCACGAACGCCCCCGGGACCGGCGGCACGTCATGGAACAGCCCGTCCTCGCGCTGCACCTGCAACCCGCCGACCTGGTCCTGCAACAGCAGCGTCAGGAACCCGTAGTCCTTGTGCGCCCCGACGCCCTGACCGGCGCCGTCCCCCGCACTGCCGGGATACCGGACCAGCTTCAGATGGGGATGGGCACGCTCGCCGAACACGGGCTCGTAGAAACCGGCGGGCGCGCCGATGGCGGTGAGCAGCTCGCGAAGAAGCCGCGCCGCGACGGAGCTGAGCCGGTCGATCCACGCCAGCGCGGCGGTACGCAGCTCCGGCAGCGCGGCGGGCCACTGGTTGGGCCCCTCCAGCCACCAGTACGCGGGCTCACCGGGACCGGGGGTCCGCGCGGGCCGTTCCGCCCCGATGTCGACCTGGTCGCGCCAGTCCTGGCTGCCACCCGTGCGCTCGTCACCGGTCCGCGTATAGCCGCGGAAGTGAGGCGAGTTGACGTTGTCGATCGCGAGCCGGTCCGCCTCCGGAAGCGCGAAGAACCGACGCATCGCGCCGAGCAGAGCGGCTGTCTCGCCTTCCCCCACCCCGTGCCCCACGAGTTGGAAGAACCCCACGTCGTGCGCGGCACTGTGCAACTGCGCGTGCAGCAGCGCACGCGCCTGCGGCCCACGATCGGCCGCGGAAAGATCGATGATCGGAAGCTGCTGATACGGCTGATACGGCGAAGGCGAATGGGACTGATACGGCTGATCCGACGGGTTCATCGCCACGTTCAGGTTCGTCATGGTGTGCGTCCGCATGGTTTACGGGCCCGGGGCAGCCGCCGAGGGTGGGGCGGGCCCGCAGGTGCCAGGTGAAGGAGAGAGAAAGGGGGGCTGAGGTCAGGCGGAACGCCGACAGCCCATGCTCGTGACGCGCACGTAGTCCACGTGTCGGCGTCGAACGAGCATCGGAAGCATGGCGCAAGCCTACTCCGGCTCGCCCAATGCGCCAGTGCCCCACCTCACAAGCCTGCGAAACGCAGACGACCCGCGAACTCTGGTTCCCTCCGAGGAGGGAGCCGGCCGGACTTACCGGCGAGCTCGCGGGTCGGGTGACTGCTTGAGATTGGGCCGGCTGCACGCTCATCTCACGCGCTGGTCCGGCACCGCACTGAATGTGGTGACGGGCCGCTAGCCCGCAGCCACCTCTCCTGTCCGGTTTTCATACATCTGCCGAACCACCTCCTTTCCGGAATGGCCATACTCTAGGAACTGGTCGCACGTCGCTCAACCGGTTTTCGCGATGGGGACGGCAGGGGCTCTTGCCTGGCGGCGTACCCGTATCCATCGCCCCGCTGCACGAGCCGCAGGTTCCAGTGCGAAACGTTGATCCGGCCCTGTGCCGTCGCGAGGCTGTGCTGTCCTCTGGCTCGTACGGAGATCCGCCCCGTCCACGTGCCTGCCCACTTGCCGGTCGGCATGTTCGCCCGTACGAGATCCCCGGTGACGTACCCGAAATGCTGTTTCGCGCGGGCCCGCCGAAGGCGAGGGAACCCGAACCGGTCCGGTGTGGTGCGGGCGTACGAGCCGCGTCCAGTGGCCTTGACGATGAGGACCTGTACCGGCAGCCGGACGATCGCGTCGCCGCTCTCGTGATCCAGACGCCCGACGGACAGGGCGTCCAAGGTGTGGGTCTTGCCCAGCCCCATGGCTGTGCGGTTCCACTTGGTACGGCCGCCCGACCACGCGTGGACCGGTCTCCCGAGGGTTTCCAAGGCCTCTGTGAGCTGCCATCGGGTGGCGTTCATGGCGGCGGCGTCATGGAGCGGTGTCCTGACCTGTCGGAGGATCTTTGCGAGGCGGTCGGGTCGGTGGGCCAGAGAGATTTCGACGGGCGTGCTTCCTTTGGCCTGGTTGCAGGGAACGCAGGCGAGGACGAGGTTCGAGACGCGGTCTGAGCCTCCACGACTCCGGGGCCGGAGATGGTCGATGTTCAGAGGTACGCCGGTGGCGTCGCAGTAGGCACAGGCGTGGTTCCACTTGGTGAGGAGGTAGGAGCGGATTTCGGTTCCGGCGAGCGTGCCCTGTTGCCGCTCGGCTCCGGTGAGGGGCTTGCCTGCGCTCATGGCGTGGGTGTCGAAGGCGACGCGTTCCATGTGGATCTCGGTGACGGGTGCGTATCGGCACATGCGCCTGGTCAGGGAGGCGGTGGTGTCGACGCGGTGGCGCAGTGAAGGAGGCAGCCATCCTCCGGGGCGGGTGCGGTTGTTCGAGCGGGGTGCTCGGTAGCGGCAGTTGGCGGACCGTCGTCTGCGCCGGTATCCGGCGCGCTGTTGCATGCACATGCGGATCTGATCGCCCCGGTGCTGGAGTTCGACTGAGATCAGCCCGCGCCGGACGGTGACAGTGCCCCCTTGCCCGTCGGCTTCCTTCTTCTCGTCGGTGAGCGCGAGGCCCGTGCCCTTGGAGCCGGGGTCGATGCGTAACTGCACGCCATCGACCTCTGACTCGGCGAGGGTGCGGTCCTTCAACCGGATGGTGAAGGGAACCTGCCTGGCGACCACGGCCCGCCCTTTGCCGAGGAGTTCGCGTGCGCGGGCGGGATGGCAGGGCATGAGGGGCCGACCGTCCTTGGAGAGGACGAAGACCCTGCTCGCGCCGATGCCACCGGCGTACGTATGGCCCTGTGTGGGAACGTCACCGCTCCCGTTCTCTGCCGTCTCCATCGCCGATGCGCTGGTTTCGGCGTGACGCCGACGGGGTCCGGTGCCGCGCCCGTCGGTCTCCCCTCGCCCATGTTTCCTGCCGGTGCCCCGCGCGGTGGCGGGGTGTCCGTGAGCCGTTTCGTCCCTGCTCCCAGGGGTGTCTGCTCCCACGGATTCCAGAGCAGGCTGCTGAGGAAGCACAGCCTGGTGGGTCTGCCCGCCTGCGGGAAACGTAGTCATCGAGGGCACCTCCCTGATCTTTGGATCGTGATGACTGGGGCTGGTCACTCGGCCTGTGCGTAACAGGCACAGGCTGCGGCTTGCGGCCGAGGAGCGAGTGACCTCCTTTCGGCGTGTGCAGACGACGCTAGCGATCAAGGGCCCCGAGGAAGCCGATCTCCTCCGGAAACGCCCATCCGTGCGAATCGGTCCCATTCCTCGAACGCCCACCCGATCTTGCTGTTATGTACGCCGACCCGGCGGCGCCTGCTGTGACCTGGGACCCCGCCGATCCGCACTTTCCCGTCGGGGATCCTGGTGTCCGGTGCGGCTGCGTCCATGTCGGGCCTCCGAGCCTCGGCGGCCTGGGCCCCACACAACGATTTCCTCAATCTTGTGGGAACCAGATGTGGGCTGCGTCACGTTCGAGTTGAATGATTCCTAGTGAGTGATTCGTAGTGAGTGAAGTGAGTGATCAGACGCGCGGGCACACCGCGCAGGACACGCCGACACGGCCTGCAGGGGGTGCCAGGTGAGTGCTTCGCGGCGTAGTGGGACCACGGACGAGCTCGGGCCGCAGGAGCCCGAGCGGGACGGGGCCGATCTGCTCGCCGCTCTGCTCGACGGGATGGACGCGGCGCTGTGCGCGTTCGACGCCGACGGAGTGGTGACGCACTGGAACCGGGAGGCGGAGCGGATCCTCGGCTGGACCGCGGCCGAGGCGGTCGGACGGCAGGGGTTCGCCGGCTGGGCCGTGCGGCCCGCGGACGCCGAGGAGGTCGAGGGCCGGCTGCTCTCCGCGATGCAGGCACCCGGACGGCAGGTCCACGAGTTCGCGCTGCTCACCAAGGACGGCGGCCGGGTGCTCGTACGGACCCAGTCCGCCGCGGTGCCGGGTCCCCACGGGAAGCCGGCCGGGGTGTACTGCGCCTTCAGTGAGGTGCACGCGCAGATCGATCTGGAGCGGTCGATCGCGCTGAGCGAGGCGCTGTTCGACGACGCCTCCTGGGGCGTCGTGCTCGTCGACGCCGATCTGCGGCCCGCCGTCGTCAACGCGCACGCGGCGCGCGCGTTCGGCGCGGGGCGTACGGCTGTACTGGGGCGCCCCCTGGGCGAGCTGCTCGCCCAGGGCGTGGAGGAGCTGGAGAGTGCGCTCACGCACGTCCTCGCGGAGGGCGCTCCGCCCGCGCCCGCCGAGATGTGGGTGACCGTGCGGACCGACGAGGGCGAACAGCGGCGGTGCTGGCGCAGCGGGTTCCTGCGGCTCGCCTCGCCGCTCGCGGAAGAACCGGTTCCGTTGGGGGTGGGGTGGCTCTTCCAGGACGTGACCGAGGCCAAGCAGACCGAGCAGGAGGCGGCGCTTCTGCGGTTCAGGACCAACCAGCTGCACCGGGCCGCGCGTGCCGCCGCCGAGTGCGAGGATCCGGCGGAGGCGGCGAGCGTCCACCTCGACTTCGCGCTGGCCGGCTTCGCCGACCACGCGCTGATCGACCGGGTGGCCGGTGGCGCCGTGCCCGACGGCGAGGGTCCTGTCCGGCTCGTACGGGCCGCCGCCACGCCCTCCGGGGCGCCGGGGCCGAGCCTTCCCGCGGGGCGTGCGGGGCTGCCCGTGCGGTATGCCGACGGGCATCCGGCGCTTCAGTGTGTGGAGCGGATCGGGTCCGTGCGTGCCAGTGCGGGGGCGGCGCGTGCGGGGGCCGGGGCGAGTGAGCCCGAGCGGGCGCGTGAGTGGGCCGTTGCCCGGCAGTGGCCTGCGGACTCCGTCCACGCCTTGTGTGCGGTTCTGCGCAGTCGGGGGCGGACGTTGGGTGTCGTCACGTTTCTGCGTGGGTCCAGTCGTACGCAGTTCGAGCGGCTCGATGCCACGTACGCGGAGGATGTCGCCGTTCGGATCGCGACGGCTCTGGACCTGGGGGAGACGCTGGAACGGAGGGGGTGAGGGGGGTCTCGCCCCCGCCGCCCCTACCCATGCCCGTCCCTTGCTCGGGGGCTCTGCCCCCGAACCCCCGTATCGCGCTGCCGCGCCCGTCCTCAAACGCCGGACGGGCAGGGCACTCAACGGCGGTAGAAGATCCGGTCCCCGTACTCCTCGAACACGCGGCCGTTCCACTCGTGGCCGCCGTCGACGTTGCCGGAGCGCAGGAGTGGGGGCTCGATGCCGCGGTCCGCGAGGGTGCCTGCCGCCGTGGCCATGACGGCCTGGAGGAGGGCGGAGGTGACGACCGTGGAGGCGGGCGCGAAGGGCGCAGGGACGGTGTCGAGCGTGAGCTCCGCGTCGCCGATCGCGATCTTCGAGTCGAGGACGACGTCGCAGTGGTCCTTCAGATACGTACCCGAGGTGTGCCGGGACTTCGTCTCGGTGGCGTACGCGACCGACGTGACCCCGATGACCTTGAGGCCCAGCGCGCGGGCGTTCATCGCCATCTCCACGGGCAGGGCGTTGCGCCCGGAGAGGGAGACGATCACGAGTACGTCGCCGGAGCGGGCCGGGCTGGTGTCGAGGACGGCGCTCGCCAGGCCGTCGACCCGCTCCAGCGCGGAGCCCAGCGTCGCCGGCATGACGTCCACCCCGACGGCGCCCGGCACGGCGAGCAGGTTCATCAGCGCGAGGCCGCCCGCCCGGTACACGAGGTCCTGCGCGGCCAGCGACGAGTGACCGGCGCCGAACGCGAAGAGCCGCCCGCCGTCGGCGACCGTGTCGGCGATCAGCGTCCCGGCGGCCTCGACGGCCCCGGCCTCCTCGTCCCGCACCCGCTGCAGCAGGCCGATCGCGGCGTCGAAGAACTGCCCGGCCAGCTTGCTGTCGCCCATGCGCGAAGCCCTCTCTCCCCGTCCACCCGGTCGTGTCGCGGATCACGTTGCGGTCTGGACCAGTGCTGTGTCAATACGGTCGGCAGGGGCGACACTGGGTGCTGAGGGCCCCCGTTCCCGCCCGGCCGAGCTCAAGTCCGGCCGTTCGCGCCGGCACTCGTCACCACGCGGTTTCACCTGCGCGGCACGGTTGTCAGTGGGATGCGTCAGAATTGGTGCCAGGGCCAGCGCACACGCCGGTGAGCCACTCAGCCTCCGGCAGAGCTAATCGAGGGGCACGTATGTCCGGACTGATCGACACCACGGAGATGTATCTCCGCACCATCCTCGAGCTGGAGGAGGAAGGTGTGGTCCCCATGCGCGCCCGGATCGCCGAGCGGCTCGACCAGAGCGGGCCGACGGTCAGCCAGACCGTGGCGCGCATGGAGCGCGACGGCCTGGTGTCCGTCGCCAGCGACCGGCACCTGGAGCTCACGGACGAGGGCCGTCGGCTCGCCACGCGCGTGATGCGCAAGCACCGCCTCGCCGAGTGTCTGCTCGTCGACGTGATCGGTCTGGAGTGGGAGCAGGTGCACGCCGAGGCCTGCCGCTGGGAGCACGTGATGAGCGAGGCGGTCGAGCGGCGTGTGCTCGAACTGCTGCGTCACCCCACCGAGTCGCCGTACGGCAACCCGATCCCGGGCCTGGAGGAGCTGGGCGAGAAGGACGGCGCGGACCCGTTCCTGGACGCGGGCATGGTGTCGCTGGCCGATCTCGACCCCGGGCTCGACGGCAAGACGGTCGTCGTCCGTCGCATCGGTGAGCCGATCCAGACGGACGCGCAGCTGATGTACACGCTGCGGAGGGCAGGCGTGCAGCCCGGGTCCGTCGTCAGCGTGACGGAGTCCGCGGGCGGGGTGCTGGTCGGCAGCGGCGGTGAGGCGGCGGAGCTGGAGGCGGACGTGGCGTCCCACGTTTTCGTCGCCAAGCGGTAGCGCTCCGCTCGGCTGCGGTTGCTTCGGCTGCGGTTGCTTCGTCTGCGGGGTGGTGGGGGCTTGTCGCGCAGTTCCCCGCGCCCCTTGCGGGGCGCCCTTGTGCGCCCGGCTCGTTCGGTGAACCCAGCCGTCAACTCCCGTAACACACAACCCAGTTGTCCCACCTCGTTGTTCGCTCAGAAATGAAGATTCAGTGCGCGGAATCGCAGCGGTCGGGCCGTTTGCGTGCGAGGCTGTCGCGAGAGGCATATGACCTGAGGGCTCTTGACCGTGGCGGCAGCGGCGCCGGTGCGCGGTCGGGGAGGGGGCGGGAGGATGTGCCGCGGACATGAGGAGGGCCCCGGCGCCCTGAGGCGCCGGGGCCTGTCCTCCCCTGTGCTGACCCGGAGCCCCGAGCTCCCAGGGTCATTCCCCACGGACCGTTTTCCCCGAGCGGCCCGCCTCCCGTTGAAGATCTCCCCTCGACGGCGGCGGTCAATCCTTGAGCGAGGTCACTCGAAGGAGGGGTGTTGCCGCCAAGACCCCCATCTTCGAATGCGCATTCGATAGCGTATGAGTGACGGAACCACTACGGATTACGCAGGAAGAACCAGCAGGAGCACGGTACGACCAGCGGTACGAGTGGACCGGCCGGTTCGTGCGGGACGACCCGGCCGAGCGGATCAAGGGGGGTGCCAACGTATGGTGCGGCGCATCGACGTGAGCGGTGCGGGTGGCGTACACCTCGCCGCCTGGGAGTTCGCCGACTCTCCCAAGATCGACCCTCCGAGGGGCGACCCCTCAGGGGCCGGAGCCCCGGCCGGTGAGTCCGGGACCGGGACCGCGTCCGGGGAGATCGAGCGTGCGCCCGGCGTGCTGTTACTGCACGGCCTCATGGGCCGTGCATCCCACTGGGCGCCCACCGCCCGCTGGCTCTCCGAGCGGCATCGCGCCGTCGCGCTCGATCAGCGGGGCCACGGCCAGAGCGACAAGCCGCCCGAGGCCTCCTACACCCGCGAGGCGTACGTCGAGGACGCCGAGGCCGCCCTCGAACAGCTGGGCCTCGGCCCGGCCGTCCTCATCGGTCACGCCATGGGCGCCCTGACCGCCTGGCAGCTGGCCGCCAAGCGCCCCGACCTCGTGCGCGGCCTGGTCATCTGCGACATGCGGGCCTCGGCGCTGGGAGCCGCCTCGCAGCGCGAGTGGGAGAACTGGTTCAAGGCCTGGCCGGTCCCGTTCGCCACACTCGCCGACGTACGGAAGTGGTTCGGCGAGGACGACCCCTGGGTGGAGCGCCCGAACCCGTCGCGCGGTGAGTTCTACGCCGAGGTGATGGCCGAGTCGCCGGACGGCTGGCGGCCCGTCTTCGAGCCCGAGCAGATGCTCAAGTCCCGCGAGACCTGGGTGTACGACGCGCACTGGGAGGAGCTCACGCAGGTCCAGTGCCCCGCCCTCGTCGTCCGTGGCCTCGACGGCGAGCTCGGCCGGGCCGAGTCCCAGGAGATGGTCCGTGTTCTGCCCAACGGGCAGTACGCGGAGGTGGCCGATGCGGGGCATCTCGTCCACTACGACCAGCCGGAGGCGTGGCGCGCGGCGGTCGAGCCGTTCCTGGACGACGCGCTGCGCTAGGCGCCTGGAGGCGCCTGGACAGGATGGCGCCGTTGTACCGCGAGTTGTCCTTCTGTACCGCGAGTTGTCCTTCGCCAGCGGCCTGGCGGGTGCTGATCGCGCCCGCGGGGCGGAGCCGCAAATGCCGCAGCCCCGCGCCCCGAAAAGACCGCGCAGTTCCCCGCGCCCCCAAAAGAACGGGGCGCGGGCCCATGCCGGTCGGTCAGCCCTTGCTCACCGCCGCGAGGATCTCCGGCAGTTGCCGTGCTGTTCGTGGTGCGGCGAGGTGCAGTCCCGCCAGGGCGATCGCCGCTCCGTAGGCGGTGCCGATCGGGAGCAGCAGCCACGTCCAGTCCTGGCCGTCCGACGAGACGTTCAGCCAGATGGTGAGGGTGATGACGGGCGCGCACAGCAGGGCCGCCGCGATCATGCCGCCGAAGATCGAGAATCCGGCGAGGCTCGCCTGGCCGGGAGCCACGTTCTTGTAGCTCTCCTGCGGGATCGAGTACGGGAAGCGGGCGGAGGACCAGGCCCCGGTCGCCAGCATCGCGCCGAGCAGCGCGAACGACAGGCCGAACACCTCGGGCAGCGCGGCCCAGTCGCCGAGCAGCGCCGTCGTCAGGACGCACACCAGGGCCGCGTACGGAAGGGTGATCACCAGGAGCGCCAACGCCCGTGCCCGCAGCTCGACATACGCGTCCCGGGTCGACGAGATCGTCATCGCGACCATCCAGAACGCGGACGTGTCCTGCCCGAACTGGTTGTACATCTGGATGCCGAGCATGCCCGCCGCGAAGCACGCGAAGTAGATCGAGCCGGTGCCCTGCAGCGCGTTGAACACCGGCACGATCAGACCGATCGCGAGCGAGGTCACCCACGCGGCCTTGGTCTTCGGATCCCGCCACACGTACCGCAAGCTGCGTTCCATGACCGTGCCCGTGCGCCCCGCGGGCAGCAGCCGGCCGAGCCCGGAGGAACGGCCCGCCTTGTCCCGGGAGGGCTCGGCGGCCTGCAGCGTCGAGCCGTCCGGCGAGGTCATCAGCCGGGTCAGGCTCCGCTGCCAGAAGGCCAGCAGTACCGCCAGCGCCACCCCGCTCACGGCGAGCTGGGCGAGGCCGACGGCGTACGAGCCCTCGCTGACGGAGTCCACCGCGCCGAGCGCCGACGCGGGCGGCACCCAGCGGACCACGTCTGCCGCCGGGTCCAGCGTGGACATGCCCGACGAATTGAGCTTCTGCGCCCCGAAGTTGACGACCTGCGCGCCCACCGCGATCACCAGACCGCTCAGGACGGCCAGGTCGCGGCCCTTGCGGCTGGTCAGCAGCCGGGTGTTGGCGGTGGCGATGGTCCGCGCGAGGGCCACGCACACCAGGAGCGCGAGGACGACCGCGACGACTCCGGTGACGTACGCCGCCGCCCCGTGCGCCATCGCGACGACCGAACCGACGAGCAGGCACAGCGTGAACAGCGGGCCTATGCCGACCAGCGAGGCCACCAGCAACGCGCGTACGAGCGGCTCCGGGCGCAGGGGAAGCATCACCAGGCGGGTCGGGTCGAGGGTCTCGTCGCCGCCGGAGAAGAAGAGCGGCATCACGGCCCAGCCGAGCGCCAGTACGGCGGTGAGTAGCACCGTCACGGTCATCGCGTGGGTGTTGCCGCGCAGCGCGATCAGCCCGATGAGCTGGAGCGCGGCGAACAGCAGCACGACGACGAGCGACGCCACGTACACCGCCCGCCGCCCCGCCGACTGCCGCAGCCCGTTGCGCAGCAGCGACACCTTGAGGCGTACGACGACGGGGGTGAGGGAGGCGGTCGAGGTGGTGGCGGCCTTCGTGGCGGTTGTGGCGCTCACCGGGCGCCGCCGCCCAGCCAGTCGAGGTCGGAGCCGGTGTCGCGGGCGTTCGCCCCGACGAGTTCAAGGAAGGCCTGCTGGAGGGAGGGCGCCTCGCCGCGCACCTCGGTGAGCGGGCCGTGGGCGCGGATACGGCCCGCGGCCATCACGGCGACCCAGTCGCACAGCGACTCGACGAGCTCCATCACATGGGAGGAGAAGACGACGGTCGCGCCGGAGGCGGTGTAGCGCTCCAGGACCCCGCGGATCGTCTGCGCGGAGACCGGGTCGACGCCCTCGAACGGCTCGTCCAGGAACAGCACTTCCGGGTTGTGCAGCAGCGCCGCCGCAAGCCCGATCTTCTTGCGCATGCCGGTCGAGTAGTCGACGACGAGTTTGTGCTGGGCGCCGGCGAGGTCGAGCACGTCGAGCAGCTGGGTGGCCCGCTTGTCGACCTCGGCACCGGGCAGTCCGCGCAGCCGCCCGGCGTACGCGAGGAGTTCCCGCCCCGAGAGCCGCTCGAAGAGCCGCAGCCCCTCGGGCAGGACCCCGATCCGGGCCTTGACCTCCGTGGGGTCGCGCCACACATCGTGTCCGACGACCTCCACGGACCCCTGATCGGGCCGCAGCAGCCCGGTCACCATCGACAGAGTCGTGGTCTTCCCCGCCCCGTTGGGCCCGACCAGCCCGATGAACTGCCCCGCGGGCAACTCCAGATCGATCCCCGCGACGGCGACCTGCTCCCCGAACCGCTTCCACAGCCCCCGCACCCGCACGGCCACCGCGTCATTCACCCGCACTCCGTCCGTCATGCAGGGCACGATACGGGGGCCGGTGCCCCTTTAGGGGCGCGGGGAACTGCGCAGTCTCTTAGGGGCGTGGGGCGGTGACATTTGCGGCTCCGCCGCGGGGCGCGACCAGCCCCCACCCGCCCGCAGACCCCACCGGCCGTGCGCAGCACTACCGCCGGGCGTCTCGCCCACAGGCGTAAGCCAAGGGCGAGATCAGTTCCTCGGCATCCGGCAGCCACCGATTCGCGGGAGTCGGCCGGCAGGCCCACTGCACGGCCCCCCGCGCCCCGAACCGGGTGGGCGGCGCGGCCACGTACGTACCTTCCCCCAGGACGTTCAGATCAAGAGAAGCAAGCGGCCACCCGAGCTTCCGCACAAGATCAGGCACCTTCACGGCAGCGCCCGGCAGCACGAAGAACTGCATCCGCCGGTCCGGCGTACACGTCACAGGACCGAGCGTCAGCTCCATCCGCCTCATCCGGGCGAGCGCGAGAAACCCCGAGGTCTCGGGGACGTCGATCGCGTCGAACGTCCGCCCCGTGGGCAGCAGGATCGACGCCGACGGCTGCTTCGCCCACAGCCGACGCGCGACGGTCGCACTGCCCGTGGCCTGCGTCGCCCAGTCCTCACGCGCCGGATGCGCGCCGGGCACGGCGCACGAGGGCTCGCCGCACGAGCAGCGCTGCACCCCGTCGGCGGCTTCCAGCCAAGTGCCTGGGAACACGTCCCAATGGCGCTCTTCGGCATAGCGCACGGCGATGTCCTGCAGCGACTCGCCTCGCTGCTTCGGGATCTGGGCGGTCTCGGTGCCTGCGATCGTCTCTTCCACGCTGAACTCAACTCCCGCACCCACCAGGGGTTACGGCTCACACGCGCGCGGGGGAGGAGCACCGATTCCACACGTGGGGCGCATGGATGCATCTGTGGGGGCGCGCATGGGAGGCGGCAGCGGGGGGTGGGTAGCCACCGGAGGGGCGGGCAGCAGCCTTTACCCCGGCAATCCTCACATGTCTCGCATCTTCGGTATGTCCGCGGGGCATTGATCTTCGAGGCCGGATCTTTTCGCTCCCCGCAGGGGCGCGGGAGGTCCCGGTCACTGAGGACCGTCAACTCGGTGCGTGGGCAGGCACCGCAGCCACAGGGGGTACGCCAATGGCCGCAAGGCCTCTCGTCGCGCGGCAGCCGAACGAACGACTGCAGGCGCTCATCCAGGAAGCGGGCTGTTCCAACGCCGGGCTGGCCCGCCGGGTCAACATGTGCGGCGCGGAGCACGGCCTCGATCTGCGCTACGACAAGACGTCCGTGGCGCGCTGGCTGCGAGGACAGCAGCCGCGCGGGCGGGCGCCCGCGATCATCGCCGAGGCGCTCGGCCGCAAGCTGGGCCGGACGGTCACGATCGACGAGATCGGCATGGCGAACGGCAAGAACCTCGCCTCCGGTGTGGGGCTGCAGTTCTCGCCGACCGTTCTCGGGGCGATCGAGCAGGTCTGCGAGCTGTGGCGCAGCGACGTGGGGCGGCGGGACTTCCTGTCCGGCTCGTCCGTCGCGGCCTCCGCGCTCGTCGAGCCGAGCCGGGACTGGCTGATCTCCTCGCCGGACGCGCAGGTGTCGCGCGCCGCCGGGCCACGGGTCGGGCAGTCCGACGTGGCGGCGGTGAGCGCGATGACCCAGGCGCTGGTCGACCTCGACCACCAGTACGGCAGCGGGCACGTACGCCCGGTGGTCGTGCACTACCTGAACAGCGTCGTCTCCGGGCTGCTCGCGGGCTCGTACCGGGAAGCGGTCGGGCGTGAACTCTTCGCGGCGGTCGCGCGGTTGACGGAGCTGGCCGGCTACATGGCGGTCGACACCGGACAGCCGGGGCTCGCGCAGCGGTACTACATCCAGGCGCTGCGGCTCGCACAGGCGGCGGGCGACCGCGGATACGGCGGGTATGTGCTCGCCGCGTCCATGAGCCACCTGGCGGCGCAGCTCGGGAATCCGCGCGAGATCGCGCAGTTGGCGCGGGCGGCGCAGGAGGGGGCGCGCGGGCGGGTCACACCGCGCGCGGAGTCGATGTTCCACGCCGCGGAGGCGCGGGGGCACGCGTTGATGGGCGACGCGCGTTCCGCGCAGGCGGCGTCCGGGCGGGCCGTGGCGGCGCTGGAGCAGGCCGATCCGGATTCCGGCGACGACCCGCGGTGGATCGCGCACTTCGACGAGGCGTATCTGGCCGACGAGTTGGCGCATTGTCACCGGGACCTCGGGCAGTCGGAGGCGGCCGCGCGATGCGCTCAGGAGTCCCTCGCCGGGCACCCCGAGACGCGCGCGAGGCGCCGCGCCATCGGGTACGTACTGCTCGCCACCGCGCAGGTCCAGCAGCGCGAGGTCGAGCAGGCCTGTCACACCGGTCTGCGCGCGGTCGAACTGCTCGGCACGCTGCGGTCCAACCGCGGGGCGGAGTATCTGGACGACTTCCAACAGCGCCTGGAGCCCTACCGGGACGAGCCGGTGGTACGGGAGTTCGGGGCGCGCATGGAGTTGCAGGCGGCGGCCTGATCAGCCGCACGGGCCTGAGGTCTACGCGGGAGTGAACGCGGGGTGAACGGAGGGCCCTGAGGCGAAAGGAGGCATGAACAGCGTCTTGGGGGGCGGATTCGTTACTGCCGCCCCCGGAGACGGCTGTCACGACCTGTGCTGCGTGGCACCGGGTTGTGGGGACCCGGTAGCGTGAACCGACGATTCCGAAGGTCCCCCATTCGTAGGAGTCCCGGTGACGCACAACGGGCAGGGCGACGAGCCCTCGGCGCGGCCCGCGCACGAAGGCATCGTGCTGCCGTCCGACGGCGGCGAACCCCTCCTGCCGGGCCAGACGGGCGACCGCGCCGTCCCCGCGGGCGGCCAGGCCTGGGACCAGCCGTGGGGTCCGGGACCCGCCCCGGGGGCCTCTCCGGAGCCCGGACAGGGTTGGACGCCGACCGGTGAATGGGGTAATGCGGGCCAGGACCAAAGTGCGCAGGCGCCCGGCTGGGGCACGCAGCACGGGGACCAGGGCGGGGCCGCTCCGACGCCGGAGGCGCCCCCGCAGATTTCGAGTTGGACCGCCCAGGCTCCGGACGCGGGAGCACAGCCCTCGGGCTGGGGCGCGACCACTTCGGGACCGGAAGGCCAGGCAAACCAGGCGAACCAGGGACGTCCGGGAGCCCAGGCTCCGGGCTGGGACGGGTCGGCACCCGGCTCCGGTGCGCAGGGCGGATACGCCGGTCAGCCGGCCGGGCAGCCGTCGCAGTACGCCGAGCCGACGGCCCAGTACGGTGCGCAGGGCACGGTGGGCGGCCCATGGGGCGGCCAGCATCCGCCGCAGACCGCCGGAGCGGGCTCCGTGCCCCAGCAGCGGCCGGGCGGCGGGACACCCCTCCCGCACGAGGGCGCGCCGACGAACGGGTACGGCGCCCCGCAGTCTCCGGGCCCGTACGCACCCGAGAACGCACAGGCACACGCACAGGGCCCCGCCGGGTCACAGGCTCCGGGCGGTTACGGCTACCCGCAGGCCCACGGCGGCCAGGCGGCGGCGCCCCAGCCTCCCGCGGGCCACGCGGCACCGCAGCAGCCGCAGCCCCACCAGCAGGGCGGCTCCGCCGAGTCGCGGACACCGGGTGGCTACGGCTATCCGCAGGCCCACGACGGCCAGGCGGCACCCCAATCTCCCGCGGGCCACGCGGCACCGCAGCAGCCGCAGCCCCACCAGCAGGGCGGCTCCGCCGAGTCGCAGGTTCCCGGTGGCTACGGCTACCCGCAGGCGCCCGGCGGCCAGACGCCCGCGCCGTACGCTCCCGGCGGTCAGACTGCCGCGCCGCTGCCGCCCGTTGGTGCGGGCTCCGGTGCGCTGCCGCCCGTCGCCGCCATGGACGAGGGTGCGACCCAGTACCTGCCGCCGGTGCCCGCCGCGCCGTCCGTCGACGAGGGCGCCACACAGCTCCTTCCCCCGGTGGGCCCCGGTGCGCTGCCGCCCGAGATGCCTCCCGCGGGGGCGGCCCCCGCGGCGATGTCCTCCGAGTCCACGCGGTACCTCGGCCGGGTCCGGCCGGACGGGCCGGGACCGGCGTCCGGAGGCAACGGCGCGGGCCCCCTGCCTCCCGCCGTCGACCCCGACGCCCAGCCCACCCAGTTCATCGCCCCCGTGCCGGCCCAGCCCGGCGCGGCGCAGTACGGGGTACGCCCGGGCGTACCCGAGGACCGGCAGCAGCCGCCGGCCGAGTTCGACAACCTCTTCCGGGCCGACGCCGGAGGCTCCACGCAGCAGTTGCCCCGGGTCGACCAGCCGCGGGGGAGACAGGGCGCCGCGGCCGGCTTCGGCACCCCGAACGGTCCCGGTGCCCCCGGCGGCCCCGGCGCACCCGAGGGTCCCGCAGGCCGCGGCGCACGCCGAGGCGCGGCGGACGGTGACAACGGCCGCGGCGGCCGCAGCCGTTCCCGCGTGCCCGTGATCGCCGCGGTCGGCGTGGGCATCGCCGTACTCGGCATCGGCGCGGGCGCCCTGCTCAGCGGTGGCGGGGGTGATGAGGGCGACGACAACAAGACGGTGGCGGCGACCGCGCCCGCCACGGACGAATCGGCCTCCGCGTCCGCCGACCCGGCCAAGGAGCAGGCCGTGGCCCTGGACAAGCTCCTGGCGGACAGCGGCGACAGCCGCGACTCGGTGGTCAAGGCCGTCGGCAACGTACGCAAGTGCGCCGACCTCGGCCAGGCGGCCACCGATCTGCGCAACGCGGCCAAGCAGCGCGACGGCCTGGTCACCAGCCTCGCGGACCTCTCGGTCGACAAGCTGCCGAACCACGCGCAGCTGACCGCCGCGCTCAACAGCGCCTGGAAGGCCTCCTCAGCGGCGGACACCCACTACGCGGCCTGGGCCGACCAGACTGCGGGCAAGAAGGGCTGCCGCAAGGGCCAGGCCCGCAACACGGGCCAGACCGCGGCGGGCAACCGGGAGAGCGGCACCGCGACCACGCAGAAGGCCAAGGCCGCGAAGCTGTGGAACTCCATCGCCCAGACCTACGGACTGACGGAGCGCCAGCCCGGCCAGCTGTGACCGGCCCGGCCGGGGAGGCCGACGGGGGTCGGGCCGGTGCCCGGTGGGCGCGCCGGCCGGTGTCAGGACGCTTCCGTGTTCTCCAGCACCTTCGACACGTTCACGAACCCCTTGCGGGCCGAGACCAGTTGCCCCTTGCGCACCACCTGGAACGACACGTCCGAGTTGACCAGCCGGGGGAAGCCGCTCGCCGCGGTCAGATCGTCGAAGCTCCAGCTGAGCGTCGGTGTGAGACCGCCCGTGTTGATCTTCAGGCCGTCGTCGAGCGTCCGCCGGAGCGTCCGTGAGGACACCTCGCCGTCGCCCAGCGACTCGACGGCCTTCTTCAGCACCGTGTAGGCGACCCAGGTGGTCTGCACCCCGGGGTCGGCCGCGTCGATCCGGTTGTCACCGAAGGCCTCCTCGCGGATGACCGCGCGCATCGGCTTCCACCGCTTGTCGCGCGACGCCGGGTACCAGCCGGTCACGTACGAGCCCTCGTACGCGCTGCCCGTCGCGTCGATCACCGACTGGTCGACGCTGCCCAGCACGGACGCCGTCCGCACCGTCGGGTACGCCTTGCGGGCAC
This sequence comes from Streptomyces sp. NPDC033178, assembly GCF_055577685.1. Lineage (NCBI taxonomy): Bacteria > Bacillati > Actinomycetota > Actinomycetes > Kitasatosporales > Streptomycetaceae > Streptomyces > Streptomyces sp. NPDC033178. The sequence continues at coordinate 293,150 of NZ_JBVIPT010000007.1, forward strand.
GCCGGAACGAGTCCATGAAGGTGTCCGTGCGGTCCCCGAGCGCGGGCACCACACATCCCTCCTCCGTCGGATCCGCCGTGACCCGCCGCAGCGCCTGGTCGGCGTGGGTCGAGTACTCCGTGGCGTCCTCGGCGGCGCGCTGGTCGACGGCGGCCGAGTGCCCCTCGGCGCTGAGGCCGGAGTCGAGCAGGACGGGCAGATCGTCGCCGGCGATCGTGTCGGGGCGTACGAGGGTGACGGGGCCGCAGGTCCTGGCGAGCTGCTGTCCGAGGCCGGCCAGGAGGGCGGGCTGGCCGCCGTTGACCGGGTAGGAGAGCGGGCTGGTGAACTCGTCGTCGGTGACGCCGTACCCGCCGAGATACGGGATGCCGGCCGCCTCCAGCGGGGAGAAGAAGGAGCGGGCGTGCTGGCTGTACGAGCCGACGACCGCGACGACGTTCTCGTCGACCGCGCGGCGGGCGCAGTTGGCGGCGGCCACCGTGTCGTTGCGGTCGTTGCAGGTGAGGACCTTGAGCTTGCGGCCGTTGATGCCGCCCTTGGAGTTGATCCAGCGCGCGTACGCCAGGGCCATGGCGGGCATGCCCGGCTTGTTGGTCGCCTTCGTCTCCTCGGGCGCCCACGTCATGACCGTTATGGGGTCGTCCCCGGAACCCCCCGTGGTACCGGGGACGACACCGCATCCGACGGCTATGAACGCACACGCCGCCAACGCGCCCGCGGACAGCACTCTGGCCTTGGCGGGACGATGGTGGGCGGGGAGGAAGGTGCGGGTGCGTCGCCTGCCGGTCATGGACACGCACGATTCCGTCACATCACTACGGCCGGTGTGACCCATGGTCAACGCTTGGTGACCAGAAGGTGAACTCCGGGGTGCGGGGCGGGACGAATCGGCGAGAACGTACGATCGGTGACCGTGCAAGGTTCGGAGAACTCTTCCCGTCGCGGGCGTCGCTCATCCACCATGGGCGGCATGCCACTGAACGACATGCCGTGGTGGCGCTGGCGCAGCAATGTGCGCTCCGCGCTGCACATGCTTTCCGACACCGAGTTCCAGCGAGGGGTCTGGCTCGCGGGGGTCGACGGGTACGGGGATGTGACCGACGCCGTCTATCGCCTCGTCGAGGACACCTGGCTGGACAACTGGTCCGCCGAGAAATACGTGGGGACGATCTTCCGGGACTCGCAGGAGGCGGCGCTCGTCGACAGCGCCGTGCTTCGGGTGCTGCGGATCATGCATCAGGTGGGGCCCGATGCCGCCGTCTCCGTCTATCTCGAACATCAGGGGTGGCCGGAGGCTGTGCGGGCTGCTCGGGATGCGCACGTTCGGATGGCGGTGAGCGACGGGGAGGATCCCGATGTGCAGCCTCGGACGCTTGAGGTTCTGCGGATCATGACTCGTTCGGCTTGAGGGCCGCGCCCCTGACGGGCCCGGTCCCCAGTCCGGCAGGCGGGACGTGTGGTGGGGTGCGGCTCGACTTGTGGGACCCTGGCGTGCATGAACGAGCAGTCCGTGACCGAGCAGTACGTCCTTACGCTTTCCTGTCCTGACAAGCAGGGCATCGTGCACGCCGTGTCGAGTTATCTCTTCATGACCGGGTGCAACATCGAGGACAGCCAGCAGTTCGGTGACCATGACACGGGGCTGTTCTTCATGCGAGTCCACTTCTCGGCGGAGTCGCCGGTGACGGTGGAGAAGCTGCGGGCCAGCTTCGCGGCGATCGGTGACTCGTTCCAGATGGAGTGGCAGATCCACCGGGCCGAGGACAGGATGCGGGTCGTGCTGATGGTCAGCAAGTTCGGGCACTGCCTGAACGATCTGCTGTTCCGGGCGCGGACCGGGGCGCTGCCCGTCGAGATCGCGGCTGTGGTCTCGAATCACACGGAGTTCGCCGAGCTTGTGGCCTCGTATGATGTGCCGTTTCATCACATTCCGGTCACCAAGGACAACAAGGCGCAGGCCGAGGCGCAGTTGTTGGAGCTGGTGCGGGAGCAGGGTGTCGAGCTCGTTGTGCTCGCTCGGTACATGCAGGTGCTCTCCGATGACCTGTGCAAGCAGTTGAGCGGGCGGATCATCAATATCCATCACTCGTTCCTGCCGAGCTTCAAGGGCGCGAAGCCGTACCACCAGGCGCACGTTCGTGGTGTGAAGCTGATCGGTGCCACCGCGCACTATGTGACGGCCGACCTCGACGAGGGGCCGATCATCGAGCAGGAGGTCGAGCGGGTGGGGCACCAGGTCACGCCTGAGCAGCTTGTCGCTGTGGGGCGGGATGTCGAGTGCCAGGCGCTCGCCCGGGCCGTGAAGTGGCATGCGGAGCGGCGGATTCTGTTGAACGGGCGGCGGACCGTCGTCTTCGACTGAGGTGTGTCGCGCCTCGCGTTGTCGTGGGGGGCGCGGGCCGTGCCCGTGTGTGGGGCGGGTGCGGACAGGCGCGGGGCGGGGGCCTGCGCCTGCGCGCTACATGCGGCTCAGTGACGCCGCTGCGAAGAGGACGTCCCGGATTGCCTCGCGGTCGCCGACCTGGCCCGCTGCCGCTTCCTCCGGTGGTACGTGGCCTGCGGCCAGTTGGCAGAACTCGACGCCGTCCAGGGCTATGTGGGCCACCTCGTGGTCGGGGGAGGGCAGCGCGCCGGGGGAGTCCAGGGGGATGAGCCATTCGCCGCCGCCCAGGCCCTCGATCTCCAGGCGGAGGCTGCGGCCCGGGGCGCCGGCCGGGACCAGGTGGCGGGTCTGGCCGGGGGCGGCGAGACCGGCCTGGCGGCGGGCGGCCAGGGCCGTGGGGAGCATGCGGGCACCCAGGTCGATCATGGCGTGCAGGTGGCGGGGCGACGGCGGTTCGTAGGGGTAGTCGACCGCCTCTGCGATGTCTCCCGCGTGGACCCACGTCTCGAAGGCGCGGTCCAGCATCGAGTCCCGCAGGGGGAGTTCGAAGGCGCCGTACGAGACCGGGAGGCGGCCGGAGCCTCCCCCACGCTCGGCTCCTCCCCCAGTCTCGGCTTCGCTCGACCGGGGGGACCCCCATGCGCGGGAGGTGCCCCCAGCCGCGAAGGCGACCGTGCGGACCAGGTTGTGGGCCTGCTCGCGCCAAGGGCCTCGTACGGAACGGGTGGGCGGGAAGTGCGAGCTGGACCAGAAGGCCTCTGTGCGGGCCGCGGGGGTGGGGGTGTCCGCGGGGGCTTCGAGGGGGTCGTCCAGGCCCAGGGTCAGGGCCACCAGGCCGTCCACGGTCAGGAGATGGGCGATCACGCCCGCCACGGTGGTGCGGCGGCTGGTCTGTTCGTCGCCCTCGAACCAGCGCAGGCGTACGGGAGCGTGCCACTCCGCGTCGCCGATGTCCTGGAGGAGGGCGTCAAGGCGGGCCGTCTCCGCGTCGTACGGCGTTGCCCATTCGGGGACCGGGATACGGGGCGGGCGGCGGTCCAGGCAGCTCTCCAGGACCCGGGTGCGGAGGGTGGGGTCCAGGTCGAGGCTCTCCGGCGGGTGCAGGAGGCCCACCGCGTCGCGCAGGCGCAGCGCCTCGTCCGCGCACGCGCCGCAGGTGCCCAGGTGGTCCTCGACGGCCGCCGTCTCCTCGGGCGAGCAGGCCGCCAGGGCCCAGGCGCCGAGCAGGGCCTTCAGGACCCGGTGTTCGAGGAACAGGAGGGCCGGGGCCGGCTCGGGGAGCGGGAGGCCCGTGTCCTCGACCGACGCGCGTGGCACGGGTATGCGTGGGGGTTGGGGTTCGTCGGGGGTGCGGGGTGTGTCGGGGGGAGGGGAGTTGGGGCCTGATGGTCCGCCCGCGTCGTCGGACGGGGGTGAGGTGTCCTTCTGGGGGCCCACTCGGCTGTTGTGGTCCTCCGGGTCCGGCTGGTCGCCGTATCCGTCGTGCGCCTCGATGCCTCTCATCGGGCACCCCCGGACCGGCCCGTGTCGTGGGCAGTGGACAGGAGCTGGAGGCCCAGGCGCAGGCGGCGGCGGGCCTCGTCCTCGGTGACGCCGAGGTCGGCGGCGGTCTGGCGGTAGTCGCGGCGCTGGAAGTACGCGAGCTCCAGGGCCGCGCGCAGCGGGGCGGGCATGGACGTCACGATGTAGTCGGCGCGGGCCGCCACCGAGGCGCGGCGGACCTTGCGCTCCAGCTCCTCGGTGCTGCCGGAGCCGTCGTGGGCGAGCGCGGCGGTCTCCGTCGCGCGCAGGCGCTGCACGGCGAGGCGGTGGGTGAGCGTGGCGACCCAGGAGCGCAGGGGGCCCTGCTTGGGGTCGTACGCCTCGGGGTTCTCCCAGACATGGGCGAAGACCTCGCGTGTGACGCCGTCGGCCGCCCGGTCGTCTCCGAGCACGCGATGGGCGAGGCCGTGCACGAGCGAAGCGAATCGGTCGTAGAGCTCACCGAGCGCGGCCGCCTCCCCGCGTGCGAGCCGCTGCTGCATCTTGCGGTCCCAGCGGGGCGGCGCGTCCTTCTTGGTCATGCGGCCCCTCACCCCCGGTCGTGCGGTGCGCCTGTCCCTGTGTCCACCGGATTCTCCTCTCCGGCTTCCTCCCGAATGTAGTCGGCACCCCTGACAACGCACGCCCCTTTGTGGCAATGCGCGCCCCTCGCGGAGCTGTGGATGGTAGTGCCCCGATCACGCTGTGCGTGCGGCTTCTCACGGTGTGCGTGTGTCTGCCGCGGCTCGGCCCGATCAGGATCGACCGTACTAGACCGTTCTCGACCGAAACAGCCCAACTGGGGCACGCTTCGATTCCGCATCCGGTGTTTCATGGAGTGAGGGTGGGGCAGCCGCGCACCAGGGAAGTGACAGGACCACTTCCGGTTCCGTTTCCGGGTCCGACGTCGTCGGGCCGTCAGGGTCCACAACGTCGAGCGAGGGGCAGGCGCGTGACGCTCAGGGTGACCTACGGCGAGCAGCGCGGCTGGGCCGTGCTCCGGGTGTCGGGCGAGATGGATCTGGTGACGTCACCGGTGCTGCGGCAGCGCGTGCACGACGCCGTGGCCGAGGGGCGGCACAGTCTTGTCCTCGATCTCTCCGAAGTCCTGTTCTGCGACTCCAGCGGTGTCGGGGTGCTGATAGCGACCCGCCGGCTCCTCCGCTCCTGCCAGGGACGCCTCCGCTTGATCCTTCCCGCGCAGGGCGCCGTGGACGGTTCCCACGTCAACCGGGTCCTCGGCGCCCTCGGTGTGCGCCGGCTCTTCGACGTGTATCCCGATGTCGACGCCGCCGTCGACGACGGGCCGGACTCCCTGTCGGCGTGATTCGCGTCACGTCCGGGTCGCCTGCGGGGGAAGATCGTCCCGTAACTCCGCGACGGCGTTGTCGCGGATTTCCCCCGGTCTTGGCACAAGCGTCGTTTTCCCGCTCCCCGAGGGCCCCGGTCGTCGTACGCTCCCTGCCAGACGTACCCACGTGATGTAAGGCGGCCCGAAAAGACATGGTCAGCACCGAGTACGAGCGAAAGATCGCCGCCCGGTTCGCCACCTTCGATCAGGACGGCAACGGCTATATCGACCGCGAGGACTTCAACGCGGCGACCAAGGCGCTGCTCGCCGAGTTCGGCACGACGGCCCGGTCCGACAAGGGCCAGGCCCTCTACATCGGCGCGGAGGCCTTCTGGCAGGGCATGGCCGGAATAGCGGACCGGGACGGCGACCAGCGGATCACCCGCGAGGAGTTCGTGGGCGGCGCGGTGAAGCGGCTGCGGGACAACCCCGACCGGTTCGCCGAGATCGCCCGCCCCTTCCTGGACGCGGCGCTCGCCATCGCGGACGGCGACGGGGACTCGGCGGCGACCGTCGACGAGATCGCGCGGGCCCTCAAGGCCCTCGGCGCGCCCGAGACCGTCGCCACCGCCGCGGCCGGCGCGCTCGACACGGACGCCGACGGCCGGGTCACCGAGCCGGAGATCGTGAGCGCCTTCGCCCGCTACTTCACGGTGCCCGAATAGCGTTCCCTGAGTTTGTACTTGAGGACCTTCCGCAGGGTCTCGTTGCGCGGAAGGGCGTCCACCACCTCCAGTTGCTCCGGCAGCTTGTGCACGGACAGTCCTTCCGCGCGTAGGTAGCTGGTTGCTGCGGAGAGCGTCAACCGCGGGGCGTCAGGTGGCTGCTCGATCACCGCGCATACGCGTTCGCCGCGTTCCGCGTCCGGCAGACCGATCACCGCGACGTCGCCGACCGCCGGGTGCCGGTGCAGCAGGTCCTCTATCTCCTTCGCCGAGATGTTCTCTCCCTTGCGGATGATGACGTCCTTCAGGCGGCCCGTCAGGACGAGATGGCCGCCGGGGGTGAGGTGCCCGAGGTCTCCCGTGATCAGGAAACCGTCCTCGTCGAAGGCCTCCGTGGTCTGCGCGGGGTCCAGATAGCCCGTGCAGACGGCCTCTCCGCGCAGGCGTACCTCCCCGTCCACGATCCGGATCTCCATGCCCTCCGGGGGCCTTCCCTCCGTCGTCGCGAGGTTCTCCTCCGAGTCGTCGGGCGAGCCCATCGTGATCATCGGGACCTCGGTCATGCCGTATCCATGGGTCAGCCGGACGCCCATCTCCCGTACGACGGCATGGTGCACCTCCGGTGGCTTCGGTGCCCCGCCGCCCGCCAGGAGCCGCAGCGTGGGGATGAGTTTGGTGTCCGGCTGTTTGCGCTGCTCGGCCAGGAACATCGAGTAGAACGCCGTCGAGCCGCCCGCCACCGTCACCCCGTGCTTGCGGTAGCCCTCCAGGGCGTCCGGCAGCGCGAACTTCTCGAAGAGGACCGCCGGGAACCCGTACAGCAGCAGCATGACCAGGTAGTCGGGGCCGCCTATGTGCGCGAAGGGGAACGCGATCGAGCCGATGTCGTCGGCCGTCAGACGCAGCGCGTGGGCGAGGCAGGAGCCGCCGGCGATCAGCGAACGGTCCGTGTGCAGTACGCCCTTGGGGTCGGACGTCGTCCCCGAGGTCCAGTAGATCCAGCGCACGTCCGTGCCCGTGGTGGGGGGCGGGGGCAGGACGGACGGGTCCCCTTCGGGGAGGGAGTCGTACGCCTCGAAGACGCCGTGTGCGCCGATGCGTTCCGCCATCGCCGTGTGGTCGAAGCCGCGCCACTCGCCCGGTACGGCGAAGTGGGCGGCCCCGGACTCCCGTACGGCGAAGGCGACTTCGCGGTCGCGGTAGAAGGGGATCACCGGGGACTGGACCGCGCCCAGCCTGGCCAGGGCCATCGCCAGCACGACCGTCTCGATACGGGTCGGCAGCTGCCAGGCGACCACCGTGCCGGGGCGTACGCCCAGGTCATGGAGGCCGGCCGCGGTCCGCTCCGCGCCCGAGCGCAGTTCCTCGAAGGTGATTGTGCGGTCGTCCTGGAGGAGGACGGGACGGTCGGGGGTGAGCGCGGCGCGGCGCTCGACGAGTTCCCAGAAGGTGCGGGAGGTGCCCAGCGCGTGCGGGGTGTCGGTCATTGCCCGGTACTCCTCACAGCTGACGGGTAGTCAGATTGGCTGGAGAGCGTAGGGCTCGGTGCCTTGTCGGTCCAGGGGTGCGGGGCTAGCCTTCTAGGGGACCTTTAACTGACGGTCCGTCAGATACTCGCAGTTGGCCAAGGCGGAGGGGACTCATGACCGAACTGCCCCGCATCATCAGCGTCGACGACCATGTGATCGAGCCCGCGAACCTCTTCGAGACCTGGCTGCCGAAGAAGTACCAGGACCGCGGCCCCAAGCCGCTGACGGCCGGGATCGGCGAACTCGCCTACGTGGCGGGCAAGTACCAGATCACGATGGACCCGGACGGGCCGCCCACCGACTGGTGGATCTACGAGGACCTGAAGTTCCCGTACAAGCGCAACATCGCCGCCGTCGGGTTCGACCGCGACGAGATGACCCTTGAGGGCATCACGCGCGCGGAGATGCGGCCGGGGTGCTGGGATCCGGTCGAGCGGCTCAAGGACATGGACGCGAACCACGTCGAGGGTTCGCTCTGCTTCCCGACCTTCCCGCGGTTCTGCGGGCAGACCTTCGCCGAGGCGCACGACAAGGAGGTCGCGCTGGCCTGCGTGCGCGCGTACAACGACTTCATGGTCGAGGAGTGGTGCGGGGGGAGTGGGGGGCGGCTGATTCCGCTGTGCATCATTCCGCTCTGGGACATCGACCTCGCGGTCGCCGAGATCAGGCACAACGCCGCCCGGGGCGTGCGGGCCGTGACCTTCTCCGAGATCCCCACGCACCTCGGGCTGCCGTCCATCCACTCCGGCTACTGGGACCCGTTCTTCGCGGTCTGCCAGGAGACCGGCACGGTCGTCAACATGCACATCGGCAGCAGCAGCCAGATGCCCGCCGCCTCGCCCGACGCGCCGCCCGCCGTCCAGGCCTCGCTCAGCTTCAACAACGCCATGGCCTCGATGATGGACTTCCTGTTCAGCGGGGTGCTCGTGAAGTTCCCGCAGCTCAAACTCGCCTACTCCGAAGGGCAGATGGGCTGGATCCCGTACGCCCTGGAGCGCGCCGACGACGTGTGGGAGGAGCACCGGGCCTGGGGCGGGGTCAGGGACCTGATCCCCGAGCCGCCGTCCACCTACTACTACCGGCAGATCTTCTGCTGCTTCTTCCGCGACAAGCACGGCGTCGCGTCGCTGGACGTGGTCGGCCGGGACAACGCGACCTTCGAGACCGACTACCCGCACGTCGACTCGACCTTCCCGCACACCAAGGAGGTCGCCCTCGACCACATGAAGGGCCTCGACGACGAGACCGTCTACAAGCTGATGCGCGGCAACGCCATCCGCATGCTCGGCCTGGACCTCGACAAGTAATGGACCTCTCCTGCACGCCCGAGGAGGAGGAGTTCCGCGCGCGGCTGCGGGAGTGGCTCGCGAAGGTCCTCCCCGGGCTGCCCCCGAAACCCTCGCCCGACGACTGGCCCGGCAGACGCGCGTACGACCTCGGCTGGCAGCGCATGCTGTACGACGCCGGGTACGCGGGGCTCCACTGGCCCGCCGACGCGGGGGGCCGCGGGGCCACGCCGACGCAGCACCTGATCTTCCTGGAGGAGACGGAGAACGCGGGCGCGCCCTACGTAGGGGCCAACTTCGTCGGGCTGCTGCACGCCGGGCCCACCATCGCCGCCGAGGGGAACGCCGGGCAGCGGGCGCGCTGGCTGCCGCCTGTGCTGCGCGGCGAGGAGGTGTGGTGCCAGGGGTTCAGCGAGCCGGACGCCGGCTCGGACCTCGCGGCACTGCGCACACGCGCGCGGCGGGACGGCGACGACTACGTGGTGAACGGATCGAAGATCTGGACCTCCCACGCGGAAGTCGCCGACTGGTGCGAGCTGTTGGTGCGGACGGACGCCAAGGCGCCCAAGCACCGGGGGATTTCGTGGCTCGCGATGCCGATGGACGCGCCGGGGATCACGGTACGTCCACTGCGTACGCTCGCGGGTTCGACCGAGTTCGCCGAGGTGTTCCTCGACGACGTGCGGGTGCCCGTCGCGAACCGGGTCGGTGAGGAGAACGACGGCTGGCGCGTGACCATGGTGACGTTGTCGTTCGAGCGCGGGACGGCCTTCGTGGGCGAGGTGGTGGCCTGTCGGCGAGTCCTCGGCGAACTCGCGCGAGAGGCGCGGAAGAACGGCCGCTGGGACGACGCGGTGCTGCGTCGCCGGCTCGGTCGTCTCAATGCCGAGTTCCGTGCGCTCTGGCGGCTCACGCAGTGGAACGTCAGCGAGTCGGAGCGGTCGGGCGGAGTGCCGGGCGTCGGGGGTTCGGTTTTCAAACTGAGGTACTCGCGCGCGCGGCAGGACCTGTACGACGCTGCTGCCGATGTCCTCGGTCCCGAGGCGCTCGACCTCGACAGCCGGTGGACGCTGGACCGGCTGTCGTCCCTCTCGTACACCATCGCGGCCGGCACCTCGCAGATCCAGCGGAACATCGTGGCCGAACGGATCCTGGGCCTCCCGAAGGGGCGATGACCGTATGGATTTCCAACTCACTGATGATCAACGGGCGTTGCGGGCGGGGGTGCGCGAACTGCTGGACCGGCGCTTCGGACGGGAGCGGTTGCGGGCCACCGTGGACGCCCCGGGGCTCGACCGTGCGCTCTGGCGGGAGTTGGGTGAGGCGGGCTTCTTCGCACTGCGGCTCCCCGAGTCGGAGGGCGGAGTCGGACTGGGACTCCCGGAGGCGGTCCTGGCCTTCGAGGAGGCCGGCCGGGCCCTGCTCACCGGACCGCTCGTGGCCACGCACCTCGCGGCCGGCGAGGTGCCCGGAGCGGCCACCGGCGAGAGCGTCGTCGCGGCCGTCGACGGCACCCTCGTCGAATGGCTGGACGAGGCCGACGTCGTACGCGGAGACGTGACGGGAGCCGTCGCGATGCGCTCGGCGGACCCGCTCACTCCGCTGCACCGGGTGCCCCGCCCCGCGCCGCCCGACCCGGTGGCCGCGCTGCTGACCGCCGCCGAGCAGTTGGGCTCCGCCTCCCGTACCTGCGAACTGGCCGTGCAACACGCCCGGACCCGTGAGCAGTTCGGGCAGCCGATCGGGGCCTTCCAGGCGGTGAAACACCTGTGTTCGGAGATGCTGGTGCGGGTGGAGGTGGCGCGCGGTGCGGTGTACGCGGCCGCCGTCACGGCCGATCCGCTCGACATCGCGGCGGCCGGACTGCTGGCCGACGAGGCCGCCGGGCTCGGCGCCCGGGACTGCCTCCAGGTGCACGGCGGCATGGGCTTCACATGGGAGTCCGACGTGCACCTTCACCTCAAACGTGCCTGGCTGCGGGCCCGTCGCGGGCAGAGCGCGGCCGAGGCCGAGGAGGCGCTCGCGGAGGATCTGATGGCCGTCGCACCAGGGCCCCGGACATGAACTGTGCACGTCCATTGCCGTCGATCGTGGCATGACGGAACGGGCTCGAACGGACGGATGTCACTGAACGTGGCATACCGGAATTACCGAGCGTTGATATCGGGTTGTGTCCTATGCGTGACTCGTCACGGCCTGGAGTCGGAGCTGTGCTCCGGTACCTTGTGTGGGATGCGAGTGGTTCTGAGGCCGGGCCATCACGGTGTTGCCCCTGAGGCAGCTCCGGATCCGGCGATGCGTACCGCTCGTGAGGCAGGAAGCAGGACCGTTCCTGCCTGTTCGACTCCCCGTGACGAGCGTCGCACAGTATGCCGCACGCGTACTCCTTCGCGCTGGAATATGCCCGAAGCGCTTGTTGGGGTGACTGTACGTCAACCATGCTGTCTCCTAAGGGGATCACGTTCCGTGAACCCTTTTCTGACCACGATCGTGGCCCTTGCGAGGCGCGAGGCGATGTGTCCGCCGGTTCGGATGGTGTGAGCGGTGCAGGTGCTTCAAGTGCAGCTGGAGATCCGGCCCGACCCCGCAGAGGTGGGGCGGGCCCGGAGGTGGGCCCGTTCGCGGCTCGCGGGGTCCGGGATAGAGGCCGATGAGCCGCTTGCCGAGACGCTGATCCTGCTCGTCTCCGAGCTGGTCACCAACGCGGTGGTGCACACCGGCCGTCCGGCCGTGCTGCGCCTGTTGCTGCCGAGTTTCGCGACGGGTCCGACCGCCGGAGAGCGTGCCGTTGCGGAGGCCGTGGCCACCGTCCGTCTTGAGGTGCTCGACGCCAGCGCCCGGCCACCCCGCCCCCGGTGTGCGGACGGTGACGAGACCAACGGCCGCGGCCTGGCCCTCGTCGACGGCCTCGCCGACCGCTGGGGCTGGAGCAGCGAGGGCGCAGGCAAGCGCATCTGGTGCGAGGTGGACCGCTGTTCGGCGACGGCGGCGACCGCGGTGACGTGCGACGCGGCTCCGGCCGCTTACGGGGATCTGGCGTTCGAGGTCGTCTGAGCGGGGCGTTGTCCCTTCGGGGGCGAGTGGGCCGTCATGTCCCTACGCGGCCGAACGACCGTGCCCCTTCAGGGGCGCGGGGCTGTGTCATGTGCGGCTCCGCCGCGGGGCGCGACCAGCGCCTTGCGACCTGCCCATGGCATCCGGACCTCCGGGCGGAGCACGGAAGCACAGGGGCCGCGCCCCACTCGTCCCGTGCTGCCCGATGCGCCGTGCCGTGCTTCCGCCCGTGGCGGCACAAAGAGGGGCGTAAGCCGTGAATCCCCGAACAGGTGTTGACGATTCGTGTCCGTTTGATCACGCTTGTGGTCAGCGATTCGCCGTGAGGGGACGGCGAGGGTTCCGGTGACGGGAGCCCTTGGCGAGCGTGGGTCGCGATCGGCGTCGGCTCCTCCAGGGTCGGGAGCAGGGCGGGTACGCCGGAGCCGGATGGCGGCGCGCGGTGTCGTGCTCGGGGTGAGGTGGGGTCCCTCCCGCCCGGGTGCGGCCGAGTGTGGGGGAGGCGCGCCGCCAGCCGACCCTCCACCGACGGAACCGGCGGAGTCGGTGGGGTCGGGTCGGTGGGCAGGGTGTCTCAGAGGATCGCGACAGGTGCCACGGGGGTTCCGGTGGCGCCGACGAACGGTTCGGGCATCGCCGACAGCAGGAACGTATGGCGGCCAAGTTCTCCACAGGCTGTGGACAACTCTTCGAGATTCCAGTTCTGGCCCTGAAGCATGCCCATTTCGACCAGATCGAGGGCGTGTACGGGAAGCCACAAGTCCTCTGTTTCGGGCGGAAATATCTCAAAGGTGAGGGTGTCGTTCGCGACGGCGGCCACATCGCGTGCGTGGAACCACTCCGGGGTGCGGACGGACAGGCCGGGCGACGGGAACGCGTACGCGTGCTTGTCGCCCGCCAGGCAGAGCTGGATCTGACCGGTGCGTACGAGGACGATGTCGCCCGCGCGGACTTTCGTCCCGGCCAGTTCCTCGGCCGCTTCGAGGTCTTCCGGGGTCACCGCGTGGCCGCCGTCGAGGCGGTCCTTGCCGAGCGCGCGGGCCACGTCCAGGAGGATGCCGCGCGAGACGATGTGGCGGGGCTTGTCGATGCCGCTGAACTCGGCGCCGCCGTGGGCCGTGACGGTGGTCGCGGGACGGCCGTTGTAGATCTTCCCCGAGTGTGAGACGTGGGTGAGTGCGTCCCAGTGGGTGGCCGCCTGGAGGCCCATGGTCACGACGTCGTCGCTGCACGCGACCGTGCCGGGCCCGAACAGCTCCTGGTTGATCTGCACCATCGCGTGCAGCGGGTTGACCCGGCCCGGGATCATGCCGGTCTGTACGCCGTCCTGCTTCAGGGGGAGGGCCAGTGGCACGCGGCGGCCGGTACGGACTGTCGCGGCGGCCTCCCGCACCACCTCGTCGGTGATCAGGTTCAGCGTGCCGATCTCGTCGTCGGCGCCCCAACGCCCCCAGTTGTTCACGCGCTTGGCGATCTCGTGGAACTCGGCCGGCATCGACATGAGTGCTCCCCGGGGCTTGTCTCCAGGTATCTGACGGGTCGTAGAATCTGAGTCGAATCTAACGGACCGTCAGAAACTGCGGGAAGGGGCCGGGGCGTGGGGAACTTCTTGGCAGGCAAGGTCGTCGCCGTGACCGGGGCGGGCCGGGGCATCGGGCGCGCGGTGGCGCTGGCCGCCGCGGCCGAGGGCGCACGGGTCGTCGTCAACGACTACGGGGTGTCCATCGAGGGCGCCGAGCCGACCAGCGAGATAGCCGAGGCCGTCGTCAAGGAGATCGAGGCGGCCGGCGGGGACGCGATCGCCGTCGCCGACGACATCTCGACGATGGCGGGCGGACAGCGCGTCGTCGACACGGCACTGGAGACGTACGGACGGCTCGACGGAGTCGTGTGCGTGGCCGGGATCCTCCGCGAGCGGATGCTCTTCAACATGTCCGAGGAGGAGTGGGATCCGGTCCTCGCCACGCACCTGAAAGGCACGTTCACCGTCTTCCGGGCCGCGTCCGCCGTGATGCGGCGGCAGGGCTCCGGGACGCTCATCGGGTTCACCAGCGGCAACCACCAGGGGTCCGTCTCCCAGGCCAACTACAGCGCCGCCAAGGGCGGGATCATCTCGCTCGTGCGGAGCGCCGCGCTGGGGCTCCACAAGTACGGGGTCACCGCGAACGCGGTCGCGCCCGTCGCACGTACGCGTATGTCCGCGAACGTGCCGATGGAGTTGAAGGAGATCGGCGAACCCGAGGACGTTGCCGCGCTCGTGGTGTACCTGCTGTCCGAGCGGGCGCGGGAGGAGCGGATCACCGGGCAGGTCTACACGATCGCCGGGCCGAAGATCGCGGTGTGGGCGCAGCCGAGGGAACTCCGTTCCGCGTATGCGGAGGGGCCCTGGACGCCTGAGCGGATCGCGGACTTTCTGCCGGGGACCGTGGGGGCGGATCCGATGCCGTTGCTTGAGCAGGTGGAGGAGATGGCGCGGGCTGCGCGGCGCGCGGCTGGGGAGGAATGAGCGCGCCGTAGGGGCGGGCTGGCCGGTGGGTGCGGGTTGGCTGTGGCTGAGCGCGCAGTTCCCCGCGCCCCTAAAAGCCTAAAAGATTGCGCAGTTCCCCGCGCCCCTTAATGGGGCGCTGTGGTGGGCGGAGGAGACGTGGAGTTCGGGGTCACCGCGGAGGATGAGGCGTTTCGGGTTGAGGTGCGGGGGTGGCTGGGGGAGCGCGTTTCGGGTGGCCTGGACCGGAGGGACTGGGAGCGGACGCTCGGTGCGGCCGGGTGGATTGGGCTCGGGTGGGGTGAGGACGGGTACGGGAATCGGCTGGGTGGGCTGAGTCGGCAGGTTGTCTGGGCCGAGGAGTATGCGCGGTCCCGGGCGCCTGCTCGGACCGGGCACATCGGGGAGAACCTTCTTGCGCCCACTCTCATCGCTCATGGAAGTGAGGAGCAGAAGTCCCGGTTTCTGCCCGCGATCGCGTCCGGTGACGAGCTCTGGTGTCAGGGGTACAGCGAGCCGGGCGCCGGGTCGGACCTCGCGGGGATTCGTACGGAGGCCGTACGGGACGGCGACGCGGGCGTGTATCGGGTCACTGGGCAGAAGATCTGGACCTCGCTCGCCCATGAGGCGGACTGGTGTTTTGTGCTGGCACGTACGGAGGCGGGGTCGCGGCGGCATCGCGGGCTGAGTTTTCTGCTCGTACCGATGGATCAGCCGGGGCGGATCGAGGTGCGGCCGATTCGCCAGATGACGGGTACGAGCGAGTTCAACGAGGTCTTCTTCGACGGGGCGCACGCGCGCGTGGAGCACGTCGTCGGGGGCGAGGGCAACGGGTGGCAGGTCGCGATGAGCCTGCTCGGCTTCGAGCGGGGTGTCTCCACACTCGCCCAGCAGATCGGCTTCGCCCAGGAGTTGGGGCGGGTCGTGGAGGCGGCCGTCTCGACAGGTGCGGCGGACGATCCCGTCGTACGGGCCCGTCTCGTGCGCCAGTGGGCCGAGTTGCGCGTCATGCGGTGGAACGCGCTGCGCACGCTGGGGAGTTCGGCGGACCAGCTCCAGGTCCAGGGTGCTCCCAGTGTGGCCAAGCTGCTGTGGGGGCGTTGGCATCAGCGGCTCGGGGAGCTGGCGATGCGGGTGCGGGGCGCGGGGGCGGCGGTGGGGCCTGCGGACTGGTCCGCCTCGGCGCCCTACGAACTGGACGAGCTGCAGCACCTGTTCCTGTTCAGCCGGGCCGACACCATCTACGGCGGTTCGGACGAGGTTCAGCGCACGATCATCGCCGAGCGTGTGCTCGGCCTTCCCAGGGAACCGAAGGGATGAGGTGGGCGCGATGCGGGGTCCGAGGGGTGTGGCATGCGAGGTGTGATCTTCGACGGCAGGCAGACCCAGGTGGTCGACGACCTGGAGATACGGGAGCCGGGGCCGGGGGAGGTGCTGGTGGCGATCTCCGCGGCGGGGCTGTGCCACAGCGATCTCTCCGTGGTGGACGGGACCATTCCCTTCCCCGTACCTGTGGTCCTCGGCCATGAGGGTGCGGGGGTCGTGGAGGCGGTCGGTGCGGGCGTCACCCATGTCCGGCCCGGGGACCATGTTTCCCTGTCCACACTCGCGAACTGTGGGACCTGCGCCGAGTGCGACCGGGGGCGGCCCACCATGTGCCGCAAGGCCATCGGGATGCCTCAGCGGCCGTTCACGCGGGCGGGGCAGTCGTTGTACCAGTTCGCGTCCAACTCCGCCTTCGCGGAACGGACGTTGGTGAAGGCCGTGCAGGCCGTGCGGATTCCCGACGACATTCCGCTGACCTCCGCCGCGCTCATCGGGTGCGGGGTGCTGACCGGGGTCGGGGCCGTGCTGAACCGGGCGCGGGTGGATCGCGGGGACAGCGTGGTCGTCATCGGTACCGGGGGGATCGGGCTCAATGTGATTCAGGGGGCTCGGATCGCCGGGGCGCTGACCGTGGTGGCCGTGGATTCGAATCCGGCGAAGGAGGGGGTGGCCCGGCGGTTCGGGGCTACGCACTTTCTGTCTTCGACGGAGGGGGTGCGGGAGGTTCTTCCCACGGGGGCCGATCATGCCTTCGAGTGTGTGGGGAGGGTGGAGCTGGTTCGGCAGGCCGTCGATCTGCTCGACCGGCATGGGCAGGCGGTTCTGCTCGGGGTTCCGGCGGCTACGGCCGAGGCGTCCTTCCTTGTCTCGTCGATGTACTTGGACAAGTCGATTCTTGGGTGTCGGTATGGGTCTTCTCGGCCTCAGCGGGATATCGCGTTGTACGCGGAGCTTTATCGCGAGGGGCGGTTGTTGCTGGACGAGTTGGTGACGGAGACGTATCCGGTGGAGGACTTCGAGAAGGCTGCGGCCGATGCGGGGGCCGGGCGGGTTGCCCGGGCTGTTCTTACGTTCTGAGCGGTGTTGCCGGGGCACCGGAGGGTTTTCGCCCCCGCCGCCCCTACCCATTCCCGTCCCTTACTCAGGGGCTCCGCCCCCGAACCCCCGTATCGCGCTGAACGCGCTCGTCCTCAAACGCCGGACGGGCTAGTAGTCAGCCCCTCCGGCGTTTGAGGAGCGGGGGTTCGGGGGCTGGCCCCCGAAAAGGGACGGGAATGGGTAGGGGCGGCGGGGGCGAAGGGAGTCTGTTGGTCAGCGGAAGGTTCGGCGGTAGGTCGTGGGGGTTACGCCGAGGGTGGATTGGAGGTGTTGGCGCATTGACTGGGGGGTGCCGAAGCCTGAGGCGTGGGCGATCTGGTCGATCGAGAGGTCGGTGGATTCCAGGAGGTGGCGGGCGCGTTCGACGCGTTGCTGGGTGAGCCACTGGCCGGCGCTGATGCCGGCCTCCTCGCGGAAGCGGCGGGTGAAGGTGCGCACCGACATGGACTCCTGCTCGGCCATGTCACGCAACTGGATCGGCTCGTGCAGACGCGCCAGCGCCCAGGCACGGGCAGCGGTCGTGGACGCCAACTCTGGCTCAGGAACAGGGCGTTGGATGTACTGGGCCTGCCCGCCGTCCCGGTGCGGCGGCACGACCGTACGGCGGGCCACCTCGTTGGCGACCGCCGTGCCGTGATCCCGGCGCACGATGTGGATGCACAGGTCGATCCCGGCCGCGACCCCGGCGGACGTCAGCACGTCACCGTCGTCGATGAACAGCACGTCCGCGTCCACCCGCACCTTAGGGAAGATCCGCTGGAAGTGCTCGGCGGACGCCCAGTGCGTGGTCGCCGGGCGGCCGTCGAGGTATCCGGCGGCGGCGAGCACGTACCCGCCCGTGCAGATGGAGACGAGCCGCGTGCCGGGCCGGATCAGAGCGAGGGCCGCGGCCAGCTCGTCCGTGAGCACGCCCTCGTCGTGCACCGGGCCGAGCTCGTACGAGGCCGGAACGACGACGGTGTCGGCGGTGGCGAGGGCCTCCGGGCCGTTCTCCACCAGGATGGAGAAGTCCGCCTCCGCCTCGACCCGGCCCGGCGGCCGGATCGAGCAGGTCACCACCTCGTACAGATGGCGGCCCTCGGCGTCCTTGGCGCGGCCGAAGATCCGCTGCGGGATGCCCAGCTCGAAGGGGAGGAGGCCGTCCAGGGCGAGGACGACCACGCGGTGGGGGTGGACGGGAGCGTGCGGACCCATGGCCCGATTCTAGCGAATGCTGTCCTTCTGGCCACTCGTTCGGAGAGTCCGCAGGCCGGAAGCTCTATGACGTGACACAGACAACCGATGCCGCAGGTGCAGACGCAGTCGCGGATGGATCCGCAGCCGCCGCCACGGACGCATCCGCAGGCGGCGAGGAGCCCAGCGGCCGCAAGCGCCGGCGGCGGATACACCGGGCCTGGTTCGTCGCCGCCGTGACGTTCGTGACGATCATCGGGGCCGCGGCCTTCCGTTCGCTGCCGGGGCTGCTGATCGACCCGTTGCACGAGGAGTTCCACTGGTCGCGCGGCACGATCGGGCTCGCGGTCTCCGTCAACCTCGCGCTGTACGGGCTCACGGCGCCGTTCGCCGCCGCGCTGATGGACCGGTTCGGCATCCGCCGGGTCGTCGCGGTGGCCCTGATGGTGATCGCGGTCGGTTCCGGCGCGACGGTGTGGATGACGACCGCGTGGCAGCTGCTGCTGTGCTGGGGACTGCTGGTCGGGCTGGGCTCCGGCTCCATGGCCCTTGCCTTCGCCGCGACCGTCACCAACCGCTGGTTCACCGAGCGGCGCGGCCTGGTCACGGGCATCCTCACGGCAGCCTCCGCCTCCGGTCAGCTGATCTTCCTGCCCGTCCTCTCCTGGATCGTGGAGAAGCACGACTGGCGTCCGGCCGCCGTCACCGTCGCCCTGGCGGCCCTCGCGGTCGTGCCCTTCGTCTGGCTGCTGCTGCGCGACCATCCTGCGGACGTGGGGCTGAAGCCGTACGGGGCAACGGAGTTCGTGGAGAAGCCGCCACCCGTGCCCGGCGCGGCACGGCGTACGGTGAAGGTCCTCTTCTCGGCCGCGCGCACCGGCCCGTTCTGGCTGCTCGCCGGCACGTTCGCGATCTGCGGGGCCTCGACCAACGGCCTGATCCAGACGCACTTCGTGCCCGCCTCCCACGACCACGGCATGCCGATCACGGCGGCCGCGTCGCTCCTCGCGGTCATCGGCGTCTTCGACGTCATCGGCACGATCGCCTCCGGCTGGTTCACGGACCGCTTCGAACCGCGCCGCCTGCTGGCGGTCTACTACGCCCTGCGCGGCATCTCCCTCCTCTTCCTCCCGATGCTGCTGGCCCCGTCCGTCCACCCGTCGATGATCTTCTTCATCGTCTTCTACGGCCTCGACTGGGTCGCCACGGTCCCGCCCACCATCGCCCTGTGCCGCGAGCACTACGGCGACGACAGCGCCATCGTCTTCGGCTGGGTCCTCGCCTCCCACCAGGTCGGCGCCGCCCTCGTCGCCTTCCTCGGCGGCGTCGCCCGCGACACCTTCGGCTCGTACGACGTCATGTGGTACGCCTCGGGCGCGCTGTGCGCGGCGGCGGCACTGATGGCGTTGGTGATCCGGAGGCGGCCGGTGG
Source organism: Streptomyces sp. NPDC033178 (assembly GCF_055577685.1). Classification (NCBI taxonomy): domain Bacteria; kingdom Bacillati; phylum Actinomycetota; class Actinomycetes; order Kitasatosporales; family Streptomycetaceae; genus Streptomyces; species Streptomyces sp. NPDC033178. Next base: position 312,452 of record NZ_JBVIPT010000007.1, read on the forward strand.
CGGCGCGGACGGCTCTCGCCTGATCGCGTACGAGGCCGGTGCGCGGCCTCAGTCGGTGAGCCGGCCGAACCGGCCGCGGTGGAACAGCAGGGGCGCGCCGTCGCCGTCCGCCGTGCCCAGGGCGTCCACCCTGCCGACCACGATCAGGTGGTCGCCGCCCGTGTGGACGGCGTGGATCGTGCAGTCGATCCAGGCGGGGGCGCCGGCGAGGCGCGGCGAGCCGGAGACCGGGGCCGGGTCGTGGGCGACCCCGGCGAACTTGTCGGCGCCGCTCACCGCGAAGCCGCGGCACAGGTCGCCCTGGTGGGCGCCCAGGACGTTCACGCAGAAGACGCCCGCGCGGGCGATGCGGGGCCAGGTCGTCGACGTACGCGCGACCATGAACGCGATCAGCGGCGGGTCGAGGGACAGGGCGGAGAAGGACTGGCAGGCGAAGCCGGCCGGGCCCGCGGGCTCGTCCTCGCCGCCGCTCGCCGGTGCGGTCACGACGGTCACGCCCGTGGCGAAGTTGCCCAGTACGCGACGGAATTCGGCCGGGTCGATCGGTGCGCGTTCGTCGTCGCCGACCGCTCGCAGGTCCGGGCGCGGGAGGGGTTCGACCCGGCCCGTGGTGCCCGGGGCTCCGGCCGACCTGAGGTAGCGGACCGCCGCGGCGGCCATTCCTGCGTGTCCCATCACATTGTCCATTGAAGCTGACGGGGTGTCAGATTGGAAGGGGTGCTCACGAGCGGGCCCGGCCGCTGCGGGGTCAGCGGCCGTGGAACTCCGGTCCCCTGCGCTCCACGAACGACGTCACTCCCTCCTGTGCGTCCGCCGTCGTCATGTTGATCTCCTGTGCGGTGGCCTCGGCGGTGAGGGCGGTCGAGCGGTCGGTGTCCAGGGACGCGTTCACCAGTTGCTTGGTGAGGGCGATCGAGCGGGTGGGGCCCGTGGCGAGGCGTTCGGCCCAGGTGCGGGCCGTCTTCTCCAACTCCTCGTCCGGTACGACCCGGTTGACGAGGCCGAGGCGTTCCGCGTCCGCGGCGGTCAGGGCGTCGCCGAAGAACATCAGCTCCTTCGCCCGCTGGGGGCCTATCAGGCGGGGGAGAAGGTAGGCGCCGGCGCCGTCCGGGACGAGGCCGCGGCGTACGAACACCTCGATGAACCTTGCCGATTCGGCGGCTATGACCAGGTCGCAGGCGTAGGCGAGGTGGGCGCCTATGCCTGCCGCGGTGCCGTTCACCGCGGCGATCACCGGTTTCTCGCAGTCCAGGATCGCGGTGATCAGGCGTTGGGCGCCCTGGCGGATGACTCGGGCGACGTCTCCGGCGACTCGGTCCGTTCGTGGGCCGCCGCCGCGGAGATCTGCGCCCGCGCAGAATCCACGGCCGGTTGCCGTGATGACGACCGCCCGTACGTCCGGGTCCGCGGAGGCTTCCTCGAACAGCCGGATCAGGTGGTCGCGCTGGTCCGGGGTGAGGGCGTTCATCGCTTCGGGGCGGTTGAGGGTGATCCATGAGACGTGGTCGGTGGTGGTGTGGAGTATCAAGGGGGTGGTCCGATCCGGTTGTGGGTGGGTGCGGGTTGTGTGTGGCTGGTCGCGCAGTTCCCCGCGCCCCCAAAGAGCGTGGCTGAGGACGGTGCGTACCTCCCGGGCCGGTGGGGGCTGATCGCGCAGTTCCCCGCGCCCCTGACGGGGCCCGCCCCCCACCCTCCGGCAGTCGCCCTCCGGAGCAAGGGGTCGTGTCGGGGTTTCCGATCGCAGCACGACCTCCCGAGGGCACCCAATAGGCCCGGGATGACACAGCTGCGATCGGATGCCCCGTCGCGGCCCCGACCCAACGACGAACGGCAGGCGCATCCTTTAGGGGCGCGGGGAACTGCGCAACCAGCACCCACCCAACCCGCACCCGACACATCACCGCCCCCGACACCCCACCGCAAGTCCCCCTCAGCGGCACACAGCCAACGCGTCCAGGGCTACCGCCCCCTGCCCCCGAGGCAGCACCATCAACGGATTGATGTCCAGCTCGGAGAGTTCGCCGTCCAGTTCGAGGGCCATGCGCTGGACACGGAGGACGACCTCGACGAGCGCGTCGAGGTCCGCCGGAGGACGCCCCCGCACGCCGTCCAGAAGCGCCCGCCCGCGGAGCTCAGAAAGCATCGACCGCGCCTGGTCCTCACCGAAGGGCGGCACCCCCACCGCCGTGTCCCGCAGGACCTCGACGAGCACCCCGCCCAGCCCGACCGTCACGGTCGGCCCGAACAGCGCGTCCTGGGTGACACCCACGACCATCTCGACACCGGGCTCGACCATCTGGCACACCAGCACCCCGTCGAGCGGCACGTCCTCGTACCGCGCGATGTCGGTGAGGTCGCGATACGCGTCGCGGACCTGACTCGCGGAGGTCAACCCGATCTTCACCAGGCCGAGTTCCGTCTTGTGGGCGAGCTGCGCGCCGGAGGCCTTCATCACGACGGGGTAGCCGACGAGCCCCGCCGCCCGGACGGACGCCGCGGCACTGGTCACCAACTGCTCACGCGGCACGCGTATCCCGTACGCGCGCAGCAACTGCTTCGCCGCGTGCTCGCTCAGCTGCTGCCCCGGCCGCATCAGCGCCTGCGCCTTGCGGAACGAGGGGGACGACGTACGCGGCGCCTCGTCGAAGGGCGAGCGGTAGAACGAGGAGAACCGCGCATGCTCCAGATGGGCCCGCACCGCCGTGATGCAGTTCGCGAACGTACGGAAGGTGGCCACGCGGGACGAACCGAGCAGCGTCTCCCGGTACGCGGCCTCCGTGCCGACCGGCGAACCCCACACCACGCACACCAGCTTGTCCGTCTGTTCCGCCGCGTCCACCAGGTCCTGCGCCAGCTTGTCGCTCATCGGAGGGAAGGGGCCCGTGATGGGACAGATCAGCACCCCCACCGACGGGTCCGCGAGGATCGCGTCGATGATCTTCCGGCCACGCCAGTCGCCCACCGGATGCCCGCCGTTGTCGACGGGGTTGGAGACGTCCAGGTACTCGGGTATCCACTCGTGCAGCTCGGCCTGCTTGCCGGCCGAGAGCGTGGGCAGACAGAGCCCCGCCTCCGACGCCAGGTCCGAGAAGTGCGCGCCCGTGCCGCCCGAGATGGAGTAGACGACCACACCGTCGGCGGACGGGGGGCGGGCCCGCGCCAACAGGGCCGCGGTGTCCTGGAGTTCGTCGAGGCCGTCGACGCGGATCACGCCGTACTGTCGCATCGCCGCGTCCACCACCGCGTCGGCGCCGGTCAGTTTGCCGGTGTGCGAGGCGGCCGTGCGGGCACCGGTCTCCGTGCGGCCGACCTTCACCGCCACCACCGGCACCCCACGCCGCGCCGCCCGGTCCGCGGCGAGCAGGAAGGAGCGCCCGTCCTTCAGCCCTTCGACGTAGCAGGCGATGGCCCCGACCTCCGGCTGCTCGGCGAAGTAGGAGATGAAGTCGGCGCTTTCCAGGTCGGCCTCGTTGCCGGTGGGCGCCCAGTGGGAGAGGCGGATGCCCAGCTCCTGCAGGGTGAAGACCGGGCGCCCCTGGTGTCCGGACTGGGTGATCAGGGCGATCGCCGGTCCGTCCAGGTCGTCGCGGAACTTCTCGAAGGCGTTCAGGTTCGTGTTCGGGCCGAGCAGACGCAGCCCGGAGCGCTCCACGGCGGCGGCCAGCCTGGCCTGTGCGGCGGCTCCCTCCGCGCCGGTCTCGGCGAACCCGGAGGCGAAGGCGACCGCGAACTTCACCTTGGTCTCGGCGAGTTCCTCGATCACGGGCAGTGGATCGGAGACCAGCAGCACGGCCAGGTCGACCTCTTCGGGCAGCTCCCCGACAGCGGCGACGCACGGAATGCCGAAGACCGACTCACGCGTCGGATGCACCGGATACAGCTGCGCGCCCACCCGCTCGGACCAGGCGAGCAGTTGCCGGGTGATGCCGGTGTTCGGGCGCCCCTCGGCGTCCGAGGCGCCGACGACGGCCACGCGTTCGGGGCGGAAGAAGCGGTCCAGATCGGGTACGCCGGCGTACAGCGGTCGGCCGCTGACGTCGAGGTCGTCGGTGGCGGCGGGCCTGCCGTGCACGGCAGGGGCCGGTTGCTCGCCGCAGGCGATGACGCGGGCCCGGCGGGAGTCGGTGGTGAGGGTGCCGTGGGTTGATCCAAGCATCGGTCCGCCCGCTCCTGTGTGGCTGCCAATAACTGACGCAGTGTCAGATTACTGAACTGACGGCGCGTCAGGAACGGGTCTGCACGCAAAGAACTTGTGGCGAGCACAGGGTTTGTACCCGGCAGGGTCTGCCAAGGAACCCGCCCGGTCCGGCGTATCCGGTCCGGCGTGTCCGGCTTGGCGTGTCCGGCTTGGCGTGTCCGGTCCGGCTGTTCGGAACGGCGTATCCGGCTCGGCGTGTCCCGTCCGGTGCATCCGGTCCTGGGACCGGGCACACAGGTTCCGCACAGTCCGGGCGCAACCTTCAACCACCCACGCTGGTCTAGATGTTGCACATGTCGAAGGAGACACGACCGAGTCCCTTGGGGGAGACATGAGACCCGACTCCGTCCGGCGCGCCCTGCGCCTCGGAGCTTGTACCGGCGCGATGGCCGGCCTGCTGACGGTGGGCCTGGCCCTGCCGGCGGCGGCCGACGACGAACCGGAGACCGACCAGCTGTGGATCAACGCCCCGTACGAGCAGAGCCTGCCGCTCGGCGCGGACGGCGGTGAGCCACCGGCCCGGACGCTCGACCTGGGCATGTTCCACGACAACAGCAACTTCACCGTGACCGACGGCAGGCTCACCGTGGACGTCTCGGGGCTCGCCGGGGTCGCCGAGGTGACCTGGCCGGACAACTGCACGCCGAGCGGCACGACCGCCGTGTGCGTCGTACCGGACGTGCCCGTCGGGGAGGGCGACAACGAGCAGATTCATCTGGAGGTCCGGGCGGCAGACGGCGCCGCGGTCGGTGCGCAGGGGCGGATCACGTACGAGGCGACCGCGACCGGAGGTCCCGACGGCGTTCTCGTGGCGGACAGCTTCGACACGACGCTCACGGTGGCGTCGTCGGGCCCCGACCTCTCGATCCGTGACGAGGCGCCGATCGGCGAGACCGAGCCGGGGACGACGGAGACGATCCCGTTCGCGCTGTCCAACAAGGGCAACGAGGCGTCGAACGGCTTCACGCTGACGATGTACGCGTCCTACGGGCTCGAATTCGTGTCGACGTACCCCGAGTGCGAGTACACCGACGCTGTTCCGGTCGCGCACGCCACCTGCACGTTCGACGAAGTCCTCCCGCCCGGTGAGTCGTTCGAGCTGCCCGAGCCGCTGAAGGTGGCGATCGCGGAGCACGCGTTCAACGAGCGGCTGGACCTGAGCGTCGAGCCCGGTGGCGGTGCCACCGACCTCTGGAACGACGACAACTACGTGGCGCTGCAGATCGGCGCCGCCAACACGGCGGACTTCGCGGTGCGCGGTGCCAAGGTCTCGGGCGCCGTCGGCGACACGGTGACGGCCTCGATCGCCTTCCGGAACAAGGGCCCGGCCTGGGTCGGCAACCTCGGCTCCGGCGATCCGGTGGCCAGCGTCGACCTGCGCGTTCCGCAGGGCACGACGGTCACCGGAGTCCCGTCCGGCTGCTTCCCGCGCACGCTGGACGGCGGCCACTACCCGGGGTCCACGGGGGCCCCGCGCTATGTGTGCAACCTGCCGTACTGGGTGTCGGAGAGCGCGAAGCGTACGTACGCCTTCAAGCTGCGTGTCGACACGGTGGTGCCCGGGGCGAGTGGGGCGGTCACGGTTCACCCGGAGTGGGGTGACACTTTCCCGTTCGACCCGGACAGTTCGAACAACTCGGCGGCCCTGGTCGTGAACTAGGCGCTCCGCGGGGGTGGGGGTGGTTTTTGGCTGCGGGCCGGTGGGGGCCGGTCGCGCAGTTCCCCGCGCCCCTGGAAAGGCCAAAAGACTGCGCAGTTCCCCGCGCCCCTGAAAAGCGGAGGGATCGTGCGGGTCAGCGTGTGATGCGGGACGGGAGCCTTTGGTCCCTGTCTCGGGCGATTGCCTTTGCGATCTTTTCGGCGTCCATGGAGAGTTCGCGGAACATGCCGCTGATGGGGTTGGTGAAGCCGGTGAAGTAGAGGCCGGGGGCGTTCTTCGGGGTGCGCGGGCCGTGCACCACCGGGCGGCCCCGGCCGTCCAGGACGTCGAGGTGGCCGACCACGTTCTCCAGGGAGCGTCGGTAACCGGTCGCGGCGATCACGACGTCCGGGCCGACGCGGTCGCCGTTCGCGAGGACGACCTTGCCGTCCTCGAAGCCGTCGACCGCGGACACGACCTCGACGCGCCCCTTGCGGACGGCGTCGATCAGGCCGACGTCCTGTACGGGGATGGCCCCCTCGTTCACACGGGAGTACAGCCCGGTGTCGGGACGCGGCAGCCCCTGCGCCGACAGGTCGGGCACGCTGACCTTGGCCAGCGGCCCGGCCATCCGGTCCACCAGGCCGACCGGCAGCCGCCGGCAGAGGATCCCGGTGAACTGGGCGGCCCAGCCGGCCGTCGACCGGCGCACGATGTGCGGCGCGGTCCGCACCGAGAGCCGTACGCGCGAGGCGCCGCCCTCGACGAGGTCGACGGCGATCTCGGCACCGGTGTTGCCGACCCCGACGACGAGGACGTCACGTCCGGCGTAGGGGGCGGGGTTGCGGTACTCGCCCGCGTGCAGGAGTTCGCCCTTGAACGCGTCGCGGCCGGGCCAGTCCGGCACGTGCGGAGTGTGGTTGTAGCCGGTGGCGACGACGACCGCGCTGCCGGTCAGCTCCCGGCCACCGGTGGCGTGCAGCAGCCAGCCGCTGCCGTCGGCGGAGGGCTCCACGCGGGAGACCTCGACACCCGTGACGATCTCCAGCTCGTGGTACTCGGCGTACTTCTCCAGGTACCGCACCACGTTGTCGCGCGACACCCACCGCCCGAACGAGCGCGGCATCGGCAGGCCGGGCAGCCCGGACAGCCGCCGCGTGGTGTGCAGATGGAGCCGGTCGTAGTGTCGTCGCCAGGATGCCCCGACGCGCTCGGACTTTTCGAGCACGACGGCGCGCACGCCCTGCGCGCGCAGCGCGTGCGCCGCCGCGAGACCGCCCGGGCCGCCGCCGATGACGTACACGGGGCGGTCGGCGAGGGGCTGTGCCGCGGGGTCCGCGGGCGCTGTGGAGTCGGCCATGTGCCAGAGCGTATTCATGTAGTCACTTGATGGGTCTCGGTCAAGCCCGGAATTGGTTGCGGATTGATCACGGCTGTAGGAGGAGTGCGTGGGGCTCGTGGCGTAGGGCGTCTGGTTGTGGGGGCTTGGTGAGGCGCGGCTCTTGCGCGTACGCCGTCCGTACGCTGAACTGACGTACCGTCAGATCCCGTTCGGCGGCAGGGGAGTTCATGGACACGATCTGGCTCACCGGGGCGGAATGGGTCGCCGTGCTTCGTATCGGTCTCGGGCTGTGGTGGCTGGAGAGCTGGCGGCACAAGGACAAGAAGGGCTGGTTCGAGCGCGGGACCGGGATCGCGTGGGCGGCGGACGTCGCGGCCAAGCACCGGTGGAACACGGTGCGCAGCGGCTTCGAGGTGGTGGTCGCACCACGGCCGCGCACGATGGCGTACGTCGTCGTGTACGCGGAACTCGCCCTCGGGCTCGGTCTGGTCGTCGGTTTCCTGACCCCGATCGCCCTGGTCGGCGGGCTGCTCCTCAACCTCCTCTACCTCGTGCTGATGATCCACGACTGGGCCGAGCAGGGGCAGAACGCGATGATGGCGCTGATCTCCCTGGTGGCCCTCTTCGGGATGTCGTGGCAGACGTGGTCGCTGGACAGCGCGGTGGGCTTCTTCTGATGGCCGGGGTTCTTCTGGTGGAGGTGCTGTCGTGAGCGGGGCGCGGTTCGATCTGCCGGAGGTCGACGCCTTTACGCAGCCGTACTGGGACGCGGCCGCCGAGGGGCTGCTGCTTCTACGCCGATGCGGGGCGTGCGGGCGCGCCCACCACTACCCCCGCGAGTTCTGCCCGCGCTGCTGGAGCGAGGACGTCACCTGGGAACGGGCCAGCGGCCGCGCCACGCTCTACACCTGGTCCGTCGTCCACCGCAACGACCTGCCGCCCTTCGGCTCCCGCACGCCGTACGTAGCCGCCGTCGTCGATCTCGCGGAGGGGCCGCGGATGATGACCGAGGTGGTGGGGTGCGGGGAGGAGTCGCTGCGGGTGGGGATGGCGCTGGAGGTGGCCTTCCGGACCGGAAGCGCCGACGGCGCGGACGAAGGGGAGGGGGAAGGGGAGGGGGCGGTCACGGTTCCGGTGTTCCGGCCCGCTTCCGTCTAGCCCGGGCGCCCGTTGTTGAATGGAACGATGACCGACTTGTACGAGTCCCACGCCGCCCGTCCCTTTCCCGAACTCCACGGTCACGGTCTGCGGCTGCGGCCGTGGGACGCTCAGGCCGACTCGGATGTCGAGGCATGGCTGCGGGGGTGTTCCGACCCCGAGTTCAGGCGGTGGAACACCCCGCTCAGGGCGATCGAGGACCTGGACAGTGCGCGGGAGTCGCTGCGGGCCCGGGCCAAGGCGGCCGTGGAAGGCGTCGGGGCCTCCTTCCGTGTCACCGACGCGGAGAGCGGCGTGACGCTCGGGCACATCGGGGTCAACGACATCGACCACGTCATACGCGTCGCGCGGGTCGGCTACTGGGTGCTCCCGGAGGCGCGCGGGCGGCAGGTCGCGAGGCGGTCGCTGGCGCTGGCCGGGCGGTGGGCGTTCGAGGGGCTCGGGCTGCATCGGCTGGAGTTGGGGCATGCGGTGGGGCACGACGTGTCGTGCCGGGTTGCCGAGCGGTGCGGGTTTCCGTACGAGGGGACGCTGCGGGGGGCGATGTTCGAGGCGGGGCGGCAGGATGCGTTTCGGGATGTGCATCTGCATGCGCGGCTCGCCACGGATGGGGAGGCTGGTGTTTTTTGACGCCCGGGTGGGGCGGGCTCCGGTTGTTCGGGCGGCTGCGCACCCAACCCCCCACCGGGCCGCAGGCGAAGCACACCCGTCGGCGGGCCTACGGCCACAGGAGTTCCCTGTGCCAAGTGGAGTCGGTGCGGCGGTAGGCGAGGCGTACGTGGCGGCGGTGGGGGTCGCCCTGGAAGAACTCCACCTCGTCGGGGGCGAGGACGTACACCGTCCATGAGGGCGCGGCGGCGTCCGGTTCCTGCTGGGCCCGGTGCCAGGCGGCCTCCGAGGCGCGTTCCAACTCCTCGTAGGAGCCGAGGACTTCGCTCTGGCGGCCCACCAGCGCGGAGGCGAGGGCGCCGGTCGAGCGGGCGTGCAGGTCGGCGTGGGCGACCTCGGGCGGAGCGACGGTCACCCGGCCGCGCACCCGGATCTGCCGGCCCTGCACGGGCCAGTAGAAGCCGAGCGCCGCGTACGGCCGGGCCGCCAGCTGCCGCCCCTTCCGGCTGCCCGCGTGCGACGCGAAGTGCCAGCCCTCCTCGTCGGCGCCGTGCAGCATCACGATCCGTACGTCGGGCCTGCCCTCCTCGTCCGCCGTGGCCAGGGACATCGTGTGCGGCTCGGTCTGCCCGGCCGCCACCGCCTCCGCGAACCACTGCTCGAACAGCGGCAACGGCTCCGCCGGGGCGGCGTCCGGGGCGAATCGGGGCAGCTCGGTGTCCCAGACCCGCTGTTCCCTCAGCAGCCGTACGAACTCGGACGGAGGCGGGGAGGAGGAAGACTCGGTGCTCATGGGGCGATTGTCGCGCCTGCCTCCGGCTCAGACCGCCCCGAGGTCCGACGAGAGCCAGCGTTCGGGCCGCATCCGGACGACCACCTGGGTGCCGTGCTCCTTCCAGGAGAAGTCGACGTACCCGTCGACCTTGTCGGCCGGGAGGTAGCGGGCCGAGATCTCGTGGAGCTGCTCGTGGGTTGCGGGGGTCGTGTCGAGGACCGGGCCCTCGACGGACACGTACCGGATGGTGGGTTCGAGCCGGTCGACCATGAGGGAGAACCGGCCCGCCGCGCCGATCAGTTGGTTCTTGCGGGAGTCCGCCTGGATCAGGATCCATACGGTGCCGTCGGGCTCGTACTGGTACCAGACCGGCACCGTGAGCGGGGCGCGGCCCGCCCCGGCGTCGACCGCGAACGCGGCGATGTGCGGCTCTTTCAGGAACTTCTCTCGCTCTTCACGGGTCAGGGCCATGCGGGTCCTCCAGCCGGTTGAGTCCGTTCCTTCCAGTCGTTTCAGCGTGTTCTGTCCAGTCCCGTATTCCAGTCCCGTATTCCGGTTCCGCGGTCCGGAAGCGCGGTGCCGCGCGGAAGGCGTTCAGGGCCGCTCGGCGGGCGGACCCCCCTTCCATGGTGGAGCCAGCACCACCATGGGTTCGGGTGTGGGCTGTCTCGTCGGCGCGGGCGGGCGACGGCATGGTTGAACCCAGTTGATCGCAGGGGTTCACGGCCCCGCCGCCCGGAAGGAAATCCCCATGAAGCCCCAGCTCGCGCAGCAGGCGAAGACGGTGGGCGACGCTGCTCCGGGGCCGTTCGCCTCCTTCGTCCGGTTCGTGGTGTGCGGCGGCGGGATCGGGGTCCTCTCCAGTGGTGCGGTGGCCCTGCTGGCCGGGACGATGCCCTGGGTGGCGGCGAACGCGGTCATCACGGTCGCCTCGACCGTCCTCTGCACGGAGCTGCACGCGCTCTTCACCTTCGGGACCGGCAAGCGGGCCGGCTGGCGTCAGCACTGGCAGTCCGCCGGGTCGGCCACGGCGGCGTACGCGGTGACCTCCCTCGCGATGCTGATCCTGCACCTCGTGCAGTCGTCGCCCGGCATGGTCACCGAGCAGGTCGTCTACCTCAGCGCCTCCGGGCTCGCCGGCACAGGCCGCTTCCTGGTGCTGCGGCTGTTCGTCTTCGCGGGTGGCAGGGACGGGGGCCAGGTCCAGGACCGGAAGCAGGGCCAGGACCGGGACCGCGCCTTCGTCCGCGAGGCCGCCGCCGCCCGGCGCCGGGTGGTCTCGGTGCCGACACGCCTGCCGAACCGTGTCCTCACCCCCGCGGCGCTCGCGGTCGGATCATGAGCCTCGGATCGCGAGTCAGGGGTTTCGCCGATTAGTTTCTCCCGTCCTCGCCGTCTACCCGACGACACAGAGACGACACAGAGTTGACCGACCAGCTCTGCCGGAACCTGGAGGAACCTCATGAGGAAGATCACCGCGGGGCTGTTCATTTCGCTCGACGGCGTCGTCGAGGCGCCCGACCAGTGGCACTTCCCGTACTTCAACGACGAGATGGGCGCGGCCGTCGGTGCGACCTTCGGTACGGCCGACACCATGCTGTTCGGCCGCACGACCTACGACAGCTTCGCCGGGGCGTGGCCCGAGCGGGAGGCCGCCGGCGGTGAGGACGCCGGGTTCGCCAAGCAGCTCGGTGATGTGCGGAAGATCGTCGCGTCCCGGCAGGAGCTCGCGTTCACCTGGCGGAACTCCGAGCAGTTGGAGGGCGACCTCGTGGAGACCGTCACCGCGCTGAAGAACGAGGAGGGTGGCGACATCGCCCTCAGCGGTTCCGTCTCGGTCGTACGGCAGCTGCTGGCCGCCGGGCTGTTGGACGAGCTGCATCTGCTGGTGCATCCGATCGCCGTGCGCAAGGGGATGCGGTTGTTCGAGGAGAGCGACTCCTCGATTCCGCTGAAGCTGATCTCTTCGCAGACCTTTGAGACGGGTGTGGTGAACCTGGTCTACGGGCCGGACGACGCGGCGGCAGCGGGTGGCGGCACGTATGACGAGGCCAAGGGCCATCTCCCGCAGGGGGAGTAGGCCGGTCGTCGACCGCGGGCCGCAGGCGGGGCTAGGACGGTGACCGCCCCAGCACCACCGTCGCCGAAGAGCAGAACCAGCCGCCCGTCCCCGACGCCACGGCCAGTTCCGGTAGGTGGCCGTCGGGGCGGTGGACCTGGCGGGTCCCCGCCTCGCCGCGGAGTTGGCGGACTGCCTCCACGAGGAGGAACAGGCCCCGCATGCCGGGATGCTGGGCCGAAAGGCCGCCCCCGTCCGTGTTGACGGGGAGTTCGCCGCCGGCGACCTCCAGGCGGCCCTTCGCCACGAACTCACCCCCCTCGCCCTTCTCGCAGAAGCCGAGGTCCTCCAGCGTCACCAGGGTCATGTAGGTGAAGGCGTCGTAGATCTCGGCGAAGTCGATGTCCCGCGGACCGACTCCCGCCCGCCGGAAGGCGGTTCGGCCGCTCACCGCCGCCGGTGACACCGTGAAGTCGGGCCACTCCGACATCGTCGTGTGGGAGACGTGCTCCCCGGTGCCGAGGACCCAGACGGGAGCCGTACGGCAGTCCTGGACGTACTCCTCGGCCGCCAGCAGGACCGCCGCCCCGCCGTCGGACCGTATGCAGCAGTGCAGCTTGGTGAAGGGGTCCGCGATCATCGGGCCCGACAGGACGTCGTCGACCGTGATCGGGTCCCGGAACATCGCGTCCGGATTCAGCGTGGCGTTGGCCCGCGCCTGCACCGCCACCGACGCCAACTGCTCCAGCGTCGTGCCGTATTCGTGCATGTGGCGGCGCGCGGCCATCGCGTACTTGGCGATCAGCGTGTGGCCGTACGGGACTTCGAACTGCAGGGGACCGCGCGCGCCGAACGAGAGGTTGCCCGTGCGGCGGCCCGCCTTGATGTCCGCGCGGGCCGTGGACCCGTACACCAGCAGGACAGCGTTGGCGTGTCCGGCGGCGATCGCGTCCGCCGCGTGGGCCGCCATGACCTCCCAGGTGGAGCCGCCGACGGAGGTGGAGTCGACCCAGGTGGGCCGCAGGCCCAGATACTCGGCCACCTCGACCGGCGCCAGCGTGCCGAGGCCTGCCGAGGCGAAGCCGTCGATCACCGAGCGGTCCAGGCCCGAGTCGGCCAGGGCCCGGCGGGCTGCCTGGGCATGGAGCGCGTACGGCGTCGCCTCGTCCACCCGGCCGCAGTCGGAGAGGGACACGCCGACGACCGCCACCTTCCGCCGAGGCCGAGGCTGCGGCTGCGGTCGTGGCCGTGGACGGGTTCGAGTCCGGGTCCCAGTCATGAATCTGACGGTACATCAGGTTCGGTGGGCCTCGGCAGGGTGCGCGGGGCGTCACACCTCTGTGCATCTGGCCGCCGCCGCTCTAACATGACGCGCCGTCAGATGCGAAGGAGTGTGCTGCCCATGGACGCCACCTTCACCGCGGAGCAGGACGAGATCCGCCGCACCCTCCGTGAGCTCCTCCTCAAACGCTGTGGTCCGGAGGAGGTCAGGACCGCCGTACAGACCGAGGGCGGGTACGACTCCGCGCTCTGGGAAACCCTGGCGCAGCAACTCGGGCTGCCCGGGCTCGCGTTTCCCGAGGCGTACGGAGGAGTCGGCTGTTCGGTCACCGAACTCGCCCTCGCCAGTGAGGAGTTGGGGCGGAGTCTCGCCCCCTCGCCGCTTCTCGCCACGGCCGTGCTCAGCGCACCTCTGCTGCTGGCCCTGGGAAGCGAGGCTCAGCGGGCCGCACTGCTGCCCCGGATCGCCTCCGGCGAACTCACCGCCGCCCTCGCGGTGTCCGGCGCGAGCCTGACCACCGCCCTCGGGCTGACCGGCGACAACCGCGGTGACTGGGCGGGCGGCGGACGCGCGGGAGGCGTACAGGCGCGGCGCACCGACGGCGGATGGCGGCTGTACGGGCAGGCCGACCAGGTGCTCGACGGGCACAGCGCGGGCCTGCTGGTCGTGGCCGCGCACGCGGGAGGCTTCGCCCGCTCGCGGACTCTCCTCTTTCTCGTACGGGACTCTCTGCCCGCCGAACAGGACGGTTCCGGGAGCGGGGGAGCGACCCGCGTACGGCTCACCTCCCTCGACGGGACGCGGTCGCAGGCGCGGATCCAACTCCGGGATGTGGAAGCCGAGTTGCTGGGTGACGACGAGTCCGCCGATGTGACCGGGGCGCTCGTCGCGGTCGGTGACTCGGCCGCCGCCGTCCTCGCCGCGGAGGCCGTCGGCGCCGCCGACCGCGTACTGGAGCGGACCGTCGAATACGTCAAGCAGCGTGAGCAGTTCGGGCGAGCGATCGGGTCCTTCCAGGCCGTGAAGCACCGGCTCGCCGACCTCTACGTACAGGTGCAGGCGGCACGCTCGGCGGCCTACTACGCGGCCTGGGCGGCCGCCGTGGGTGAGGAACGGGTGGGCGGGCTCGCGCTGGCCCAGGCGCTGGAGGCGCTGCGGATCACCTCCTCCGAGGCCGTGCAGCTGCACGGCGGTATCGGGTTCACCTGGGAGCACGAGGCGCATCTGTACTTCAAGCGGGCGGCCGGCGACGAGCTGCTCTTCGGGCCGGTGCACCGGCTGCGGGAGCACGCGGCGGACGCGGCACGGCTGTTCGGCGGCGGGGAGGTGGCGGTCTGATGGGCGTCGGAGTAGGAGTTCGGATCGTGCAGAGGGTGTCCTCGACACCCGCCTTCGCGAAGGTCGCGCCCCATCTCATCCCCGCGCTGGACCGCGCCGTCCACCGGCTCACCCGCGGGAAGGTCCTGCTCAGCGCCCAGATGCTGCCCGGTGTCATCCTCACCGCGCGCGGCGCGAAGAGCGGACTGCCCAGGCGTACGCCGCTGGCCTGCATGCCGGAGGGGGAAAAGGGGAGGGAGGGCGCGAGCTGGATCCTCATCGGGTCCAACTTCGGGCGTACGGATCACCCCGCCTGGACCGCCAACCTCCTCGCCCATCCCGACGCGGAGGTCAGCTGGAAGGGCAGGGACGTCCCGGTCACCGCGCATCTGCTGCGGGGCGAGGAGCGGGACACGGTCTGGAAGGCGCTGCTGGAGTTCTGGCCGCCGTATGCCACGTACCAGGCGCGGGTCGAGCGGGAGATCCGGCTGTTCCGGATCGTCCGGCGGGACGGAGCCGGGAGTTGGGGGAACGCGACAGGCGGCAGCCCACCTGAGTGAACTGCCGCCTGTGTGACAGGACTTGTGCCTGGAAAAACCCGGCGTCCGGCGCGGGGTGCGGCGGACTACTTGGTCGGCTTCTTGCCGGTCACACCCAGATGGACCAACAGGGCGAGGTTCGGCTTCAGTTCGGCCTGCTTCACGCCCCAGGTCTGGAAGCCCTTCTGGTGCGAGGCCACCGCCGCGAGCATCGCGACGAGGGAACCCGCCATCGCGGCCGGGCTGACGTCCTTGTCGACCTTGCCCTTCGCCTGAAGCTCCTTGACCGTGTCCGTGAGGGAGTTGTTCACGGAGTTCAGGATCTTCATGCGGATCTTGTAGAAGCGTTTGTCGCCCTCGGCGGCGCCCAGGTCGACGACTCGGAGGATGGCATCGTTTTTGCGCCAGAACTCCAGGAAGCCGTCCACGAGTTCCTGCGCGGTCTGCCAGCCGGCCTTGCCGACCCAGGAGCGTCCTTCGAGGAGTTCGGTCAACCCGGCGCCCTCCGCCGCCATTTGCTCTGCAATCTCCAGGACGGCGCCCTCGACGTCCGGGAAGTACTGATAGAAGGTCGCCGGTGAAGTGCCCGCCTTCCGCGCGACGTCGATGACTTTGACGTCGCGGTAGGGCGAGGAGCTGAGCATCTCGCTGAGGCAGTCGAGCAGCTTCTGCCGCGTCGCCTGCCCGCGCCGACCGGCCACACGGCCGTCGACGGTACGCACTTGTCCTGTCATGCCGTCAGCTTACCGAGGGGTGATCGGAGCGCGATTCGGCCGACTGCAAATGGGGTGCGCGGACCTTCGGAGAGGGTCCGGAGAAGGGCTGCCGCTCGCTCTGCGGGATGCGTGAAAGGCCGTTAGCTTGGCCGCATGGCTGGATCTGAAGGCTCTGCCGCTTTCGCCGAGGGCGTCCCCTGCTGGATCGACGCCCAGCTCCCGGACGTCGAGGCGGGCAAGCGCTTCTACGGCGAGCTGTTCGGGTGGACCTTCGAGCCTTTCGACAAGACGGAGGAGACGACCGGGCCCTCCCCGGGTGCCCCGCGCTCCTCGGCGGCCCCGGGCTCCCCGGGCTCCCTGGAGTCCCCGGCCCCCGCGGCCTACGCGGGCCCCGGCCCGTACGCGGGCTCCGTACGGGCGCACCTCGACGGCGAGCCCGTGGCCGCCCTCGTACCGAAGCGGGACGGCCGGATGCCCACCGTGTGGACGGTGTACTTCGCCACCCCGGACGCCGATGACCTGGCCGACCGGATCCGGGAGGCGGGCGGCCAGGTGATCACGACACCGGTGCCCGTGGGCCCGTACGCCACGATGGCGCTCGCCGCCGACCCCGAGGGCGCGGTCTTCGGGCTCTGGGAGGGCGGCACGCACCCCGGCTTCGGCAGACGGCACGGGCCGGGCTCCTTCAGCTGGGTCGAGCTGTACGCGCGCGACACGGCCGTCGCCGACTCCTTCTACACCGGTCTCTTCCACGACGCCCTCTTCGGCCCCGGCACCACCCGCGACTTCGGCCGGGTCCTCGTCACCGAGGCCTTCCCGGCCGAGATGCCGCCCCACTTCCTCGTCCACTTCGGGGTGGACGACTGCGAGGCCCTGCTCGGGACGGTGGTACGGCTCGGCGGACGGGTCCAGGCACCGCCCTTCGACGCCTCGTACGGGCGCGTGGCGGTCGTCACGGACAACCAGGGGGCGTCCTTTGCCCTGCTGCAAACTTGAAATTCGCGGCCCTTCAGTACTGAAGGGCGTACGAACGGCGTACGCAAAGCTGCGAAAGGCGTCGAAAAACACCGGGCGGCGTTGAAAAGCAAGGCGAGCGCGGGTCTTTTGTCATGAGACGCGCTGAGACATCCCGATTCGGGCCCGGGTTCGCAACCGGAGCCGCGGCCAGGAAGAATCGGGGTGCGTGCCGCCGGAGCGGTTCGGTGGTGAGACGCTGCGCAGTGGCTGATGCTGCGGCTGGAGCGGTGGCTGGAAGCGCGGCCGCGTACGGGGAGGTGGCAGGCAAGTGGTGGATCAGCTGACACAGCACGATCCGCGGCGGATCGGGCCGTTCGAGGTGCTGGGACGGCTGGGAGCCGGCGGCATGGGGCTGGTCTATCTCGCGCGCTCGGCCTCGGGCCGGCGGGTGGCGATCAAGACGGTCAGGACGGAGCTCGCCGAGGACCAGCTGTTCCGGGTCCGCTTCTCGCGCGAGGTGGAGGCGGCCCGCGCCGTCTCCGGCTTCTACACGGCCGCCGTGGTCGACGCCGACGCGCGCGCCGCCGTGCCCTGGCTGGCCACCGCCTACGTGCCCGCGCCCTCCCTCGAAGAGATAGTGACCGAGTGCGGGCCGCTGCCGGCCCAGGCGGTCCGCTGGCTCGCGGCGGGTGTCGCGGAGGCCCTGCAGTCCATCCACGGGGCCGGTCTCGTCCACCGCGACCTCAAGCCGTCGAACGTCCTCGTCGTGGAGGACGGGCCGCGCGTCATCGACTTCGGTATCGCCTCCGGGGTGTCGAACACACGTCTGACGATGACCAACGTCGCCGTCGGCACCCCCGCCTACATGTCGCCCGAGCAGGCGAAGGACTCCCGCAGCGTGACCGGCGCGAGCGACGTCTTCTCGCTCGGCTCGATGCTCGTCTTCGCCGCCACCGGCCACGCGCCCTTCCACGGCGCGAACCCCGTCGAGACCGTCTTCATGCTCCTGCGCGAGGGCCCGGACCTCGAAGGACTCCCCGACGAGCTGCGCCCGCTCATCGAGTCCTGCATGCAGATGGAGGCGACGGGCCGCCCCAACCCGGCCGACCTCCAGGCCCAGCTCGCCCCCCACCTCTTCGGCTCCGGCTCCGACGACAGCGGTACGGCGTCCGCGTGGCTGCCCGAGCGGGCCGTGGGCCTCATCGAGCAGCGCCGCGGGGGCCGCCCGGCGGCCAAGCCGTCCTCCGGCCGCAGCGGCGGACGAGGCGCCCCCGTGGTGCCGCCCCCGCCGCCCCACGACCCGCCTCCCGTCCCGGTCGGCGTCGGCACGGGCCGGCACGGCGGCGCGCCCGACACCGGGCCCGTACGCCTCGCGGGCGCCCAGGTGCCCATCGGCCCCGGCCCGCGTGTCGCCGACGCCCGCGCCGCCGCCGTGAAGGCACCTCCTCCCGAAGCCGGCCTCGCCGCCTCCTGGTCCCGGCCGCGCCCCGGCGTGAACGGCGCCGACCCCGTCGTACCCGGCGCCGGACCCGTCCCGGTACCCGCGCCCGCGACGGCCCCCGGCCCCGACTCCGCCACCTCCTGGCGGCCGTGGCGCTTCCGCATGTCGAACGACGTGTGGGGCACCCCCGCCGTCGCCGGCGACCTCGTCTACGTCACGTCCTTCGAGGTGCACGCCCTGGACGTGGCCACCGGCCGGCGCCGCTTCAAGACCCGGGACGTCGCCTGGTCGATGGCGGTCGCCGGCGGCCGCGTCCACGCCTCCGACGGCCCCACCCTCTTCGCCCTGGACGCCCGCGAGGGCACCGACCTGTGGCGGCTGCCGACCGACGCCTGGGTGTACTCCCTCAAGGCCGACCGCGGCACGGTCGTCACCGGCACCCGCGGCGGTGGCGTACAGGCCTGGGAGGCCGCCAACGGGCAGAAGCTCTGGGAGGTCACCGGCGCCCAGACCGACTTCGAGTCGCCCGAGGCAGGACCCGCCGTCCACGACGGCACGGTCTACGTCTGGAAGGACGCCCGGCTGCGTGCCCTGGAGGCCCGCACCGGCGAGGAGCGCTGGTCGTACCCCATCGGGGACGCGGCGTCCTGCGGCGGCGTCCCCGTGCGCATCACCCATGCCGACGACGGATACGTGTACGTGTCCGCCGGCACCCGGGTCCTCGCCATCGACATCGCCGGCGGCCACGTCCGCTGGCACTTCGAGGCACCCGCCGTCTTCCTCAGCCCGCCGACCTTCGCGCCGGGGCCCGCCGTCACGGGCGGCGGGATCTACCTCGCCGACTACCTCGGCACGGTGTACGCCCTCGACGCGACCGACGGGCGCGACCGGTGGCGTATCGCCACGGAGGCCCGGTCCTCGCTCGATCCCGTGCTCGTCTCCGCGGGGCACGTCCACGTGGGGTCCGGCAAGGGGCTCTACACGCTCGACGCCGTCACCGGTACGCCGAAGTGGCGCTTCCAGGCGGGCGGTGACGTCGTGGGCGCGCCCGCCGTCGCCGACGGACGGATCCACTTCGGGTCCACCGACCATCTGCTCTACACGCTCAAGGCCGACGACGGCCGCCTGCGATGGAAGCTTGCGACCGGTGGGGAGATCACCGGGGCGCCCGTCGTGAAGGACGGGGTGGTGTACGCGTGCAGCAAGGACCGGTGCGTGTACGCGCTCGACGCGGAGAAGGGGACGGGGACGGCCCGTTCCTGACGGGTGGGGCCGCCCGGGACCGCCTGGGGGTTCGGGGGCGTGTGCGGCTCGGCGGGGGCTTGTCGCGCAGTTCCCCGCGCCCCTGAAAGAAGATTGCGCAGTTCCCCGCGCCCCTGAAGGGGCGCGGCCCCGGCCCTCGCACTTCGGCGGTCGCCCTCCGGAGCAGAACCCGCGGACGCGCTCAGCGATAGTCCGCGGTCGGACCGTCAAGCGTCGGTACCGCCGGATCCGCCGGAGGCACGTACACGGGCTCCGCCCGGGCCCCCCGCCCCCGCAGGACCACGGAGGCCAGCAGCAACAGCAGACCACCGCCGAAGGCGAGCCCCGTGCCGGCGCCCAGGCCCTCGCCCGCGTCGCCGGAGATGACGAGGCTGCCGGCGGCCTGGCCCACCCGGATCAGCCAGAGCACGGTGAAGCCGAGGACGATCACGCCGGCCAGGGCCACCAGCAGTCGCGACCGGAGCAGCAGCCCGGCCAGCGTGATCAGCGCGGCGCCCGCGAAGGGCAGGAAGAGCGAGGCGAAGAGCTCCGCGGGGACGTTCGTGACGCCGCCCGCGGAGAAGAGGTCCCCGAGGCGGTAGTGCCGACCGTGACGGCCGTCGTACCAGGCACGGAAGGGGCTCCATACGGCGGCCGTCGCTCCGGCGAGAGCAAGGACGGACCCGAGCAGGTTGCGGGCCATGCGCGGACCTCCGTTCCCGGGCTCTCGATGCAGACGCTACGCCGGGTGGCCGACCCCCGCCACGCGACGATCACGCTCAGTGACGGCCCGGGCGGTTGGCGGGCCAGGCGCGAGGGTCAGCGGGTCCGGAACTCCCCGCGGCGACCGGCGAACAGTCCCGCCTGTGCCTCGCTCGGGAGATTGCCCATCGAAACGAGATGCGGGGCGTGCGCCAGCGCGGCCGTCCGTGTCGCCTCCTTCGCCGCCCACAGCGCCCGGACCGTGCCCTGCACGGCCTCGGCCGGGCAGGAGGCGATGACGTCCGCGCACCGCACACCGGCGGCCAGCGCCTCACCGGGTGCGGTGAGCTCGCTGACCAGCCCCACCTCGTACGCCCGCCGCGCGGAGACCCGCTCGGCCGTGCCCATCAGCGCCATCCGGGCGACCTCCCCGACCGGCATCCGCTGTGCCAGGAGGATGGACTCGTACGCGCTGACCATGCCGTACGTCGTGTGCGGATCGAAGAAGGTGGCCGTCTCGTCGGCGATCACGAAGTCCGCCTCGCCGATGAGATAGAAGGCGCCGCCGCAGGCCATCCCGTTCACGGCGACGATGACCGGCTTCCACAGGTCGCATGCCTTCGGTCCGATCGCGACGAGCGGATCGTCCACCATGTAGGGGGAGTTGGGCTGCGGGACGACGGCGTCGCGGTCGAGCCCCGTGCAGAAGGCCCGCCCGCCCGCGCCGGTGAGCACGATCGCCCGTACGGAGTCGTCGAATCTGAACTCCCGCCAGACGGCGGTCAGTTCAGCCGCCGTGCCGAGGTCGATGGCGTTGAGCTTCTCGGGGCGGTCGAGGGTGACGACCGCGACGCCGGTGTCCTTGTCGGCGGAGACGCGCAGGGTCATGGCCGCTCCAGTACCCAGCGGGGCAACCCGGTGCCGCCCTCGCCGCCCTCATCGTTCGCGAAGACCACCTGCACCTTCGCCCCGATCCGGATCCGGTCCTGGGCGACGGAGTTGAGCGGCGCCTCCGGCCCACTGACGAGATTCCCGACGAGCCGGATGCGCGGGGCGTCCGCCAGCTCGACGACGATCACGTTGTACGGGGCCAGTGCCGCGTATTCGGGCAGCAGCGGCGGATGCGGGACGACGTACGACCAGACGCGCCCCTTGCCGCTCATCCTGCGCCACTCGCTGTCGAAGGAGTGGCAGTGCGGGCAGCAGGGCCGGGGCGGGAAGCGGAGTTCGCCGCAGTCGGGCTCGGCGCAGGCCTGGACGCGCAGCTCGCCCCGGGCGGCGTACTCCCAGAAGGGGGCGCCGTCGTCGTCCACGACAGGTGTCAGCATGTCGGCCCTTCGGATGGTTGGTTCGGCGGATGCCCGGGCGGTCGCTTCTTCCGGAACATGGTCAGGTCCTCAGGAGCAGGGCGGACGTCGGTACGCCCTCACCCGCCGTGACCAGGCAGGTGGCCGCGCCCGGGACCTGCGCGGTGCTCGTGCCCCTCAGCTGCTTCACGCCCTCGTTGATGAGGTTGAAGCCGTGGACGTACGCCTCCGAGAGGCCACCGCCGCTCGTGTTCAGCGGCAGCCGTCCGCCGATCTCCAGGGCGCCGCCCTCCGTGAACGCGCCGCCCTCGCCCCGGCCGCAGAAGCCGTAGCCCTCAAGGGAGAGCGGTATGAGAGGGGTGAACGCGTCGTAGATCTGGGCGACGTCGACGTCCTCCGGGGTGAAGTCGGCGTGTTTCCACAGGTGTCGGGCCGCGGTCCAGGCGGGTCCGGTCAGCGGGTCGTCGTTCCAGTAGTTGACCATGCCGTGGTGCTGGGCGGGCAGGCCCTGGGCGGCGGAGTGGACGTACACGGGCCGCTGCCGGCAGTCGCGCGCCCGTTCGGCGGAGACGACGACACAGGCCAACGCGCCGTCCGTTTCGAGGCAGTTGTCGAAGAGGCAGAGGGGCTCGCTGATCCACCGCGAGGTCATATACATGTCCCGGGTCAGCGGCCGCTCGTACATCATCGCCGCGGGGTTCTGGTTGGCCCGGTTGCGGCAGGCCAGGGCGACGTTGAAGAGGTGGTCGCGGGTCGCCCCGTACTCGTGCAGGTAGCGGCGGGTGAGCATGGCGATCTCGTCGGCGGGGCGCAGGAGACCGAAAGGGCGGGTCCACTGGGCGGGGGTGGGGAGTTGGACCGCGGTGTTCTTCCACGGGCGCGGCCCGCTGCCCCGTTTCCGTGAGCGCCAGGCGACCCCGACCGTCGCCTGCCCGGTGGCCACGGCGGCGGCCAGATGCGCGACTGTGGCGCACGAACCGCCGCCCCCGTACCCGACCTTGCTGAAGAAGGTGAGGTCGCCGAAGCCGACGGACTTCGCCACCTCCACCTCGTCGGTCTCCTCCATGGTGTAGGAGGCGAGCGCGTCCACCTCGGCGGGGGAGATCCCGGCGTCATCGAGGGCGGCGAGGATCGCCCGGCAGGCCAACGCCTTCTCGCTCTCGGGGAGTTGCTTGGCGAAGGGGGTCTGCCCGATCCCTACGACGGCCGTGGCGTCCTTGAGTCCTGCCCCTGTCATGGGCGCACCTCCACCGTGGTCCACGAATGCTGACAGGGCGTCAGGCTACAGCTAATCTGACGGGTAGTCAGCTAGTGGGTGTCGACCGTGGGGAGGCTCGCCGTGCGCGGTGACATGGAGTGGGGCACCATTCCCGGGCTGGTGCGGGGGGCGGCCGAGCGGTACGCCGACGTGGAGGCGGTCGTCGAGGGCCGCACCCGCGTCTCGTACGCGGAGCTGGGCGCCCGGGTGGAACGCGCGGCGGCGGCCTGCGTCGCGAACGGCGTCGAACCCGGTGACCGCGTGGCCATCTGGGCGCCCAACACCCTGGACTGGATCGTCTCTTCACTGGGCGCGGTGTCGGCCGGCGCCGTCCTCGTTCCGCTGAACACCCGCTTCAAGGGCACGGAGGCGGCGTACATCCTCTCCCGGAGCCGGGCGAAGCTGCTGTTCGTGACGGGCACTTTCCTGGGGACTTCGTACGTGGCGTCGCTGCGTCGGGCGGCCGGCGAAGGACCGGGTTCCGCGGGACGAGGACCGGGTTCCGCGGGTCGAGGGGCGGGTTCCGTGGGTCCGCTCGCCGGGCTCCCGGACCTCGAACAGGTGGTGGTCCTCTCGGACGACGCCCCCGCCGACTTCCGCACCTGGAAGGACTTCCTGGCGAGCGGGGACGGCGTGGACGCGGCGGACGTAAGGGCCAGGGCCTCGGCGGTCGAGTCGTCCTCCCCCTCGGACATCGTCTACACCTCGGGCACGACGGGCCGCCCCAAGGGCGCGGTGATCACCCACGCGCAGACACTGCGGGCGTACGAGGTGTGGAGCGATCTCGCGGGCCTCCGCCAGGGAGACCGCTATCTGATCGTGAACCCCTTCTTCCACACCTTCGGCTACAAGGCCGGTGTCATCGCCTGTCTGATGCGGGGCGCGACGATGATCCCGCAGCCGGTGTTCAACGTGGACACGGTCCTCGCGAACGTGGCCTCGGAACGGATCTCCGTCCTGCCCGGCCCGCCCACCCTCCACCAGTCGCTCCTGGACCACCCGGGCCGCGACGCGTACGACCTCTCGCCCCTGCGACTGGTGGTGACGGGCGCCGCGGTGGTGCCGTTGCGCCTGGTGGAGCGGTTGCGGGAGGAACTCGGGGTGGACACCGTCCTGACCGCCTACGGCCTCTCCGAGGCGAGCGGGATCGTCTCGATGTGCCGACGCGGGGACGAGCCGGGCGTGATCGCGTCGACGTCCGGCCGTGCGATCCCTGGCACGGAGGTCAGGGTGGTGGACGCGGCGGGCGTCTCCGTCGCTCCCGGCGCCCAGGGCGAGGTCCTGGTCCGCGGATTCAACGTCATGGGCGGCTACTACGAGGACGCCCGGGCCACCTCCGAGGTCCTCACCCCCGACGGCTGGCTCCGCACGGGCGACATCGGCGTCCTGGACCCGGCCGGCAACCTCCGCATCACCGACCGCCTCAAGGACATGTTCATCGTCGGCGGCTTCAACGCCTACCCGGCGGAGATAGAGCAACTCCTCGGCCTGCACCCGGACGTGGCCGACGTGGCGGTGATCGGCGTACCGGACGCGCGGCTGGGCGAGGTCGGCAGGGCGTACGTCGTGCGGCGGCCGGGGGCAGTGGCGACCGCGGACGACCTCATCGCCTGGGCCCGACGGGAGATGGCGAACTACAAGGTGCCCAGGACGGTGGAGTTCGTGGGAGAACTGCCGAGGAACGCGAGCGGGAAGGTCGTCAAGGGCGAGCTGCGGGGGCGCTGAGGGTCGCTGAGGGGCTGGTCCGGTCCGGGAGGCTGAGGGCTGGTGGGGGCTGGCCCGGTCCGGGAGTACGGGCGCAGACGCGCGGCCGGGACGATCCGGCCGCGCGTCTGCCCGTACTCCCGGTTCCGTCCGCGTCGCGCCCTATTCGCGGGCGGACAGCGCATGGGCGGGTGCCGTGCGCAGTGCCTGCCGGGTGGGGAGTTCGACCGTGATGAACGCGGTGCAGATCACGGTCAGCGCGACCGCGGGGAGCAGCCACACCGGGCCCGCGGGCCACGGCCGGTCCAGGAAGCCGATGCCGAGCAGCGTGAGGGGGATCGCGGACAGCAGCAGGCCGGTGGTGAGGGCGGTGGCCCCGATCACCGCGGCCTCGCGGCGCATCATCGCGAGGATCTGGCGCGGAGTGGTGCCGTTGAGGCGGAGCGTGGCGATCTCGCCCTGCCGCTGGGCGGTCGTCGCGACGAGCTTGTTGGCGATGCTGAGGAGGAGGTAGCCGAGGAGTACGACGATGAGGGCCAGGTTGATCCAGACCTCCGGCGGCGCGTCGCTCAGGCTGCCTCCCGATCCGGTGTCGGTGGGCTCAAGCGCCAGGCCGGGGCGGGCCGCGGCGAGGGCGGTGAGGGCGCGCTGGGCCGCGTCGGTGCCGTCGGTGCGGACGAGGATTCGCTGGTCGAGCCCTGCGGTGGTGTGGCCCTCGGCGAGGTCGTGGGAGAGGGCGAGCGGGCCGAAGCCGAGGGCGCGGTCGTAGACGGCGACGACCTCGGGGCTGACCCGGGTGCCGTCCCCGAGGACCAGGGTGATGCGGCTGCCGAGTCCCGAGCCGGGGGAGCGGGCGACCTCGGTGCTGACGGCGACCGTGTCGCCGGTGAGCTCGGCCAGGCTGCCGTCCCGTACGCCGAGGTCGAGGACGCCCGACGCGGCCGGGGTCAGGATCATGGCCGAGCCGGACTCGACGACCGGGTCACCGAACTGCTCGTACTCCCGGATCACGGTGGTGTCGCTGACCGGGGCCGCCGCCTCGACGCCCGAGGTCCTGGTGACGGCGGCGAGGGTACCGGCGGGCAGGCCGCCGAGGCCCGGCGCGGTCAGGCGCTGCTGGGCGAGGGTGCCGGTGCGGGTGTCCTGCGCGGTGGCGCTCATGACGGTCGTCTGGGCCAGCGTGTAGGTCAAGACGAACACGACCGCCATGGCCAGGGCACTGACGACCCCGGAGAGCCGCAGCGCGTAGCCGCGGATGTTGGACACCGCGAGCCAGGTCGGCGCCGAGACCCCGGGCCGCAGCCGCCGGCCCGCCGCGTCGCCGATGCCCCGGACCAGCGCGGGTCCCGCCAGGGCCAGACCGATCGCGCCGATGATCCCGGCCATGGAGGTGGCCGTCGCGCCGAGGACCGTACGGCTCAGCAGCGGTACGACCGAGAGCGTGGTGGCGGCGACGATCAGCAGCAGCCCGAAGCGGGCCCGCATCCTCGACGGCGTGCGGGGTTCGCTGCGCGACTCGGCGACCGCCTCGGTGGCCGGCATGCGCGAGGTCCGCCACGCGGCACTGCGGGCCGACACCTGCACGGCGAGGCCGAGCAGCAGCACGGTGGCGAGGGCGGGCAGCGGACTGAACGTGAGCGGCAGGGCATCCGGGATCACTCCGCGGTCGACGAGCATCCGCCGGAACTGCCCGGCCAGCAGATAGCCGAGGCCGACTCCGGGCACGACCGCCACCGCGGCGATGATCGAGGCCTGCCCGGCCGCAAGCCGCCTGATCTGCTTGGGAGTTGCGCCGACGGCCCGCATCAGGGCCAGATCGCGGCGCTGGCCGCCGATCGACACGGCCAGCGCGCTCGCCAGCACGAAACCGATGATCAGCATGATGACCCCGGCCAGCGAACTGGCCAGCAGGATCAGCAGGGAGCGGGCGGCGCCCGCGCCGGGGGAGGCGATGTCACCGCGCTCGGAGCCAGTGGAGACGACCAGGCCGGAGGGGCCGGCGGGGCCGGCGTTGGTGCCGGTGCTGGTGCTTGTGGAGGTGTCCTTGGCCGTGCCTTTGGCGGTGTCCTTGATCTTCTCGCGGGCCGCGGCGGCCACCGAGGCCTCGGCGCCGGGCTCGGTGCGCAGGGCGACCAGGTCCACGGTCCCGGCGCGCTCTCCGTCGGCGCGGCCGGACAGCCGTACGGCCGTCGGGTCGGCGAAGAGGATTCCGGCGTCCGATGCGTCGACCAGCGCCGTGACGCGGTACGCGGCCGCGGCGCGGCCTGCCACGACGACCTCGACCCCGTCGCCCACCCGTACTCCCGCGGCGCTGGCCGTCGCGCTGTCGAGGGCGACCTCGCCGGTGCCGGCCGGCGCGGATCCGTCGACCTTCGCGTCCACGAAGAGCTTCGTCGAGGACCAGCCGTGCCCGGCCGTCCTCGGGTCCTGGGTCGGTACGACCCGACCGTCGGCGTCGACGAGGGCGGCGGGGAAGCCGATGTCGCCGACCGCCGCGGTGACGCCGGGCAGTTGGGCCAGCTCGTCGACCAGCTCGGCCGGGACCCTGCCCCGCTCCGGGAGCGCGATCGGCAGGTCGGGGCCCGAACTGAAGCTCTGTTCGGTGGAGACCACGACCTCCGCGCCCGCGAGGCGCCCGGCCGGCAGCTGGGAGCGAAACCCGGACTCGGCCATCACTCCGGTGCCGGTGATCAGGGCCGCTCCGCCGAGGACCGCGCACGCCACCGCCAGCAGGGCGGTGATCCGGTGTCCGGCCATCCGGACCGCGAGATGCAGCATGGTTCTAGACCTCTCCGAGCTTGACGAGACGGTCGGCCAGTTCCGGGGCGGTGGGCTGGTACAGGCGCTCGACCACCCGGCCGTCGGCCATCACCACCGCGTGGTGCGCCTGGGCGGCGGCGGCCGGGTCGTGGGTGACCATCACCACCGTCTGGCGCAGCTCGTCGACGAGTTCGCGCAGCAGGCCGAGCACCTCGTGGGCGCTGCGCAGATCCAGCGCGCCGGTCGGCTCGTCGGCGAACACGACGGCCGGCTTGGCCACCAACGCCCGTACGATCGCGGCCCGTTGCTGCTGGCCGCCGGAGAGCTCGGCGGGCCGGTGCGACAGCCGGTCGGCGAGACCGACCCGCTCGACCAGCGTCCGCAGCCACTCCCGGTCGGGGGCCCGCCCCGCCAGGCGCAGCGGCAGCGTGATGTTGTCGGCGATGCTGAGTGCGGGGACCAGGTTGTAGGACTGGAACACGAACCCGATGTGCTCGCGGCGCAGTTCGGTGCGGCGGGTCTCGTTCAGCCCGGCGATCTCCTGGCCGCCGATCCGGATGCTGCCCGAGGTCGGGGAGTCAAGACCGGCCGCGCAGTGCATCAGCGTGCTCTTGCCGGACCCGGAGGGCCCCATCACGGCGAGGAACGTGCCGTGCTCCACGGCCAGCGACACGTCGTCGAGGGCGTGGACCCCTCCCGCGTACGTCTTGCTGACGTTCGCCAGCTCGATGGCGGGAGCGGTCCGGGTCGCCATCGGGTGTCCGGCGCCGGCTCCCGCGTGGACGCCGCTCATCGCCGGCCCCGCAGGTGGCGGGTGACGAGCGCGGTCACGCACAGTGCGGTGACGGCGCCGCAGGCCAGGTGGAGCTGGGTGGAGGCGGCGCCGTAGGAGGCCACCATGTTGCCGACGGTGCTGATGACCAGCACCAGCCACAGCGTCGTACGCACGATGTCGGCCCGCTGCACGCCGGGCCCCCTCTCGTCCGGGGTCTCGGTGCCGCTGGTGAGGCGGTAGGGGTCCGTGGTCGTCATGGCTGTTCTCTCCGAACTCGTCGCGTTCCGGGGGCCCTTGGGCGGGTCCCGCTTCCATGCTTCGAAGCTACGGATCACCACCCTGCGCGGCCGAGCCCGCCAGCAGCCCGACTCGGGGTACAGCAGGCTGTACCTCTAGGCTCCTGACCGAGCCCCCGGGCTTGTGCGGCGTCAGAACTGCGCGGCCGTGGAAGGCCGTTGGCGAAGGTGCGAAGGCAAGAAGGAAGGGAGGGGGCGGATGTCGACCTCCACGACCCGGCACGGTGGGCCGGCCGACGCGGGCCCGCCCGGGATCAGGGCAAGCGCGATCCGGACCGCCGAGGCCGCCGGCGGCGCGCTCGGACAGCTCATCGGCGGGCTCGGGACCGCGATGCTCGCGCTGGCCGTGCTGGTCTGGCTGGCCGTCGCCGCCGTGACGTCCGTCGTGGGCGTCGGGCTGCTCATGGCCCCCGCCGTGCTGCGCGTCCTGCACTCCCTCGCCGACCGTGAACGCCACCGGCTCGCCCGGTGGGGCCCCGAGATCATCGGACCCGACCCGGCACCGACCCGGCTGCGGCTCGCCCTCGTCGACCCGACCACCCGGCGGGAGCTGCGCTGGCTGTCCCGGCACGGCACGCTCGGGCTGCTGCTCGGTCTGATCGCGCTGCTGCTGCCGCTGATGGCCGTACGCGACGCGCTGTTCCCGCTGTACTGGCGCCTCATGCCGGAGAACGCGACCAGTACGTCCGTGGGCCTCGGCCATGCCCAGGGCTGGGCCGACGCCCTCGGCGTGACTCTGCTGGGGCTCGGCTGGATCGCGATCATCCTGGGCCTCACCCCCGCCATGGCACGGCTCCAGGCGCGCCCCGGACGCACCCTCCTCGCGGCCGGACCCGACACCGACCTGTCCCTGCGCGTCGCGGAACTCACCGCCACCCGGGCGGCCGCCCTGGACGCCCACGCCACCGAACTGCGGCGCATCGAGCGCTCGTTGCACGACGGCACCCAGAACCGGCTCGTCACCGTCACCGTGCTGCTCGGCGCCGCCCGCCGCATGGTGGCCCGCGACCCGGCGGGCGCCGACGAACTCCTCGAACGGGCCCAGAGCGCCGCCGAGCAGGCCCTCGCCGAACTGCGCTCGGTCGCCCGGGGCATCCTGCCGCCCGTACTGGCCGACCGCGGTCTCGCCGGTGCGCTCACCGGACTCGCCGCGAGCTGCCCGGTGCCCTGCCGGATCGATGTCGAGGCGCCCGAGCGGTGCGCCGCGTCCGTGGAGGCCAGCGCCTACTTCGTGGTCGCCGAGACGCTGACCAACATCGCCAAGCACAGCGGGGCGAAGAGCGCCACCGTCACGGTCCGCAGCCGTGGCGGCCGGCTGCAACTTGACATCACCGACGACGGCCGCGGCGGCGCCGACGAGGCGGGCGGCTCCGGGCTCACCGGCATCCGCCGCCGCATCGCGGCCCACGACGGCACCCTCGACCTGGCCAGCCCACCCGGCGGCCCGACGACTCTCAAGGTGGACCTGCCATGCGGATTGTGATCGCCGAGGACGACCCGCTGCTGCGGGAGGGACTTGCCCTGCTGCTGCGCGCGGAGGGCCTCGACGTGGTGGCCACCGCCGGAACCGCCGACGGCATCCTCGACGCCATCGACACCCACAAGCCCGACGTCGCCATCCTCGACGTACGGATGCCGCCGACGCACACCGACGAGGGGATCGTCGCGGCCGTCGAGGCCCGGCGGCGCAGGCCCGATCTCGCGGTCCTCGTCCTGTCGGCGTACGTCGAGCAGTCCTTCGCCACGGAGCTGCTCGTCGGTGGGGTCACCGGGCTCGGCTACCTGCTCAAGGAACGGGTCGGCCGGGTCGAGGAGTTCCTCGACGCGCTCAACCGGGTGGCCGCCGGGGGCACGGCCATCGACCCGGAGGTCGTGGCGCAGCTCTTCACGCGCAGCCGCCAGGACACCCGTCTGGAGCGGCTCAGCCCGCGCGAGCGCGACGTGCTCGGGCTGATGGCCGAGGGACTGGGCAACGGCGCCATCGCCGAACGGCTCGTCGTCACGGACGGCGCCGTCCACAAGCACATCCGCAGCATCTTCGCCAAGCTCGACCTGTCGCCCGCCGACCAGGTGGACCGGCGGGTCGCGGCGGTCCTGCGCTACCTCGACGACGCACGGCGCCGCACCTGAGGTACCGTCACCAGCCTTAGATCTCAGCGGTGTTGGCCGAGGTCGGGGCGGGTCCGGTACAGCAGGCGCTACCGCCGAAGGGGAGCGAGCACCCGTACCGAACGGCCAGGCAGCCGGATCGTGACGCGGGCCCGGAATTCCTAGGTTGGTGATCACACCGCAACGGCGGTACGACGACCGACCCGCAAGGAGCCCGCCCCCATGAAGACGAAGCTCACGTCCCGCATCGTGGCCACGACACTGGTGACGGCCCTGGCCGGCATCGGACTGACCCTGCCCGCGGCGGGCGCGACGGACCAGGCGGCGAAGCCGACGCTCAACAAGGCGCAGGACAAGGCGCAGGACAAGACACTCAACAAGGCGCAGGACAAGGCACTCAACAAGGCGCGTGACAAGGCGCTTCAGGCGGACGTGGACGCGATCCTGAAGACCGGGAGCGTCGGTGTCGTTGCCCAGTCGACGGGGCCGCGGGGCTCCCGGTACGCCACCGCCGGGGTTGCAGACAAGGCCACCGGCGCGGCCGCGCGCTCCGGCGACCGGTTCCGGATGGCCAGCGCCAGCAAGACGTTCGTCGCCACGGTCGTACTCCAACTCGTCGGCGAGGGACGCCTGTCGCTGGACGACACCGTGGAGCACTGGCTGCCGGGAGTGGTGTCCGGCAACGGCAACGACGGCAGCAGGATCACCGTGCGGCAGCTGCTCCAGCACACCAGCGGGCTGTTCAACTACACCGCGGACTTCCCCATGCTGACCAGCGTGGACGCCTACCAGGCGGGCCGCTACACCACCTGGACCCCGGAACAGCTGGTCGGCATCGCGATGCGGCACGCCCCGGACTTCGAGCCCGGCGCCAAGTGGTCGTACTCCAACACCAACTACATCCTCGCCGGAATGATCATCGAGAAGGTCACCGGGCACAGCTGGGAGCAGCAGGTCACCAAGCGCATCATCCGCCCGCTGGGCCTGCGCGACACCTCCGCCCCGACGACGGACCCCAGGATCCGCGGCCGCCACCTGCACGGCTACTCCGACTTCGGGAAGACCGGGCCGACGATCGACACCACCGCGTTCAACCCGTCGGCGGGGGGCGCGGCCGGCGCCATGATCGGTACGACCGCCGACCTGACCCGCTTCCACCAGGCGCTCCTGGGCGGCAAGTTGCTCCGCCCGGCGCAGCTCGCGGAGATGAAGACGACCGTACGGGCCGCGGAGATGGACCCCGTATGGCCCGGCGCGCGCTACGGCCTGGGCCTGATGGAGGTCCCGCTGACCTGCGGCGGCGTCTACTACGGCCACGGAGGCGACCTCCCCGGCTCCACCACCCGCGACGGCGTCAGCCCGGACGGCCGCCGGTCCGTGGTCCTGCACGCGACCGGCGACGGCGCCTCCGACCTCTCCACCGAGAAGGCCCAGAACAACCTGATCGACGGCGAACTCTGCGCCTGAGACCGGGTTGCCCCGGCCGCGACGACCCTCCCTCCGGGGTTGCCGCGGCCGGTCGCTGTGGTGATTCGAAGTGAAGGTCTACCTGACGCCTTCGCCTGCCCCTTGGTACTGGCCGCCGTCGAGATGCGTGCATCAGCGGCTCGCACGAACTCGTCCGCAGACTTCTCCACCTCTGCGACAAAGGCGGGCGGCGCGGGGTGTCACCGCCGATGACATGGGTTCGCCCGGGTCGTACCCCGAGCCTCCCAGCGCCAGTCAGTAACGGGTGACCGACTCCCGGGCGGAGGAGTGGAGGTTGCGTAGTTCGTCCATGACGCCGCGCCACGCGCAGGGCGCCGGGTGTTCGCTCGGCCGGAGGATGAGGGGCCCGCCGGGCTCAATGTGCTGTGCGGTCATCCTGATCCTTCCCTGAGACCGTGCCGTGCCGTGCCCACGGTACGGCCGGTGGGACCGGCCGCGCGGGGTGTTCCGAGGGGCGCTGGGTTCCCGGGCTTCCTGAGCCGCGGTCCTCCCGGAGCTTGGAGAGAGCGGCGCGGATCTCCTCGACCATGTCCCCGGGGCGGTGGAAAACGTGCGCCGCGGTGTAGCGGAGGAGAAGGCGGACCTCGGGGCACTGGAGGACCTGGTTGAAGCGGTCGATGTCCCGGCGGTGGGACTCCCGGGTGCCGTGGTAGGCGTATCCCTCGATCTCGACGGCCAACCCCTCGGCCCGGAAGAGGAAGTCCAGGTAGCGGCGGCGGCCGTCGGGCGTACGGAGTTCGGCCTGGCTCTCTGGGCGAAGACCCGCGTCGTGCAGGCGCAGGCGTGCGATGGTCTCGGCGGGTGACCCGGCGTTCGGATCGGCGAGCCGTAACCAGCGGTCCGCTCTTTCCGCTCCCCGCGCGGGGGCTTCGAGCGCGAGGGCGATCGCTGACCTGGTCGTGCGGGGCGGGCGGCGGACACCCCCGACCCTTCGCCAGGTGAGGGCTGACTCGACGGCGACGAGGGCCTCGTCCCGGGGCCCGCTCCGGAGGAGGTCGGCGAGCGTACGGCCGACGTCCGTCACGCGCAGGCCATTCCTCCGGGCGAGGTCTCCTTCTCCGAGGGCCATGCGGTGGACGAGCACGCCCTTGTCCTGCCGGCGAATGAGGCACTCGGGATCGATGAACTCCAGGGGACTCCGGGCTGGGGCTACCGGGCCAAGCGTCTCGATCCCCCAGATTGCGGCCGCCGAGCGGTGACTCACGACGAGCTGCGGCCGCAGGAGCTGCACGCCCCGGAGGCGGGTGGGGAGGTCCACGTCGCGCCCGGGCACGGCCCAAGCCCCGGCCCGAATCCGGGTCCAGCCCTCTCTCCCGAGCGCCCGGGAAAGCGCGCGGCGCCCCCACCCGGCCGCGAGGGCACGGGAGGAGAGCAGCACGCCGTCCTCGGCGAGGGTGAGCAGGGGGTCCCTGTGATCCACGCCCCCAGGATCCCGGAGCCAGATCCACTCCACCTCGGCCTGTGGATAACGATGGCGCGGGTGGATGTAGGGGGGTGATTGGAAGGTTTGGGACGGTTGGAGGTGGCTGAGGAGTGCTGTGGGTGTCCCGTTTCTTCCCATCACTCCTGCGGGAGAGGGGGCAGCGGTTCTGTGATGAAGGTGGGGCAGGGGGTGGCGCCGATCAGGAGTACTGGGCTGGCCTTGGACTTGGAGTCGCGGACGGTGATGACTCCGGGGAGGTTGGGGCTGCTTCGACGCAATCACCGCCGGTGCCGGTGCCGGTGCCGTTGCTGCTCTTGCGCCAGAGAGCGGCGCTCAAGTCAATCTCGGTGCTTGCCTTCTCGATAGTCCTCTACCGCATCCTCGATCATGGCGAGGGACGCCTCAGGCGGCAGTGCGGCGGCCCTGCGCAGATCGTACGACTCTCGGTACTGCTTCACGAGCGCCGGGCAGTCGATGACTTGGCCGCTGTGCAGACTCTCGACGTACACCACGGGAGGGGCGTCCGCGAAGGTCATGATCTTGGTCATGCCCATCATGAACGGATGGGCAGCCGCGGTTTCCGGAACGATCTGCAGAATGAAGCGCGTGGTCCGGACCACCTCCGCGATCTGCTCCAGCAACTCGGCCATCTGAGCGGCCGGTACGGCGCTCGAAGAAGCCGTCAGTCCTCAGAACCTTGTCGACGTGCCGGGCCAGGTCCAGCGGCATGCGCCGCTCACCTCGCTCGATCTGGCTCAGGAAGGGGATGCCTCGGAAGCTCCCTTCCGCCAGCTGTTCGAGCGTGAGGCCCGCCAACTCCCTCTGATGGCGCAACTCGGCGCCGTAGAAGGCGAACTCCGCACCGCCCTCGCCGCCCACGGCATCACCCTCCCCTCCTTGCACGTCGACCTGCCGACCTTCGCGGGTACGCACTCACCCCCGGGGTGCCAGGGGCGGATACGGCGATGGGGGCCGAGCCGGGTGGGCTCGGCCCCCATCGGGGAAGTGCTGCCTTACGGAGCGACCGGGACCACGGGCATGCCGTTGTCCGGAGGGGCGACCGGCATACCGTTGTCCAGCGGCGCAACAGGCATACCGTTGTCCAGCGGCGCAACGGGCATGCCGTTGTCGGCCAGGGCCGGGCTCGCGGCTGCGGCGGTGACGCCGAGCATCAGGGCGATCGTGGCGAGGGTCTTCTTGGTACGGGTCATCTCGGCTCCTGTGGGGGAGGGGACTTCCGAACAGCAAGTGACGCTAGCGGTACAGGGGGCGATTGTTCGATCCCATCGAACAGTTCGGGCCAATCCATGGCCCGAACCGGTGCCGGACAGACTTCGGCCGCGGTGGCTCCCCCTCCGCGCCACCGCGGCCGATCCCCGTCAGGAGAAGGTCTCTACTTGTTGTCCACGCCGAGCGAGGGCGGCGCGGGCATCGGGTTGTCCAGCGTCGTGACGTCCGGCTTGACCGGCGGCGTGGGCATCGGGTTGTCCAGCGTCGTGACGTCCGGCTTGACCGGCGGCGTGGGCATCGGGTTGTCCAGCGTGGTGGCGGTCTCGTCCTTGACCGAGTCGTCCGGCAGTACGGCGTCCGTGTCCTTCTTCGTGTCACTCATGGGCCTGAATCCTCCGTTGTGGTGAACGAGTGAGGAACGCCCGCCCAGAAACTCCCCCGAGGGTCGCTGGACGGGCGTTCGGAGCCGCACATTAGCCGTTGGGCTCCTGGTCAGACCGTCTGCCCCCCGACGCGACGGTGTGACAGGTAGAGAGTGCCGCGCGCCGATAAACGAATGCTGAACGGCAGCATCCGCACTGGTGGGAGGCCCGGAGCTCAAGCCGCCGTGGCAGGCGTGAGCAGGGCGCGTACCTCGGCTGCCTCCTCGGCGCCGCTCTGTTCGTACAGGTTGAGCGCCTCGCGCCAGCAGGCCCTGGCCCGGTCCACCTGCCCCAGAACGGAGAGCGCACGCCCCAGGAGCGTCAGGACGTTGCCCCGCATGCGGTCGCCGCCGATGCACCTGAGCGCGAGCGCCTGTTCGGCGTGCTGGGCAGCCTGCGCGGGACGACGGGCGGCGAGGTGCACCTCGGCGATCCGGAAGTGCGTGGTCCCCTCCCAGAGCCGTTGCCGGTGGTCGTGGAGGATGCCCAGGGCTTCGGAGAAGTGACCGAGCGCCTCGGTGTGCCGGCCCGCCCTGTGCAGGGCGATGCCCACGGCGTAGTGGCTGTTGGCGAGGCGCACCGTCCGGCCGAACTCGGCGTGTATCTCGACGCCACGCTGTGCGATCTCCACCGCCTTGGCGACGCTGCCCATACCGAGGTGGGCGCGTGAGAGGTTGCACAGGCTGGTCGCTTCGAACGGTCGGTTGCCGGCTGCCCGCAGACCCTCTATGGCCTGGTCGAAGAAGGCCTTGCCGTCCGCGGGCCGGCCTTGGTGCAGGCAGATGAGTCCGCGGTTGTTGGCCACCCAGCTGATGGCAGTGGCGTCCTGCGCGTCGCCCGCGAGTTCCATGGCGAGGCGCGCCTCCTCCTCCGCCTGCTCGATACGGCCGGAGACCAGGAGGACGTCGGTGAGGATCGTCCGGGCCCGGCCTTCCGCGCGGAGGTCCCCCGCGAGCCGGGTGGCCTCGCACATCGCCCTGGCCGTCGTCTCGTACTGGTGGGAGTTGGCGCCCGACTCGGTCAGGTCCTTGGCCGCCCAGAGGAGGTCGACCGCGCGCCGAAGTCTGTCCGTGCCGACGGACTGCCGTACACAGGCCAGCAGCGAAGCCGCCTCGGTGTACAGCCAGTCGAGGGCAGCCGCGCCCTCGTTGAACCCCAGCCCGGCGTACTCCGTGGGCTCCAGGTGGTCCACCAGCCGGTCCCCGGGCCGCTCGATCGCATAGACCCCGGCGGCCGTGGACAGGTAGAAGTCGAGCATCCGCGACATCGCGGCCGCCCGTTCGCTCGGTGGCTGTTCGTCCCGCTCCGCGCACGCACGCGCGTAGAGCCGTACCAGGTCGTGGTAGCGGTAGCGGCCGGGCGCGGCCGACTCCAGCAGTGAGGTGTCGACGAGGGATTCGAGGAGGTCCTCGGTCTCCTCGACCGGCAGATCGAGCATCGCCGCGGCGGCCGCCAGGGAGATGTCCGGGCCGTCCGCCAGTCCGAGCAGCCGGAACGCGCGGGCCTGGGTCGGCTCCAGCTGCCCGTAGCCGAGCTCGAAGGTCGCCTTCACGGCCAGGTCGCCCGCCTGGAGTTCGTCCAGCCGGCGTCGTTCGTCGGCGAGCTTCGCGGCGAGGACCGAGACCGTCCATGTGCGCCGGGCCGCCAGGCGGGAGGCGGCGATCCTGATCGCGAGGGGCAGGAATCCGCACGCCGCCACCACGTCAAGGGCCGACTCGCGCTCCGAGGCCACCCGCTCCTCGCCCACGATCTTCGTGAAGAGCTGAAGCGCCTCCTCCGGCGACATCACGTCCAGGTCGACCAGATGGGCCCCGGCCAGGTCGACCATCCGCACCCGCGACGTCACCAGCGCCGCGCACCCCTCCATGCCGGGCAGCAGGGGGCGTACCTGGGCCGCGTCCCGTGCGTTGTCCAGCAGCACCAGGATCCGGCGGCCGTCCAGGGTCGAGCGGTACAGGGCCGCCCGCTCCTCCAGGGAGTCGGGTATCGCCGAGTCGGCCGTGCCCAGGGCGCGCAGGAAGGCGCCGAGGACCGTCTCGGGGGCGACCGCCCGTGAGCCCGCTCCCTGAAGGTCCACGTACAGCTGTCCGTCCGGGAAGGCGCTCCGGGCCCGGTGCGCGACATGGACGGCCAGCGTCGTCTTGCCCACGCCGCCGATGCCGGCCAGCGCCGACACCGCCATCACCTGGCCCTCGGACGCCGACGCCGCCGCCAGCACCTCGCTCAGCTCGGTCACGAAGGACGTCCGGCCGGTGAAGTCCGAGACGGTGGCGGGAAGTTGGGCGGGCCGCACCGGCGCGGCCGCGGTCTCGGGGGCCAGCGGGGCCGAGGGCTCCGCGAGCCCCGGGTCCGCCTGCAGGATGCGCTGCTGGAGTTCCTGCAGACCGGGCCGCGGGTCCACGCCCAGTTCGTCCGCCAGCAGCCGGCGGGTGTCCGCGTAGGCGGCCAGGGCCTCCGCCTGCCGGCCCGAGCGGTACAGCGCCAGCATCAGCAGCTCGCGCAGCCGTTCCCGCAGGGGGTGGGCCGCGGTGAGCGCCGTGAGTTCGGAGATCGCCTCCGCGTGGCAGCCCTGCTCCAGGTCCATGTCCAGCCGGGACTCGACGAGCTGGAGCCGCCACTCCTCCAGGCGGGCGCGCTGGGTCTCCGCGTACGGGCCGGGAACGCTCGCCAGGACCTCCCCGTCCCACAGACTCAGCGCCTTGTTCAGCAGGGCGCGCGCATGGCACAGGTCGCCCGTCGCCTTCGCCTT
Source organism: Streptomyces sp. NPDC033178 (assembly GCF_055577685.1). Lineage (NCBI taxonomy): Bacteria > Bacillati > Actinomycetota > Actinomycetes > Kitasatosporales > Streptomycetaceae > Streptomyces > Streptomyces sp. NPDC033178. The sequence goes on from NZ_JBVIPT010000007.1 coordinate 349,949, forward strand.
CTCCGCGTCGGCCGCCAGCTCCTGGGCCAGCGCGAGGTCCAGCGAAGCGCCCACGCCGGACTCGTCGGTGAGGCGGACGGCGTACCCGCCCGACTCACTCACCAGAACCCCCGGCGAAAGGATCTTCCGCAACCGCGACGCATACGTACGAACGGCCGCCAGTGCCTGTGAAGGCGGCTCCTCCCCCCACAGCGCGTCGATCAGCTCGCCCGCCGTGGCCGTGCGGCCCTCGCGGAGCAGCAGGGCCGCCAGCAGGGCACGTTGTTGAGGGGACCCGGTGGGTAGGGAATCCGCCCCACGCCAGGCGCGCACCGGGCCGAGCACGCTGAAGCGGAGCGCCGCCGAATCATCGGGACGCCACTGCTCCGGTACTCGCGGTACACCGTCCATCGCTGCCCCCTGCCGAAACGTCATGACAACCAGGCCAGTTTGCCTTGTTCATGGCGGATGCGTCAGCCGTGGGAGACACCGATCACAGGCCGCCGTGCCGAGTGGCGCAAGCCCTCACAGGGCCCACACCCCCTCCCCGCAACCCCGTGACGAGGTTCCCGCATTCCAGAGAGCCGCCGCCCGATAGCTGACGGGCCGTCAGATCGGCGCTACCGTAAAACCCATGGAGACCTTCCCGAAGATCATCTCGGTGGACGACCACACGGTGGAGCCCCCCAACGTCTGGCGGGACCGGCTCCCGTCCCAGTACCGGGACCGGGGCCCGCGCATAGTCCGCGCCCCGCTCAAGGAAATGACCTTCCTGGGCGGCAAGTTCGCCCCGGTCATGGGCAACCCCGGGGACGACGGCCCGATCGGCGACTGGTGGGTCTACGAGGACCTGCACCGCCCCCTCACCCGTCTCGACACCGCCGTCGGATACGACAGGGACGAGATCAAACTCGAAGTCATCACGTACGAGCAGATGCGCCCGGGGTCGTACGACGTCCCGCAGAGGCTGGCCGACATGGACGTCAACCACGTCCAGTCCGCCCTCTGTTTCCCCACCTTCCCCCGCTTCTGCGGCCAGACCTTCACCGAGGCCAAGGACCGGGAACTGGGGCTCCTCTCGGTGCGCGCGTACAACGACTGGATGGTCGACGAGTGGTGCGGCCCCGACGCCCGGGGCCGGCTGATACCGCTCACCCTCATACCTCTGTGGGACGCGGAACTCGCCGCGCAGGAGGTGCGGCGCAACGCCTCCCGTGGAGTACGGGCCGTCGCCTTCTCCGAGATACCTCCGCACCTCGGACTGCCCTCCGTTCATACGGACGAGTGGGATCCGTTCCTCGCCGCCTGCGACGAGACCGGCACGGTCATCGCCATGCACATCGGGTCGAGCAGCCGGATGCCCTCCACCTCCGCCGACGCCCCGCCGGCCGTCGGCTCCACCATCACCTTCGCCAACTGCTGTTTCTCGATGGTGGACTGGCTGATGAGCGGAAAGTTCGAGCGCTTCCCCAACCTCAAGGTCATGTACGCGGAGGGCCAGATCGGCTGGATCCCGTACATCCTCGAACGCGCGGACGTCGTGTGGGAGGAGAACCGCGGCTGGGGCGGCGTCGCCGACAAGGTCCACCGCCCGCCGTCCGAACTCTTCACCGAGCACGTGTACGGGTGCTTCTTCGACGACGCCTTCGGTTTGAAGAACCTCGACGCCATCGGCGTGGGGAACGTGCTGTACGAGACCGACTACCCCCACTCCGACTCCACCTGGCCCAAGTCGCGGGAGGTCGGCGAGGCGCAGATGGGCCACCTGGACGCGGACGTCGTCGACCGGATCGTACGGCGCAACGCGATCGAGCTCCTGGGGCTGACCGACGACGGGCTGTGGGCCGGACCGGGCGGTGCCCGTTGAGCGCCCCTCCCGGCAACGCGTCCTCCGACGGCACGGCCCCCGGCGACGCGCGTCTCGGCAACACGTCCTTCACCTACGGGATCCAGCTCCCCGTCCAGTCCCAGAGCACCCTCTACGCGGAGGCGTGGGAGGCGGACGCGGGCCCCGCCGATCTCGTCGAGATCGCCCGCACCGCCGACCGCTCCGGCTTCGACTACGTCGCGAGCTGCGACCACGTCGCCATACCGCGCCGCCTCGCCTCCGCGATGAGCACGGTCTGGTACGACCCGGTCGCCACCCTCGCCTTCCTGGCGGGAGTCACCGAGCGCGTACGGCTGTTGAGCCATGTCGCGGTCGTCGGGCTGCGGCACCCGCTGCTCACCGCCAAGCAGTACGCGACCCTCGACCACCTGAGCGGGGGGCGCCTGATCCTCGGGGTCGGCGCCGGACACGTACAGGAGGAGTTCGAGGTGCTCGGGGTGGACTTCGAGCGGCGCGGGGCCGTGCTCGACGAATGCGTCGACGCCCTGCGGGCCGCGCTCGGACCCGATGAATTCCCCACCCACCACGGGAAGTTGTACGACTTCGAGGGGCTCGGGCAGCGGCCCCGGCCCGCGCAGGAACGGGTCCCCGTCTGGGTCGGCGGGTCCTCGCCCGCCGCCGTCCGGCGGGCCGCGGTCAAGGGCGACGGGTGGCTGCCGCAGGGGGACCCGCGGGAGCGGCTGCCCGAGCAGATCGCCCGGGTCCGACGGCTGAGAGAGGAGGCGGGGGTCGTCGAACCCCTCACCGTCGGCGCGATCACCGAGCCGCTGTACGTGGGGGAGCCGGAGTGGAGCGTGGGACGCCGCACTCTCGCCGGAGCTCCCGAGGCGCTCGCCGAGTCGCTGCGCGCGTACCGGGCGATGGGGGTGCACCAGATCCAGGTACGGTTCCGCAGCCGGAGCCGCACCGAACTCACCGACCAGATGGCGGCATTCGGCGCCGAGGTCGCCCCGCTGTTGTAGGCGGCTGTTTCAGGTCGTTCCTGGGGAACCTGTCTGACAGCCAGACAGTTCTTTCTTGAAACTTCGAACAAAACTCGCCGATGCCGCGTACGTAAGGACGTCATGGCTACGGCGGAAGGACACGCGAAGTGCGATCCCCCCGGCACGTCCGAACCTCCATGCACGGCTCACAGCACGGTTCCGCGCACAGCTCCGAGCACACAGACACCACCGCCCCGCCCGTCGGCACCATCCTTCCCATGGGTCCCTCCCGCAAGCTGACCGTCGTGCTCGCCCGCGCCGACGGTGACGGCGACTGGCCGTACGAGGACTGGCCGGTCGCGGACGACCCCTACGTGAGCCGGGTGCTGTCCGTGTCCCCGCCCTACCGCGCCCTCCGGGAAAGCCCGTTGGAGGGTGCGGCGGACGTCGTCGTTCTCCGGTGCCAGGATCCGTCGGCCGACCTCGCGGAGCTGTCGAAGGCCATGGGCGCCGTGAGTGCCCCGGTGGTCGTCGTCAGCCCCGTGCGGGACACCGAGACGGTGGTCGGGGTGTTCCAGGGCGGGGCGGGCTACCTGGTCGACGGCGACTACTGCACCACCATGCTGTCCGCGGCGGCCGTCGCCGCCGTGGTCGGCCACACCTACCTCTCGCCGACCGCGTGCGCCGCACTGCGGGAGGCCGCCGGGCGGATGCCGGGTGGCGGGGAGGCGACGGAGCGGATGCGCTCCCAGCTCTCGCCCCGGGAGCGGGAGATCATGGAACTGCTCTCGACCGGCCTCGGCGCCCAGGAGATCAGCCTGCGGTTAGGTCTGAGCGAGAAGACCGTCCGCAACAACCTCAGCAACATCTACGCCAAGCTGGACGCCCGGGGGAGCACGGAAGCGGTTGTGAAGTGGCTGGGGCAGCGCTCTCCATTCGCGTGTGAGAACGATCTGTTCGGGTGTGGGAGCCAGCCCCCGTGTATCCGTGCCGGGGGCTCGCTCCTGATTTCGTCCGCTTGTCGGTGTCGCTATGACACCGAGACTTCCGACAGGGGAACTTCGACGTCGGTGACGTTCGCGCCGCCCTCGCCGAATCCGGGTTCGGTGCGAATGCTGTTCCCGCTGTTGATGATTCCGTCGGCCTCCGGTGTGCCGCACTGCACATTGCGCAGCCAGAGGCGGCCGTCGGGTGTTCCACTGGCCAGGAGCTGCGGATAGAAGACGTGCACGGTGGCGGCCCCCTCACTGGGGGAGAAGAACACCTTCTGGCCGTCCTGGGCCTCCTTGTAGGTGGCCCGCAGGAATCCGCTCACATCGGTGCGTTTGTGGGACCACATGAAGAAGGCGATGTGGTCCGCCTTCACCGTGTCGCTTCTGGTGAAGGAGAACGAGGACGTGGTGTCGTCGCGCTTGATGTTGATTTCCGTGGTGCTGAACTTGGCACCGATCTCGAAGAACGAGTTCCCGAGCTTCGTGCCGCCGTCCACGGAGAATCCATCCCCTGTCTGGATCACCCTGGTCACGGCCGCGGTTCCGCTGAACGTCTTCGTCGCGGCGGAGGTGATTCCGCAGTTGTCGGTCACGCTGGTGACCCGCTCGTTGGGGCCGAGACTGTTGGCCTTGGCCTGGACGTCGACGAACTCGCAGTTCTCCAGCTTGTCCGAGTCCGCACCGCAGTCGGCGGCCACCTCGTCGGGGGTGGCGGCGCCCGCGCTGTACATCAGCGGGACGGCCAGGCCCAGGGCGGCGACCGGCGCCAGGAAGAGAAGGACGCGCTTCTTCTTGCTCCGGTGGCTTCCGCCGCGACCGGTGCGTGTCATGGTGTTTCTCCTGTACGGGGAGTAGGGGGAAGGCTTCTGGGGGAGCGTGCGCGGTCCCGGTCCGGGCTCAGCAGTCGGTGAGCACGGCCTTGGAGACGCCGTCCGCGAGTCCGGGCGCGCCCGCGGCCCCCGGCCTGACGACCGGGCCCTCGACGACGTCCGGTGCCACGAAGTTCTGCTCGGGGCTGGCGGGCAGGACGGTGGTCTGTTCGCGGGCGTTGATACGCACCCGCCATTCGCCGGTCATGCGCTGCATCTTCGGCGTGAACGTCACGTGCAGGACCTTGCCGACGGGGACTTCGCGCTGTTCCGACTCCGTGGCGGTGACCGTCCTGATGGTCAGGTCCGTCGTGCTCTTGTGCTTGACCCAGGATCCGCTCAGGAATCCGAAGAGGCCGCCGCCGGCGCCCTGCTCGGTCTCGGTGTACGTGCCCTCGCCCTGGCCGACCGCCTTCGAGAACTCGGTGGTCACCTTGGACGGTTCGGTGGCGTTCGGCTCGCAGTTCGGGAAATCGACCGTGACCTTCTCCGTGGGTCCGTCGAAGGTCTCGAACTTCGTCTCGACGAAATCGCAGTTGTCCGCCTGGAATCCATCGGCGAAGGCGCCCCCGAAATCCTCCACCGACCGCTTTTCCCCGTTGATCACCGCAGACCTCTCGCACATCTGGACAATCTGCTCGGGCGTCTTCTCGTCGGCCGCGTCGGCCGACGGCAGCAGCACGGCGGCGACGGCCGCACCGGTCGTGACGGAGGCCCCGATCGCCACGTACCGGACCTTCTTGTTCCTGAAGCGCCTCTTGGCCATGCTCAGCTCTCCTTGGGGGTTCCTTTGCCTTTTGATTGAGGATTATTGGAGTTCCGCGGGAGGGGCCGACAGAGTCAAATGTCCCTACTCGGCGGTCACTTGGGATCGCGAATGCAAGCACCCTCCCCAGGTCTGACGCATCGTCAGATCCAGCGGTACGCTGACCTCGGCCAATGCACCGCGAAGGGAGTCCACATGGGCAAGCTCGACGGACGTGTCGTCCTCGTCACAGGCGCCGCACGCGGCCAGGGGGAGCGGGAGGCCCGGCTGTTCAGGGAGGAAGGGGCCGACGTCGTGGTCGCCGACGTCCTCGACGGACAGGGCGAGACCTTCGCCAAGGAGATCGGCGCGCTCTACGTCCACCTCGACGTGAGCCGGGAGGAGGACTGGACGTCCGCGGTGGCCGCCGCGAAGGAGGCGTACGGGAAGGTCGACGGGCTCGTCAACAACGCGGGCATCCTGCGCTTCAACTCCCTGGTCGACACGCCCCTCGACGAGTTCATGCAGGTCGTGCAGGTGAACCAGGTCGGTGTCTTCCTCGGCATCAAGACCCTGGCCCCGGAGATCGAGGCGGCCGGCGGCGGGACCATCGTCAACACCGCCTCGTACACCGGGGTGACCGGCATGGCGTACGTCGGCGCCTACAGCGCGACCAAGCACGCGATAGTCGGCCTCACGCGGGTGGCCGCGCTGGAACTGGCCCCCAAGGGCATCCGTGTCAACGCCGTCTGCCCGGGGGCCATCGACACCGCGATGAGCAACCCGGCCCTGCTCGACCCGACGGCGGACGCCGAGGCTTCCTCCGCCGGTGTCGAGCGGCTCTACCGCAAGCTCGTGCCGATGGGCCGGATCGGGAAGCCCGAGGAGGTCGCCCGACTCGCCCTCTTCCTCTCCTCGGAGGACTCCTCGTACATCACCGGACAGCCGTTCGTGATCGACGGGGGCTGGCTCGCGGGCGTGAGCGTCATGTGACGGTCCATCAGGTATTGACGCCTCGCGGGCGCGGTGCAACAGTCGGCGGCAGATGGATCTGACGGTGCGTCAGGTTCGGCAGGGTGACGGACAGGGGACGGTGAACCTCCTTGGAATTCGGGCTCTTTGTACAGGGATACGTGGGCAAGCGGGCCGAGACCGATCCGCTCGCGGAGCACAAGGCGCTGATGGAGGAGACCGAGTACGTCATCCAGGCGGACAAGTCCGGCTTCAAGTACGCGTGGGCGTCCGAGCACCACTTCCTGGAGGAGTACTCCCACCTCTCCGCGAACGACGTCTTCCTCGGCTATCTCGCGCACGCGACCGAGCGGATCCACCTCGGGTCGGGCATCTTCAACCCGCTGGCCCAGGTCAACCACCCGGTGAAGGTCGCCGAGAAGGTCGCCATGCTCGACCATCTCACCGAGAACCGCTTCGAGTTCGGCAGCGGACGCGGCGCCGGCTCGCACGAGATCCTCGGCTTCCTCCCCGGCATCACCGACATGAACCACACCAAGGAGATCTGGGAAGAGACCATCGCCGAGTTCCCGAAGATGTGGCTCCAGGACGAGTACGTCGGGTTCAAGGGCAAGCACTGGCAACTGCCGCCGCGCAAGGTCCTGCCCAAGCCGTACGGGAAGTCCCACCCGGCGATGTGGTACGCCGCCGGGTCGCCGCCCTCGTACTCCATGGCCGCCCGCAAGGGGCTCGGAGTGCTCGGCTTCAGCGTGCAGAAGGTCTCCGACATGGAGTGGGTCCTTGAGCAGTACAAGACGGCCGTCGTGGAGGCGGAGCCGATCGGGGACTTCGTCAACGACAACGTGATGGTGACGACGACCGCGATCTGTGCGCCCACGCACGACGAGGCGATCCGGATCGCCGTGGGCGGCGGGCTGCACTATCTGCCGTCGCTGGTGTTCCGCTACCACGACACGTTCCCGCGGCCCGAGGGGTTCCCCGTGTGGCCGGAGACGCTGCCCGAGTACAACGAGGAGTTCATCGAACTGCTCATCTCCGAGGAGCTGTTGATCTGCGGGGACCCGGACGAGGTGCTCACGCAGTGCAAGCGGTGGGAGCAGGCCGGGGCCGATCAGTTGTCGTTCGGGTTGCCGGTCGGGGTGCCCAAGGAGGAGACGCTCCAGACGATCAGGTTGATCGGGGAGCATGTGATTCCGAAGATCGATACGGATCCTGTCCATCGGACCACTCGGTTCCGCGGGGCGGTCTGAGGTTCGTCGGAGGGTGCGGGTTCGTTGTGGCCGGCTGTGCCCGCGCGGCGGAGCCGCGAATCGACACAGCCCCGCGCCCCCGGGTAAGTGCGCCCCACCGTTAGCCAGAAGGCTCAGGGAGAGAAGGGTTTCTCGTGCTTGACCATCTGATCAAAGGCGTGACTGTCGTTGATGGGTCGGGTGGGCCCGCCTTTATCGCCGATGTGGGGATACGGGACGGGCGGATCGCTGTGATCGGTACCGTCACCGAACCGGCGCGTACGAGTGAGGACGCGAGTGGGCTCGTGCTCGCGCCCGGGTTCGTGGATCCCCACACCCACTACGACGCGCAGCTGTTCTGGGACCCGTATGCGACGCCCTCGCTCAACCACGGAGTGACGACGGTCGCCGGGGGCAACTGCGGATTCACGCTCGCGCCCTTGAATCCGTCGCGACCCGAGGACGCCGACTACACACGGCGGATGATGTCCAAGGTCGAGGGGATGTCGCTGGTCGCGCTGGAGGAGGGGGCGCCGTGGAGCTGGCACTCCTTCGGGGAGTATCTGGATGCCCTGGAGGGGCGGATCGCGGTCAACGCGGGCTTCATGGTGGGGCATTGTGCGCTCAGGCGGTATGTGATGGGGCCCGACGCCGTCGGTGGGCAGCCCTCGCCCGAGCAGCTGGAGCAGATGCTGGCACTCTTCCACGAGGCGATGGAGGCCGGCGCCTGGGGACTGTCCACGACACAGTCCTCCACCCACTCCGACGGGGACGGGAAGCCGGTCGCCTCACGGCACGCCAAGCCCGCCGAACTGCTCGCGCTCTCCCAGGCGGTGGGCGATCACGAGGGCACGCAGATCGAGGCGATCGTGGCGGGCTGTCTCGACCAGTTCAGCGACGACGAGATCGATCTGTTCGTGGAGATGAGCGCGGCGGCGGGCCGTCCGCTGAACTGGAACGTCCTGACGATCGACGCGGCCGTCCCCGAGCGCGTCCCACGTCAGCTGGCGGCAAGTGAGCGGGCCCGTAAGGCCGGTGGGCGGATCGTTGCGCTGACGATGCCGATCCTCACACCGATGAACATGTCGCTGGGGACCTTCTGCGCGCTGAACCTGATACCCGGGTGGGGCGAGGTGCTCGGCCTCCCCGTGCCCGAGCGGATCGCGAAACTCCGGGACCCCGTGGTCCGTTCCGAGATGCTGCGGCGGGCCGACTCCAAGGAGGCCGGTGTCTTCCGGCGCCTCGCCGACTTCGGGCGGTACGTCATCGGCGACACCTACAGCCCGGAGAACGAGGGGCTCACCGGACGGGTCGTACGGGACATCGCGGCCGAGCGCGGCCAGGAACCCTTCGAGTGCATCATCGAGATCTGCGCCAACGACGCCATGCGTACGGTCCTCTGGCCCATGCCCACCGACAACGACCCCGACTCGTGGGCGCTGCGCCAGGAGACATGGCGGCACGAGGACGTGATGCTCGGCGGCTCGGACGCGGGCGCCCATCTGGACCGGATGTGCGGGGCTCCCTACACGACCCGCTTCATCGGGGACTGCCTGCGGGGCCGGAAGCTGACGACTCTTGAGCAGGCCGTGAAGATGCTCACGGACGACCCGGCGCGGCTCTTCGGACTGCGTGAGCGCGGACGGATAGCGGAGGGCTTCCATGCGGACCTCGTGCTCTTCGACCCGGACCGCATCGACGCCGGCAAGGCCACCCTGGTGCACGACCTGCCGGGAGACAGCCCGCGCCTCGACTCGAAGGCGATCGGCATAACGGCCGTCTGGGTCAACGGAGTCGAGGCGATACGGGGCGATGTGGTGACCGGTGCCGTACCGGGCAAGGTGCTGCGGTCGGGCCGGGACACGCGGACCGTGAGCACGAAGTGACGTCACGACGACGGTGGCGGCGGGTGTGGGGGGCCAAGTGACGGACGGGCAGCGGCTGTTCATCGGCGGCTCGTGGGTGGAGCCGGACGGCGGCCACTACGAGGTGATCGACCCGGCGACCGAGGATGTCGTCGGGCTGGCTCCGGAGGCCTCGCGGGATCAGGTGCACGCGGCGGCAGCCGCGGCCCGCGAGGCCTTCCGGTCATGGTCGCGCACGCCACCCGAGGAGCGGGCCGCGGTCCTGCACCGGGCGGCCTCGGAGATCCGGCGCAACCTCGTCCCGTACGCCGAGCTGGCCCAGGCCGAGACCGGGGCCACGACCGGCACCGCGCGCGGGATGCAGGTGGGGGTCGGGGCGGCCCGATTCCAGCGGTACGCGCGCGTGGAGCCCGTCGAGGAGCCGTTGCCCCCGCAGATCAACGAGGCGGGCCCGTTCGGCAGGGCGGCGGTGATGGGCGCCCTGGCGGTACGCCAACCAGTAGGCGTGATCACCTGCATCACCTCGTACAACAATCCCTGGGCGAACCCGGCCGGCAAGATCGCCCCGGCGCTCGCGATGGGCAACACCGTCGTCGTGAAGCCCGCGCCGCAGGACCCGCTGTCCGTCTACCGAATGGCTCAGGCGCTGGAGGCCGCGGGGGTGCCGCCCGGGGTCGTGAACGTCGTCAGCGGTTCGCGCGCCGAGGTCGGCGAGGCGGCCGTCGACTCGGACGACGTCGACATGGTGAGCTTCACCGGCTCGACCGCCGTCGGACGGCGGATCGCCGAGGTGTGCGGGCGCGGTATGAAACGGCAGTTGATGGAGCTGGGAGGGAAGGGCGCGGCGGTCGTCTTCGAGGACGCGGACCTGGAGTCGGCGGTCCGCGGCATCGGAACCACCTTCTCCTTCTACAGCGGCCAGATCTGCACGGCCCCGACGAGGGTGCTCGTGCAGCGCCCGGTCTACGACCGACTGGTGACCCAACTGACGTCCTACATCGGCTACTTGAAGGTGGGCGACCCACGGGCGGAGGGCACGGTCGTCGGTCCGGTCATCTCGGCCGCGCACCGGGACCGGATCGAGTCGTACGTCGAACTGGGCCGCAAGGAGGGGGCGCGGGTGGCCGCGGGCGGTGAACGGCCGCCGTCCGACCGGGGCTTCTACGTCGCCCCGACCCTCCTCGCCGACTGTACGGCCGACATGCGGGTCGTCCGCGAGGAGATCTTCGGCCCGGTCGTCGTGGTCCTCCCCTTCGACGACGAGGAGGAGGCCGTCGAGCTCGCCAACGACAGCGACTACGGCCTCATCGACTACGTCTGGTCCGGCGATGTCGCCCGCGCCTTCCGAGTGGCCCGGCAGCTGCGGGCCGGCGGCGTCGGCGTCAACACGGTCGGGCGCAACATGGAGGCGCCGTTCGGCGGCTTCAAGCAGAGCGGGGTGGGCCGCGACGTCGGCTCGTACGCCCTGCACGCGTACTCGGAACTCCAGTCACTGGTGTGGCCGGGCTGAGGGCTTTTCCTCGCCCCCGCCGCCCCTACCCATTCCCGTCCCCTGGGGCTCCGCCCCAGACCCCGTTGGGGTGTGTTGTCGGGTGCGGCTTCGTTGTGGCTGATCGCGCAGTTCCCCGCGCCCCTTTTTAGGGGCGCGGGGAACTGCGCAATCTTTTGGCGGGGGTTCGGGGGCGGAGCCCCCGAGTAAGTGACGGGAATGGGTAGGGGCGGCGGGGGCGAGACCTCGTCCGGACCACGACACCGTAGCGACGCTACGACCAGGGGTAGCGTTGCTATTGAATCGGTGTTAGCGTTGTTTCTGTCGGGGAGTGAAGCCCGCTCCCCCGCCACGACAGGAGCACCGTCATGAGCGACCAGCAGCCCATCACCCCCACCCCCACCCCCACCACTGACCGCGTCGCGATCGTCACCGGCGGATCCCGCGGTATCGGACGCGAGACCGCGGAGCGCCTCGCGGGCGACGGCTTCGCGGTCGTCGTGAACTTCGCCGGGAATCAGGCCGAGGCCGACAAGACCGTCGCCGCGATCACCGAGGCGGGCGGCCAGGCGCTCGCCTTCCGGGCCGACGTGGCGGACGAGATGGAGGTGGCGGCACTCTTCGACGCCGCGGAGTCGACGTACGGCGGGGTCGACGTGGTCGTCCACGCGGCCGGTGTCATGACACTGGCCCCGCTCGCCGACTTCGACCTCGACGCCCTGGACCGGATGCACCGCACGAACATCCGCGGCACGTTCGTCGTCGACCAGCAGGCCGTGCGCCGGCTGCGCGAGGGCGGCGCGGTCGTCAACTTCTCCAGTACCGTGCTGGCCCTCGCCATCCCCGGCTACAGCGCGTACGCCGCCAGCAAGGGCGCCGTCGAGGCCATGACGCTGATCCTGGCCCGCGAGATGCGCGGCCGGGACATCACGGTGAACGCGGTGGCCCCCGGCCCGACCGCCACCGCCCTGTTCCTGGACGGCAAGGACGAGGAGACGATCGCGAGGATGGCCGCCCAGCCGCCGCTGGAGCGCCTCGGCACCCCGAAGGACATCGCCGGGGTCGTGTCCTTCCTCGCCGGCCCGGCCGGCCGCTGGGTCAACGGCCAGGTGCTCCGCGCCAACGGCGGCATCGCCTGAGCCCCCGACACTCGTCTCTCCCCCTTCCCCCCTCCCCCTTCTCCCTCCATTCCCCCTCTCTCCCTCTCCCCCTCTCCCTCTCTCCCCCTCTCCCTCTCTCCCTCTCTCCTCAGGAGTTCCGTCATGGGCAAGACGATCGTCATCACGGGCGCCGGTTCGGGATTCGGTGCGCTCGCCGCACGGGCGCTGGCCGACGCGGGTCATACGGTCTACGCGGCGATGCGCGACACGGCAGGGCGCAACGCGAGCCGGGTCGCGGAGGCGCAGGTGTACGCGGCCGAGCACCAAGTGGACCTGCGGACGGTCGAGTTGGACGTCCTCTCGCAGGAGTCCGCGGACGCCGCCGTTGCCACGGTCCTGTCCGAGGCCGGCACGCTGGACGTGGTCGTCCACAACGCGGGCCACATGGTGACCGGCCCGACCGAGGCCTTCACCCCCGAGGAACTGGCCGCGGTGTACGACACGAACGTGCTGGGTACCCAGCGGGTCAACCGCGCCGCGCTGCCCCACCTGCGGGCCCAGGAGCACGGCCTGGTGCTCTGGATCGGCTCGACCTCGACCCGGGGCGGCACCCCGCCCTACCTCGCGCCGTACTTCGCCGCGAAGGCCGCGATGGACGCGCTCGCGGTGTCGTACGCCGCCGAGCTGGCCCGCTTCGGCATAGAGACGACCATCGTCGTGCCCGGCGCCTTCACCTCCGGCACCAACCACTTCGCGACCGGCGGCCACCCCGCCGAGCAGACGGTCCTGCCCGCGTACGAGGAGCGGTACGCGGGCCTGATGGACCAGGTCGCCCAGCGCCTCGCCGCCCTCGCGCCCGCTGACGCCCCCGCTTCCCTGGTGGCCGACGCGATCGTCGAGGTCGTCGGCACCCCGCTCGGCGAGCGGCCCTTCCGGGTCCACGTCGACCCGGCGAACGACGGGTCGGAGGAGGTCAGCCGGGTCGCGGACCGCATCCGCGCCGAGTTCCTGACCCGCATAGGCCTCGACGACCTCCTCGCCCCGCACGGGACGGCCGCGTGACCCCGGCCCGGACCACATCGACCCGCCCCATGTCGGCCGGCACGACAACGCCCAGAACGGCAACGTCCCGCCCCACATCGGCCGCCCGCCCCATCTCGGCCCGGACCGCACCGGCCCGTACCGCGTCGGTTAGCGTCGCTCCCGTGAGTACGAAAGCGCGCATTCTCGAAGTGGCGGCGGCCCTCGTCGCCGAGTCGCCGGACGGGGACGTCTCCACCCGGGCCGTGTGCGAGGCGGCAGGGGTCGGCGCCCCGGCCATCTACCGCCACTTCGGGGACAAGGAGGGCCTCCTGTCGGCGGTCGTCGACCACGGCTGGGACAGGTACCTCGCGACCAAGCGCGACCGCACCCCCGGCACGGACCCCGTCCAGGACCTGCGGGACGGCTGGGACACCCATGTCGAGTTCGCCCTGCACAACCCGAACCTGTACCGCCTGATGAACTCACCGGCGATGCGTAAGCCCCCGGCGGCGGCCCTGGAGTCCCACCGCATCCTCACGGCGGACCTCCAACGGGCCGCGGAACACGGCAAGTTGCGCCTCGCCCCCGAACTGGCCGCCCAGATCATCATGTCCGCGAACGTAGGCGTGGCCCTGATGCTGGTCTCCCGCCCGGCGACGTTCACCGACGTCTCGATGTCCCGCCGGGTACGGGACGGGGTCCACGCCACGGTCTTCACACCGGACGTGATGACGGCTCCGACGGCGTCCCCCGAGCCCTCGACACCTGATACGGAAGCGTCGGAGACGGCAGAAACGACAGGCACGGCAGGAACGGCAGAAAGGGCAGGCACGGCAGGAACCACCGAGGCGGACGCGTCCCGCCTCCCCGCCGCGGCGGCCCGCCTGAACGCCCTCCTCCGCCAGTCCCCGGTCCCGACCCTCAGCCCCGCCGAGGACGCCCTGCTCACGGAGTGGCTGGACCGCATCTCGAACGCCCCCCGGAGTTAGGCAGTTCTCCTCTCCCTCCTCCTCTCCCTTCTCCTCACCCCGTCGGCTTCTCCTCACCCCGCCGGACCCGACGACCTTCGCGGGAACTCCGGGGCGACTCTCGAACCCGGTCACGAATTCGGCGCAGGCGTGCTTGAATCTCCAGTTCGTACGATCTTGACGGGGTGGCCGAGCGCCGTGCCTTCCGTTCAGGGGATCAAGGGTTCAGGGGATCGGGGGACGGTGGCCGATGGACCACGCGACTGAGGTGTTCCAGCCACTGCAGGCGGACGATCCGCCCATGGTGGCCGGCTACCGCCTCGCCGCCCGGCTCGGCGCGGGAGGCATGGGCCGGGTCTATCTGTCGCACACCCAGGGCGGCCGACCGGTGGCGATCAAGGTGATCCGGCCGGAGCTGGCCGACGACCCGACCTTCCGGCGGGGATTCCGCAGGGAGATAAAGGCGGCCCAGCGGGTCCGGGGCGCGTACACCGCGGAGCTGATCGACGGCGACGCGGACGGCGTACCGCCCTGGCTGGCCACGCTGTACGTACCCGGCCCCTCGCTGGCGGAGGCCGTCGCCCGGCGCGGACCACTGCCGGTGCCGGCGGTGCTGTGGCTGATGGCGGGGGTGGCCGAGGCCCTGCAGGCCATCCATGCCGCGGGAATCGTGCACCGGGACCTGAAGCCGTCCAACGTGCTGCTGGCAGCCGACGGGCCGCGGGTGATCGACTTCGGCATCTCGCTGGCCTCCGGCGTCACCTCGCACACCGCCACGGGGGCGACTGTCGGCACGCCTCAGTTCATGGCTCCCGAGCAGGCGTCCGGGGGTGAGGTCACGGTGGCGACCGACGTGTTCGCGCTCGGCCAGACAGCGGCGTTCGCGGCGCTGGGCGAACCGTTGTACGGGGACGGCAACTCGGTCGGCGTGCTGTACCGGATCGTGCACTCGGAACCCGACCTGTCCCTGTTGCCCGCGCAGCTCCGTCCGCTGATGGCCCGGTGCCTCGCCGCCGATCCGGGGGAGCGGGCCACTCCGGCGGAGATCGTCGAGTGGTGTCGGCAGCGGCTGGGCCGGGGTGCCGACGCGGGCGCCGGGCCGGCCGTCTGGCGGGAGGTCATGGGGCCGGAGGTCACGGTTCCGTCCCCGGTCCCCCATCCCACCCCGGTGCTGCCGATGCCGTTGCTCCCGCAGCCGCACCTGCAGCGGGGCCCGCAGCCGACGAAGTCGGACGAGCGGCGCGCCCTCCGGCGGCGTACCAGGATGCTTGCGGTCGCCGTGACGGTGGGTTCGCTGCTGTCGGCGGGCGTGGCATGGACGAACCTGAACATGTCGGACCGGCTCCGCGACCGGAACGCGGCCGAGTCCTCGGCGTCCGGTCAGGAGTCCTCGGCACGGTCGTCGACTTCCTCATCGACGTCCGGGGCGTCCTCGGGGTCGGGAGCCGGGGGCCGGACATCAGGAGGTTCACGCCCCTCCTCGACCGCGTCCAAGCCGCCGAAACCGACCGCGTACCCCTTGATGATGCTGAACGCGACGAAACGCCTGGATCTCAAGGATCCCTACCGCTACCTCATCAAGGACGCCAAAGACGTCAAGGACGACAGGAGCGCGAAGGAACGTAAGGGGGACATCCGCTTCGTCTGCGGGCAGACCTGCGCGCTGGAGAGCGACACGAGTCTGATCGACTGGGTGCCTTCCGAGAAGCCGGGCGCCACCCTGGAATCCTGTCGCGCAACCCTCGCCGACGCCGACCACAGGCTCCCGCTCGCCATCGTGGCGGCCGGCAGCGAGATCTGCTTCGAACACCCCTCCGGAGACATCGCTCTGTTCGTGGTCGAGGTGAAGTCGACCGCGCTGCCGGACATCGGATTCGTGACCGGGGACTTGACGGTCTGGCGGGGGGCGGCCTAGCCGGTTTCGCCCGGCGTCGGAGGGTGGGGTCCCTCAGTCGGTCAGATCCACCCGCACCGTCAGCAGGTTCGTCCCGACCGCCCGGACCGCGGCGCTGTTCATGCGCGGGAGGGACTTCAGCCGGGTGCGGGCGTCGTCCTTGTGCAGCAGGTGGGCGGTGCCGTGGTGCCATCGGCCCTTGTCGCGGACGCGGACGCTCGGGTTCGCCCGGATGTTCCGTACGTACTGCGACTTCTCGCCGTACTCGGACACGATCCAGAACTCCTGGCCGACCCGCCGTCCACCGACCGGAGTCCGCCGCGGCAGCCCCGACTTGCGCCCGGTGGTCTCCAACAGCGTCTGGAACGGCAGCAGTCTGGACACCGGGTTCACGACCCACCGCTGGAGCTTCGTGACGACGCGGAACTTGGTCTCGTGGTGGCGTGACATGTCGTTGTGATCCTCGTCCTGGGCGGCGGTTGTCGGCCGAGGCCGTCGGTCGGTCGTGAGGATAGGGCTCGGACGTCCGGCTCGGCCCGCCGGGGTGGCGGCCGGGGTGGCGGCCGAGCGTGCGCTACGGGTTCAGGACGATCTTTCCGGCGACGGTGCCGGACTCGGCCAGGCGCAGGGCGTCGGCGACGCGGGAGAGCGGCAGTTGCGCGGCGATCCGGGCGGTGATGTCACCGCGCTGGAGGGCCGCGAGGACCTGGGCGAGGTCGGCGTGCAGCCGGGCCCGGAACCGGTTCCGGGAAAGGGCCCGCCCGGCCCAGATGTTGAAGAAGTAGGCGCTCCGGCCGTTGGGCAGCGCGTTCCACAGCCAGATCCGGCCGAGCAGCTTGAGGACGGGCAACTGCTTGGAGCCCTCGTCGTCCCGGGTGGAGGCGGTGCCGTAGGAGACGAGCGTGCCGCCGGGTGCGAGGAGGTGCCAGGAGTCGATCGCGCTGCGGCCGCCGACGTGGTCGAAGACGGCGTCCACTCCGCCGGGGGCCAGTTCGCGGACCCGCGCGGGGATGTCCTCGGTGCGGTAGTCGACGGGGGTGACTCCCTGGGCCCGCAGCGCGTCGTGGTGGCGCGCGGACGCCGTGCCGATCACCTTGGCGCCCGCGGCAAGGGCGAGCTGGACCAGGACCGAGCCGACGCCGCCGTTGGCGCCGTGCACCAGGACGGTGTGCCCGGCGCGGACGCGGGCCTTGCGGTGCAGCATCTGCCAGGCGGTGATGCCATTGACCACCAGCGTCTCCGCCTCCGCCGCTCCGACCCCGTCGGGCACCGGCACCACGTCCGCCGCGTCGACGAGTACGTGACTGGCCCAGCCGCCGACCTTGACCAGTGCGGCCACCCGGGTGCCGGCCAGGCCGGGTTCGACACCCTCGCCGGTCGCGGTCACGGTGCCGACCAGGTCGTAGCCGGGGACGAAGGGGAACGCCGGCTGGTCGTAGTAGCGGCCGCGGCGCATCTGCTGCTCGGCGAAGGAGACGCCGGTCGCCTCCATCCGGATCAGGACCTGACCGGGGCCCGCGGTGGGTACGGCTCCGTGCCGGATCTCCAGTCCCTCCGGCTCCACCTTGCCCGGCAGGACGACCTCGACGAGTCCTTCGGCGTTCATGACTGCCTCCATTGCGCTCTGCGCTCTGCGCTCTGTGTTGGGGTTCCGCGTGAGTTAGTCTCTCTCGCTTCTGTTAGAAGTTATAACTCCGCGAGAAAGGTGACGTCAAGAGGTTCAGTGATAGCCTCTAACTAAATCTTGAGCCTGTATCTGGCAGGTGTCCCCGCGAGCACGGAAGGCGGCAGGTCATGGCGGAGACCGGTACGACGACCCCGCGAGAGCGCTACCGCACCCAGGTGCGTACGGAGATCAAGGAACGCGCGTGGGAGCAGATCGCCACGGCGGGCGCGACCGCGCTCTCCCTCAACGCGATCGCCAAGCAGATGGGCATGAGCGGCCCCGCGCTCTACCGCTACTTCGCCGGCCGCGACGAGCTGATCACCGAGCTGATCAGGGACGCGTACGGCAGCCTCGCCGACACCCTCAGGGCGGCCGCCGAATCCGGCGCCGACCTCGCCGCGCTCGCGTACGCCCTGCGCGAGTGGGCCCTCACGGACCCCCACCGCTACTTCCTCATCTACGGCACGCCCGTACCCGGCTACCACGCGCCGGACGACGTCACCGGAATCGCGCAGGACATCATGGTGACGTTGCTCGACGCCTGCGCCGCGCTGCCCTCGGACGGCCCCGCGACGCCGTTCGACACCCACCTCGAAAGCCACCGCCAGTGGGCGGCCGACCGCCCCGCCCCGCCCGCGGCCCTCCACCGGGGCCTGGCCCTCTGGACCCGGCTGCACGGCGTCCTGTCCCTGGAGCTCGCCGGTCACTTCACCGGGATGGGCTTCGACCCCGCACTGCTGTACGCGGCCGAACTGGACGACCTGCTGAGGCGCTGACCACGTCAGGCCGGGCCACGTCAGGCCGGGCCACGTCACGCCGTGCCATGCCGGCGCCGGCGCCTCTCCCGCGATGCCGCCGGTTCGGGAAACCGCCGTGCGCAGAGGCCGGGTGGCCGGATGGGCGGGCCGGCGCGGATTCGCGAGGCTCTTCCCATGATGAAGAAGAGCAAGCGGAACATCGCCCTGACCGCCGTCTCCGGCGTGGTGCTCGGGCTCGCCCTGCCGCTCACCGCGACCGCTTCGACCGCTCCGACTCCCGTACGGGCCAAGCCCCTCGACTGGGCGAAGTGCGAGGGGAGCGGGTTCGGCCCCGGACAGGAGTGCGCGACCGTCGACGTGCCCATGGACTACGCCGACCCCGGGGGCGAGGAGATCGGTATCGCCGTCTCCCGAATCCGGAGCGAGAAGCCGGCCGTACGCCGAGGAGTCCTGCTGCTGATACCCGGAGGGCCCGGTGGCAGCAGTCTCGAAGAGCAGTCGGCGAAGGCGCGGACACTGCCGCGGGAGGTGCGGGAGGCGTACGACCTCGTCGTGTTCGATCCCCGGGGCAACGGGCGGTCCGCGCCGGTGAGTTGCGGGTTCGAGCGGCGGGACCTGGCCGCGACCGCGTTCCGGCCGTGGCCCGGCGGTCCGGGCGGGTCCGTCGCCCCGAACATGGCTGCCGCCACACGGATGGCCGGCGCCTGCGAGCGCAACGGCGGGGAGTTGATGCGGCACATCGACACCTTCGCCAACGCGCACGACGTCGACCGCATCCGGGAGGCCCTCGGCGAGCGGAAGCTGTCCGCCTGGGGCGTCTCGTACGGCTCGTATCTAGCAGCCGTCTACAGCCAGTTGTTCCCCCACCGCACCGACCGGTTCGTGCTGGACAGCAATCTGGACGCCAACGCGGACGCCCACGGCGGCCAGGTCTCCCGTGGCCTGTGGGCCGGGTTCGAGAAGGGTGTCGAGAGCGTCTTTCCCGAGTTCGCCAAGTGGGCCTCGGCGCCCGGGAATCCGTACCGGCTGGCCGATACGGCGGCCGGGGTGCGGCCGATGTTCCTGCGGCTCGCCGCACGCCTCGACCGCGAGCCGATCCCCTGGCCGGGCGCCAATCCGGCCGAGTTGAACGGCAACGTGCTGCGGCAGAGCCTGCTCGACGCGTTCTACGACCCCGAGGGCTTCCCGGCGGCGGCCCGGTTGATCCTCGCCGCCCGGAAGGGCACCGTCCCGCCCGCGCCCGAGGCGCCCCCGGAGGCGCTGTTGCAGAACGGCCTCGCCGTCGCCTCCGCGACCTTCTGCAACGAGGGGAAGTGGCCCACGTCGGCCGCCCGCTACCAGAAGGAGGTCGACGAGAGCCGCGCCAAGTACCCGCTGACCGCCGGAATGCCGAGGAACGCGACCCTCTGCGCCGCCTGGCCGTATCCGCCGAAGCAGGACCCGGTACGGATCACCGACCGCGGCCCCTCCACCATCCTCATGGTCCAGAACGAGCGCGACCCCGCCGCCCCGCTCGCCGGTGCCCGCGAACTCCGCGCGGCCCTCGGCAAGCGCGCCGTCATGGTGACCGTGAACTCCACCGGACACGACGCCTACCTCGGCAACGGCAACGCCTGCGGGGACACGGCCGTCACCCGCTACCTGGCCACGGGGGAACGGCCCGCCAAGGACACGTACTGCCGATAGGCACGGAACTGCCTTTGGGTACACGACTGTTCACAGGCAAAGGACCGCCGGACAGACACCGGTCTCCCACACGTCACTCGCGCACCTCCCCTATCCTCAGGCGAACGCGGCGCCGGGGGAGAGGGAGCAAGCATGGACGGGTTGGACCCGGCGGATCCGGGCTGGATCGGCGGTTACCGGCTGCTCGGCAGACTCGGTGAAGGCGGCATGGGGCGGGTGTATCTGGCCCGTTCCGAGCGCGGCCGTACGGTCGCGGTCAAGGTCGTCAAGGAGGAGCTGGCCCGCAAGCCGGACTTCAGGCGGCGGTTCGCGCAGGAGGTGAAGGCGGCCCAGCGGGTCGGCGGCGACTGGACGGCACCCGTGCTCGACGCCGACACCGAGGCGCCGACCCCCTGGGTCGCCACCGGCTACGTCGCCGGTCCCTCGCTCGCCGAGGTGGTGGACAAGCAGTACGGACCGCTGCCGCCGCAGTCCGTGCGCGCGCTGGCGATCGGTCTCATCCGCGCACTCCAGGCCATCCACGGCGCGGGTCTCGTGCACCGCGACCTCAAGCCCTCCAACGTGCTGGTGACGATCGACGGGCCCCGCGTCATCGACTTCGGCATCGCGCGCGCCCTCGACACGGCCGTGCAGTCCGCCGACGGGCTCACCAAGCCCGGGGCCCTCGTGGGGTCCCCGGGCTTCATGGCGCCCGAGCAGGTGCGCGGGGAGCGGGTGACGTTCGCGAGCGACGTCTTCTGTCTCGGTGCCGTGCTGGCGTACACCGCGACGGGGCGGCTGCCGTTCGGTACCGCCGAGGGCGGGATCCACTCGCTGCTCTTCCGCATCGCGGAGGAGGAGGCGGATCTTGAGGGTGTACCCGAGGTGTGGCAGGGACTGATCGCGGCCTGCCTCGCGAAGGACCCTGCCCAACGGCCTTCCCTGGACACGCTGTTGGCGTCGGCCGAGGAGGTGCCGGGCGCACCGGTCGGCAGAGGGGGCAGGGGCGGCGCGTGGCTGCCCGGCGAGGTGCTGGCGGAGCTGGGCAGACACGCCGTACGCCTCCTGGACAGCGAGGACCCGCAGGGCCCCGCGCCGGCGTCGGGTCCCGTGCCCGGTGCGAGCGCCCAGGTGCGGATACCGAGCCCCGCACCGGCATCCAGCCCCATACCGGCATCGAGCCCCGTACCGGGCTTCGGCCCTCCCCTCGCGTACTCCCCGACGGCGCCCTCGTGGCAGAGCCCGCAGCCCGGCAGTCCTCACCCGCACAGCCCGCTGCCCGGCAGCCTCCACCCGCAGAGCCCGCTTCCCGGGGGCCTCCACCCGCACAGCCCGCCCCCTGGGCATCTGCAGGCACCGCACTTCTCCGCTCCCGCCTACGGCTCCCGTTTGCCCACCCCTCGCTCGACCCGGGGGCTCTCGATCGCTCTGGCCCTTCTGCTGGCCCTCTTCGTCGTGCCGCTGCTGCTGCGGATCGCCGTCCTCGGGGTGGCCTACTCCCGGCTCTCCGCGGCGGGCAGTACGTCCGCCACCGACCTCATCGAGGACTACAGGTACCTGAGCGTCGCGTCGCTGGGGACCGAGGTACTCACCGTGTTCGTGGGCATCCCGGTGGTGATCGTGTGGGCGTTCTGGTTCCAGCGCAGCCGGCTCAACGCCGAGGCCTTCGCGCCGGGCCGCATCCGCCACGCGTCCGGGATGGCGGCCGGTTCGTGGTTCATCCCGGTCGTCAACTTCTACATGCCCAAGCAGATCGGCAACGACATCTGGACGGCGACGACCGGCAGGCCGGCCGGCGCCGGCCGGTGGCTCCTGCACATGTGGTGGTGGTTCTGGCTCGCCTACTTCCTGGCGTACGCGAACGACTCGTGGGCCAGCTGGTACGACAGGGACCTCGCCGTCGCGGCCACGGACACCATCGTCACCTCGCAGGCGGCCAACGTCATCGGCATCGTGACCGCCGTACTGGCCATCCTCTTCGTGCGACGGCTCACGAACCTCCAGCAGGCCCGCATGGCAGGAGGCGCCTAGCATGCAGCAGCACACCGGGGAGCAGGGGTCCATCGGGTCCATGGGCGGTTACGAGCTCGTCGACCGGCTGGGCAGCGGCGGCATGGGGGTCGTGTATCTGGCGCGCTCGGTCTCGGGGCGGCAGGTCGCGGTCAAGGTCGTGCACGCGCAGTACGCGCTGGACGAGGAGTTCCGGGCCCGGTTCCGGCAGGAGGTCGCGGCGGCCCGCCGGGTGAGCGGGGCGTTCACCGCCCCGGTGGTGGACGCCGACCCGGACGCCGAACTGCCCTGGATGGCAACTCTGTACGTGCCGGGCCGAACGCTGTCCGAAATGGTGGACAGGGTAGGGCCGTTGGGCGGGCGCGAGCTGCGCGCGCTCGCGCTGGGGCTCGTCGAGGCACTGAGGGACATCCACCAGGCGGGTGTGGTGCACCGCGACCTGAAGCCGAGCAACGTCCTGATGGCAGGCGACGGCCCGCGCGTCATCGACTTCGGCATCTCGCGTGCCGCCGACAGCCAGGCACTCACCGTGACAGGGCGGCTGATCGGCACCCCGCCCTTCATGTCCCCGGAACAGTTCGCCTCGCCCCGGGACGTCACCGCGGCCTCCGACGTGTTCTCGCTGGGCTCGCTCCTGGTGTTCGCGGCCACCGGCAACGGCCCCTTCGACGGCGGCAGCCCGTATGTGACGGGCTACCAGGTGATGAACGAGCCGCCGTCCCTGGACGGAGTCCCGCAGCCGTTGCGGGGCATCGTCGAGCGCTGCCTGGACAAGGACCGGCCGTCCGGCCCGAACTCGCGGAGCTGCACTGGCTGTTCAGGGAGCTGCCGGAGACGTCCGCGGCCCCGTCCGAGTCGGGCCCGCCGACCGTTCCGGAGGGCCGAAGCGCCGCTCGGAAGCCCGATGGCGGCTGGACGACCCGGGCACCTCGGCGGAGAACCGCATCCCGAGCACGCTCCTGGTGAAGGACGCGATAGTGGCCGTGGCAGGCGACACGGCCTTCTCCGTAAGCCCCGACCGCGCCCCTTAGGGGCGCGGGGAACTGCGCAGTCTTTTTGAGGGCGAGGGGTACGG
The DNA here is from genome assembly GCF_055577685.1 of Streptomyces sp. NPDC033178. Classification (NCBI taxonomy): domain Bacteria; kingdom Bacillati; phylum Actinomycetota; class Actinomycetes; order Kitasatosporales; family Streptomycetaceae; genus Streptomyces; species Streptomyces sp. NPDC033178. Next base: position 373,059 of record NZ_JBVIPT010000007.1, read on the forward strand.
CGCAGTCTTCTTAGGGGCGCGGGGAACTGCGCAATCTTTTAGGGGCGCGAGGAACTGCGCGAGCAACCCAATCCGACCGCCACCCGTCACCCACCCGCACCCCCAGCCACCCCCGACCCCAGCCCTCAGCCGAGCCCCGCTCACCCCCGCCCGAGGAAGATCGGGTTGGTGAACGCGGCCAGCGCACCGGGCAACGGCCCAACCGCAGCCTCGTGCCGCACCTCCGCCCGCACGTACGCCGCGTACTGCGCAGTCGTACGCCACTCCACCGTCCCGGCCCCGGACACGGGCAGGACCGCGCTCGTGTGGAGCACCCCCTGGTCCGTGACGAACCGAACAGTGCAGCGCGGTACGCCGGACGCCTCCAGCGTGACGGTCACCGGGTCGTCGCGGTCGACCTTCAACCGGCCGCCGATCCCCGCGTGTTCGCCCTTCGGGCCGGTTGCGGAGAACGACAGGGACACCTTCTTGGACTCCGCGACGTACGAGCGGCCCGCGCGGATGCCCTCCTGGATCGCCTCGCGGGTCAGGTCGTCGGCGAGGACGACGGTCTGCGGGGTGCCGACCGGGTCGGGGTCGCGGTGGGCGTCGCTGTTGCCCATCGCCGGGATCCAGTCCCGGCCGCCCCCACCGTCACCCCGGCCCTCGCGCACGGAGGCGACCAGCATGCTGTCCCAGTCGGCCAGCGACACCTCGTCGTCGGGGCCGAACGGGCCGTTCCACACCTCGACCGCGTCCGCCTCGCCGAAGCCGAACTTCCAGTTGCAGCCGACGCAGGTGGCGTGCGGGTGGGCGGGCACGACGAGGCCGCCGGCCTCGCGGATCCGGCGTGCGTACTTGCCGAAGCGGTTGTCGCGCGCCCGGTAGCGCCAGTCGACGAACGTCCCCGGGTCGGTGCCGAGCGCGACGACGTGACCGTTCCTGGTCGTCACCTCCTCGCCCAGCATGATCAGCAGGTCGTCACCGGCCTCCGGGGCCCAATGGGCGTGCGCGGAGTGCGTGTTGTGCTCGGACGAGTTGATGAAGTCCAGGCCCGCCGCCCGCGCGAGGGCCGCGATCTCGGACGGGGTGCGGCGGCCGTCGGAGTACCAGGAGTGCAGATGGCAGTCGCCCCGGTACCAGGCACGCCCGCGACCCCTGGCCCGTGACGGCGGGTACACCGGCCTCACGACCGCGCCCGGCTCGCCGTACGTCAGCGTGATGGTGATCTCGTACGGGAGTCCCTGCGGGGCCACCGTGTACGGGCCCAGCGCGATGTGCCAGGTGCCTTCCCTGACCGGGCCCGGGATGTAACCGGGCGTCGCGTCGTCGGCGCGGATGAAGAACTCCGTGCGGGCCCCGCCCGACCAGCCGCGGAAGCCCTTGCCGCCCAGCTCGGTGCCGCGCTGGTCGAAGATGCCGATGTCGAGCGCGTTGCCCGCGGTGCCGGCCGGGACGGCGGGCCTCTCGTAGGTGTACGCGACCTTGATCTCCCGTACGCCGTCCGGGACTTCGACCGGCAGGTACACGAAGTCCGGCGAACCGGTGGGCAGGGTGCCGCGGACCGTCCGGGTCTCGGACGCGTCTGCCGCGTCGGCGGCCTCGCTCGGAAAGCTCACGCTTCCCAACGTAAGCGCGGCGGCGGCTCCCGTCACGAACAGCGCGCGTCTGCCGATGCCGTGTTCACCGCTGCGGTCTCCGCTGTGGTCGTCCTCGCACATGTCTGCTGCTCCCGGGTCTCGTGAGTGGCTGAGTGGCATGTAGCGGTTCAGGTGCTGCGGGGGTGGTACGACAACCCTGGTATTCAGCCGTGAACTGTGGTGCAAGGGAAGGGGATCGGCAGTTTTCCGGTATGGAGCACTCATAAGAAGCATTCGGGAGAAGCAGGTGGAATGCCTACTGGTCGGTATGGACAGTTGAGGCTCGTGCCGGTAGGGAGGTGCCATGCGCATCTCCGTGACGATCTTCCTCACCGACGAGACGATCACCCCCACGCTGCTCGCCCGTGAGCTGGAGGAGCGCGGCTTCGCCGGGCTCTATCTGCCCGAGCACACGCACATACCCGTGGAGCGCGTCACCCCGTACCCGGCGGGCGGTGAGCTGCCGCCCGAGTACGGCCGGACCCTCGACCCCTTCGTCGCCCTCGGTCAGGCGGCGGCGGTCGCCGAGTCGCTCGCGCTAGGCACCGGGATCACCCTCGTCGCCCAGCACGACCCGGTCGCCCTCGCCAAGCAGATCGCCACCCTCGACCACCTCTCCGGCGGCCGTTTCACCCTCGGCCTCGGCTTCGGCTGGAACGTCGAGGAGGCCGCCGACCACGGCGTCGACTGGCGCACGCGGCGGGAGCTGGTCCGGGACCGGATGGCCCTGATGCGGGCCCTGTGGTCCGCCGAACCGACCGGCTACGAGGGCGAGTTCGGCTCAGTACGGCCGAGCCACACCCACCCCAAACCCGTACAGCGGCCGCGCGGTCCCGTCGTCGGGCCGCGCACGCTCGTCGGGGGAGCGGCAGGGCCCAAGCTCTTCTCGCACATCAGCGAGTACACGGACGGCTGGATGCCGATCGGCGGCCGCGGGCTGACGGAGTCCGTGCCCGTACTGCGGGCCGCCTGGGCAGAGGCAGGCCGCGACCCCGAGGCCCTCCAGGTCGTGCCGTACGCGGTGCTGCCCACCCCCGGCAAGCTCACGCACTACGCGGACCTCGGCATCGAGGAGGTCGTCCTCCAGCTGCCGCCGGCCGGGGATGGGGACGTACTGCGCGTTCTGGACGAATACGCCAAGTACCTGTAGCCGGCCGCTGGTGTGTGACTGGTGCGGCGCTGGTGTGCCGCTCGTGACGCGGCCCATCTGTAACAGGGCCTGATCAATGCGATCGTATGCTCGAAGGATGACGACTTCCGCGACCTCCGGAACCGGGCCCACCGCGAACGCCATGCGTCGCGCCCTCAAACGCGCCCGCGACGGCGTCGCCCTCGACGTCACCGAGGCCGCCGTCCTGCTCCAGGCACGCGGCGCCGACCTGGACGACCTGACCGCGTCCGCCGCCCGGGTCCGCGACGCGGGCCTGGCCGCGGCGGGCCGGCCCGGCGTCATCACGTACTCGAAGAGCGTCTTCATCCCGCTCACCCGGCTCTGCCGGGACAAGTGCCACTACTGCACGTTCGTCACGGTCCCCGGCAAGCTCCGCCGGGCGGGCCACGGGATGTTCATGTCCCCGGACGAGGTCCTCGACATCGCCCGCAAGGGCGCCGAACTGGGCTGCAAGGAAGCCCTGATCACCCTCGGCGACAAGCCCGAGGACCGCTGGCCCGAGGCCCGCGAATGGCTCGACGCGCACGGCTACGACGACACGATCGCGTACGTACGGGCCATCTCGATCCGCATCCTGGAGGAGACGGGCCTGCTCCCGCACCTCAACCCGGGTGTCATGTCGTGGACCGACTTCCAGCGGCTCAAGCCCGTCGCGCCGAGCATGGGCATGATGCTGGAGACGACGGCGACGCGACTGTGGAGCGAGCCGGGCGGCCCGCACTACGGCTCCCCGGACAAGGAACCGGCCGTCCGCCTGCGCGTCCTGGAGGACGCCGGCCGCTCGTCGGTCCCCTTCACCAGCGGTGTGCTGATCGGCATCGGCGAGACGTACGAGGAGCGCGCGGACTCGCTGTTCGCGCTGCGGCGCGTGTCGCGGTCCTACCACGGCATCCAGGAGCTGATCATCCAGAACTTCCGCGCCAAGCCGGACACGGCGATGCGCGGGATGCCGGACGCCGAACTGGACGAACTGGTCGCGACGGTCGCGGTCGCCCGGCACATCATGGGCCCCTCGGCCTGCCTCCAGGCACCGCCGAACCTCGTGGACTCCGAGTACGGGCGGCTGATCGGCGCCGGCATCGACGACTGGGGCGGGGTCTCGCCGCTCACCATCGACCACGTCAACCCCGAGCGCCCCTGGCCGCAGATCGACCTGCTGCGCGAGCAGTCGGCCGAGGCGGGCTTCGAACTGCGCGAACGGCTGTGTGTGTACCCGGAGTTCGTGCAGCGCGGCGAGCCGTGGCTGGACCCGCGGCTGCTCCCGCACGTACGGGCACTCGCCGACCCGGAGACGGGGCTCGCGGTGCCGGACGCGGTCGTGGAGGGCCACCCCTGGCAGGAGCCCGAGGAGGCGTTCACCTCGTCCGGCCGTACGGACCTGCACACCGCGATCGACACCGAGGGGCGCACGTCCGACCGGCGCGAGGACTACGACCACGTGTACGGCGACTGGGACGCCCTGCGGGAGGCCGCGGCGCCCGGCATGGTGCCCTCGCGAATCGACACGGACGTACGGGCCGCGCTGGCGACGGCCGCCGACGACCCGACCCGCCTCACCGACGACGAGGCGCTCGCGCTGCTGCACGCGGACGGACCGGCGCTGGACGCGCTGTGCCGGATCGCCGACGACGTCCGCAGGTCGGCGGTCGGTGACGACGTCACGTACATCGTCACGCGGAACATCAACTTCACCAACGTCTGCTACACCGGCTGCCGCTTCTGCGCCTTCGCGCAGCGCCGCACGGACGCCGACGCGTACACGCTCTCTTTGGACCAGGTCGCCGACCGTGCCAAGCAGGCGTGGGACCTGGGGGCCGTCGAGGTCTGCATGCAGGGCGGCATCCACCCGGACCTGCCGGGGACGGCCTACTTCGACATCGCCCGCGCGGTGAAGGAGCGGGTGCCCGGCATGCACGTCCACGCCTTCTCGCCGATGGAGGTCGTGAACGGCGCGACCCGCACCGGCCTGTCGATCCGCGAATGGCTGACCGCGGCCAAGGAGGCGGGCCTCGACTCGATCCCCGGCACGGCCGCCGAGATCCTCGACGACGAGGTCCGCTGGGTCCTCACCAAGGGCAAACTGCCCACGGCGACCTGGATCGAGGTGATCACCACCGCGCACGAACTGGGCATCCGTTCCTCGTCCACGATGATGTACGGGCATGTGGACCAGCCCCGCCACTGGCTCGGCCACTTCCGTACGCTCTCCCGGATCCAGCAACAGACCGGCGGCTTCACGGAGTTCGTGACCCTGCCCTTCATCCACACGAACGCGCCGGTGTACCTGGCGGGGATCGCCCGCCCGGGCCCGACGACTCGGGACAACCGCGCGGTGATGGCGATGGCGCGGCTCCTCCTGCACCCCCACATCCCCAACATCCAGACCAGCTGGGTGAAGCTGGGCACGGAGGGCGCGGCGGAGATGCTCCGCTCGGGCGCCAACGACCTCGGCGGGACGCTGATGGAGGAGACCATCTCCCGGATGGCGGGCTCGTCGTACGGCTCGTACAAGTCCGTCAAGGAGCTGATCGCCGTGGCGGACGCGGCGGGACGGCCGTCCCGGCCCCGCACCACCCTGTATGGCGAGGTGCCGGAGGAGCGGCAGCGGGCGGCGGAGGCCTCGGACGGACATCTGCCGGAGCTGCTGCCCGTGCTGGAGTGACGGACGCGGGCGTGCGGGTTCCCGGGCCCGCGGGAGCGGGCTCGGGGCAGGTGGGCCAGGAACGGCCGAGGACCCCGTCGGAGTAGGATGATCCGACCCTCCGACGGGGTGAATCACAGCTGAGGAGATGCGTGCGCGTGCCTGCCCGACGGCTTCCCTCGTGGGTCTGGGTCTCCGGTCTGACCGCGGCCGCTCTGGTGGCGGTGACGTTCCTGGCCGTCAAGGCCGACAGGGGCCCGCAGCCCACGGCCTCGGCCTCGCCGAAGCCCTCCGCCTCGGCGACCGCCAAGCCCTCCGCCTCACCCGACGAGTCCGAGCCGGTCGCGGTGCCGGACGGCTCCGGCACCGGACGGCGCATCGTCTACTCCCTCGACCAGCGCCGCGTATGGCTCGTCGACGCGAGCGACGCGTCCCGGCGCAGCTTCAAGGTGTGGCCGGGGACGGTGAACCCGGCACCCGGCTCGTACACGGTCGGCACCCGGCGCGAGGGCGGCACGGGCAGCGACGGTGTGGAGATCGAGAACATCGTCTTCTTCACCGTCAGCTCGGGCACGAACATCGCCTTCTCGAACGCCGTGGACGGCTCTTCTCCGCCGCCGCCCGCGTCCGGCGTACCGACCGGCGGGATCCGCATGCGCGCCGCCGACGGCGACGCGGTCTGGAAGTTCGGCACGGCGGGGACGAAGGTCGCGGTCGTCGACTAGCGACCGGCGGGACGGGTCCTTACGGCCGGACGCTGCTCTCGGGCGTGGTATCGACCTGGTCCGGAGCCGTCGACGGTTCGGACGGTTCCAGGGACGGCGGGGCCTGTGTCGGCGTCGGTGTCGGGACGCTGTCGGGGGCGGTCGGCTCGGTCGTGGCGCTGGAGCCGTTCGGGACGCTGGGGCCGGCGCTCGGTGCCGAGTCGCTGGGGCTGCGGCTGGGGCTGGGAGTCGCGGGCTTGGAGGCCGACGGCGACGGCGTGGGCGGCGTCGAGGGGCTGCTCGCGGGCGGCGGGGCGAGCGGGACCGTCGGGGAGACGGGCGCGTCGGATGCGGCCAGGCGGAACGGCAGCGCGATCAGGGCGGCGGCGACGCAGGACAGACCGACCCCGGCCGCGGCGCGGAGCACCCGGCGGCGGGAGGCGTCACGGCGGATCGCCTCGTAGCCGCCCGGGGGCGGGGCGAGATAGCCGGAGGCCGGCCGCAGGATGACGGCGAGGGGGTCGTCGGGCTCCAGGTCCGGACCGTCCTCAGAGGGTGTGATCAAGGCTTCTCCTCAGGTGGGCGCGGAGCATTTCTCGGGCCGCGTGGAGGTCGGCCTTGACGGTTCCTTCCTTGCGCCCGGTCAGCGCGGACACCTCCCGGATCGGCATGTCGGCGTAGTAGTGCAGCAGGATCGGTACGCGCAGTCGTTCCGGCAGCGACTGTACGAGCAGGCGCACCGACGGGTCGGCCTGTTCGTTCCGCGGCCGGACGGCGACCTCGTCGCTGACACGGCGTACGGCTCTGCGCTCGCGCTCCAGTTTGCGCCAGTGGTCCCGGACGAGGTTGGCGGCGGTGACGTAGAGGAACCCCCGGGGCTCCGACACGTTCGTCCAGCGGGCCCAGAGCCGGGTGAACGCCTCCGAGGCGATCTCGTGGGCCGTCTCGTCGTCGTCGACCAGGCGGCGGCACCAGCCGGCCAGGCGCGGGTAGAGGGCGGCGAACAGCTCGGACGCTGCCTTCTCGCGGGACCGTTTCAACGCTCTCCATGGTCGTGATGGACTCGTAGGAAGGATCCCGGGCCGTCGGCGTACCGTCCGTCGACGTACGGTGCCTCGGCCCAGGACCCTGGAGCTACGGGTTATTGCGTGCTGTCGGCGCTCAGCGCGGCGAAGACGATCACGCTGTCGCGGTACCCGTCACCGGTGCGGGGGCCCCCGCAGGTGATGAGACGCAGTTCGGGACTGCCCACGTTCCCGTAGACCTCTTTCGTCGGGAACTCCGCCTGGGCGACCGTCCGTACGTCGGTGACCGCGAACTCCGCCGCCCTGCCGTTCTCCAGACGCGCCACGATCCGGTCGCCCCGGCGCAGCCGCGAGAGGTGATGGAAGACCCCGTCACCGTAGGAGCCGACCGTGACATGGCCGAGGATCACCGACGGGCCGACCTGGCCGGGCGTCGGCGAGTGCTCGTACCAGCCCGCCTTGTCGTCCGCCGCGATCGGGGGCACCTCGACAGTGCCGTCCGAGGCCAGCCCCAGCCGCATGACCGGGGTGTCGACCTCGATGGCCGGGACCTGCAACCTGACCGGAACCGAACGTCCCAGGGCCTTCGCCGCGTTCGCGGAGGGTTGCGAGGACGGCGACGAGTTCCCGGTCTTCTCGGCTCCGGCCCGGTCGTCCGTGGACCGGTCGGCCTTGTCACCGTTGCAGCTCACGAGCAGCGACGCCATCGCCGCGGTGACGAACGCGCGCCGGGAGAGCGCGCGTCCGGAGGGCACGCGCCTGGAGGGCACGTGCTTGGGGGGCAAGGTCATTCCCCGGTCGCCCGCCGACGACGTACGACGAAGAACGCCGCTCCGCCGACGGCGAACGCGGCGGCGGCGCCCCCGGCGATCAGCCCGCTGTCGGATCCGGACTTCGTCGACGTCGGCACCGAACCGGTGTCGGGCGCTCCGCTCGGTACGACGGAGACCTCGTCGCCGGGCGCCTTGGTCGGCGCGGGGGTGGGCGCCACCGTCGGCTCGGTGCCCTCGCTCGGTGCCTGGCTCGGAGCCGGCGTCGGGGCCGCCTCGGAGGGTGCCTGGCTCGGGGAGGCGCTCGGCGCCACGGTCGGGGTCGACCCGTCGGCGAACGCGGGCACCGTGCTCGCCAGTACGGCGGTGCAGGCAAGTGCTATGGCGCTGAGGACAGTTCGGCGCATGAATCGCTCTCTTTCGTCGGCCCGCCCGCCCGGTGTCCCGGCGGACTGGGGTACGGATCGAGCGGAGAGACGAGACAGGGGCGGACCGGGTTGTAAAGAGCTGGCAAAGTCATCGGGCGGTCGGTGTATCGGTCGGTCTTTCGGTCCACGCGTGGAGTTTGTCCGGGTTGACCACGAGCCACAGGTCGGTGATCAGGCCGTCGCGGACGTCGGCATCGGCGTCGGCATCGGGACCAGCGTCGGCGTCGAGCCCGGGGCCGGAGTCGAGGCCTTGGTCGGGGCCGGGCGAGGTGGGCATGGGCCGCTCAGCCTCCCTCTCCTGGGCGCCCGTCCAGCCCGCTGTGCCCGCCGTGCCCGCCCTGCCCGCCGTGCCCGTCCTGCGCGATGTGCCGGACGTTCCGGGTGAGCCACTCGTCGAAGGTCTGGGTGCCGCGGGACCCCGGTCCGGTCGGCAGATTGCCGCCGCCCTTCATGGCCCGCCCGACGGCGCCGGGGAGCGTGACCGGCACCAGCAGCCTGCGCCGGCCCCCGGCCCGCAGCACCTTTCGCACCATGTCGACGAGTTCCTCGACCCGCGGCCCGGCGAGCTCCGGCGCCATGCCCTGGGGCGCCCCGAGGACGAGCCGCACGAGATGCTGGGCGACCTCGCGGGCCGCTACCGGCTGCGTACGCATCCGGGGCACCATCGCGAGCGGGCCCGGCATCCGGTCGAGGACCTGTTGCGGGAACTCGTGGAACTGCGTGGCCCGCATGATCGTCCAGGGCGTCGGGCCGTCCTTGGCCACGACCTCCTCCTGCCGCAGTTTCCCCTGGTAGTAGCCGAGGTGGACCCGTTCGAGGCCGACGATCGACAGGAGCACGTGATGCCGTACGCCGACCCGGGCGCCGGCGGCCAGGAGGTTCCGGCCGGTGGTCTCGAAGAACGAGATCGACTTCTTGGCGCTGGTGGTCTGCAGGTTGCTGACGTCGACGACGGCCTCCGCGCCCGTCATGGCGGCGTCGAGTCCGGCGCCCGAGACGAGGTCCACACCCCGCGCCCTGGCCAGGACCACCGGTTCGTGCCCCGCGGCGACCAGCTCGTCGACCACATACCGTCCGACCAGCCCGGTCCCGCCCGCTACCGCGATCCGCATGACGGACCTCCTTCTTCCACCGTGTTCCTGTCCGCCTTGTCCCTGTCCATCCTGATCCCGTACGCCATCATGTGTCCCCTCGCCGCCCGGGGAGCACCGGCACGAGGAGAAGGGCCGACGACAGCACCAGCGCCGTCAGCAGGACGACGTTGAGCACCTGGTCGCGTGTGCCGTACATGCCGAGATGCTGCATGTGATAGCTGAGGTGCAGCACGTTGAGGACCAGCCACACCGCGCCCGTGGTCTGCACGAGCCGGGTGTTCCGTACGGAACCCAGGGTGACGGCCGTCAGAATCGCCAGCGCCAGGAACATGGCCCCGGCGTCCTTGGCGAGGTGCTCGTTGTACGGGCCCAGCTGGGGCAGCCAGCTCAGCCCGAAGCCGGGAAAGGTCGCGTGCCACTCCTTCGGCGAGAAATAGGCCCAGGCGCCTGTGTACAGCGCGGTCACGGCCAGAAAGCCGAGGTTGGCGTACCGGATTTTCGTGTTCATGCCCCTATGACGAGACGGCCCACGAAAACGTGAGGCGCACCGCGGGGCCGGCCGACACCGCGGAAGGGGGCGGCACCGCGTCACCGGTCAGACGTCGCCCGGGTGCAGGCCGGCGTCGCGGGCGAGCAGGGCCGCCTGGACCCGGTTGTCGCAGTCGAGCTTGGTCAGGATGCGACTGACATACGTCTTCACGGTGGCCTCGCTCATGTGCAGCCGCCTGCCCGCGTCCGCGTTGGACAGACCCTCGCCGAGCAGGGCGAGGACGTCACGCTCCCGCGCGGTCAGCCCGTCGAGGCGGTGCCTGGCCTCCTCCGCGCGGGCGGTGGCCCCGGGGGAGGAGAGGGCGTCGACCACATGCCGGGTGGCCGCCGGTGAGAGGTAGGCGTTCCCGGCCGCCGCCGCCCGCACCGCGTGGATCAGCTCGTCGGGCGCGGAGTCCTTGAGCAGGAAGCCCGCGCCGCCGTGGCCGAGCGCGCGCAGTACGTTGTCGCGCTCGCCGAACGTGGTGAGGATCAGCACCCGTACGTCCGGTGCGGCGCGGCCCAGTTCGGCCAGGGCCATCAGACCGTCCATCACCGGCATCTGGATGTCCAGCAGGGCCACGTCGACGGCGGTGCTCCGGGCGTTCTCCACCGCCTCGCGGCCGTCACCCGCCTCGGCGACCACGTCGATGTCGTCGGCCGAGGTGAGGATCATCCTGATGCCGGCCCGGATGAGCGGCTCGTCGTCGGCGACGAGGACCCGGATCACACGGCCTCCTGCGCGGTGTCGGTCGGGAGCGGATGGCATGGCCTCGCCATCATGCCCTGATCCGGTCGGGTGCGTGGGGGAGACGGTGTGGGGAGGGGCGGGCGCTGGCGCGGGGGCGGGGCGGGGGCGGGCCGGGTCGCTTCGCGGCCCTGCGGTCATTTCCTGGCCTTCCGGGTCACCACCCGGTCATGCGGGTCAGCTCTCGTCCTTGAAGGTCTGCTTCTCGACCAGCTTTCCGTCGCGGAAGCAGAATCTGAAGAGGGTCGTGGTGTCGTCGGGGTCGTCGGACGCGAAGTGGCGGCAGGTCGCGTCCTTGGGCATCCGCGGGCCCTGGTCCTCCCAGGCGGCGGTCATGATCGAGTCCTCGTCGGGCAGCTTGTCCTGCACGTCGGCCTCGGCATCGCCGACCTGCGCCGACTCGTAGACCCTCGGCGGGATCATGGCCTTGTCCACCTCGTCCATGAACGCCGTCACCCCCCAGATTCCCAGGGCGACAATGCCCACGACGAGGACGACGGCGGTGACGGCGCAGCCGATGGCGACGTTCTTCTTCTTGCTCATGGTGGCGGCGAACTCCCCTTGCGGATCGGACCGGTTGATGACCGCCCCACTGTTGTCCGCGGTGCCGGTGCCGGGCTGCCCCACAAAGTCGTTGTACGGGCCGACGGAGGTCGCGCCGTGGGGGTGCTGGGGTTGGAGTTCGCCGCCCTCGGTGCCGGCGCCGGTACCGAGGGCGGCGCCGGCGCCTGTGCTGTAGGGCAGCATGCCCGCGATGCGGAAGCCGCCGTCCGCGGTGGGACCGGTGTGCACCATGCCGCCGATGAGCCGGGCCCGCTCCTGCAGGCCCCTGAGCCCCTGGCCGCCGCTGATCACCGCCGGGGCGTCCGGTGCCCCGGCAGGCGCGGGCCCGTTGGCGACCTCCACCACCAGGCTGTCCGGTTCGTAGCGCAGGGCGAGGGTGATCGGGGCGCCCGGGGCGTGCTTGTGGGCGTTGGTCAGGCCCTCCTGGGCTATGCGGTACGCCGTGTGGCCCGCGGCGGGCGCCAACTGCCGGAAGGCGCCGGACCGGAGCAGTTCCACGGCCGCGCCGGCGGCCCGGGACGACTCGACCAGCCCGTCGATGGAGGCGACCGCGCGGGAGCCGGGACGCCCGCCGTCCGTGTCGGCGGGCTCGGTGCGGTCGGTGCGGTCGGCGGGCTCGGTGGGCTCGGTGCGCTCTGTGTGTCCGGGCTCGGTGGTGCGCACGTCGGGCCAGTTCCGGTTGTCGTCCCGCTCCTCGTGGAGGATGCCGACGGCCTCGCGCAGCTCGCCCATCGCGGTGACGGAGGCGTCCCGCAGGATCCGTACGCCTTCCCGCTGTCGGTCGGTGAGATCCGGATCGACCTGAAGGGCGCCCGCGTGCACGGCGATCAGGGCGAGTTGGTGGCCGAGGCTGTCGTGCATGTCCCGGGCTATGCGGCCCCGCTCCAGCAGGCGCGCCTGCCGTGCCACCATCGTCTGCTCACGCACGAGTTGGACGTTGTTGCGCTGCAGTGCGTCCAGCAGGGAGTGGCGCTGTGCCCGGTAGCGGGAGGCCAGGCCCGGCACGATCGACAGCGTGAGGAACAGGCCTGCGCTCAGCCCGCCCGTGAAGGCCAGTGGCAGGTCGGAACCCGCGCCGAACTCACTGCGCAACGACAGCGCGGCATGCAGTACGAACGCGGCGGCGAAGGCGGCGACCACCCGCCAGGGCCTCATGATGCGGCTGCCCGCCGACCAGCTCGCGTAGACCAGGAGCGGGGCGGCGCCCGCCAGTTCCCCGGCCGCGGCCGCCGAGACGACCAGCGCCGTCGCAGGCAGCGACCGCCGGATCAACGACAGCAGGGCAACACCCGCGACGACGACGAAGGTCCGTACGCCGAACCCTGCCCCCGCGGCGTCGATCAGCCCCGCGAGCCCGGCGAGTACAACGGTGAGTACGGCCTCCCCGGCGATCCGCCCGCGGCTCCAGGGCGACGCGGCGACAAGCCGGCGTCGGAGCGGCAATGCGATGCGCGCGGTCTTCGCTTCGTCCAGTTCCACGGCCCGACGATAGGCAGTGCCGGGGAGCACCCGCATCATCCCTGCGTCGCGCCGCAGAACGACGAAAGTGGACGACCACGGGACGACTCCGGCCGGGGCGGGCGCTGTTGGGGGTGTCGGCGCCGTAGCCGAAGGTCGCTGCGGACCGCGACCTTCGAGGACTGATCCGGACCGGCCGTCGCGGCGACGATGGTTCGGCAGGAAACAGCGCAGGGGACGAAAAACGGGAGACGTCACGTGGACACGGCACAACTGCAGGCGCACGAGCGGTTCAACGTCCGGCAGAAGATGACCTTCATGGCCAACCGGTACGTGGTGACCGTGGCCCGTCCGGACGGCTCCGAGGGGGAGGTCGTCGCCTTCGCCCAGCAGAAGCGGATGACGTTCAAGGAACAGGTGACCGTCTACTCCGACGAGTCCAGGAACCGAGTCCTGTTCACCTTCAGGGCCCGCCAGGTCCTCGAAGTCGGCGCCGCCTACGACGTACAGGACGAGACGGGCAACACCATCGGCACGTTCCGCAAGGAGTTCGCCGCCTCACTGCTGCGCTCGACATGGACCCTGGACCAACCGGGCACGACACAACTCACGGGACGCGAGCGCAACAGGTTCGTGGCCGTACTGCGCCGAGTCTGGGAGTTCCTCCCGCTCGTCGACTTCCTGCCGTTCGCATGGCCGTACCACTTCGACTTCACCGAGGGCGAGAAGCGATCGATGGCGGTCGACAAGAAGTTCGGCCTCCGCGACCGCTACGTCCTGGACATCGCGTCCCCCGACCTCGACCGCCGTCTGGCCATCGCCCAGGCGGTGGCCCTGGACGCACTCCAGTCACGCTGAGCGGCGGGCGTGGCCGACGAACTCGCTCCAAGCGGTGCTGGTGAACGCGAGCCGGCCACGCTCAGCGTCCTTGGAGTCGCGGACGCGGACGGGGGCGTTGGTGGCGCTGGCTATGGCGACCTCGACGCACTCGGGGCCGTCGTTGCTGCTGTAGCTGCTCTTGAACCACTCCAGTGAGGAGTCGGCTTCGGCGGAGGCGGCGGTGGGGGTCATGTCTCTCCCAGAACTTTCTCGACCAGGGTCAGTGACTCCCGCGGCGTGAGAGCCTGCGCCCGGATCATGCCATAGCGCATCTCAACGATCTGAACCTCTTTCGGATCAGTGATCAGGCGACTGTGCAGCTGACCTTCCGAGTGACCCAACGCCTTGCCGCCCTGAAGTTTCAGCAACTGGAGCGGGCCGCCCATGCCCGCGTGATCCTCACGGTCCGTCGGCATGACCTGGATCTCCACATGCCTCAACCTGCCGACCTCCAACAGGCGTTCGAGCTGTTGCCGCAGCACCATTCTGGACCGACGTGACCCGGTAGGACCGGACGCCAAAGAGAAAGAACCGGGGATAGAACCCAACCCACCCAACCGAGCCCGTCATCCACCGCACCGCCAGCAGTCCCGCGTCTCTGACTGCTGATCACTCGGTCGGGTGATCGCGGCCAATTCGGCTGGCGGAAAGGTGGATTGGTCGGGCAGCGTCAGCGCGGACACACACTCCGAGCTGTCCCTGGCGGCCATCGGTCTGGCGGTCCACATCCACTCGCTCCGCAGCGGCACGCTCGTCGGCATCAAGGCGCTGGCGGCGAAGTTTCCCGAGGGGGAGACGAGGATCGCCGCGGCCCTGCGGGGGTTGGAGACCCACGGATACCTGGCCCGCATCAAGGAACGTTTTCCCTCGGGCCGCATCGTGACGCGCACGATCTCGTACAACAAGCCGAGAACGCACACGGCCGCTCAACCGCCGAAGCCTCACAGCGACCCGAGCCAGACGACGACTCCGCCCCCGCCGTCCACCCCGCCCGTGCCGACATCACCCCCGCCGCCGGAGCCCCAGACCGTCCCCGCCCACCGCACCGCCCGCGACGTCCTCGCGGGCCTCCGCATCCACGACCCCCGACTCCACCTCGGCGAACAGGACGTACGCCGCCTCGCCCCCGCGGTGGCTCCGCCGGTACCCGTACGAGGAGCGCCCCACCCGCACCGGAGGTCCCCGTGAGTGCTCAGAGCGACGGCCCGTACGGACCTCTGATCCCCATGCCCGAGCTCACCCTGACGCGCTACGGGCCGCGGTCGCCCGGATCGCACCCAGTCGGGTCCCGGCGCTCACTCAACACCTCTTCGAGGCCACGACGAACGCACAGCAGACCCAGAGCCTCGCCCCGTTGCGGGCTTTCGTGCACTCGTGGGCCGTCTTCGTCGCGATCGAACGGCACCCGCAGCGCGCCCCCCGCCTCCACGAACTGGAGCGGATCGTGGACGCGGGGGACCAGGAGCCGACCGAGGCCATCGCGGAGATCCGCGCGATCCGGGCGGCGGCCGAGGCCGAGGCGGGTCTGTGACGGACTGGTCCTGGGACTACAACCCAAGTGCCGAGTACATCACCGAAGGGCTGCCACCCGGAGTGGTGGCAGAGGTCGAACGGCTCGCCACGGAGCTGGCCGCGCTCGGACACGACGCCGTACGAGTGGGCAGACCTGTGGACAAGGAAGGCGGGCTGCGAGAGTTCGACCTCCTCGGTGGGCGGAGGCATATGAGGCTGCAGGCGAGTTCGAGCAGTCCTTGGTGGAGATCGGCGCGCCTGGGGGATCGGGACGTGCCAGGCCGCGTACTCCTGGCGGACGTAGGCGCGGTCCTGCTGAGGGGGCGAAGGCCCCGCACGCATGTAAAAGCCGTACCACCCCGCGGCGATCGAGTGACACCAGCTTCGCAGCCGTGATCAAGCCGTCCCCCGCCGCGTTCTTGTGTGCGCAGATGTCCCGCCTGAGCGGAGCTCCCCGTCCGTCACGGCCGGAGCCGCATCACGGCAGACCTCCACACCACAAGGAGAAACCCCACCATGGCCATCCACACCTTGAGGCGGCGCTTCGCCAGCCTCGGCACCGTCCTGGGGCTGGGCGTCGCCCTGCTCGCCGTAGGGGTCACCCCCGCCTACGCGCAGGCCCAGCTGGACATCACGAAGACCCACGCGGGGGACTTCCCCCGGGGCGGGCAGGGGATCTTCACCATCACGGTGAGCAACCCCGGCGACGAGCCGACCAGCCCTGCGGGGACGCGGATGACGGACACCTTCCCCGCCGGGCTTACAGCCACATCGATCGCGATCACCCAGAACACCACCGGAAGCGGGGTTGGATGTTTTCTGAACGATCCACGCACCAGGCTTGAGTGCGAAACCACGGACCCCATCGACCCTGGAGGCAGCTACACGGTCGAAGTGACCATGAGCGTGGCCCAGGACGCTCCCTGCACGGTCACCAACACCGCCACCGTGATCGATATCCAAGGCGGCCTCAGCGCCTCAGCAAGTGACACCGTCAACATCCCCGGCCCCAACTGCAACGGCGGGAACGGCGGGAACGGGAACGGAACGTCCATCCTCCCCGTCAGCCTCAACGGCCTGATCCCGATGTTCAACAACATCAACACGAACCGCAACATCAACAGCCCCGGCGCCAGCAACACCAACAACCAGAACTTCCAGGTCAACGCGCCCTGAGAGGCCTCTCGCCCCTGCCTCCGCCGCCGGTCGGGGGCAGGGGTCCGGAGCCTGCTCGGCCGCTACAGCTTCACCGTCAGCGTCCCGGCCGCCGGCGCCCTGCGCCCGCCGCGCGATCCGCACGCGCCCGAGCTGGATGAGGACGACCACGGGAGCGGGCAGGGCTAACTGATCGTTTGAGAATGAGTTGAGCTGCGGGCCTTGTGCTCGATGATCTTGGTCGGCAGGGTATCCGGGGTGACGGCCTGGCGCCGGCTGCGGGACTGGACCGAGGCAGGCGCCAGGCCACGCCTGCATGGCGCCCTGCTGAGCGAGCTGCGCCGCGCCGACGTGTTGGACCTGGATGACTGCGCTGTGGACGGCTCGCATATCCGGGCCCTCAAGGGGGGATCACGTCGGCCCCTCGCCCGTTGACCGCGCCCGCCCCGGCTCCAAGCACCACCTGATCGTCGACCGGTACGGAACCCCGCTCGCCGTCAGGCTCACCGGCGGCAACCGGCACGATGTCACCCAGCTCCTGCCCCTGCTGGACGCGGTCCCATCGATCCGGGGCCTGCGGGGACGCCCCCGCCGCAAGCCGCGGCGGCTGTACGCCGACCGGGGCTACGACTTCGACAAGTACTGCCGCCTGTTGTGGAAGCGCTGCATCAAACCCGTGATCGCGCGACGCGGCGTCGCCCACGGCTCCGGACTGGGCAAGGTCCGTTGGGTGGTCGAGCGTGCCTTCGCCTGGCTGCACCAGTTCAAACGGCTCCGCACTCGCTACGAACGACGCGCCGATCTCCACCTGGGACTGCTCGAACTGGCCTGCAGCCTCATATGCCTCCGTCGCCTGCGAACCTCATTCTGAAACGATCAGTAAGTCTGCAACGTCACCTGGTACGGCTGAACTGCAGGTTCGCAATCCGAGGCACCCTCGCTCGGCGACGGTACGGACGCCACAGCGAGCACGGCGCCCCACCGCGATGTCACGCTTTGAAGGGGCCGACGCACCTATCTAGTGGCCGCGGTGCGCGAGCACCTCGGAGGAGTCGACATAGAGACGTCGCGCGGACGAACGAAAGAAGGAGCACGCGGCAAGGGGCAAGGATCACCACCCGACCAGCCAACTCCTAGGTCATCTCCGGCAGCCTGAGCCAGACTGGAAGCGGGACCGGGACCGGGGCCCGGACTCGACCAGGAGCGGCAAGGAGGCGGACGGGTGGCGCAGGCAGGGCCGTCGAGGCAGGAGCTGATCCAGCAGGGCAACCGCGCCGGATTCGTCGGCCGGGACACCGAACGGGCCGTGTTCCTGCGGAACTTCGACATCCGGCCCGGCGACCCGGGACAGCGCTTCCGCTTCCACGTGCACGGCACCGCGGGCGTCGGAAAGACCTTCCTGGTACAGGAGTTGCAGCACCTGGCACGCGAACGCGGGGCCCTCACGGCGTACGTCGACGAGGGCGCCGGAAGCGTCCCGGAGGCGCTGTCGGAGATCTGCGAGCAGTTCGCGGACCAGGGACGGCGGTTGAAGGACCTGGAGCGGCGGCTGACCGCGTACCAGGAGCGGCGGCACGAGGCGGAGGCGGCCGCACTTGCCGCGCTCGCCGGTGGCCCCGCACCGGAGCCGGAGGCGGCTTCGGCCGGCAGCAGGGCCGCGGTGGGGTTGGGCCTCGCAGCCGTGGAGGCCACCCTGCCGGGCGGGGGCCTCCTCACGAGCGCCCTCCCGGCGGACCGGCTCGCCCAGGGCGCCGACCGCCTGCGGGCCGGCCTCGGCGCCCGCTTCCGCAACCCCGACGACATCGAACTCGTGACGTCGCCCGAGAAGGTGCTCACGCCGATCCTGCTCCGCGAACTGCGCGCCGCCGCCTCCGCATCGGCCTTCTCCTCCGCCACCTCGGAGTGGATCGTCCTGTTCTTCGACACGTACGAGCGGACAGGGACGTATCTCGACCCGTGGCTGCACGAGATGATCACGCGCGGCACGGCCGACAGCAGGCTGCCCGCCACCGTCGTCGTGGTCACCGCCGGACAGCGCCCGCTGGACCCCGCCCGCTGGAGCGGCCTGGACTCGGTGGCGGACGTGCCGCTCGCGCCGTTCACCGAGACCGAGTCGCGCCGGCTGCTCGCCGGGAAGGGTGTCGTGGCCGAGCCGGTCGTCGAGGAGGTGCTGCGCCTCACGGGCGGTCTGCCCGTCCTCGTGTCGACGCTCGCGAACAAGCGCCCCGGCGACCCGGACGCTGTGAGCGACCCGAGCGCCACCGCCGTGGAACGGTTCCTGAGGTCGGAGCCGGCCGTCCGCCGCAAGGTCGCCGGGATCTGCGCCCTGCCCCGGTGGCTCGACGCCGACGTCTTCCGGGTCCTGGTCGTCGACCGCCCGGACGACGAACTGGACGCGCTGTACGAGTGGTTGACCGGGCTGCCGTTCGTCGGCGAACGCGGGGAGCGGGTGCAGTACCACGACGTCGTACGGGCGCCGATGCTGCGCATGGAGCGACGCAGGTCCCCGCGCGAGTGGGCCGGGCGGCACCGGCGGCTGGCGGAGGCGTTCGCCCGGTGGGGCGACGACGTCGGGGCCGGCCGGGAGCCCGAGGACCTGTGGGAGGACGAGGAGTGGCGCGGGCTGCGCCTGGAGGAGACGTACCACCTGCTCTGCGCCCGGCCGCCCGCGGCGCTCGGCGGGGCACTGCGGTCGCTGGTCGAGACCTGCCGTGAGGACGCGGTCGCCGGCCGTCGCTGGGCGCGGATGCTGGCGGAAGCGGGCGACGTGACGGACAACGCGGCCCTCAGGGAATGGGGCCGGGAGCTGAGCGAGGCGCTCGCGGACGACGAGGCCGGGGTGGCCCGGGCGATGGCCCTGCTCGTGGCCCGGCCGGGCCTTGACACCGGCGGCCGGGCGGCGGCGCACACACTGCGGGGCAGGGAACTGCGCCACGGCGGGGAGTACGGGCGGGCACTCGAGGAGTACGCCCGGGCGCTCGAACTCGATCCGGAGCTGGCCCTGGCCCACTACGGCCGCGGCTTCACCCACCGGCTGATGAACGATCTCCCGGCCGCGCTGGCCGCCTTCGACCGGGCGGACGAACTGGCCCCCGACACCGGGTGGATCATCTCCGAGCGCGCGGAGACCTATCGGCTCGCGGCCCGTTTCGAGGAGGCCGTCGCCGATTTCGACCGCGCCGTCGCCCTCGACCCGACCGATGACGAGGCCCTGACCGGGCGAGCCGTGTGCCGACAGGCCCTCGGGCGGTACGACGAGGCGCTCGCCGACTTCAACCGTGCGCTGAGCATCGACGGGGAGTATGTGTGGGCGCTGGTGCGCAGGGCCCGACTGCGCCGCGTCAGAGGGGAGCAGGACGAGGCGTTCGCCGATTTCGACCGTGCGGTCGCGCTCGCGCCCGACGAGGCCTGGGTCGCGTCCGAGCGGGGTGACGCCTACCGGCGCGCCCGCCGTTACGAGGAGGCCGTCACCGAGCTCGGCCGGGCCGTCTCCCTCGAACCGGACTACGCCTCGGCCCTGGCCGGCCGCGGTCAGGCCCTCCATGAACTGGGCAGGTACGAGGAGGCGTTGGCCGACCTGAACCGTGCGGTCGAGCTGGAGCCCGACTACTCCTGGGCGCTGGTGATGCGGGCCCACACGAAGCACGAACTGGGCGACCGGGAAGGCAAGTTCGAGGACCTGCGGCGAGCCGTGGACACGGATCCCCACGTCGACTGGACCAGCCACGAACTGGGCGTGGAGTACCGCAACGCGGGCCTGTACGAGGAGGCGATCACGGTCTTCGGCCGCGTACTGGAACGCAGCCCGGACGACCACGTCACACGGGCCGGTCTCGGCGGGACCTACCGCGCCATGAAGGAGTACGAGGAGGCCCTCCGCCACCTGGACCGTGCCCTGGAGCTGAACCCGGACTACGGATGGGCGTACGCCTCACGCGCCCGGGTCGGCCTGGCGACCGGCCGGATCGAGGGGGCACTGGCCGATCTGGACCGGTGTGTGGAGTTGGCGACGGAGGTGGACTGGGCACGCCGTACGACCATCGAGCTGCTGATGGTGTGCGACCGCTGGGACGAGGCGTCGGCGCGGCTGGCCGACGCCGACCGGGCGCCGACGCCCGACGACGACCTGGACGACCTGCGCGTCGAGGCGCACCGGCACGCGGGGCGGTGGGCCGAGGCCCGACGACTGGCCGAGCGGATGCGGGAGGCGGAGCCGATTGCCGGCATCTTCCAACTGGCCGTGACCGTCAGCAGATCCGAGGGACTGCCGACCGCGGAACCCCTCTGGCGAGAGCTGGCCCGGATGATCGAGGAGGGCGGCGGACTGGACGACACCGAGCGGGCGCAGGGACGCTGCTTCGTCAGCTGCGCCCTCGCCGACTGGCCCGCCGCGGACCGGGGCCTGGCCGAGTTCCTGGCCATGACTCCCGACTGGGACGACCTGGCGAACCTGGTCGCCCTCCTCACCGACGTACTGGAGAGCCCCGGCTCAGACCGCGACCGCCTCACCGCCCGCCTGAGAGAGATCACAACGGCCCGAGACACGCTCCGGGCACGTTACGCCTCATGACGAACACCGGGGCCGCGCCCCGCTTTAGGGCGCGGCCCCGCATTTTCAGGGGCGCGGGGCGGTGACATTTTCGGCTCCGCCGCGGGGCGCAACCAGCCACAGTCGGCCCGCACTCACAGAACAAACCTCGCCCCCCACCCCCTCCGCGGAGCGGAACTAGCCCTCGGCACCCGAGCCGGACGACCCCCCGGCCCGCTCCACCGGAAGGTGAATCACCACCAGCACAACCCCGCTCAACAAGAAGACCCGCATCGCCGCGTCGAGCCCGTTCCAGTCCTCCGACTGCCACATCGCGAACCACTCGCCACCAATGGCGAGGAATCCGGCTCCGAAGAGCAGCATCAGCATCAGCAGCCCGAGCGTGGACGTCCGCCGCGCCCGGAGATGATCGTGGCGAAGCCACTGGAACGTGCCCAGGATCAGGACGAGCGCGGCGATCGTCTCCCACACGATGATCGCTATGTACGCGGCGTCCTGGAGCCCCTTGGACTCGACGGCCCGCCACATCAGGTCGTCGTCCTTGAAGGTGGTGTCCATGGCCAGGACGTGCTGTACGAACTGCTGGTTGGTGCCGAAGTCGGTGATGTTCCCGAACGCCACGAGCGTGATGTAGAGCGCGACCGTGCCGGTGAGCAGGGTCGCGGTGATCGGAAGCGCGCGTGCTGCGGCCATTCCTCAAGTCCCCTTTCGCGTAGGTGTGTTGGTCAACCGCGAGGGACCTGCGTATATGCCGCGGCGGGTCACCGCAAGCGGTCGACGTACCGATCCGTACCCGGCACCGTCGGGATGAAAGGTGCCACCAACTCGACCCGGCCCAGACCTGTTTCGGCCACCGGAGCATCCAGCCCCGTGAAGTACGGATCCCAGCATTCCCGCGGATCCGCCTCCAGGAACCACAGCAGTGTCAGCCGCGTATCGACGCCCTCGACCTGCTTCACGTACGTCATGCGGTCGCCGGGGAGCGGGGTCGGGCGGAAGATCGTGACCATGGCGGCGGGGGAGCCCGCGAGGCGTTTGGGGAGGTGGCGGGAGCGGAGCCACTCCAGCAACTCGGCCCGCCGGTCGGGGGATTCGGCGTCGACGACCTCCACCACCAGGCCCGCGTACGGATGGTCGAGCGCGTGGAAGTCGCGCGGCCCGGCCGCCCCGTCCCGGTAGACCGTCGCCTCGTGGTCCTGGAACGCGGTGAAGACGTGCGTGCGGTCCTGGTAGACCCGGCCGTCCCGGTTCAGCCGTTTGTTGATGCCGACGGTCCACTTCATGTGGTCGTCGTAGCGGCCGTCGGTGACCCAGTACGTCGAGATGTAGCAGCCGGCGGTGACCGGCTGGGCGACCGCCGACTTCTCGGGGTAGCGCAGGAGTTGGAGGTCCCGCGTCGCGACCCAGCGTCGGCCCGCGTACATCCACGGCATCGCCATCGCGCCCGCGTAGTAGTGGTCGTCCTCGTACCAGCGGTTGTACGCGTACTCGTGGCCCGGATGCGGCTCCACCATCGTGATCAGGGCATGGCCGGGGTGGACGTCGTACGGGCCGACGGCGGCCAGTTCCGCGTACACCTCGCTCCGGGTGTCGTCCGGCGTGTCATCGAGCATGGCACTCCCCTTCCTTCCTCGTCCGGCCTTCCTTCCTCCTCCGGACGGACCTACTCTGACGGACCGTCAGATCAACCGCCAGAGCCGGGAGGCCTGCAATGTCACTGCTCCAGGGCAAGACCGTCGTCGTCTCGGGGGTCGGAGCCGGGCTCGGTCACCAGGTCGCGGCGGCCGTCGTGCGGGACGGCGGGAACGCCGTGCTCGGCGCCCGCACCGAGGCCAATCTCGCCAAGTCCGCCGCCGAGCTCGACCCGGACGGCGCGCACACGGCGTACCGGGCCACCGACATCACCGACGAGGGGCAGTGCGAGGCACTCGCCGCGCTGGCGAGGGAGCGGTTCGGGCGGCTCGACGCCGTCGTCCATGTGGCTGCCTGGGACAGCTACTTCGGCGGTCTGGAGGACGCCGACTTCGCCACCTGGCAGTCCGTCCTCGACGTGAACCTGCTCGGCACACTGCGGATGACCCGCGCCTGTCTGCCCGCTCTGAAGGAGCGCGGCGGGTCGGTGGTCGTGATCGGCACGCAGTCGTCCGTCGCCGCCCCCTCCCAGGTGCGACAGGCGGCGTACGCGGCTTCGAAGGGCGCGCTGACCAGCGCGATGTACTCCATGGCCCGGGAGCTGGGCCCGCACCGGATCCGGGTGAACACCGTGCTGCCGGGCTGGATGTGGGGGCCACCGGTGGAGGCGTACGTGCAGTTCACCGCGCACACCGAGGGCGTGCCGGAGGCCGAGGTGCTGGAGCGGCTCACCTCCCGGATGGCGCTGCCGGAGCTGGCCACGGACTCGGACGTGGCGGACGCGGCGGCATTCCTGGCGTCGGACCGGGCGCGTGCGATCACCGGGCAGTCGTTGCTGGTCAACGCGGGGGAGCTGATGCGGTAGCCCGATCCGACCTTGTTCATGGACATGAACTGAGGTCAGTGAGCAGAACTATTTTACCTCCTCTTGGCGGTACGGGCTGTTGTCGCAGTCATGCCATCGAACCCACGATGAGCGGGCGTCACACGACCCTGGGAGGGGGCATATGAACGGTCTC
This sequence comes from Streptomyces sp. NPDC033178, assembly GCF_055577685.1. Lineage (NCBI taxonomy): Bacteria > Bacillati > Actinomycetota > Actinomycetes > Kitasatosporales > Streptomycetaceae > Streptomyces > Streptomyces sp. NPDC033178. The sequence continues at coordinate 396,555 of NZ_JBVIPT010000007.1, forward strand.
GACTGGGCCGTGCTCATCGGCTACTTCGGTGTGATGGTCGCGATCGGTGTCTGGTCCCACAAACGGGTCGACAACGTCAGCGACTTCTTCACGGCCGGCGGCAAGATGCCGTGGTGGCTGTCGGGCATCTCCCATCACATGTCCGGCTACAGCGCGGTGATGTTCACCGGCTACGCCGCCATCGCCTACACGTACGGCGTCACTTCCTATGTCACCTGGTCCTTCCCCATCGCCATCGGCATCGCGATCGGCGCGAAGCTGTTCGCGCCCCGGCTCAACCGGGTGCGCTCACGGCTGCACGTGGCCTCGCCGCTGGAGTACCTGAAGAACCGCTACAACCTGCCCACCCAGCAGGCGCTCGCCTGGTCCGGCGTACTGCTGAAGATCGTGGACGTGGGCGCCAAGTGGGCCGCCATCGCGACCCTGTTGTCCGTCTTCACCGGTGTCTCGCTGAACATGGGCATCCTGATCACCGGTGCCGTGACGGCCGTCTACTGCACGGTCGGCGGGCTCTGGGCCGACGCGCTCACCGAACTGGGCCAGTTCATCATCCAGTTCATCGCCGGTATCGCGATGCTCGTCGCGGTCATGGCCGAGCTCAACGGCTTCAGCACGCTGTGGAGCGTCTGGGACGAGCCCGCGCTCGACGGCCACACCAAGCCGCTGGCCGGCCCGTACATGATGGTCTTCCTGATCGCCTATCTCTTCATCAAGACCTTCGAGTACAACGGCGGCATGTGGAACCAGGCCCAGCGCTACATGGCCACGGACTCCGCGAGGTCCGCCACGCGGTCGGCCACCCTGTCCGCCGTGCTGTGGCTGGTCTGGCCGCTCGTGCTGTTCTTCCCCATGTGGGTCGCACCGCTGATCATCAAGACGGACGTGCCGGCCGACTCGTACGCGCTGATGGCCGAACAGTTGCTGCCGCACGGGCTGTTGGGACTCGTCATCGTCGGGTTCTTCTCCCACACGATGGCGATGTGCTCGTCCGACGCCAACGCGATCGCGGCCGTCGTGACCCGTGACATCATGCCCGCCGTCTCGCGCAAGGTGCGCGAGTGGGACACCCGGATGGGGCTGCTGGCCGCGCGCTGGGCCACGCTGCTCTTCCTCGGCCTTTCGATGGCCATCGCGACGCAGGTCAACTCCGGCTTCTTCGACGACATCATCACCGTCGTCATCAAGTGGGTCGCGGGGCTCATGGGCCCGATCGCGATCCCGCTGATGCTGGGTCTGCTGCCCTGGTTCCGCAAGAGCGGTCCGACGGCCGCGCTGATCAGCTGGGGGCTCGGCCTGTTCACCTTCTGGCTGGTCAACTACCCGATCAGCTGGAACGTCGACGGCGGCGTACCCCTGCAGTACCAGGTCTCGATCCCGCTCGCGGTCTCGCTCGTCCTCTACATCCTCATCGGGTACGTGAAACCGGAGGACACGCCTGAACGGGACGCGCTCATCGAGAAGATCAACAACGATGACCCCGGCTCGACGTCCACCGCGGTACCGGCTCCCGCGGGGGCGTCGGGCGTGGAGTGAATTCCGTACGGTGGTAGGGCAGTCGGGCGCATGAGGCAGGGCGGCCGTTCCCTTGGGAGCGGTCGCCCTTCCCGTCGGACGTTCACTCTGACGAAGCGTCAACTCCTCGGTGTGTCACCGACCTTGTCGACGACTCCGGCACCGAGCAGGGCCACCTCGTCGGAGCCGAGGTAGTTGAGGGACTTCCTGTCGAAGACCCACACGTCGCGGTCGTCGCGTTCCTTGAAACTCAGGCCGATACCGGGGCGTCCCGCGAGGTCCTTGGCGTTCTCGACCACCCTGACGCCCGGGATCTTCGCGGCCGCGCGGTAGAGGGCCGCGTCCACCTCGGGGAGGAGGGTGGCGTCGTCGAGCATGTCGCCGATCGCCTCCAGCGCGGACTCCTCCCGGCTCTGCCCCTCGCCCTCGGTGTCCGCGTAGATCTTCTCCAGCAGCCGGTCGGGGTCGGTGGGCAGTGCCTCCAGCTCGCGGTACGTGGTGACGTTCGGGTCGGGGGACAGCGTCATGTCCTCCGGGACGCCCTTGGGGGTCCGGTGCCCCGGGAGGCTCGGGCCCGACAGCACCGTGGTCCGGGCCCGTCCGGAGCGCTTGCCGTCGACGGCGGTCCAGTCCGTCCGGCGGAAGACCTGGGTGCCCATCTCCTCCATGTCCATGGAGCCCTGGACGCTGATGCAGACGTACTGGTCGTCGCGGACGGCCACGGACTTCTTCGCGGCGGCGACCGTGGCGATGCGGTTCAGGAGGTCGACGGCCTCCTGGTCGGTGGTGGGGGCGTCAGGTCCTGCGGTGTCGGTGACCACGGCCGCGGCGACGGCGGCGACGGCGGTCGCGGCGGCGAGTGGTACGGCGAACCGGCGGCGGACGGCGGTCCTCGGCCGCGCGGTGGCCGCGGTGGCCGTGACGGCATCCCGGGTGAGCTCTCGCATCAGATGGTCCTTCAGCAGGTCATGGCGGTCGCTCGGCAGGACCGGGTCGCCCGGGCTCGGCAGCAGCCTGGCCAGTTCCTCGCGTTCTTCGGGCCTCATCGGTACTTCTCCTGTGTCGACCGGGCCGCTTCGGGGCGGCTGCTGGGGACCTGTCCGGTACGGGGAGGGCGTCCCGGATTTCTTTCCGGGCCTCCGGCCGGCTCCGGCAGGTATCCGTCGCCGACCGGCCCCGGCGGGTCCCCCTTCGACACCGACCGGTCCGTCCTCGGCACCGGACCACGGGCCAGCTCCGCCTCCGCCAGGTGCCGCAGCCGCTGCCGGGCACGGGCGAGCCGCGACCGTACGGTGCTCGCCGGCACCCCGAGGGCCTCACCGGCGGCCGCGTAGCTCAGCTCCGACCAGACGCACAGCGCGAACACCTCGCGCTCGGACCTGCGCAGCCGCTTCAGCGCGGCCCGCGCGGCCGCGACCCGTTCGGCGTCCTCCATGCGAACGACGAGTTCGTCCGCGAAGTCCGGCACGCTCTCGCGGTCCGCCGTAAGCCCATGGAGGCGGCCGAGCGCCGCGCCGTGCCGCCGGGCGGTCCGTCGCGTGTTGCGCAGCACGTTGGTGGCGATGCCGTAGAGCCAGGGCCGCAGCCCGTCGCCCCCGGGCGGATCGGGATCGGCCGGGGCGTCCTCCTCCTGGGGCCCCGCGTCGGGTCTGAGCCTCTCCCGCAGGCGCCACGCCTCCAGGAAGGTCAGCGAGACCACGTCCTCCGCGGTGGTCCGGTCCGCGGTCAGGCGGGCGGCGTGGCTGTGGACGGCCCGGGCGTGTGCGGTGAACAGCTCGGTGAACGCCTCCGGGTCACCGGCCCGTATGCGGGCGCGCAAGGAAAGTTCCACGACCAGGCCTGTCCGATCGGCGCCCATCGTCTCTGTGGCGCCGGTCACATGGGTGTCGGGAGGGGGCGAGCCGCGCCGGTCGGGGCCAGGGTCCGCTCGTCCGGCGCTCCGCTCGTCCGGGTCCGGGTCCGGCGGCCGGCGGTTCGGTGGTCCGGTGGGTCCGGCGGTTCGGCGGGTCGGCGGTCAGCCCGCCGGGACCGGGGTGGCGCCCGCCAGGGCCGCGTAGCCGCGCGGGTAGCGGGCCAGCCAGCCCGGTGAGGAGCCCGCCGGGCCGTGCAGGGCCGGGCCCTGGGTCATCTCCATCGCGAAGTCGTCCGCGAGGACGAGCATGGTAGGGCGGCCCTCCAGCTCGGCCAGCCAGGACGGCGGCAGGGCCGTCTCACCGTGGAGCGAGCCGAGCAGGGCGCCCGTGAGCGCGCCGGTGGCCGCCGAGTCGCCGCCGTGGTTCACCGACAGGCAGAGACCATGGCGGGTGTCCTCGCCCACCAGGGCGCAGTAGACGGCGACCGAGAGCAGCCCTTCCGCCGTACCGGCTCCGGCCAGGTCCTCGACCCGGGCCGGAGTGGGCATGCCCTGCCGTACGGCCCCCAGGGCCTGCTGCAGCGCGTCCGCGACGGGCTGGTGCCCCGGACGCCCGGCCAGCAGCTGCAGCGCCCGCTGGACGGCCGCGTCGAGGCTCTCACCGCGCGCCAGACCGTGCACCACGACGGCGTACGCCCCCGCCGACAGGTAGGCCGTCGGATGTCCGTGGGTCTGTGCCGCGCACTCCACCGCGAGCTGCATCACCAGCTGCGGCTCCCATCCGACGAGCAGCCCGAAGGGCGCGGAGCGGACCGCTGCCTCGGGGCCCTGCTCCTGGGGGTTCTTGGGGGCGTCCAGCGTCCCCATCATCTCGTCGCCCAGTCCCAGCAGACAGGCGCGCGCGGGCTCACGCCGGGCGTACAGCCACTCCTCGCGGGCCAGCCAGCCGTCCTCCTTGCGCCGCTCGTCGGGACCCCAGTCGCGCTGTGTGGCGGCCCACCGCAGATATGCCCGGTGCAGGTCCGTCGGCGGGTGCCAGGCTCCTGTGTCCCGGCGCACCTGGGCCCGTATCAGCCCGTCCATGGAGAACAGCGTCAGCTGCGTGAGATGGGAGACGGCTCCGCGTCTGCCGTGCCCGAAGGCCAGATCGGTGAGCCCCTGAGCCCCGTGCGCCTCGCGGATCCCGTCCATCGGCAGACCCGCGACGGGCGAGCCCAGCGTGTCCCCGACGGCCGCGCCGAGGAGCGTGCCACGCACCCGGCTGCGGAAGTCCTGCTGTTCGGCACGGCCCCAGACGGCACCGGCTGTCGCACCCACCGAGGCCTCCTACAGATCCCGATCCGATCCCGTGCCGATTCCGTCGGTACGGCCGACAGTTCAGCACTGTAATCGAACGGGAACGGTCGGTTGAAGGTCGGAGCGGTTTGCGAACAGTTAGGGGAACTGATCATCTTTGGAGGTCTTGAAGGATGTGAAATCCGGAAAAAGGCCGAGCCCCCTCGGCCAGGACGGCGGGCCGGTCGAGAGGGCTCTTTCGTGGTGCTTGTGCAGTTGTTGATGCGGTTGTGCGGAGCAGTTGTTGATCCCGTTGTCGGCGCTCTTGCCGCGTTGGTGCTCGTGCTGCGCGAGGCGTCCGGTGGTGGGGTCAGACGGTGCCCCGGCTCACCTCTGCCACGAAGGCGTTCCACGAGCCGGCCGCGAAGGCCAGCGTCGGGCCCTCGTGGACCTTGGAGTCGCGGACGGCCAGCGCCGTCAGGACGGGGGACTTGACCTCGACGCATGCGCCGTTGCCTTGGGAGTACGAGGACTTCGTCCACGTATCCGTGGCGCCTTGCTTGATTGCCATGTTCGCTCCGGTAGCCAGTTGCTGAGTTGCTGTCACCGCACTGCGGGTTCGTTCCGGAACCCACGGTTCGGATTGCGCCAAGGTTGTTGCTTCTTGGCGTGATCGACGCTACTCGCCAACATCGGCTTACGAAGCGACTATTCACTCGACCGGGTGGCATATACCAGTGGAGTCTTCCGTCGAGATACCGCGAGGGTGTATGGTCCGGCACCCTCTCGCTGGGGGCGGTGGAAATCGACCCAACACCGCCTCGCGCGCCGCTCGGTGACGCCCTGTCCCACCGGTGACGTCCTGTCTCAGGACATCGCTTCGGTGGCGTAGTCCTTGGCGACGTCCGCGATGAACTCCCGGGACTGGTCCGCGTTCAGGGCCTGCGCCCGCAGGTGCTCGTACATGACGCTGTACTTCTGGACGTCGTTCGCCTTCTCCAGGTACAGGTCGCTGGTGACGCCCTCGATGTAGACCACGCTGGAGTCGGCCGCGTCAGGGAACTCGAGGATCGCGTACTGCCCGCTGACCCCGGGATGGGCGCCCATGGTGAACGGAATGACCTGGACCGTCACATGCGGCACGTGGGACATCTCGACGAGATGCTCCAACTGCTCGATCATCACCTGCTTGTTGCCGACGGTCCGGCGCAGCGCGGCCTCGTCGAGCACGGCCCACAGCCGCAGCGGGTTCTCCAGGTCGGAGATACGTTCCTGTCGCCTCAGCCGTACCTGTACGCGCTTCTCGATGTCGCCCGGGGCCGCCTCCGGGAGCGCGCCCTGGATCAGGGACTCGGCGTACGGACGGGTCTGCAGCAGACCCGGGACGACCAGCGGGTCGTACACGCGCAGGCTCGCCGCGTCCGTCTCCAGACCGATGTAGACGCTGTACGGGATGTCGCCGAAGGAGTGCCACCAGCCCTGCTGGCGCGAGTCCTTGGCCATCTGCATCAGCGAATCGACGATCCGGACGTCCTCGACCTCGTACACCCCGCACAGATCACGGACGTCGCGCTGGCTGATGCTGCGCCGCCCGTTCTCCAGGCGGCTGATCTTCGACTGCGAGACAAGCAGCCGCTCGGCCACTTCTTCTGCCGTCATGCCCTTGAGCTCGCGGAGCCGGCGCAGCTCCTGGCCCAACCGGCGTCGCCTGACGGTGGGATTGACATTGGACGCCACGGGACGTGCACCTCCGGCTGCGTACTGTCTGTACTTTGCGTATCTGCTGTTGAGCAGATTGCCACCAAGGTGCTTGCTACCGCTGGGAAACAGCGGATATGCCGTGCGTACCCGCCACTTGTCGCCACCTCGCGCCACCTTGCGTGGAAGAGTGGTGAGAAGTGTGATGAGACGCGCGGTTGTACGTGGAGATACGGGACGTTGCGATACGTGCGACTTGGTGGCACAAGGGATGACATAGGGACGACATGCGGACGCGCGGGGCGGCGGGCCGTGTCGTCGTCCGGACGTACGGCCCACCGCCCCGCGCGGCCCAGCGGCTCCCGAACCGGGTCTTGGGGACGTCGGTGCGGCGCTGACGTGCGTGACGCGCGATGCGCACTGCACGGTGCTGCGGTTGTCGGGTCCTGCTGGTCCTACGGGTCCTGCTGTGCTGCGGTCGTGCCGGCGGGTGCCGTGGGACTGCGGCTCAGTGAGCCACGGCACGCGCCATCGAACCGCGGCGCGGTTGCATCGGGACGCCCCTGGCGGGCTCCGGTGCGGGCCTGGCTCCGGGGGCGGCCTGACGGCCGGCCGGTGCCGGGCTGCGGCGTGGCTGAGCGGCCACACCGTTCTGGACGTCCATCACGGCGTGCGCCACGAGGCCGCCCATGGGGTCGTGCCTGATCAGGTCCCGGAGGCGGGAGCGAGACGAACGCCCTTCGTTCCCCGGGTAGAGGTGCTTGCCCAGGCCGACGGCGTGCGCCAGCGCGGCCAGCGCGGCGGTCCGCGGGTCCGGCGGTACGCCGGTGCGGATCGCGCTGTCCAGCCGGGCCCTGATCTCCCGGCTGATCTCCGTGTCCGTCGCCTGATAGCGAGTCGTCGGAAGCACCCCGCACATCTGTCCCGCCACGGCATGCACCATGCCGCACCGCTCCAGATGCGAGAGATATGTCTGGCGCAGCCCCAGTCGGGGTCCGCCGATCCAGTTCACAGCGCGTACTGGAGCACCCCGCCTGCGGAGTAGTTCCAGCGCACAGTCCAAGGTCGGATCTCCGGTCGGCCGTGGTGCCACCACGGCGATACGATCCCCGTCTGGGGCTATCCGTCCGGCCAGCGCCAGCTCCACTAGCTGCGCTCCGGCCAGACCTAGGTCGAGCGACTGCGGCTGTGCGGTGGTACCCGTGGTCGGGTCCAGCGCCAGCAGCAGAAGCTCCTCCGGAAGTGTTCTGCGGCTCCTGCCCATCCATGCCTCCCCGCGTGGATGAATGACAGGGTGACCCCTCTCACATTGGTCTGTCGAGAGTGCGTGACCGGAATGTAGTGGAACCGATAGGTATGTCGTTCTCGTCTACCACGGGGGTTAAGCCCGCACACAGGACACTGGTACATGGTTCGGACACGGGATGTCCGGGCGTGTGTGCATGGCTTGGCGGGTTCATGGTTCGGTTGGCCGCACGGAGTTGTGGCGCATGGAGGAGGCATCGGTGGCGGGCGAGTCCCCCGACAGGTCGAAGCAGCACGAGTCGTCGGCGGAACCGACGTCGGGGAGCAAGGCTCCGGTTCCGGATCCGCGGCTGGCGGTCGCCAGGGAGGCCGTGACGGCGGCTGCCCGGGTGGACACGGCCACGGCGGTGTTCTCGACGAAGCGCTCCGCGGGTTCGGCGGGGCCGGAGGGGTCCGTCGCCGGGAGTTCCCAGGGGAGTGACGGTTCTGCGGACCGGGAGTCCGCCGGGAAGGGCCCCGCCAAGGGCACCGAGGGCGGTGACGCGCGTCTGCGGGACGTGGTGGCCGCGTGGGTCGCGACCGCGGACGACGAGGCGCCTGAGGGCGCCTCTGACGCCGATGGCTCCGATGGTTCCGGTGACGCGGAAGTTCCCGGTGCCGCCGAGGGGTCCGACGGTCCGGAATCGGCCATATCGGATTCGGCCGGTTCGGCCGGGGGCGACGCGGAGGGTGCCGCTGGTGGCGGTGACTCGGATGGTGAGGGTGAGTCCGGGGCGGAGAGCGGGGCGGCTGAGGCCGAGGCCGACGACGCCCCCGCCGACGAGGACGCCGAGCCGGAGGGTGCCGCTGCCGCGGAGGCCCCGGCCGGGGATGACGCTCCCGCCGACGCCGACGCCGACGCCGACGCCGACGCCGACTCGGCCGCCGAGACCGACGTTGACGGCGCGGAGCCCGCTGGTGGCGCCGATGCCGAGCGGGAGCCCGAGGGCGAGTCGCAGAGCGAGGCGACCGACGAGGCGAAGGATCAGCCGAAGACCGGTGCCGACGCGAAGGCCGACGCAGCGCCTGAGGCGCTCGCGTCTGATGCGTCCGACGAGTCCGACGGCGAAGGTTCCGGCGAGGGCGAGGGCGACGGTGACCGTGACGCGGACGCGAAGGTCGCCACCGAGTCCGCGACCGATGCCGCCCCCGATGCGGACGAGCCCGCTGACGAGGTCTCCGCCGAGGCCAAGGCTGACGCCGTGAAGGCCGAAGCCGTACCTGGGACCGGTGCTGCGCCCAGCGCGGGCGAACCGGCTGACGAGGTCTCCGCCGAGGCCAAGGCTGACGCCGTGAAGGCCGACGCCACGGGTGAATCCGCGGACGAAGTCCCCGGTGGGGCCATGGCTGACGCCGTGAAGGCCGACGCTGTCGCCGATGCGGACGAGGCCGCGGGTGAAGCCCACGGTGAGGGCAACGCCGATGTCGAGTCCGACGCGGTAGCCGACCGTGACGGTGGCGCCGGGGCGGGCGCCGACGTGGACGCGGACTCCGGCGACGACCCCGAGCCCCCCGTCGACCAGCCCACCGCCATCTTCAAGATGCCGGCGCGTGCCGTGGATCAGCCCACCACCATGCTCAAGTGGGACGGCGCCAAGCCGGGCGCCGAGACCGGTGAGAAGCCCAAGACCGAGCCGGATGCCGGAGCGGACAAGGGCACGGCAGCCGACCCCGGGAAGGGTGCCGACCCCGGGAAGGGTGCCGAGCCCAACAAGGGTGCCGAGCCCGGCAAGGGTGCCGACCGTGCCGCCGAGGGCAAGCCGGCTCCGGCCTGGGCCGCCAAGTCCTCCGCGCCCTCCGCTCCCCCCGCCGAGCCGGAGGCAGAGCGCACCAGCAAATTCGTAGCCCTCAAGCCGCTCGACGAGCCCGCGCCGCCGAAGGCGCGGCCCCTCGCGCCGCCGCCGGTTCCGCCGGCCGCCGAGACGGCTGCCATCCCGCAGGTCGGCCCCGAGCGGACGACCCAGCAACCCCTGCCGCCGAAGCCCCCGTTGGACCTGCTGGCGGAGCTGACGAACACGCCGCCGCCCCGGCAGACCCCGGTGCGGACCGTCGTGCGGCGGGTCAAGATCTGGACCCCGCTGGTGCTGCTGCTGGCCGTGGTGTTTGCAGTCGTACAGGCCGTACGCCCGCTGCCCACCCCCACGCTCGCGCTGACGGCCGACGAGTCGTACGCCTTCGAGGGGAACAAGGTCTCCCTCCCGTGGCCCGGCGAGGGTCAGGGCTGGATGGACGTGAACGGCATCGGCACGGTCGACAGGTTCGGTGAGCAGAAGCCGGTCGCCATCGGCTCGGTCGCCAAGGCCATGACGGCGTACGTGATCCTCAAGGAGCACCCGCTGAAGCCCGGCGAGGACGGCGCGAAGATCCCCGTCGACGCGAAGGCGGAGACGGAGGGCGGCTACGACGCGCAGAACGAGTCGACGCTCAACACCGTCAAGGAGGGCGACGTCCTCACCGAGAAGGACGCCCTCGCGGCCATCATGATCCCCTCCGCCAACAACATCGCGCGGCTGCTTGCCCGTTGGGACACGGGCGGTTCCGAGGAGGAGTTCGTCGACAAGATGAACGCCGCCGCCAAGGACCTCGGGATGACCAACACGACGTACACCGACCCCTCGGGGCTGAAGGAGACCACCGTCTCCACCGCCGAGGACCAGGTGAAGCTCGGCAACCAGCTGGTGCGGATCCAGGCGCTGGTGGACATCACCAAGCTGCCGACCTGGGTGGACCCGTCGGGCAAGAAGTGGGACAACTACAACCGCCTCGTGCCGTACAACAACGCCATCGGCATCAAGACCGGCTCCACCACCAAGGCCGGCGGCAACCTGCTCTTCGCCGCCACCCAGGAGGTCGGAGGCGAGAACGTCATCGTCGTCGGCGCGGTCCTCGGCCAGCACAAGCCGCCGATCATCGACACGGTCAACGCGGTCAGCAAGGAGGCGATGATCGCCGCCCAGGAGGCGCTGACCTCGCGGAAGATCCTGAAGAAGGGTGACGTCGTGGGGTACGTGGACGACGGGCTCGGCGGTCGGACGCCGGTCGTCGCCACGAAGGACGTCTCCGCGGTGGGCTGGGCCGGACAGACCGTCAAGCTGAAGCTGGGCGAGGACGGCACGGCCATCCCGCACGCGGCGAAGGCGGGAACCAAGGTCGGCTCCCTGAGCGTCGGTGACGGCACGAGCGGCAACGCGGTCGAGGTGCCGGTGGCGCTCAAGTCGGACCTCGTCGAACCGGGCTACGGGTCCAAGCTCACCCGGGTGAGCTGACGGACGTACAGGGCCGCGGTGGCTTGGGGGCGTAACGCTCCCAAGCCGTGCCGAATCGGTCGTACGCCACCGACGGAGTACCGCCCCGGCGCTCTGGGCCGGGGTGCGTGCTAGCGTCGCGAGAAGGGCAAGGTCGCCCGCCGCGGGGCCCGGCCGAGCAGCGAAACAACGGGACACGGGAGTGCCTTCACGTGGCGACAGCGGAGCCGACGCACGCCGACGACGCCGAGCCGGGCCAAGAAGCCGGCCAGCGAATACGGCTGCGTACGCGGCACGTTGAACGCCCGGGATCGACCGACTCCTCGGGTTCCTCCGGTTCCGCCGACTCCCCGGGTTCGTCCGGCTCCTCGGACTTGTCCGGCTCCAGCGGTTCCTCGGACTCGTCCGGATCCACCGGGCCCTCGGACTCGTCCGGCTCCGAGGGCGGTGAGCACCGCGCGGACGCCGACGGCGACGGCGTTCACGAGGCCACTCGTCTCCACCGCTTCCTCCGGCACCCCGCGACCCTCGCCACCGCACTCTCGGGCATCCTCCACGTCATCTGGTTCTTCACGTTCGCGAACAGCGGGGGCGACCTCGCGGCGCAGGACGCGTGGGCCGAGTTCGTCGGCCGGAACCCGGGTTCGGCGTACAACCTGGCCTGGTACGGCGGGATGCACCCGGTGTCGTACAGCGTGGTGTCGCCGTATCTGATGGCCGTGCTCGGCGTGCGTACGACGCTGATGATCGCGGGGACGATCTCCGCCGGGCTGCTCACGCTGATCCTGATGCGCACCAGGGCCGTACGGAACCCGGTGTGGCCGTCGCTCGCCGGAGTGTTCGCGCTGCTGTGCAACGCGGCCTCGGGACGGGTGACCTTCGGCCTCGGCATGGTCTTCGCGCTCGGCGCGACCGCCGTCGTCTTCTGCTGGCCGTACCGCTGGCGCTACAAACGCTGGGCCAAGGCCCTGTGCGCCGCCCCGCTCGCCGCGCTCGCGACCGCCGCGTCACCGGTGGCCGGGCTCTTCGTGGGCTTCGTCGCGGTGGCGCTCTTCCTGCAGAAGCGCCGCCCGGGCGCGTACGCGCTGGGCCTCGCGCCCGCCGCCGTCGTGGGCGTCTCCGCGTGGCTGTTCCCCTTCTCCGGTACGCAGCCGATGCTGTTCGCCTCGGTCCTGCTGCCCTTCTCGTACTCGGTGTTCGTCTTCCTCCTCGTCCCCAAGGAGTGGAAGACGGTCCGGATAACGGCGGCGGTGTACGGCCTCTCCGTCCTCCTGGTCTGGCTGATCAGCTCGCAGATCGGCTCCAACATCAGCCGCCTGCCCATGCTCCTGGCGGGGGTCGTACTGATCGCCGCGCTGCCCTTCACGGTGCCGCGCTCGCGCAAGTGGTACGCGATCGCCGTGACCTTCGTGGGCATGAACGCCTGGATCGGCTTCAAGGCCGTGGACGACATAGTGCACACGACGCCCGCGGCCTCCTGGGCCCGCGAACTGGCCCCGCTGGTCAACCAGCTCCAGGTGGCCGGCGCCGAGAAGGGCCGCGTCGAGGTCGTACCGGCCCGCTCGCACCGGGAGGCGTCCGCCCTCGCCCCGTACGTCAACCTCGCCCGCGGCTGGAACCGCCAGGCGGACATGGAGCGCAACCCCCTCTTCTACGACGACACCCTCAACTCCGCGAACTATCACGAGTGGCTGCGGCGCTGGGCCGTCCACTTCGTCGTCGTCCCCAAGGGCGAGCCCGACGGCGACGGCGGTGAGCGCGAGCGGGAGCTCGTGCAGCGCGGGATGCCGTATCTCAAGCAGGTCTGGGGCGATGCCAACTGGCAGCTCTTCCAGGTCACCGACCCCACCCCGATGGCCGACCCGCCCGCCGTCGTCGACCGGGCCGAGCAGGGTGAGCTGACGATCGAGGTGAAGCGGGCGGGGCAGGTGCTCATCCGCATCCCGTACTCGCCGTGGCTCGGGCTCGTCGACGCGGAGGGCAAGAGCGTCAAGCCACCGCAGGAGACCGAGGAGTCGAAGCGGCTGCGGAAGGACGACGACGAGAGGCCGAAGGCGTACGAGAACGTCAACGGGTGTCTGATGGAGACGGAGGAGGACGTCAACGGGGACAAGTGGACGGAGCTGCTCGCTCCGCGGGCCGGCACGTATCGGTTGGCTGCGCCTTATCAACTGCCTCGGGGTACGGGATGTCCTGAGGAGATGAGGGACGCCGTCCGCGGGAGTAGTGGGTAAAACCCCTACGAGGCTATGGGGAAGGCGATGTCGCACACCTCGTCCTCCGGGCCCGCGTCGTCCCAGTCCGTGAAGTAGATCTCTCGGCAGGGGCCCGCGGAGGTGTGGCCTTCTTCGGTCAGCCAGGACTCCACCGCCTCGTAGGCGGCGTGGATCTGCGGGTTGGCGACCTGGGCCTTGGTGATGCGGGTGTAGGCGATGCGGTGGGCGGGTTCGAGGCGGGCCGTTGTGTTCCAGGCGCGGGCGTGCTCCGCGGCCCAGGTGCGGGCGGCGGCCGGGTCGGCGACGGGGACGCAGGACTCGACGGGGCCGTCGCTCTCCTGCGAGACCTCGGAGTAATAGACGACGAACGGGGAGCCCGTCGTGCCGCCGCACTCCTCGGCGGCGGCCTCCAGCCGTGCCAGTGACGCCGGGATCCAGACGGGCAGCTCCTCCACGAGGGTGTGCCTCTTCTCGGTGATGACCCACTGCTCCGGTACGTCCACGGTGTGGACCTCGAATGTCGCGTACAACTCGGAACTCCTTCCGGAAAGCCGTCCACGGAGGTAGTGCGCGAGTGTCCGCTGCCCGGCGAGGCGTTCCTCGACGTCCGCCCAGTAGGCGGTCACGAGGTCCGCGGCCGCCTGCCCGTCGGTCTCCTGCCGTTCCACGACCTCGGCGATCCGGGCGAGCGGCATGTCGAGTCCGCGCAGCAGGAAGACCAGGCGGGCCCGTTCGACCTGGGCGGCGCGGTAGTAGCGGTAGCCGGTCGTGTCGTCGACGTGCGCGGGGCGCAGCAGGCCCAGCCGGTCGTACAGCCGCAGCGCCTTCGGCGAGAGCCGCGCACGGGCGGCGAACGCGCCGATCGTGAGCAGGCCCTCGGCCGGGGGCAACGCGTTGGTCGTGTTGGTCACGGGTTCCACGGGCCCATCCTCCGTCACCGGGCGACTGCCGCCCGGCGGGGAGGACGGTGCTCCTTGCCCCAGGGGCAAGGTCAACCGACGGGAGCCGCTGTGTCGGGCGCCGGCAACCGACGGGAGCCGCCGCGTCAGGCGAGGTCGACCGACGGGAGTTGCCGCGTCAGGCGACCAGTGCCTCCACGGCCGCCACGACCTCGGCCGACTCCGGCTCGGTCTGCGGCGAGAAGCGGGCGACCACCGTGCCGTCCCGGCCGATCAGGAACTTCTCGAAGTTCCAGCGGATGTCACCGCTGTGCCCCTCGCCGTCCGCGAAACCGGTGAGCCGCTCGTACAGCGCGTGCCGCGCGTCCCCGTTCACGTCGACCTTCTCGGTCATCGGGAAGGTCACGCCGTACGTCGCCGAGCAGAACTCCGCGATCTCCTCGGACGTGCCGGGCTCCTGGCCCATGAACTGGTTGCAGGGCACCCCGAGCACGGTGAAACCCTGCGCGGCGTACCGCTCCTGCAGCCGCTCCAGGCCCCCGTACTGAGGGGTGAGGCCGCACTTGGAGGCCACGTTGACGATGAGCACGGCCTTGCCCTTGTACTGCCCGAGGTCCGCGGAACCGCCCTGCAGGGCATCGATGTCGACGTCGAGAACTGAGTCAGTAGTCATAAACGGATGCTAACTCCGCTCCGAAGAGGCACGGGCGGCGCCCCGGTCACCCTGGGCCCCGACGAGAACCTCGCCCGCGGGGGTGCGGTAGTAGAGGACCGACCGCCCGGAGCGCCGCCGCTCGACGAGCCGGGCGTCGAGCAGGACCTTGAGGTGACGGCCGACCGAGCCGAGCCCCTGGCCGGTGACGGCCACCACCTGGCTCGTGCTCATGGGGGAGTCGAGCAGGACGAGGACACCCGCCCGTGCCGCCCCGAGCAGCCGGCTGAGGCTCTCGGGGGCGCCCGCGGCCGTCGGCCCGGTGTCCGCGAGCGCACCCGAGCACGGGTACACGACCGCGTACCGGTCGGGCTCCTCCCACGACACCCAGCCCTGCCGCTGCGGTGTCACGGGTACGAAGATGAGCTCGGCGCCGGAGATCTCGCGGGGCGGGTACTCGTGGAGGTTGATCTGCAGCCGGTTCTCGCCGAGCCAGCGCATGCCCGGCCGCATCGCGTCGAGGGCCGCCGCCCAGCCGCCCTGGCTCAACTGGGCGGTGCGGGCGACGACATCGGCTTCGAGCACGCGACGGCGACGGGGCCAGTAGGGGCGTACGGCCTCGGTCCAGACGTGGGTGAGCAGGTCGGCGGCGCGGTCGGGGAGGTCGTCGCGGTCCTGGAGGATGCGGGGGAGCGGGCCGCGCAGGGCGACGGCGAGGTGGGCGCGGGCCGCCTCCGGGGAGGTCTCCCGCACCCGGGCGACCTCGGTGTCGAAGTCCTCCTCGCCGCGCGGGGTGGGCGTGAGGAAGTCGGCGATCCACTCGGGCCCGAGCCCGGCCCGGACGAGGGCGGCGGTGACTGGATCGGCGGCCAGCCGTCGTTCGTGGTCCGGCAGATGGGCCCCCAGCCAGGCCCGCTCGCCCGGGTGCGCGGCCGTCCCCGCCCGCAGCGCCTTCAGACAGGCGAAGGTCTCGGCGAGCGGCGAGAGCACGAACCGGCTGCCCGCGAGGGTGTCGGCGTTGACCTGCCACCAGCCCACGTCAACGGCCTCCTCTGTGTCGGTTCGCCGTTGCTTTTTCCCTCTGGCCCCGGCTGTCTGTTTCGCGCCGGCGCGAAACTCTACCGGCCGCTTCGGCCCCGGTCCGAGACTCCGGGCATGCCCATGACGTCGTACCGGTCCCTCTTTCGCACCCCCGGGTTCACCCCGCTCTTCCTGGCCTCCTCGGCGCAGGTGGCCGCCCAGACGATGAGCGGTCTCGCGCTCGGCACGCTGGTCTACCGGGCCACGGACTCGCCCCTGCTGTCGGCCCTGAGTATGTTCGGCCCGTCCCTGGCCCAGGTGCTGGGCGCGACCACGCTCCTGTCGGCGGCCGACCGACTGCCGCCCCGGGCCACGCTGACGGGCACCGCGCTGGCGTTCGCGGCGGGTACGGCGGCACTGGCGGCCCCGCTGCCCCTGTGGGGGATCTTCGCCCTGATCCTTGTACTGGGCCTGGTGGCGTCCCTGGGCGGCGGGGTCCGCTGGGGCCTGCTGAACGAGATCCTGCGCGAGGACGGCTACATCCTCGGCCGCTCGGTCTTCAACATGGCGAACGGGATCACCCAGGTCGCGGGGTTCGCGACGGGAGGCGTCCTCATCGCGTTCCTGTCCCCGCGCGGCACGCTGCTCACGGCGGCGGCCCTGTACGCGACGGCCGCCGCGGTGTCCCGCTTCGCCCTGACCGCCCGCCCGCAGAGATCCAAGGGCCGCCCGTCGGTGCGCGAGACCCGGCGCACGAACGCGACCCTGCTCGCCGCCGGCCCCCGCCGCCACCTGTTCCTGGCCCTCTGGATCCCCAACGGCCTGATCGTCGGCTGCGAGTCCCTCTACGTCTCGTACGCCCCCGACCACGCGGGCCTGCTCTTCGCCTGCGCGGCCCTGGGCATGCTGGCGGGGGATGTCACGGTGGCCCGCTTCGTGCCGCCCCGCCTGCGCCCGCGACTGGGCGTGCCGCTGCTCCTGCTGCTGGCGGCCCCCTACGTGTTTTTCGTCCTGCACCCGGGTCCCGCTCTGGCGGCCGCCCTCGCCACCCTGGCCTCGGCCGGCTTCGCAGCGAGCCTCCTGCAACAGGAACGCCTCATGGCCGCGACCCCGCCCGAACTGTCCGGCCACGCACTGGGGTTGCACTCGTCCGGAATGCTGACCATGCAGGGGGTGGGAGCGGCCCTGGCGGGCGCGACGGCCCAACTGACGTCACCGGGCACGGCGATGACGGTGGTGGCGCTCGCGTCCGTCACCGTGACCCTGGTGTTGACGGTCATGGGCGGGCGGGCGTTCGTAGGGGGAACCGCAATCGGTCCTGGCAGCAAGGGAGTGCACGCGCGAGACACTTGTCGACCGGCTGTGGTGGAACGTGATCCCGGCGGGATCGTGTGATGCGAATCCATCGCCCGGGAGTCTGATCAGCGGCAGGATTGAGCGGTATTCGACACGTCGGGGGGAACCGTGGTCACGCCGTACAGCTCCGAGGAGTGGCCGTCGCGCAGTCTGCTGGGGGTGCTTTCGCCGCCTGTGCGTCAGGAACTGCTCGGTCTGGGCGTCGAGGTGAGGTTCGAGGCGGGGACGGTGCTGCTGAGTGAGGGCGCGCGCGACAGACACGTCCTGTTGCTGCTCTCCGGTTTCGCCAAGGTGACCGCAACCGTGGAGAACGGCGAGACGTCCCTTCTCGCGGTTCGGGTCGGAGGCGACACGGTCGGGGAGATGGCGGCCATCGACGGAGCGCCGCGCTCTGCCACGGTGACAGCCTGCGGGCCGATGGTGGCACGAGTGCTGCAACCCGGTGTTCTGCACGGCCTGCTGATGCGGCGCCCTGAGGTGGGCGTGGCCCTGACCGGGATCGTCGCGGACCGGTTGCGCTGGGCGAACCGGCGGCGTCTGGACTTCCGCGGCTATTCGGCCAAAGTGCGGCTGGCCCGGCTCCTGGTGGAGCTCGCCACCGCCTACGGGCGCCCGGAGGAGGGTGGCATGGTCCTCGGCTGCCGGCTGACCCAGCCGGAGATGGCTGCGCTGACCGGCGCCGCCGAGACCACCATCCACAAGGGACTCCGCGAACTGCGCGAGGACGGTTTGCTGGAGAGCGGATACGGCTCGACCACCATCTGTGACCTGCCCCGGCTCAGGGAGCTGGCGCAGTTGGCGCACGAGGACTGAGGCCCGGCGCCGCCGGGCACGGAGGCGGGGCGGGGCAGGCACAGGTGAGGTCGCGTCAGGTCAGTATCGGGCGCAGCACCACGAACAGCCCGGCGCTGGTGCCCATCACGGCTGTGCAGACCACCGCTGCGGTGAGGTACCGGTACTTGCGCAGAGCGACACGGGCGAGGAACCGGACCGTGTGCGACAGCTCCTTCCGGTCTCCGCCCTCGCCGGCGTCCGAGCCCTCGGCGGGAAGGATGTCCGGGCCGGACGAGAGATGGACGAAGCTGTATCGGTTGGTGCCGGTGGGGCGGAGTATCCGAGGCCGCAAGGTCGCCGCCAGGCAGCCCGCGCCGCCGAACAGCCCGCAGAGGAACAGGGCGAGCAGCGTCCCGGCGAGCACCCCCGCCGCTCCGCCCCGTTCCACGGCGTGTGCGGCCTGTCGGCTCCATGAGTCCGCCGTGCCGACCAGTGCCACCTGGGCGGCGGCAAGGATCCCGGCCTTGGTGTCCGCGTGCTGATGCGTGGTCTGCAGGGCGCTGAACATGTACTGCGCGGGACGGCCGTCGGAACCGGCACCCGTGTGCGGCATGGCTGTTCTCCTCGGGTCGGTGGGCGCCGACCCGTCCGGCAGGCCACGCTCCAGCCCAGTAGGCGCCGACTCCGTTGTAGGAACCAGTCACTTCTATGGATTTCCGCATCGTGGCCGATGTGGCTGATCCCGTATTTCCACGGGATCCGAGTCCTGCGGTCCCTGTACGACTGGCGGTACCGGCGTCCGCATGTGGGGGGAGCGGACGCCGGTCTGTCCGAGATGTCCACGAGGATGGCCTCGGATTTTTCTACTGCCAGGTAGTAACTCCATTGATCAGGCGGGGAGTTGGGGCGTGCGGCATCCTTTCCCTCCCGACGGCACGGACACGAGGGGTGTCATGACGGTGAACGGCGTAGGTGGACCGGGCGGCATGGGGGCGTTCGGGCGCAGACTGCTGCTGGCGGTCGACGCGAAGGGGTACGGCGGCGTCGACGTACTGACGCAGACGCAGTTGCAGGAGGCCATTCAGCGACTGCTCGGGCAGGCGGCCGCCGCGGCCGGGCTGGAGCGGGAGCGGTGGGTGACGCAGGTGGCCGGGGACTCTGTGTTCGCGGTCCTGCCCGAGGGAGCCTCCGAACCTCACCTCGTCGATACGTTCATGCGCAGCCTGGACGCGGGCCTTCGGGCCTTCAACCATGGGCGCCTGCCGGAGGTGTGGCTGAGGCTCAGGGCGGCCGTGCACTTCGGCACGGTGTCGCCGGCGGCCAACGGGTTCGCCGGCAGGGCCCCGGTCGAGATCGGCCGGATCCTCGACAGCGCGGTGTTGCGATCCGTCCTGGCTGCGGCACCGGACGCCTGTCTGGCTGTCGCGGTCTCGTCCACCGTCTTCAACGACGTCGTCCGTGAGGCGTACACGACCATCCGGGCACAGGAGTTCCGCGAGGTGGGAATCGAGGAGAAGGAGTACACCGGGGCGGCGTGGATCTGGGTGCCCGGATACGACGCCCGGGGGCTGGATCTGGACGGCGTGGGTCCGAGTGCCCCGGCAGGCCCGCGAGGCGGGGGTGGTGAAGCGGTTGCCGCGCGCCCCCAGGGTGCACCAACTGCCCCTGAAAACATGGTGGTTCAGCATTTCCACGGAACCGTCAATGCCGAGGACGCCGTCTTCGGAATCTCCAAGTGACACCGAGTGACGGCCGAGGATGAACGAGGAACAGCGCGAACAGCAGGGTGAACACTCCCGGCGCCCTGCCGGGCAGGATCAGGAACAGACGACGCCCGAACCCGAACCCGAACCCGAACCCGAATCAGGACCCGGACCTGCGGACGACGGTGGCGCGGACTCCGTGAAGGGCTCGACGGAGGGCGACGCGGGGGAGGGCGACGACACCGCTGACCCCGTGGATCCCCCCGAGGCAGAGACAGAGGCTTCCGCGAAGGACACGGCCGCCCCCGATCCCGAGCCCGCTCAGGTCCACCACAACAACGTGTACCAGTTCTTCAACGGCTCCCTGGACGCCCGGCAGGCCCGCTTCGGTATCGGGGGCGCGGAGCCCGGGAACGCCCGTCGGCGAGCCATCGGCCGCATCGACGCCGGTGAGGCGCACGCACTGCTCGCGCCGTACGTCGAGCCGCCCTGCTTCGAGACGGCATTCCGTGCCCTGCAGCGGGACGGTGTGGTGGTGCTGGCCGGTCCGCCCGGCTGGGGCAAGCGATCGGGTGCGGTCAAGCTCCTGAAGGAAGTCACCGGGGGAGTGGAGTACGTCGTGCTGTCGCCCGACCGGAGCCTGGAAGAGCTGGCGGGCCGTCTCACCTTCGCGCCGGGCATCGGCTACGTGCTGCTCGACCGCATGGATGAGGGAGCGTCCGGGACGGTCGACTTCGACTGGCGGCGGGTGCGGGACAAGGTGCGTGAACAGGGGGCGCACCTGGTCGTGACCACCGTGCATCCGGTCGAGGGGCAACCGCCCGAGTCGGTGCGCCATGTGGACTGGGAGGTCCCCGACCTGGCCGACGTGGTCCGCGTTCGGCTGCGGCAGGCAGGCTGCGACGACAAGGTGGTCAAGGAGGCCGTCGATCAGCTGCCCGCAGGGTGCCGGATCGCGGAGGCCGCGGCGGCGGCCGAGCGGATCGCGCGGGGCGGCGACCCCGAACGGGTCTGGCCGGAGTACGGCAGCAGCGCGGCGCAGCCCGTCCGCGAGTGGTTCGTCGCGGACCGCTCGCTGCAGGAGATAGCCGAGGTGACGACGCTGGCCTTCGTCACCGGCGCCGGGCGCCGTGACTTCGAGTCGGCCCAGACCCTGCTGGAGCCGTATCTGGCCCCGGCTTTCCCGGACGTACACCCCGCCGGGCAGAAGGCCGCCGCGGACGGCGACCAGGAGGCGGCCGCGCCCCGGCCGTACGTCGACCGGCGGCGCTCCCTGAGCCGGAACGCGCTCGCCGCCGCAGAGGAGCAGAAGCACGGCTCCCTCAGCCGGACCGTCGTGGTGTTCCCCAGCCCGCAGTACCGCCTGTGGGTACTTCAGGAGCTGTGGAAGAACCACTCGACGTCGTACTGGAACGGTGTACGGGACTGGTTGACACACCTCGTCCGCATCGAGCCGGACGGTGGCCTGCACCTGTCCGTCGCCTCCGGCCTGGCGCTGCTTGCCCGGCCCGCCTTCGACGAGGTCGCCGACTCCTACCTGAACCCCTGGGCGCGGGGCGAGGCAGGGGCCAACGGACAGTCCACGGCGACGATGGTGCTGTGGTGGATGTGCTTGGACGAGACTCTCGGCGCCACCGCGCTCACCATCGCCCGCGGCTGGGCCCAGTCGTCGCACCCGCGGCTGCGGTCGACCGCCGCGTGGGCGTTCAGCGGGGAACTGGGCGTCCGTTTCCCCACGGACGCCGTGCAGTGGCTGTGGCGTCTGATCAGCCGGAGCGGACCCGGGTCCAGGGCGGCGATGTACGCCCTCGCCGACCTCGTCGCTGTCCTGGCCGAGGGACGGCAGGACGCGAGCGTGGTCTTCCGGGCCCTCGCGCACCGGCTGAGCCTGCAGCGCGGCACCGCGGTTGCCACTCATCTGAAGGAGGCCACCTTCGACACCGTCATGGCTGTCCTGACGGTGCGTGACCTGCGGACAGGACGTCCCGTGTGCGCCGAGCTGGCCGACCAGCAGCCACAACTGACAGCCAGACTCGGAGAGTTGTGGGCCGGAGCAGTGTGCAACCGGCCCCGGCGGGCCGCGGCGCTGCGTGCCCTGTACGACATGCTGCGCGCACTGTCGGCCGCGAGCGAGGATCCCGAGTCCGTCGCGCGGCGCGTGGGCAGGGCCGTGGGTGCCGAACTGCAGCATCCCGAACGCGGCTTCCTGGAAGCGCAGTTGCGTCCGGTCGCTGCCCGCTCCGACGACGCCGTTGCCGCACGGCTCGTCAACATCTTCCTTACCGCTGTACTGATCACGGAGGACTGACAGACATGGCTGAGAAGTATCCCCTGGTCGAGCAGCGGGAGTTCGGGCGGGCGGAGAAGCGCGTCGGCCTGCTGCGCAAGCGTGCAGTCAGGGGGGACGATGAGCTGCCGAA
This sequence comes from Streptomyces sp. NPDC033178, assembly GCF_055577685.1. Lineage (NCBI taxonomy): Bacteria > Bacillati > Actinomycetota > Actinomycetes > Kitasatosporales > Streptomycetaceae > Streptomyces > Streptomyces sp. NPDC033178. Next base: position 418,461 of record NZ_JBVIPT010000007.1, read on the forward strand.
GCTCGCCGCACACGAGGTGCGGGTGTTCCGGGTCGGTGAGGACTACGTCGAGGACAGTGGCCAACTACAGTCCGACGACCGCGTGTTGGTCGCGGCTACCTCCGTCACCGTCGTCGACCGCAGCGTCGGCGTGCCCGTCGTGGTGGAGATGCGGATCCCGTCCGCCGAGGCGGGAGACTTCACGGTGCGGACGACCTTCCACTGCACCGTCACCGACGCGCGGGCCGTCGTACGGGACGGTGTCACGGATGTGGAGGCGCTGCTCCTCGGCTATCTGCGCGGCATCCCCGGCCTGGCCGAGGAGGGCGGTGACCTGCCGATCGTCGATTCGGCCACCGTACGCCGCCGGGTCGACGCCCGGCTGGCCGCGTACCAGGAGATGCAGCCGCCCGCCGTCTCGGGCCTGCGGGCCCAGTCCGGCGCGGTGGACGTCCTCACGCCCGAGGAGCTCGCCGCCCATGTGCGCGGGGTCGAGGAGGCCCGGCGCAGGAGGGACCGGGAACGCTTCGAGGAGGAGCTCGCGCTGGAGCGGGCGCGCGCCGAGGCCGAGAAGGCCCTCTTGGAGGAGCGGCACCGTCAGGAGCTGGAGAAGTTCCGCCTGCAGTACGAGCGGGGCTCCAGCGCCGAGGGGCAGCAGCACGACCTCACGATGAAGGCGCAACGGAACCGGTTCGACCGGGACCAGGTGGCGGACGACCTCCACGTAATCGGCAACGACCCGACCGCCACCGACTTCTACGCTTTCCACAAGGGGGGCATCTCGGCCAAGGAGCTCTCGGAGCAGCGGCGCCAGGACGAGGCGCGACGCCACGAGAAGGAGGACGAGCTGGCTCGGCTCGAACGGGAGTACCTGGAGCGTCGGGAGGCCGTCGAGCGGGAGGACACCCGATACCGGCTCGAACGGGGCGACCGGATCCGCGAGTCGCACCAGCAGAGCACGCGTGAGGACGGCCTCCGGGCGCGAATGGAGGCGCGGGAGGACGAGAAGCATCTGCGCGAGGAACAGCGCGCGTGGCGTGAGGACGTGCTCAAGGTGGAGCACGACCTCAAGACGCGGGCCATCAACCGGGGCCACGGCGATTCCTCGCATGTCGAGATGGACTCCCTGATCAAGGTCAACAGCGCACAGTACGGGCCCCAGGCACTGGAACAGGGTGTGCAGACGGCGCAGGCGGAGCGCCTCGATCAGCCCATGGCCGGCGGCACCGACGACGAAGCCGCCGCGGTCAACGACGCCGGCAAGGACGACGGCGCTGCCGACGGCGACATCGGTTCGGCCGGACTGGAGGAGAACCTTGGCGACTGACGCACCGGTCCGGCCGGCCGACGCGGTCTCCGAGCCACCCGTGCCCTTCCGCCCGGCGTACCCCGACCGGAACCGGGCGGCGGTCCTGCTACGCCGGATGATCGGCATCCGCGAGGATGTTCTGGACCATGTGCCGGAGGAACGCCCCCGCTTCACGCGGTACGGCGTCGTCGTCCTCAACACCGCGCTGCTCGCCGGTGTCTCCATGGCCGTGGCGTTCTCCATCTACCGCGGGGGCCTCCCGCTTCCGGTCGTGATCGCGGTCGCCGTGGTCTGGTTCTGGGTGATCCTCGCCCTGGACAGCTGGCTGGTGTCCACCACCCATGGCGTACCGGCCGGGCGCCTGCTGCGGACGCTGCTGCCCCGCCTGGTCATCTCCCTGCTCCTCAGCATCTCCATCGCCGAGCCGCTGCTGTTCCAGATCTTCGACAAGGAGATCCGGGCGGAGATCGCCGTGAGCAACGACAAGGAGATGGACCACTACGAGGGCATGCTGACGCACTGCAACCCGAAGAACGGCGATGAGGACAGGAGCGCCGGATGCCGTGACTTCCAGCTCGGTGTGGCGGACTCGCCGGCCGAGCTCAGCAGGCGGATCAAGGACAACGCCGCTCGGACCGCGGGCATGCAGACCAAGGTCGACCGGATCAACAAGACGCTGAACGGCAAGATGGCCACTGAACGGCGCGAGTGCGGCCGGGACAAGTGGATCTGGTACGGCCCCGGCCTCGCCGACGTCACGGAGACCTGCGAGCGCGCCCGTGCGGACTCCTCCTCGTACCGCAAGGCCGGACGGATCAAGGAGTACGAGACGCGGCTGGCGGACCTGACGGAGGAGGGCCTCACTCTGACCGCTCAGCGGGACAAGGTCGCCGACTCCTACGCGCCGGCCCTGCAGCGGAGTATCGAGACCGCGGTGCAGAAGCGGCAGTCCGAACTCGCCGATGACGGCCTCCTCACCCGCGCCCATGCGCTCGAATCCGTCGCCTGGAACGACTGGTTCGCGGCCTTCTTGTTCATCGTGCTGCACTTGTTGCTGCTGACCGTCGACGCCATGCCTGTCCTGGCCAAGCTGATGAGTGGCTCCACGACGTACGACCGACTGCTCGCTGCGCGCTTCGAGACGAGCCGCCGGATTCATGCCGACGACCTCCAAGTGCAGTACGCCTGTGCCGAGATGGAGCACGAGGTGCAGCGCCACCGCATCCAGCAGGAGACGACCGACCGGATGCAGAGCCTTGAACACGACCACCGTCTTACGCAGGCCGAGCGCTCCCTGCGCCTGCGCACCGAGCTGGACGCCCGGGCCGCGAGGATCCTCCGCGGCGACCGTCACTGACAGGGAACGATGTAGTCCCGCGCAGTCGTTCGGGCTGCGCGGGACAGGGTGTTCCGGGTACGGCCGGCAGGGAGCGTCGTCGCGTGACTAGCGCGCCACGAACTGCGTGAGGATCGCCTGGACCTCGTAGATGTCCACGCCCTTGGTGAAGGTCTTCTCGATCGGGGCCGGGGTGCCGGAGATCCAGATCTTCAGCTCGGCGTCGAGGTCGAAGTGGCCCGCGGTCTCGACGGAGAAGTGGGTGATGCTGCGGTAGGGGACGGAGTGGTACTCCGTCTTCTTGCCGGTGATGCCCTGCTTGTCGACCAGGATGAGACGGCGGTCGGTGAAGAGGATGGTGTCGCGTATCAGCAGGTACGCCGCGTACACCTGCTCGTCCTGCCCGAGCAGTCGCGCGTAGTCGTGCTGGGCCTTCGCCGGATCGATGGTGTGCGCGTTCCCGAACAGCGCCATGATGTGCCCCCGTTGGATGTGTGGAACCGGATGCGGACCGGATCGTGATGTCACAAGATCCTCACACTGTAGGGCAATCGGGGCACCGTTTCAGGTGAGGTGGTCGGCGGTCACCACCAGCTTGCCCCGGGTGTGGCCCATGCGGATGAGCTCGTGGGCGTCGGCCGCCTTCTCCAGCGGGAAGGTGCGCGCGATCTCCACCCGGACCCGGCCGTCGCCGGTCATCCGCCCCAGCTCCGTGAGGTCGTCGGCGCAGGGGCGGGCGAATACGTACTGCCCGCCGAGCGCGGTGACCTGGGGGTCGGCCACCGACACGAGACGTCCGCCGGGCGCGAGCAGGTCCGGCGACGCCCGCAGGGCGCGTTTGCCCGCCGCGTCGAGGACGGCGTCCACCCCCTCGGGCGCGAGCGCCCGGATCCGTTCGGCCGACGCTCCGCGGTAGGCGACCGGTTCGGCGCCCAGTGAGCGCAGGAAGTCGTGGTTGCCCTCGCTCGCGGTGCCGATGACACGGGCGCCCAGCGCCACGGCGATCTGTACGGCGAAGACGCCGACCCCGCCCGCGGCGGCATGCACGAGCACGGTGTCGCCGCGGCCGACGCGCAGCCGGTGCACCAGGCTCTGGTACGCGGCGAGACCGGACAGCGGAAGCGCGGCGGCCTCGGCCCAGCTCAGCCCCGGCGGTTTGGGCACGACGGTGCGGACCGGGGCCGAGACCACTTCGGCGAAGGTGCCGCGGCCGAGGAGGTCGGGCCAGACGAACCCCATCACCTCGTCGCCGGGCGCGTACTCGGTGACCGCGAGGCCGGTCCGCTCCACCACTCCGGCCAGGTCGAAGCCCGTGACGACGGGGAACACCGTCTCCATCATGGGCGCGAGCAGTCCTTCGCGGGCCTTCCAGTCGATGGGGTTCAGCGCGGCGGCCCGCATCCGGACGAGGACGTGGTCGGGGCCGAGCACGGGTTCGGGGAGGTCGTCGTACTCCAGGACCTCGGTGCCGCCGAAGCGCCGGAAATGAACCGCCTTCATGGGTGCCCCCGTCTACCGCTCGTCCGTACCGCTCGTCGCCGGCGGACCGTAGGTGTCCGCGGCAGCAGCCTGCACGCAGGAGGTGGTCGCGAATCTTGACGGGAACTGGAGCGGCCGCGCGAAGGGCTTGGACAAGGCCCTGAAGGCAGGGGGGCGCGGCTCAGCCCGTCGGCGTGAACCGGGCGAGCAGCAGGTCCACCCGGTTCCCTTCGAGCCCGGGGCGCAGCCGGCCGCTGCGGGACAGGACGATCATGCCGTGCAGGGCACCCCAGATGACCTCGGCGGCCAGTTCGGCGTCGTGCTCCGGCGTCACCGCGGCGACCGCCGAGATCAGCTCGCCGAAGGTCTCGATGAGCGGCAGGGGAGTCTCGGCCGTCGCGAAGGCCAGCGGTGAGGAGAGCTCGAACATCGCGCTGTAGAGCGCCGGGTTGTCCCGGGCGAAGTCCAGATAGGTCGCTATGACGGCGCGCAGCCCGGCCGTGGCGCCGTCCGCGGACTCCCGGGCCGCCCGCAGGGTGCCCGCCAGCTCCTCGAATCCCTCCAGGGCGACCGCCCCGACGATGGCCTCCTTGCCCTGGAAATGGCTGTAGAGCACGGGCTGGCTGTACTCGATCTCCTCGGCCAGCCGCCGGGTGGTGACGGCATGCCAGCCCTCCGCCTCGGCGAGCCGACGCGCGGTGTCCACGATGAGCTGGTTGCGGCGTCGGTACTCGCGCTCACGCCGTGCATGGATCGACATGCCCACACATTAGCCACCCGGGGGCCACGAAAATCACCATTGCGATGCCATTGACAGGATTGCTAGTGTCGCTAGGAATCCACGGGGGTGGTGTTGGTCTGCGGGCCGAGCCATGCCTCTGAACGCCGCCGTCCGACACGGACGATCCCGCTTCTGGAGGAATGGTGTCCGAGCGTTCGACCGCCGTGGCTGCGGTGGACCGCAGCCGCACTGTCTGGGCCATGATCATCACGTCTCTGGCCGGCTTCATGGCCTCCCTCGACATCCTCATCGTGGTCACGGCCCTGCCGGCGATCCGGGAGGATCTCGGCGGCGGCATCGAGGAGCTGGAGTGGACGGTCAACTCCTACACACTCGCCTTCGCCGTGCTGCTGCTCCTCGGCTCGGCCCTGGGCGACCGCTACGGGCGGCGGAAGATCTTCGTCCTCTCCGTCGCCCTGTTCACCGCGGCCTCCGTCGCCGCGGCGCTGAGCACCTCGGCCGGGGCGCTGATCGCGGCCCGCGCGGTGCAGGGCGCGGGCGCCGCGATGATGGCCCCGCTCACCCTCACCCTGCTCACCACCGCCGTGCCCAAGGAGCGGCGCGGACTCGCCTTCGGCGTCTGGGGCGCGGCCAACGGACTGGCTCTGGCCCTCGGCCCGCTGGTGGGCGGTGTCGTGGTCGAGGGCATGTCCTGGAAGTGGATCTTCTGGGTGAACGTCCCGCTCGGGCTGCTCCTCGTCCCGCTCGCCCACCGGCGGCTGCGCGAGAGCCACGGCCCGGCCGGCCGGCTCGACACGGTCGGCACCCTGCTGGTCAGCCTGGGACTGTTCGCCCTGGTCCTGGCGATGATCGAGGGCAACTCGCAGGGCTGGGGCTCGGTGGCGACGCTCACCGAATTCGGCCTGGGAGCTGTGCTGTTGGTGCTCTTCCTGGCCTGGGAGGCGCGTACCCCGGAACCCATGCTGCCGCTGCGGATCTTCCGTGACCGGGCCTTCAGCCTGGTCAACTCGGCCAGCCTGCTGATGTTCGTCGGCCTGTACGGCTCACTGTTCCTGCTGACCCAGCTCCTGCAGCTGGTGATGGGCTACTCCGCGCTGGAGGCCGGGCTGCGCACCCTGCCGCTGTCGGCGATGCCCATCGTCGTGGCACCGGTCGCGGGCGCGCTCTCCGACCGGATCGGCAGCCGCCCCGTCGTCGCCCTCGGCATGGCCTTCCAGACGGCGGGCCTCGCCTGGCTGGCGGCGGTCGTCGGGCCGGACAGCGGATACCCGGGCCTGATCACACCGCTGGTCTTCATCGGCGTCGGCATGGCCCTGTTCTTCTCGCCCGTGGCCAACCTGGTCATGAGCCGGGCCGCCCCGGCCGAGGTGGGCATCGCCTCGGGCGTGAACAACGCACTGCGCCAGCTCGGCGGTGTGCTGGGCGTGGCCCTGATGGGCGCGGTCTTCGCCGCGAGAGGCGGCTACGGCTCGCCGCGGGACTTCACCGACGGTCTGGTGCCCGCGCTCTGGATCGGCGCCGCCGTGCTGGCCGTGGCCTGCGTACTCACACTCGCCATCCCGCGCGGGCCCGCCCCCGTGGCAGCCCCGGCAGCCCCGATGCCCGCGGTGGCCGACGCCAACCTCCGTGTCGTACGGCGGCTGTTCGACGAGGCGCTGTCCGGCCGGGACCTGCCGGTGATCGACGAGATCTACCACCCCGACGTCGTCGACCACGCCCCCTACCCCGGAGCGCCCGCCGGTGTCGCGGGGGTCCACCACAGCATCACCGAGGTGCTGAACGCCTACACCGACACCGCGTACCGCGTCGAGGACATCCACGGCGAGGGCGACAGCGTCCGCGTCCGGGTCCACTTCCAGGGCCGGCCGACCCGGCGGCTGCTCGGCCAGCGCGGCACCAAGGGCGCCGTACACACCGTCCAGAACCTCACCTTCCGCCTCACCGACGGGCTGATCGTCGAGCGCCGGGCCGAGCGGCCCGTGCCGTGTCCCGACCCGCTGAACTGCGAGGACGCCCCACTCGACGCATCACCGCAGCCCGTCTCCCACGGAAAGGAATGACGACCATGACCACTGCCCAGCACGCGATCATCGCCGGAGGAGGCATCGGCGGCCTCGCCGCCGCTGTCGCCTTGAACCAGGCCGGTATCCGGACCACCGTCTACGAACGCGGCGAGGAACTGCGCGTCGGCGGAGCGGGACTCCACCTGTGGACCAACGCCATGCTGGCCCTGGAGAGCCTCGGCCTCACCGACGCGGTCCGTAAGACGGCCCCGGTGCAGCAGTTCTGCGAGTTCCGCACCTGGCGCGGCGACCTGCTCGGCTCCTGGCCGGTGGGCGAGTTCGAGGACCGGTTCGGCCAGCCGACCGTGGCCATCGCCCGTTCCGCGCTCCACGAGGTACTGCAGACCGGTCTGACCGACACACAGATCCGCACGGGCACCGCGCTCACCGGCTTCGAGCAGGACGGCGACGGGGTCACCGCCCGCCTCTCCGACGGCAGCACCGACCGCGCGGACCTGCTGATCGGCGCCGACGGCATCGGATCGGCCGTCCGTACGCAGCTGATGGGCAGCACGCCGCCGCGGTACGCGGGGTGCGTCGCCTGGCGCGGCATCGCCTCCCTCGGCCCGGACGTGATCCCGGCCGGGAGCTTCCGCTCGATCTTCGGGCGCGGCACCAGGTTCGTCTACTACGACATCGCGCCGGGCCGGGTGCACTGGATGAGCGTGGAGAACGGCCCGGCCGGCGGGACCGACGGCCCCGGCGTACTGGAGACCACCGCCCGGCGGCACCAGGGCTGGGCCGACCCGGTCCAGCGGATCATCGCCGCGACGGACGAGTCCACGGTGATCCGCACCGACATCGTCGACCGGGCCCCCGACACCCAGTGGGGGCAGGGGCGCGTGACGCTCCTCGGCGACGCCGCGCACCCCATGTCCTTCAACGTCGGACAGGGCGCCTGCCAGGCCATCGAGGACGCCGTGATCCTGGCCGAACGACTGCGCTCGGACGACAGCGTGCCGACCGCGCTCGCCGCGTACGAGGCGGAGCGCAAGCCGCGTACCGCCTCCATGCAGAAGGCCGCCAACATCCTCGGAAAGCTCGGTTCCTGGTCCAATCCGGTCGCGGTCGGCGCCCGCCACCTGATCATGCGGGCCGGGTGGGAGCGGGGCGCGTTCAAGAGCATCGAGGCCGACGCCCGCTACGGCACCCGCTGGGCGTCCTCCGCCGGCCGGACCTGACAGCCGCACGCGCCCGGCACCGGACGCGTGCCCACCACTGGAAAGGTACGTCTCTTGTTCGCAGCCCTCGGGAAGTTTGTCCATCGACGGGCGAAGACCGTCCTGCTGAGCGCCGGGCTGTTCGCCGCCCTCGGCGTCGTCTGGGGCACCGGAGTGTTCGGGTCCCTCACGGCGGGCGGTTTCCAGAACTCCGGCAGTGAGTCGGCCCGCGCGGCCGAGCGGGTCGAGGACACCTTCGGCAGGCAGAGCGCCGACATCATCGTGCTCTACTCCAGCACGACCATGAAGGTGGACGACCCCGCCTACCGCCGGGCCGTGACGGAGTCCATCGACTCCGTCGCCCCCGGGGACGTGGCCAGGAAGGTCACGTACTGGGACACGAAGTCGCCCTCGCTGGTCTCCGGCGACCGGAGTTCTACCTACGCGGTGATCACCCTCTCCGAGAAGGACGAGGACGCCAGGAGCGAGCTGTTCCCCGAGATCCGGGACAGGATCGAGCCCCGTGCCGAGTCCGCGGGCCTGACCGCGCGCTTCGGCGGCCAGGTGCCCGTCAGCCACGAGCTGGGCGAACAGGTCGGCAGCGACATCGGCCGCGCGGAGGCGATCTCGCTGCCGCTGCTGATGTTGCTGCTCCTCATGGTGTTCGGCAGCGCGGTGGCCGCGAGCATGCCCCTGCTCATCGGGGTGCTGGCGGTGCTGGGCTCGTTCACCGTGCTCCGCGGCTTCAGCATGGCCACCGACGTCTCGGTCTTCTCCGTCAACATCGTCACCATGCTGGGCCTCGGTCTGGCCATCGACTACTCGCTGTTCATCGTGAACCGCTTCCGCGAGGAGTTGCGGCAGGGGCGCGAGGTCCCCGACGCGATCGAACGCACGGTGGCGACCGCGGGCCGTACCGTCGCCTTCTCCAGCCTGGTGGTGGGCATCTCACTGACCGGCCTGATGTGGTTCGACCAGGTGTTCCTGAGGTCCATGGGCATGGGAGGCCTCGCGGCCGTGCTCGTCGCCATGCTGGGCTCCCTCACCGTGCTGCCCGCCGCGCTGAGTCTGCTCGGGCACCGGGTCGACTCCGGCCGGGTCAGGCTGCCTTGGCGCCGACGCACCCCGGACGCCCGCGAGGCCGCCACGGGACCGTGGTACCGGCTCGCGCGCAGTGTGATGCGGCGGCCCGTCGTCTATCTGGTGGCGACGGTCGTGGGCCTGATCGCGCTCGGACTGCCGTTCCGCAACGTCATGTTCGGCTCGGTGGACGAGCGGGCCCTGCCCTCCAGTGCCGTGAGCCGCCAGGTGAGCGAGGACCTGGAGCGGGACTTCACCGCCGGCGAGGCGGAGGCCATCACGGTCGTGGTCGGCGGCGGGCAGGGCGAGCAGGCCGGCTACCGGAACCGGGTCGCCGGCCTGCCGGACGTGGCCGACGTCGGCGTGGGGGCGCGGAAGGGCGACACCACCCTGTTCCTCGTCCGCCACGATCTCGACCAGTTCTCCGCGGAGGGGCGCGCTCTGGTGCGGGAGGTCCGCGAGGTCGAACCCCCCGACGGCGCCGAGGTACTGGTCGGCGGTCCTTCCGCGCAGCTGACGGACCAACTCGACGACGTGTCCGGCACGTTGCCGTGGATGCTGGGATTCATCGCGCTGGTCACCCTCGTGGTGCTCTTCCTGGCGTTCGGCTCGGTCCTGCTGCCGCTGAAGGCGGTCCTGGTCAACGCTCTGTCGCTCACGGCCTCGTTCGGCGCGATCGTGTGGATCTTCCAGTACGGCCATCTGTCCGAATGGCTCGGCTTCACCCCCACCGGCACCATCGACGCGAACCAGCCGGTGCTGATGTTCGCCATCGCCTTCGGCCTGTCCATGGACTACGAGGTGTTCCTGCTCAGCCGCGTCCGCGAGGAGTGGGACAGGACGGGCGACAACACCGAGGCGGTGGCCGTCGGGCTGCAGCGTACCGGCGCCATCATCACCAGCGCCGCGCTGCTGCTCATCGTGGTCGTGGGGGCGTTCGCCACCTCGGGCATCACCTTCATCAAGATGATCGGGGTGGGGCTGACCATCGCCATCGCCGTGGACGCCCTCGTGGTCCGGTCGCTGCTGGTACCGGCGGCGATGCGGCTGCTGGGCGCGGCCAACTGGTGGGCGCCGGACCCGCTCGCCCGCTTCTGGCAGCGGTACGGCCACAGAGAGGAACCGGGCGTCGCCTCCTCGGGCGGTATGACGTCCGGCACGCCCGCGCCGAGAGACGGAGCGGAGGGGGAAACGACGGCCGTAGGAACGAAGAGTCCCGGCTGAGTCGGTGAGGCATGTGGTGACAGGCGGCCCCCCGGACTCCCCGGGGGGCCGTCCTTACTTGCCCAAGGCACTCACATTTTATGGGTGATTTACACAGCAAGGGCTTGCTTGATCTATGCCACAAGCGCCCCTGTGAGATAATCGACGCAACACGTCAATGCAGAAGGTAGAGTTCCTGCTTGCGAAATTGCGAATAATTCACCACACGGGGGATCACGGATGAATATCGCATTCCAAGTGCTCGGTCCTGTCGAGCTTCGAATAAATAGTCGGCAGATCGACCTGGGCCCAGCACGTCAGCGTAGTTTTCTCGCGGCTCTCCTCATAGAGCCCCAGCAGCCCGTTTCCATCAACACACTCATAGATCGCGTGTGGGCGGGATCACCGCCCGAAGGCGTACGCAATGTCGTGTACACCTACATTGCACGACTGCGCCGCGTCCTGGAGTCGGCGAACCCGGACGGGGGAAATCCCATTCGGCTGGTGCGCGACTCCTCCGGCTACCGGCTGGACGTCACGCCCGGTCACATAGACCTGCACCGGTTCCGCGACCAGCTGGCCCGCGCCCGCGCCATGGATCCCGGCGATCCCCAGCGTTGCCGGGTCCTCGGGCAGGCGCTCGAACTGTGGAAGGGCGAGGCGCTGGCCGGCCTGGAGAACGAGTGGGCGGCCCGGCTCAGGCACAGCCTCCAGCAGCTCAAGAACGACGCCCTGGCCGAATGGGCGGAGGCGGAGCTGCACGCAGGGCGCAGCGCGACCGTCATCTCCGAACTGCGGTACGCCCTGCTGCAGGAGCCGCTCGCCGAGCTCCTGCACGAGCAGCTGATCCGCGCCCTCCTGCACTCCGGGCAGCAGGCCGAGGCCCTCAGCCAGTACGAGCGGGCGCGCCGCGTCATCGCGGACGAGCTGGGCTCCGACCCCGGCCCCGGACTACGGGAGCTGCACCGGCAGGTGCTCGCCGGGGCCGCGCCCGCCCCGGACTCGGTCCGCAAGCGGGTGGCTGCCGTGGCCGCCGGCCGGCACACCGCGCCGGCCGAGCAGCGCCTGCCGCGTCCGCGGGAGGCGGCGGCGGACCGGCCGAACCTGCTGCCGGGGAACGTCGCCGACATCTCGGGTCGCGCGAACTACGTCGACCTGATCCACCGGGTGCTCACCGGGAAGCGGTCGCGGCCGGCGGCTCTCGTCCTCGTCGGAGGAGCGGGGGTCGGCAAGTCCGCACTGGCCATGAACGTGGCCCGCGGCCTGGGAACGCACTATCCGGACGGGACGCTCTTCCTGGACCTGCGCGGCGGCAGCGACCGGCCGCTGCACGCCGCCGCGGCGGTCGTACGGCTGCTGAGGGCCCTGGGGGCCGACGCGGACGACGGCCGGGACCTGGACGAACTGGCCTCGCTGTACCAGAGCCGGCTGCGCGGCAAGCGGGTGCTGCTGGTCCTGGACGACGCCGCGGACGAGGGCCAGATCCTGCCGCTGCTGTCCAACGAACCGGGCTGCGGAGTGCTGGTGACCAGCCGTCACCCCTCGCTGCGTCCCGTCGGTGCCCATGTCCTTCCGGTGACGCCGCTCTCTCCCGACGACGGCCTTCAGCTGCTCCGTGACCTGCTGGGCGAGCAGCGGGTAAGGGCCGAGCCCGCGGCGGCCCGGGAACTCGTGGCGCTGTGCGAGGGGCTGCCGCTGCCGCTGCGCGCGATCTCCAACCGCCTGCTGGCGCGCCCGCACTGGTCGCTGCGGATCACGGTGGAGCGCGCGCTGGACGAGGAGCGCAGGCTGGACACGCTCTCCTACGGATCGCTGGACTACGGGGAGCGCCTCACCAGCGTCTACCGGCAGTTGACGCCCTTGGCGTCGCAGTTCCTGCGCCGGCTCGGCTGCAGGCCGGCCTCGGACTCCGTGTCCGCCGAGCAGGTCATGTCCGGACTCTCCGTGGAAGAGGCCGAGGAGGTACTGGAACAACTCGTGGACGCCCATCTCCTGGATGTCACGGAAGTGGATTCGCACGGCACCGTTCACTACCGCATCCGCGGTCTCCGCCGGATATTCGCCAGGAAAATGGCCGAGCTGGAAGAGGTCTGCGCCTCGGCGGGGCGCTGAAACCCGCGGAATAAACGGAACTATTTCTTCCCGGAAAACGGAATTCCCGGCTCCTGAACCCCGGTCCGCGGACGGCCCGCGGACCGGGGTTTCTTCCTGCCCGGACCGCCTGCCGCACTTCGTGCCGCATTCCAGATCATCCGGATCCCTTCAAGGTGCAATCAAGATTCCTCCCAGCTGCGCGGCAGAGAGTGGGGGAGCGGGTCGAGAGCAGGTGTACGGCCCCCGGTCTTGGAAATCCAGAAGGGCAGGACAGATGTCATTCACGATTCCGCCGCCCGACGTACGGGAGGAGGAGACGGCCCGGCACACCCGGGTCGCACAACCTGCGGGTGCCGGCACCGCGTTCGCCATGTTCCCGGGCCAGGGCTCACAGCGGCCCGGTATGGCACAGCATCTTCTGGCCCGGTACCCGGACAGCGCAGGCCGGGTCCTTCAGGACGCGGGCCGCACCCTCGGCGCACCGCTCGCCGAGATCTGTGTCTCCGGCACCGCCGAGGAACTGGCGCGCACCGAGATCACCCAGCCCGCCGTCCTGGCGGTCAGCCTGGCCACCTACGAAGCCCTGCGCCGGGAACACGGGTTCACGCCCGCCGCCGTCGCGGGCCACAGCCTCGGTGAGTACACGGCGCTGGTCGCCGCGGGAGTGCTCACCCCCGAGGACGCCGTGCGCCTGGTACTGCGCCGCAGCACGCTGATGGCCGCGGTCGGCAGGCGGGTCTCCGGTGGCATGACCGCCGTGGTCGGGCTGAGTTCCGCCGAGGTCGCGGCGCTGTGCGACCTCCGCGACACCCCCGGCGTCGCGGAGGTCGCCAACTACAACGAGGAGCGGCAGACCGTGGTCTCCGGCGAGCTCGCCGCGGTGACCGAGGTCGGCCGCAGGGCCACGGAGGCCGGGGCCGAGCGCGTGGTGCCGCTGTCCGTCAGCGCGCCCTTCCACTGCTCGCTGATGCGGGAGATCGAGCCGGAGTTCGCCGCCGAGCTCGACCGCGTCTCCTTCCGCGACCCGCGCCTTCCGGTGCTCAGCTCCGTGACCGGCACCTGGGTGCGCAGCGGCGATGAGGCCCGCCGGCTGCTGCGCCGCCAACTCGCCGGTCCCGTGCGCTGGCTGGACGTGCTGCACGCCGCACGCGACGCCGGGCTCGGCCCGTACGTCGAGACCGGTCCCGGGCGGGTGCTCAGCGGGTTCGCCCGGCGCACCGTTCCCGGGGCGACCGTACGCAGCACCAACGACCCTCGGTACGTCAGCGCCCTGCTGAGCGTCCTGACGGGCTGAGCCCCGTCGGACGCTCCGCGGCAAGGGCCGGTTCGGAACGCAACGGGCCGTCCGTGGCCGAGCGCGCAGTTCACCGCGCCCCATGGGGCGCCATCACACAGGCACATTGTGTGCCGGAAAAGCCGAAAGGAATCTCCATGACCACCACCACTCTGCTGCCCGCCGTGCAGGAGGCCATCGCCGACGCGCTCGGTATCGACGAGGCGGAGGTGCTTCCGGGCGCCACCCTGCTCGGCGAACTGGGCGCCGAGTCCATCGACCTCCTCGACATCCTGTTCCGCATCGAGCGGGTCAGCGGCGTCAAGGTCACCGTCGCCGACATCGGCGACCTGCTCCAGGGCGGCATCCCGGACGAGGAGTTCGGCGACGAGAACGAGGTCGTCAACGACACCGGCCTGAGCCACCTGGAGCGGGTGCTCCCGCAGTTCGACCGCTCGCAGCTCACCGAGCCGCTCACGGCCGACGGGGTGCTGGGCCTCTTCACCGTCCAGAACCTCCTCGACCTGCTGGCTTCGCGTACCGCCGCCAGTGCTGCCTGAGATACGGGTCGGCACCGACCTCGTCGAGGTCGCGCGCGTCGAGCGGCTGCTCGCGGACAACCCCGAGCTGGCGGACCAGGTGTTCACGGGACGGGAGCGGGCGTACTGCGCCGGCCGCCCGAACCGGAGCGGGGAGCACCTGGCCGCCCGCTTCGCCGCCAAGGAGGCCGTGCTCAAGGCGCTCGGCACCGGGGCGGCGGGCGCCGACTGGACCGAGGTCGAGGTCGTGAACCAGGTCAGCGGACGCCCGGTACTGCGGTTGCACGGCCGGGCGGCCGCACTGGCGCACCGCAGGCGGGTGCGGCAGACCGACATCTCCCTCTCGCACGGGGCGGGACTCGCCACCGCGTACGCCGTCCTGGTGTGCGCCGCGCAGGACCAACAGGACACAACCGGACGGGCAACGACATGAAGCTCCACGACCAGGCCGCCCTGGTGACCGGCGCATCCCGGGGCATCGGCAGAGCCATCGCCCTGGCGCTCGCCGCCGAGGGCGCCGCGATCGCCGTGAACTACCGCTCCAGCCGCGAGGACGCGCTGGGTGTGGTCAAGGAGATCGAGGAGTCCGGCGGACGGGCCGTCGCCCTGCAGGCCGACGTCGCCGACCCGGCGGCCGCGCGGGAACTCGTCGAGGGCGCCAAGGAGGCGCTCGGCGGCCTGCACATCCTCGTCAACAACGCCGGCATCACGGACAACGGCCTGATCTGGGACATGGAGCCCGACGGCTGGTGGGAGGTGATGCGGGTCAACTTCGGCGGCGCCTACCACTGCACGAACGCGGCGGCCGAGGGGCTGATGAGCCAGCGGCAGGGCGCGATCGTGAACATCTCCTCCGTGATGGGGGAGCGCGGTTGGGCCGGGCAGTCCAACTACTCGGCCTCCAAGGGCGCGCTCAACGCCTTCACCCGCAGCACGGCGATCGAACTCGCCCGCTTCGGCGTACGGGTCAACGGCGTCCTGGCGGGCATCGTGCCCACCGACCTGGTCGGGGACGTGCTGGCCAAGGACGGCGGCCGGGGCATGAGGAAACAGGTCCCCATGCGCTCCTTCGCGGACCCGCGGCAGGTCGCGTCGGTCGTCACGTTCCTCGCGGGCCCCGACGCCTCGTACGTCACCGGTGAACTCGTGCAGGTCGACGGCGGGATCACCGCACAACTCGGCATCGGCCATCCCTAGACGAGAACTGTCCCCGGACGAGAACTGTCCCCGGACGAGAGCTGTCCGGACGAGTGCCGTCCCGGACGAGAAAGGAGCGAACTGCATGCGGTTCCATCTGATCGACCGCATCGATTCCTGGCAGCCCCACCGGCGCGTCACCGCACGCAAGGTGACCTCGGTCCACGAGGGCCACTGGCGGCAGACTCCCGAGGGCCCGCAACTGCCCCTCGGGCTGATGCTGGAGGCGCTGTGCCAGGCAGGCACCTGGCTGATCATGCTGAGCACCGACCACCGCAAACGTGCGGCGCTCCTCACCGTGCGCGAGGCGGTCTCCGGCGTGCCCGTGCGGCCCGGCGACATCCTGCGGATGGAGGCCGAGGTGGTCTCCCACAGCGAGGAGGCCGCGGTGATCGACGGCAGGGTCACCTGCGAGGGCAGGACCGTGCTGGAGGCGAGCGGCATCATGTGCGCGCTGATCGACGCCGAACAGCTGGACGACCCCGCCGACACGGCCCGGATGGCGGCCCAGCTCCTCGGCAGCACGAAGGCGGCGGCATGACAGGGCGCAGGGTCGTCATCACGGGCATGGGCGCGATCACCCCGCTCGGCAACGACGCGGACTCCACCTGGCGGGGCCTGCGCGAGGGCCGCTCCGGCATCGGACCGCTGACGCTGTTCGACGCGTCCGAGTTCCCGGTGCGCATCGCAGGCCAGGTGCGGGACTTCGACGCGGACACGGCGATCCCGGCCGACCACAGGCCCGGGCGGTTCACCCGCGCCGGCCGGTTCGGCGTCGCGGCCGGTCTGGAGGCGATGCGGCACGCCGGGGTGGGCCCCGGCACCTACGAACCCGACGCGTGCGGTGTCTCGCTGGGCGCCAGCGTGGGCCGGCCCGACCTGCAACTCCTCGTGGACATCGACCGGTTGCGCCAGGAGACCGGCAGGCCGGACGCGTTCCTCACACAGAGCCCGCTCCAGGTCCTCATGGACAACCAGAACCTTCCGCTGAGCGCCCTCGCCCGCGCGCTCGACGCACGCGGGCCCGCGATCGGCGTCAGCACGGCCTGTGCCGGCAGCGCGCACGCGCTGGGAGAGGCGTTCCGGTGCATCCAGGAGGGCGACGCCACCCTGATGCTGGCAGGCGGCCAGGACTCGCTCACCAGCTGGTGCGACATGCTCGGCTTCAGCCTGCTGGGCGCCATGACGGACCGGTACAACGACGATCCGGAGCACGCGTCGAGGCCCTTCGACGACGACCGCTCGGGCTTCGTCGTGGGCGAGGGCGGTGTCGTCTTCGTACTGGAGGAGCGCGAGGCCGCGCTCGCCCGCGGGGCGACCGTGCTGGCCGAACTGCTCGGTTACGCCAGCACACTCAACGCCTGGCGGATCACCGACTCGCCGCCCGACGGGTCCGGCGCCGACCGGGCCATGGAAGGAGCCGTCGCGGAGTCCGGCCTCGGCACGGACGGCATCGACTACGTGGTGGCCCACGGCACGGGCACACCGGGCAACGACCTCTCCGAGACCGTCGCGCTGAAGAAGGTGTTCGGCGAGGACGCGAAGCGGCTGGTGATCAGCTCCCCCAAGTCCATGGCCGGACACCTGACCGCGGCCGGCGCGGGCCTCAACGTACTGGCCGCCATCGGGGCGATGCGCGAGTCGGTCGTGCCGCCGACGCTCAACCTCGACACCCCCGACCGCAGGCTCGACCTCGACTACGTGCCCCACGTGGCCCGGGAGATGCCCGTCTCCGCGGCGCTGGTGAACGCCTTCGCGTTCGGCGGGAGCAACACCAGCCTCGTCGTCGGAGCACACCGGGAGGACACATGATCGCCCCCGCCGCCGTGCCGACGACGACGGAACAGCACCACGACCGGCACGAGATCCGGCACCACCCGGAATTCGACGGGGCCGTGCGCGTGCGGCCGGGCGAGGAGGCGACGGCCGTACGCAACATCCCGAACACCCTCGCCGTCTTCGCCACGCACTTCCCGCGCAAGCCGGTCCTGCCCGGCGTCCTCCTGCTGGAGAGCATGGGCGCGCTCGCCGCGACCGTCTGCGAGGGCCCCGCCTCCACGGGATGGCGGCTCAGCGGGGTGCGCGGCGTGCGCTTCCGCCACTTCGTCGGCCCCGGCGACCAGGTGGAGATCCACGTCCGCGTCACCGGCCGCCACGAGCGGTCCGTGGACCTCAGCGCCTCCGCCCGTGTGGGCGACCGCACCGTCGCCACCGCCCGCACCCTCACCATGACCCTTGGGGAAGCGACGTGAACGACACCGGTACGCAGACACACACGCAACCGCGCCCGCAGACAGGCACCGGCACACCCCGTCGGGTGGTGGTCACCGGCATCGGGCTGGTCACCGCGCTCGGCGAGGGCACCGAGGCCACCTGGGAGGGGCTGCTCGCCGGACGCTCCGGCGTCGGCCCGCTGAGCGGCTACGATCCGGCCCCGCTGCGTACCCGCATCGGCGCGCAGATCCACGGCTTCGACGCCTCCCGCCACCTCAGCCGCCGCTCCCTGCGGATGGTGTGCCGCGGCGACCAGCTGGGAGTCGCCGGAGCGGCGCTCGCCCTCGACGACGCGGGCCTGACGGGTGGCGCCGAACTCGGCTACGACACCGGCCTGTTCCTCGGCGGCAACAAGGACATGCCGGGCATGGACGGCCTCATCGGCGGCGTCGGACGCATCCGCCGCGAGGACGGCAGCCCCGACCTGGGGGTGCTCGGCCGCGAGGCCTCGTCGATCCTGGCACCGCTCTTCTACGTCGAAGGGCTCCAGCCCGCCGCCCTGTTCCACATCTCCGAGAAGTTCGGCATCCGGGGTGCCAACGACTTCTTCGCGGGCACCGCCGACGCCTCGACGATGGCCCTGGGGCGTGCCTTCCGCGCCGTACGGCGCGGCGAGTGCGACCTGGCCCTCGCGGGCGGCTACGACGAGCCGACCTCCTGGTGGACCATGTCCAAGATGGACGGCCTCGGCGTGCTGACCACCCGCAACGACCTGGGCGCCGACGCCTGCCGGCCGTTCGACAAGGAGCACAGCGGCTCTGTCTTCGGCGAGGGCGCGGCGCTGCTCGTCCTGGAGGAGCGGGGCCGCGCACTGGCGCGGGGCGCCCGCGTCTACGCGGAGATCGACGGGTTCGGCAGCGGCACCGACTGCGTACGCCCGCCCGCCACCGACCCCCGCGCCCGCGGGCTCACCCGCGCCATCACACGCGCGCTGCACGACGCACGACGGGACACCACCACCGACTACATCGCGGCGCACGGCTGCGCCACACCGCAGGGGGACGTGAGCGAGACCCACGCCCTGCACGACGCGCTCGGCCACGCCGCGAAGGCGGCGCAGATCAGCAGCGTCAAGCCGCAGACGGGTCATCTCGTCGGCGGGGCGGGCGCGTTGAACGCCGCTGTCGCCGCCCTGGCCCTGCACCACGGCACGGTCCCGGCGACCAGCAACCTCGACGAACCGGCCGCCGAGTGCGATCTGGACTGGGTGCCGGGCAGCCCTCGCGAGTCCCGTCCCGGCACCGCGCTCGCGCTGGCGCGGGGGCTGGAGGGGCAAGCCGCCGCCCTCTCCATGCGGGCGGTCCACTGAACGCGGCCGGTCGAGCACCGGCACTCGAAGACAAACGGGGGATGGAACATGCAGAACGCGCGGAACGCCCGGACCACCGGGGACACAGCGAGCGGGGATCACGCGCCCGGGGCCCGGCGCGTGGTGATCACGGCAACGGGGGCGATCACCGCCCAGGGAGTGGGAACGGACGCCCTGTGGAAGGGAGTCAGCGCCGGCCACGTGGCCATCGGCGAGGTGCGGTGCCGGCCGATGGAGGGCCACGGAACCCGCATCGGCGGTCAGGTGCAGCCCCTCCCGGCCCCCGGCTACGACTACCTCCGGGACCTCGGTGCCACGGAGCGGGAGCCCGCCGTCGACCTGGCCCTGACGGCCGCGTACGAGGCCATGGCCCCCCACGGCCTCACTGGCATCCCCGCCGAGCGCTGGGGCGTGGTGATCGGCAGCTGCAACGGCGGCACCGCCAGCGGCGAGCGCGTCCTGCGCCGCGAACACCGGGGCGAGAGCGTCCCCTCGGACGCACAGCAGCTCATGCTGATCTCCCCGCACACCATCGCGGAGATCCTCGCCAGCGCCTTCGGACTCAAGGGCCCGGTCCTCTCCGTCAACACCGCGTGCGCCTCCGGTGCCCACGCGCTGGCCCACGCCCTGGAGACCATCAGGGCCGGCCGCGCCGACGCCATGCTCGTGGGCGGCACCGACGCCTTCACCGACACCGCCTTCGCGGGCTTCACCAGCCTGGAGTCCCTGTCCGAGAAGCCCGCCGCGCCCTACTCCAGGGACCGCGACGGACTCTCCCTCGGCGAGGGCAGCGGCATGCTCGTCCTGGTCGAGGAGTCCCTGGCCCGGGCGGCCGGAGCGACCGTCCTGGCCGAGGTGCTCGGCTACGGGCTGTCCGCCGACGGGCACCACGCCACGGCCCCGCACCCGCAGGGCGAGGGAGCCGCCCGCGCGATACGCGCCGCACTGGACTCCTCCGGTCTTCGCGCGGAGGACGTGCCCTACATCAACGGCCACGGCACCGGCACCCCGAAGAACGACTCCGCCGAGAGCAACGCCGTACGCGCCGCACTCGGTGCCGCCGCCGAGAAGGCGGCCCTCAGCAGCACCAAGTCCATGATCGGCCACCTGTTGGGCGGGGCCGGCGCGGTCGAGGCGATCGTCACCGTCTCGGCGCTGACCGAACAGACCGCCCCGCCGACCGCCAACTTCACGGAGCCCGACCCCAAGTGCGGCCTCGACGCCGTGCCGCGGACCTCCCGCCCGATGGCCATGGACGTGGCCCTGTCCAACAACTTCGCCTTCGCCGGGGCCAACGCCACCGTCGCGCTGGGCCGCCCCGGCGCCCACGCGTCCCGGCAGCCCGCGCCCTGGGACGAGCGGGTCGTCATCACCGGGGTCGGCGTGCTCAGCTCCGGCGGCGACTCGCCCGAGGAACTGTGGGAGACGTACCGCGGCAGGACGGCCGTCGGTGCCGACGAGGACGGCCTCCGGCTGGCCCGCTACGCCTTCGCGCCCGAGCGGCACCTCACCGCCCGGGAGCGCCGCCGCGTCGACCGCATGGGCCAACTGGCCGTCGCCTCCTGCCGGCTGGCGCTGGAGCACGCGGGGCTCACGGCCGACGAACGCGTCGGAGTGGTGCTCGGCAGCGGCCTCGGCCCGATGCGCAGCACCGAGGACTTCTTCCGCCCCGTGATGGAGGAGGGCGCGGCCGCGGCCAACCCCGCCCTGTTCCCCAGCACCGTCTTCAACGCGGCGGCGGGACAGGTCGCCATGCTGCTGGGCGCCAAGGGGCCCACCTCCACGGCGACGGCCTCCCATGCCGCCGGAGCCTCCGCGCTCTGCATCGCCCGCGACATGCTGCGCACCCGTACGGCCGACGCCGTGCTCTGCCCCGCCGTCGACGACCTCACCGAGACGGTGATCAGCGGCTACCGCGCGCTGCCGCTGACCGGCGGCCCGGCCGGACACCGCTACGCCCTGTCCGAGGGCGGCATCACCCTGCTGCTGGAACGCGAGTCGGCGGCCCGGGCACGCGGCGCGCGGGTCCTCGCGGAGTTCACCGGGCAGGGCATCACCCACGACGCGGCGGGCGCCGGACGCTGGGACACCCAGGGCCACGGCATGCACCGCGCCATGCGGCTGGCGCTGGCCGACGCCGGCCTCGACCCGGACGGGCTGACGGCCGTCTGGGCCAACGCGACCGGAATCGCCGCCGTCGACCGCCCCGAGATCCGCGCGCTGCGCAGGCTCGGCGCCACGGCCCCGACGTACACGCCCAAGCGGACCCTCGGCGAACCCGTCGGCGCGGGCGCCCAGATGAGCTCCGCGCTGGCCATCAGCGGCTGGCAGCAGGGACTGCCCCAGGGGCCCGCCCTGATCAACAGCTCCTCGCTCGGCGGCACCCACATCAGCCTGGTCCTGACTCCCGGAAGGCAGCACTGAACCTCATGGCATCCCTTGCGACTCCCACGACGGCACGTCCCGCACCGCACACGGACCCGACCGCGCGCCATGTCTCGGTGCTGAGCACCGGTGCCGACCTGCCCGGCGACCCGATCGACAACGCCACCCTGGAGCAGGTGTGCGGCCCGCTCCCCGAGGACGTGCTCCAGGGCATCGAGGTCCAGCACCGTCACTGGGTGGCGGACCCGTTCACCGGCCGGCACCACAGCGGTACGGCCGAGATGGCGACCAAGGCGGCCCGGCAGGCCCTGGACCGGGCAGGTCTGACCGCCGACGAGGTGGACCTGCTGGTGATGTCCACGGCCAGCCCGGACAACCCGCTGCCCGCCGCCGGAACACTCGTCCAGGAACGGCTGGGCCTGGAGCGCTGCGCGGTGATGGAGTTCCGCGCGGGATGCGTCGGCGCCGTACAGGCCCTGGACACCGCGCGCCGGCTGCTGGCCGACGGCACGTACCGCACCGCGCTGGTCATCGGCGCCGAGTCGATCTCGCCCCTCCTCGTGCCCTTCTACCTGGGCGCGGACCCCGAGAAGGTGCGGATGCGCGACCGGCTGACCGTCCACACCTTCGGCGACGGGGCGGGCGCGGCCGTGCTCCGCGCGGGGGAGGAGGGCTCGGCCGTCGAACGCGGGGCACCGCGGCCCGTCTTCGCGACGCAGTGCCTCGGCGGGAAGCGCAAGCCCGGCATGCTGGTCGTCGGCGGCGGCACGGACGCCCCGCTGGCCGAACAGCAGCGGCGCAAGCGGCTGATGGACATCCGGCTGGACATCCCGGGCACGGCGTCCTTCGGGCCGAAGGTCTTCGTGGCCGGGCTGCGGGACATGCTGGACCGCTCCGGGTTCGCCATGAGCGAGATCGACGCGTGTGTCCTTCCCGAGGGCAACGCGGAGTACTTCAGCAAGGAGTTCGAGGAGGCGGGGCTCGGCGCGGACGAGTACGCGAGCCTCCAGAAGAACATCGTCGAGAACCTCGACGCCGTGGGCGCGACCGGCTCGGCCGCCGTACCGCTCGCGCTGGACGAGGGCTGGCGCACGGGCCGCGTGAAGCCCGGGGACACCGTGCTGCTGCTGGCCATCGAGGCGAGCCGCTACCTCTACGCCGGTCTGACCCTGACCTGGGAGGCCGACTGGAGCGGGGTCCAGGGCGTCGCAGCGCCGTAGAGCCCACCCGGTGGCGCTCATTCCGTGGCGCTCATCCCCGTACGGACGGCGAGCGGCGACAGGAGCCGGACGGCCGGCGGCGACAGGAGCCGGACGGCGACCGCAACCCCGCGCGGGCGGCGGGGAGTTGCCGGGAGTCGAGACCGGGCGGCCCGGGAGTACCGGGCCGCCCGATCTGTACTCTTCCATTACCCACACCACCCTTGACAGCGTGCGTACTGTTTCGCGACGTTTGAGCCCCGCCGAACAGTTCGAGGCGGGGGCAGGACGCGGAGAGCGCGTCATGGGGGAATGGGGGCGCCCGTGCGGTCCATGAGCACCATCACGATCCACAGACCCGAGGAACTGAGCATCCCACTGCGCCGGGCCTGGCACCGCGCGATGGACGAGTCACCGGACTACGCGAACCCCTTCCTGGCACCGGAGTTCGCGGCGGGGATCGGCCGGCACCGCGGTGGGGCGCGGGTGGCGGTCCTGCACGAGGGCGGCGAGGCCGTCGGCTTCCTCCCGTACGAGCGCAACGCCCTGGGGGTGGGCCGGGCCATCGGACTCGGTCTCTCCGACGCCCAGGCCCTCGTGCACCGGCCCGGCGTCACCTGGGACACCCGGGAACTGCTGCGGGCCTGCGGTCTCTCGGTCTTCGAGTTCGACCACCTCGTCGAGGAGCAGAAGCCCTTCGGGCCCTACGTCACGGGGACGTTCGCCTCACCGGCCGTCGATCTGAAGGACGGCGACGACGCGGGCTACGCGGAGTGGCTGCGCGGCGCGTACCCGGGGCTGGCCAAGACGACGCTGAAGAAGGAACGCCGGCTGGCGCGCGACCTGGGCGAGATGCGGTTCGTCTTCGACGAGCGCGATCCTGGGGCGCTGCGCACGCTCATGCGGTGGAAGTCCGCCCAGTACCGCCGGACGGGACGGATGGACCGGTTCGCACGGCCGTGGATCGTGGAGCTCGTGGACCAGCTGTTCCAGGTCCGCGAGGAGCACTTCACCGGTGTGCTGTCCGTGGTGTACGCGGGGGAACGGCCGGTGGCCGCGCACTTCGGGCCCAGATCGCGCACGGTGTTCGCGCCGTGGTTCACCGCGTACGACCCCGACCTCCAGTACTACTCGCCCGGCCTGATCATGCACCTCCGCATGGCCGAGGCCGCCGGCCGGGACGGCGTGCGGCTCATGGACCTGGGGCGCGGCGACAAGGAGTGGAAGGACTGGCTCAAGACCCGCGAGCTGCGCGTCGGTGAAGGCTTCGCGGTCCGCCCCCACCCGGTGGCCACGGCACACCGGCTGTGGCGCAGGCCGGTGCGCGGGCTGCGGAACACGGTCCTGGCCCATCCGCGGCTGCGGGAACCGGCCGACCGGCTGCTGAAGACGGTCGGCACGCTGCGTACGACGGGCCGCATGGGCACGGGCTCCGGCACCGCGCCGCGACGGAACGTGGACCGGCGGGGCACCACGAACGCGCAGGGCCCCGCGAAGCCGGTGGGGAACGCGAACGCGCGGGGCAACGCCGACCCACAGCGGAACGCGAACGCGCAGGGCCCCGCGGCCCCGCGGCGGGAGAGGTGACGATGCCGTACGGATCGCGGCTCGCCGCGACGATGGCACGCCGGCTCGGACGGGAGTGCGTCTACACGCCCTCGGCACGCCTCGCCCTGTACCTGGCACTGCGGCGCTGGTGCCGGCCGGGCGGGCGGGTGCTGATGTCACCGGTGAACGACGACGTGATCCTCTTCGTCGTCCTCGCGGCCGGACTGCGCCCGGTGCTGGCCCCCGTGTCGGTCTGGGACGGCAACATCGACCCGGCCGCCGTACCGGAGTCCACCTGGCGCGGCGTGGACGCCGTCCTCACCACGAACCTGTACGGCATGCCGGACCGGGTCGTGGAACTGCGCCTGCGCTGCGAGGAGTTGGGGATCCCCCTGATCGAGGACGCCGCGCATGCGATCGGCACGCACCTGGACGGGCAGCCGATCGGGACGTTCGGAACGGCGGCGGCCTTCAGCCTCTCCAAGCACGTGGCGGCGATGGCGGGCGGCTTCCTTGCCGTGGAGGACGCGCGCACCCGCCGGGAGCTGGAGCTGCTGCGGGACGACCTCCTGGTCCCGGGCCGCCTGGCCGGCGACGTGGCAACCGCCCTGCGCCCACTGGCGCGTTCGGCCGTCCGCACCCTGCACCTGGTGCGCCCGGCCTGGCGGACGATGCAACGCCTCGGCCTCCTCGAACGCGACGACTTCCGCATGCCCCTGCACGCGCCCCGGCTCTCCGCCAGCGCGCTCCGGGCGCCGAGCCTGACCGCGTACGAGCCATGGATACGCGTCGACCTCCACGACTTCCGGACCCGCCACGGAACCCTGGTGCGCGGCCAGTTGAAGCTCCGCATGGCGCTGCTCGACGAGAACCTCACCCGCCGCCGCGCAGGTGTCAGCGTCCTCTCCGGCACGGCCTGGGCCTCACCGGCACTCCGCGACCGCGCGGCACGGGGCGGCCCGCTGCCCCTCTTCCGGGTCCCGCTCCTGGTCCACGACCGCGACGCCCTCGTGGAGCGCCTGGTGAAACACGGAGTGGTCGCGGGCTACATCTACGATCCCCCGCTCGACGACTACGCGGGCGCGGAGTTCGTCGAACCGTCCCCCGACCCGTCGTCCGCCCGCTGGTTCGCCTCCCACGTCCTGCCGGCCGATCCCCTCCAGGCCCGCACCCTCACCGACGCCCTCACGAGTGAACGGACGAGGACCGCCCACCCGCCGGCTCCGACCGCCGCCGTCCCGGACGCGACACCACCGGCGCCGTTGGGCCAGTGACCGCCCGGTGAACGCCTTTCAGTCGCCCGAGTGAGTCCGACCCACCGCGACCGGGGCCTCAGGGCCGCTCCGTGTCGTACGCCGTCTGGTTCCGCTCGATGTCGGGGTTGTTGTCGACGGCCCATTCGGCCAGGGCCACGGCGGGCTCGATCAAGGTCCGCCCCATCGCGGTGAGTTCGTACTCGACGCGGGGCGGGACCTCGGCGTACGCCGTGCGGGTCACGAGGCCGTCGCGCTCCAGCTGCCGGACCGTGCGGGTGAGCATGCGCTGCGAGATACCGGGGACGCGCTGCTGCAGCTCGGTGAAGCGCATGCGCTCGCCGTCGAGGGTGGCCACCACCAGCA
Organism: Streptomyces sp. NPDC033178; assembly: GCF_055577685.1. NCBI lineage: Bacteria > Bacillati > Actinomycetota > Actinomycetes > Kitasatosporales > Streptomycetaceae > Streptomyces > Streptomyces sp. NPDC033178. The sequence continues at coordinate 444,249 of NZ_JBVIPT010000007.1, forward strand.
GCGTCCACTTGTCGCCGATGCGGTCCAGGATGCCCCGGACCGCACGGCCGCCGTCGCCGCGGATGAGGCAGGTCCTGCGGTACTTCGACATCGGCGTCCCCTGTTCGCAACGCACACCGGTGTGCCTTTTGTAAGGGTCTCGATAGTCACCGACCATGTGCCCACTGACAAGTGGTGACCATGACGGAGGACGAAGAACATGGAGATCGCCTACTGGATCGTCGCCGGGCTCCTCGCCGCCTTCTACCTGTACGCGGGTGGCAAGAAGGTCGTGCAGAGCAAGGAGCAACTGGCGCCCATGATGGGCTGGGTGGACACGGTTCCGATGGGGGCCGTCCGGGCCATCGGGACCATCGAGCTCCTCGGCGCCGCCGGCCTCGTACTGCCGCCGCTCACCGGGACGGCCCCCGTCCTCGCGATACTCGCGGCACTCGGCTTCCTCGTACTCCAGATCCTGGCGACCGCCCTGCACCTGTCCCGCGGAGAGGTGAAGGAGACCGGCCTCAACGTCACCCTCGTCGCGCTCGCCGGGGTGGCCGCGTGGCTGGGCACGACGTGGTGAGCCGCTGAGGCTCGATCTTCAGCGCGGTTCCGCGGAACCCGGACCGTGATCTTTCCGTCTTCCCTCGTCGGGCGGGTTGTTCTTCATGGGGGAGAACGCGGCCACGGCGGGAAGGCGGTGGACGGAACCCACTCTGTCCGTTGACCGGAATCTATTAAATCGGCTGAAAATTGAGATACATAACCTGGCGTGATTCTGCGCGGACAAGAAGCAGAATCACGCTCTCCGGGCGGCGTGGGCCGCGGGCGGGACTCTGGGGCGCGGCGGGTGTCGTGGGCCTCGGATTCCTCGTGGCGCTGGAGATGGCCGCACGTCACTACGGCCAGCCGGGGCCGATCACCAACCAGGCGCGAGAGGTGATGTTCGCTCCGAAGTCCGGCTTCCTGTTGTACGCCGGTATGGCATTGATGATGGTGGTTCTCACCTGGCGGCAACGGTTCATCGCCGCCGGCGCCGCGATCGGTATCGACATCGCATTCTCGGCGGTCCGGTGGGCGGCGGACGCCAGGGTGACCGACGGCCACCCCTTCGGCAACGGCGCGCTGTGGGTGATCCTGGGCTGCGCGGTCATCGCGATGACTCGCCGTACCGGCCCGGAACGGGTCCTGCTGCTGAAGGGCGTCGGGCTGGCCCTGCTCCTGGTGGCCGGCCGCAAGACCGGCGACACCTGGCTGCTCATCACCTCCAGGACCCGCCCGGGGGTGCTCGACCAGTACGTGGCAACCGCCGATCACGCGCTGGGCAACCCGTCGTGGCTGGTGGGCCGGATCGTCGCGGCCACCGGCCCGATCGGCTCGAATCTTCTCAACATCGTCTACGGCCAGCTCGCGGTGGCCGCGGTCGTCGTCGCGCTGTACCAACTGCGCCACGTGGCGGTCGAGCGCCGCTTCCCGCGCCATCATCTGGTGCGTACGTTTCTGGTGATCGGCCTTCTCGGGCCCGCCACCTACCTGATCTTCCCGGTGGTCGGACCGGTCTTCGCCTACGGCACCGGTGTCGAGCACTGGTCGTCCGTCGGCCTGTGGCCGGAAGCGCCGCCCAGCGGGCAGTGGGCGGTGGCCAACCTGTGGCCGCAGACGCTGCCGCGGATCAGCACCCCGTACCCCATGCCGTTCGACGAGGTCACCCCACGGAACTGCATGCCCAGCCTGCACACGGCGTGGGCCACCGCGATCTTCATCCACTCGCGGAGGGCTCCGCGGATTCTGCGATTCGCGGGCACGTTCTGGCTGGTGGCCACGCTCGGCGCAACGCTGGGATTCGGCTACCACTACGGCGTGGATCTCATCGCAGGCGTGGTGTTCACGCTCACGATCGAGGCGGCTCTGCGCTCGCTCGACCGCGGCTGGGACCGACCAGGGCTCCAGCTCGTCGCCTACGGCACGACCGTCTTCACCGCTCTCCTGGTGTCGTACCGCTACCTGCCGCTGGAGATGGCCAGGCATCCGTGGCTGTACGGCCCCCTTCTCGTGCTGGCGATGACGTCCGTGATCTACGGGTACGCGAGGACCGTCGCACTGTGGGAGCCGAGGGCTGCCGCGGCGCGACAGCCGGAGCGGCAACCTGAACTGGTCTGAGCTGTGTTGCACCTGGTGTGGGCTGAGGGCTGAGGGCGGAGGTGAGGGATGACGGGTGGGCGGTCAGTAGGTCCGCCGGTCGGTCTGTCGACCCGTCGTCGGCCGGTTCGGCTCCGCTTCCGGGCCCGCGTCACTGAAATCCAGTTCCATGGTTCGGCTCGGCTGCGTCAGCATGTGCGGCGTTGATGATCCTGAGGCTCTGTGGAGGAACCTGGTGGACGCGGGACACGAGCCGAGCCTGATTCTGCTGTGCGGACTCCCGGGTTCCGGGAAGACAACGCTGGCCAAGCGCCTGGCGGATGAGATTCCGGCTGTACGTCTGTGCCCGGACGAATGGATGGCGGACCTCGGCATCGACTTGTTCGACGCCCAGGCACGCGACCGTCTTGAGAAGCGGTTCTCCCAGCATGCGCGGGAGCTGTTGACGCTCGGACAGAGCGTCATCCTGGAGTTCGGCTTCTGGGCACGTTCCGAGCGGGACGAGAAGCGGCTCGGGGCGCGCGCACTCGGCGTTCCTGTCGAACTGCACCACCTTGCGGCGCCGATCGACGAGTTGTGCCGCCGCCTCGATGCCCGCAACGGGAGTGGTGAGCGGGGGACGGTCCCGATCACTCGCGAGATGCTTGAGGAGTACGCAGAACTCTTCGAAGCCCCGACCAGCGCCGAACTCGACCTGTTCGACGAGCCGCCTCCGGGGCGGAGGGGGTGACTGGGTTCGCCCGGTTCCGGTGCTCGACCCGGTGCGGCTGCGCCGCGAGCGGCGGTGCGAGCGGCGGCGCCCCGGAGGGGCTCAGCCGGGTAGCAGGTCCCATTCGTCGAGCTTGATCTTCACCTGGAGGTTGCGCTCCGCGTGCCAGAGCACCACACCAGCGATGCTGGTACCCACGACGGGCAGTTCCATTTTGTGCGGCATGGCAGTGATCTCGGCAAGGCCAAGTGCGTTGGGTACGCCGTCGATCAGGAGGAACACCCCGAACGGCTGGCGCCCGACGACTCGTCCGCTGACATGAGATCCAACGGGCAGCGCGAAGACGGTGGCCGGCCAGCTTTGCTCGATGGACTCAGGGGGCGGCACCTGAGAGCGGTCCGGCCAACTGAACTCGGGCATTGGCCAATCGTGACGAGTACGACGGGAGCTGTCGAGGGACCTCGAAGGCGCGACCACGCCACCCACAAGGAACACGGCAGCACGGTCGACAACCACACCATGGCCGCCGCGGCCCGCGCCCGGGACGGCCGGATCGTCACCGCGGTGAACACCGATCACTTCACTGGAGACCCCTGCGCGGAGCTGGTCCTGATCGGTACCGCCGCCGCCCAGGGTGTCTGTCAAAGGTCCCCACCTCCGAAATTTCGGAGGTGGGGACCTTTGACCGCTGTGCCCCCGGGGGGGCCACATGCAGATGGTTGCGGGACTGACCAGCAGTTTCTTGTTGGGCGGCTTATCGTCGAGGGGCGGTTCCGTCCTGCGGTGTGGGGTGCGGGTGTGCGATGAGCGACTCAGGTGTGGAGTCTGTCTCGAGCCGGGAGCCGCGCCGGGCCGAGGGGAGCGGGCCGTCTGACCTTGATGCCTGGTTGCGGCGGTGCTGCGCTCTGGTAGTCGCGGGGGTGGCGGCGTATGCCTCGTACGTTCATCAGCGGGAGTTCGCCCTGCAGGGCGGTGCGGATGAGGTGAGCGCATCACTGTGGCCGTTGTCAGTGGACGGGTTGTTGCTGCTGGCGACGGTCGGCCTGCTGAAGCCGTCGGGGCGGGGTGGCCGCCGCGCGCGGTACGCCGTGTGGCTGGCATTTCTGCTGGGGATCGCCGTTTCCCTGGCGGCCAATATCGCAGCCGCGCCTGCACTGGCCTGGAAGCCGGTGCTGGTGGCCGGGTGGCCGCCGGTCGCGCTGCTGCTCTCGGTGGAGTTGTTGGCGCATCGGCCGACTACACGGGTGGATTCGGAGCATCGTCTTGGAGGAAGCGCCGAGGCCGACAGGGACGGTGATCGGATTCTTGAGGAACCGCTGCTGGAGCGTGCCCGGCAGGTCGACGCCCAGCACCGGGAGCTACATCAGCGCCCGGTCTCGGCTGAGTCGCTGCGCAAGGAATTTCGGATCGGTGCGGATCGGTCGAGGCAGTTGGTGGCTCTGGTGCGTGCGAACCGTAATGGCAGCGTTCGAGGTTGAAAGCGTGTTGGGGCTGCGTCGTGATCACCCCAGAGGGCTGCACAGCTGACAGAGCTGCGACCGAGCGGACCGTCTTGGCATGCAACGGGCTGGCTGCTTCCACTTTGACCAGAGCGAAGCGTGACCGGCAGGACGCGGCCGGTCTGCCCGTCACGATTGCTGATGATCTCGTAGGTCGTCGGTTCGATTCCGACAGGGGGCTCCAATAGCATGGATAACCCGCCGCGAGGCCCGTGAGCTCGTAGTTTCGGCTACGGTCGCGGCCCGCGGCAGAGCCGCGGGGGCGGTGAGCCTCGATGAGGGCCGTCAGGGAGCCCCGCAAGGACGGTCCTCGTGCGATTGGTCTTGAGACGTGGGTGCGTCGCGGCTGTGCCTTGGTGGTCGCTTCGGTGGCCGCGTACGCCTCCTATGTTCATCAGCGGGAATTCGCCCTTCAGGGCGGGGCGGACGCCACGAGCGCCACGCTGTGGCCGCTGTCTGTCGACGGGTTGCTTCTGCTGGCAACGGTCGGCCTGCTGAAGCCTGCGCATCGAGCAATCGCATCCCGGGGCCCGCAGCAGCGTCGACTACCAGGGGGGTGGTTTCCTAAATTTGGGAAACCGCCCCCTCCGCGTTCTCACACTGCCCCGACGGCCTCAGAACAGGCGCGAGTGCGGGAGCGGGCGACACTGCTGCCGCGCCCCGACCATGGCGGTGTGTACCCCGACCGTCTGGGTTCTATCGGTCGTTGCAACACCTCAGCCCAGAGGTGGCAGTGGACAGTGCAGTTCGTACGACCCGAAAGTCCCAGGGCAACAGGCCGTTGGTTCAAGAACGGGACGCATACTTCCTGCTTGTGGATCAAGGAATGAGCTTTGCCGAGGCTGCCAGGGCCGTCGGCATCACCACCCGAACCGGCGAACGATGGCGTAACGGACGAGGTGCCTCGGGCCGGACCAGGGCATATCCACCGATCAATGCGGCACCTGTCGATGTATCGAGCGATCCCTCGCGCTATCTCCGCGAGGCCGACCGCGTCCACATAGCCGACCGGCTACTTGAGAAGGCCACCATCCGGGCGATCGCCGTCGAGCTGGGCCGAAGCCCGTCGACGATCAGCCGCGAAGTCCGCCGCAACGGCACCCTCCCGGCCGATGGCCGCTGGCACTACCGGCCCTACACCGCCCAGCGCCGCGCCGACGCCCGCCGGCCCCGCCCCAAGACCGGGAAGATCGGCCAGAACCCGGAACTGCACGACTTCATCCAGTCGCACCTGACCCTGCGCTGGAGCCCCGAGCAGATCTGTCACGCTCTGCGCAGACGCTTCGACCAGCGGCCGGACATGCACGTGAGCCACCAGACCATCTACCAGGCCCTTTACACTCAAGGCCGCACAGAACTCCGCCGCGAACTGACCCTGAGGTGCTCCGGTGTGGTGAAGGCAGTGTTGGACAGCCAGCCGCGCCGAAGCAGCGACCAGATGCCTTCGACGGGGTTGAGGTCGGGTGCGTAGGAGGGCAGCTGGTAGACGGTCAGCCAGTCCTGCCGGGCGATGAACTGTCGCATCCCGTAGGCAAGATGGACGTTCAGGTTGTCCCAGACGAGCACGATCGGCCCGCCGAGCTGGGCGTGCGCGGTGACGAGCAGGTCGCGGTAGTCGGTCCGGGCGAAGCTCTTGCGAGCGTCCCGTCGGCCGTCGTCGCGGCGGGGCCGGTAGATCAGCCGGGACCGTTGCCCTGGCTTGTAGCAGGTCAGTGCGGCGATCGAGATGCGGCGGCGGGAGCGACCTCGGACCCGGATGACGGGTGTCTGTCCGCGGCGGGCCCAGGTGCGGGCGATGGGCGGCGTCATCCCGTCCTCGAAGACGATCCAGGCGTCGAGCGCCGCCGCGGTCCTTCCACCTGCGGCCAGGTCTCCTTCACCCAGCCGGTGACCTTGTCTTCGTCGCGTTCGAGGGCCCGTCTGGCCGGCACCCGGCAGGAATACCCGTGTCGGATGAGCAGCTTGCGCACCCCTTGCAGTGTGTAGCTCTTGTGGAAGCGGCGTCCGATCACGGTCTTGATCCTTGAGAGCGTCTACCGCTGATCCGGCCAGCCGTGCGCGACCGGCCCCTTGGCCAAGTCCGCCTCCAGCTGGGCGAACTGGCTTTCACTCAGCCTGGGAGGCGAGGCCGAACCGGCCGACCGCAGAGCCCGTGGGCCACGCTTGTCCCAGGCCCGCCGCCACCGCTGAACCGACCGGACGCTGATCCTTAACTCCTTCGCGATCGCCGAACTCGGCTCACCAGAAGCGAACCGCTCGGCCGCCTTCATCCGAATCCCCTCGCGGAACTGCCTGCGCTCGCCCGACAGACCGCCGCCCTGCGCATACCTCATGACAACGGCGTACCGCGAGGATCAAGCCCTGTCAGTGGCTACGACAACCCGAGTTCAACCTCAGTATCAGGTCCGGTTCGGGGGAAAGTCGCGAGGAAAAGGACCTGCCCAGCAGGCACCTCGCCTTGCGGCCGACCCTACGTCCTGGCTGTTGACGCCTCCACCGTCGCTACGAAAGGAAGGCGGAACCCTTGCCTTCACCGCCATCGCCGCAACCCTCATATGCCGCCGCAGGCTCACCAACTGAAATGACGTCTCACCGCCGCGCCATATGAGCGTCCGCCGTCGGGGCCGGATCGGCGACATCGTTTGGCCGGTGGTCAGACACCGCCGGCTGACTCAACGAGCATGTCCTGAAGCTCCCGGCCGTTGTTCCTGCCCATGGGAACCCCTAAATTCGGCAGGAAAGATATCCTTGACATGGGGTAGTTCAACATTCTGTTGTGGTATCCGTGCGGCAGCGGCCTGCGTGCGCAATTGCTGATCCACTATAAAGTCAGTGTTGGTCGGGGTATTTTCTGTCAATCGCCACTGAAACTGCCCGCGAGGCTTATCCGCGCGGACTAGGTAGGAGCGGAATCCATGCGAGTCCAAAGCATTTTTTTCTCCGTCGGAAAGACCGCCGGTGCCGCCTTTAACTCGACCCAACCAATATCCTAGGTCATTGGAGGACCAACTGTCATTTATCTCTCTTGTGGCAGGCGGCAGGTACCCATGCTGTTCAGGGTGGGCGGAGTACCATGAATTGATGTTTTCTGTTTGATCTATGTTTCTGTGCGGCATTATCAAGCCTTTCATTCGGTTTGGATGGATTCTTTCACGTCGGTCGTTCCATTAGTTAAACGTAAACCGGCGCTGAACGGTTCATTTAGCCTCGATCTTTCGTGACGGTCCGTCGGTTTCTTCGGCGGGCCGTTTCGGTTGTTCGGGCTGGTGGTGGTCAGGATGATGGTCCGGCTCTCGCGTCGGGTGGGCTCCGGTTCCACGGCTCCGGTCGGGATGATGCTGCTCGCAGGGACGGGAACGTGCTGGTCAGCCCAGGTTCGGGAGAGCTTCAAGCCGTGCCAGGGCATCGGTGATCACGTCGGTCCAGGGTCAGTGGCGGGCGAACCTCAGGTGCCGGCGGCGGGCGGTCGTGACGATCTGGGCGGCAGCGGAAAAGAGTCGGAGTCGGAGACGTCGGGGCTCCCACCTGCGGGTTTTGCCGGTCAGAGCGAGCATCGGCATCCACGCGAGGAGGTCGAGGGCGATCTGGACGCTCTCCAGCCAGACCCGGTTCTGCGCAGTGTCATGCAGGGGCAGGTTGCGCAGGCCGGTAACGCGAGCGGTTCGGATGCGGTCCTCGGCTCTCGCGCGCTGGCGGTGCCGAAGTGCGAGTGCGGCGATCGGGGCGCCGGTGGTGTTGGTGGCGAACGCCGTGAGCCGCAGTCCGTCAGCATCGGTGAACCGCAACTGGGCACCGGGGTGCGGGCGTTCCTTGCGGACGATCAGCTGCATCCCCTGCGGCCAGCCCTTCAGGACGTCCCCGTCGAGCTCGGCGACCCAGGCGCCGTCGCGGATCTCACCTCCCGGTTGGATGGCCACCGTCCATGCGGCGGGCGAGATCTTGAAGACGGCCTGGTGGATGGCGTCGGTGATGGTCATGCCGACCGAGTACGACAGCCACCTTCCCTGCTGGGCGAGCCAGGCGACGAACTCGTGGGTGCCGCCGCCGGAGTCGGTGCGGATCAGCGTCTGGCGTCCTCGTCGGTACTTCTTCGGCAGCTGAGCCAGGGCGAGTCGGGCCGTGGTGATGTGGTCGGCGGCGGTGTTGCTACCCGCGTTCCCGGGCCGCAGCAGTGCGGCAGACCGGCTCCCCGCTGCCGCCGCTTCCGTGATCGACGAACCCCATCAGCGGGTGATGTCCGAAGGTCTTCTTCCAGGTCGCCGCCACGTCCTCCTTGTCGGAGTGGGCCAGTACCAGCACCCCGTCCAGGGCCACGATCACCTGCCCGGAGGCGTCCGGCGACGAGGCTCTAGCCAATTTCCATGCAGTCGCCGCCCAGCGCGACCGCCAGGGCCACATCCAGCAGAATCTTGCCCGGATCGTGCACCGTCCGAGCCTTCCGCCACGGCGCCAGCGCCGCGGATACCGCGATGTCCAGCCCGGCCTTGCGGGCGGTCTCGACCAGCAGCACGCCCCCGGCCTGGGACACCACCGCCCGGCCGCCGCCCTCGATGCGGACACGCGGGTACAACCCGATACGCTTGTCGGGTAGCCCCGGTGCGTTGCTGCACCAGGGCCCCCTCAGAACCGGACGTGCCCGATTTCCGGGCATCTCGGCTCAAGCAAGCCCTGGAGGCTCTCGGGTGTGCTGATTTCTCGCGCTGTCCGCCGTGTTGCTTCGGATGCACGAGGCGTGGGCGAGGCGGAGCTGCACCCCACCCGGCGTTCCTACTCCCTGATAGGCGATGTGACGTGCCTTCATCGCTGTCCGGGTGGTGCGGAGCCACTGCTCCCACCCGGTCGGGGACTGCGGAGACCGGTCGGCGTGCAGCAGCAGTTGGCCGCAGATCTGGCAGCGGCCCTTCTGCTCCTGCAGGAGTCGCAGGGTCGCCCGGTCCAGAGGGAGCGGGGCGGCCCTTCGTCGCCGCTGGGCCCAGTAGTCGGTCAGGGCCGGGTCGTCCGGGGACGCCGTGCCCTTGACCAGTTGGTGCCGGATGATTTTCGTCCAGGCGAACTTGATGAGGTAGGCGCCGGTCTCCCGGTCGCCGAACACCCATCGGTCCTGCCTGACCGTGTTGAAGCGGCCGAAGTACCGGTCAACGATCCAGTGCCTCGACTTCTTCGGGTGCCTGGGCAGCGCCCACCGGTAGGTGAGCTGCCACAAGTAGCTGTCCAGGGAGGCAAATATGTCCTTGGACACCACTGTCCGGTAGTAGGCCGACCAGCCGCGGACGATCGGATTGATCGTCCGCAGCATCGCGAGGGGAGGAGCGCCGCGAAGGGCACGGACCTCCCTTCGTAGCCGTTCCCGGATCCGCTTGACGGCCGTCGTGCTCGGTTTGATCAGCAGCTTGCCGCTTCGATAGCGGCGCACGTTGAATCCGAGGAAGTCGAAGCCGGTCTCCGCGTGGACGATGCGTGTCTTGTCCTCGTTGAAGACCAGCCCCCTCGGCGCAAGCCATGCGGCAAGCCGCGCCTTGACCTGGTCAGCCGCTTCGCGGCTGTGGCACATGGCCACCAGATCGTCGGCGTATCTGACCACGACCGCGCTGTCGGGCATGCTCTGACCGGCACGGGGCCCGGCCGGGTAGTAACGCACGCCCGCGGCCGCCTCCATCCCTTGGAGAGCGACGTTCAGGAGCACGGGGCTGATCACCCCGCCCTGGGGCGTCCCCTCCTGGGTCGGGGTGAACCGGCCGCGTTCGACCACGCCGGCCTTCAGCCACTGCCGCACCATGTCCCGGGCGGGAAAGGTGCCGAGCTGGGCGAGAAGGTGGTCGTGGTCGATGCGGTCGAACGCCGCCGCCAGGTCAGCGTCCAGGATCCACACGCGCCCGGGGTTCTTCCCGTTCAGCGTGTTGTAGATGACCCCGATCGCGTCATGACAGCCCCGGCCCGGGCGGAAGCCGTACGACCTCGCCTCGAACCGGGCCTCCCACTCGGGCTCCAGCGCGTTCGCCGCCCGGGCCTGATGGCACCGGTCGATGATCACGGGAATGCCGAGCGGGCGGCGCTTTCGCCCCGATCCGTTCTTCGGGATGAACACCCGCCGGACCGGACGGGCCCGCCAACTGCTGGCGCGCTGCTGGATGAAGCGCGCCAGTTCGGCCTTGCCCGGGGCGGTGAGCACGACCTGCCCGTCCACCCCTGCTGTCTTTCGTCCGGCATTGATCTCCGTCGCCCGCCGCACGCTGACCAGCGTGTTGGAAAGGCTCCGGAGCATCAGCTTCTGCAGGTTCCTGACCTTGGCCAGGTCCCCGTCCCTCGATGCCGTGAAGATGCGCTGGCGCAGTCGACGTACGTTCTCCTGCGCGCGGTCCCAGTCGATGCTGTCCCAATCCGCGAAGAAGCCGCCCTCCGGTCCGTTCACCCCGACTACCGCCGGGGCGTCCAACTTGTCCTTCGGTACTGCCGCTGTTGCCATCGTCCCTCCCCACAGGCTCACCCGGCTCACGTCTGCGTCCTTTCGGACCCGGGCAACAAAGCCCGGTATCCGGCGAGTTGGCCGGGACCGCAGCGGAGAGTCCGCCGCACGTGCCGTCCCGGTTTCCCCTGGCCTTTCGGCCCACCGGCCTTCGCTTCTTGAGCCGTCCTGTCCCGCCGGAGACGTCAGCCTTCCTCACGGTCGGCCCACCGCCGCCCTGTCTGGGCGACGGCCTCCGTCGGGGTTTCCACGTTCCGCGCATGCGAGATGCGGCCGGGGTGGGCGCCCTCTATGCCCCGGGGCGGCGGTGTCCACCCGGGCGGCGTGAAACATCCGCCCGGCGCCTGCCGCCTTGCAGCGGCCCGCCCTTTACCCCGCTCCCGCGTCCCACCGGCGGGGGCTTCTCTCACGAGGCGTCATCGAGGGTTCACTGGTGTTCGCCCGTCCGGCCTTCCCCTTGCCTGTCACCCCCGGGTGGAACGGAGGTCCTTGGGCTTCTTCCTGGAGCTTCGCACCCCACCGTTGCCAGCGACGCACGTCCAGGCGGGGACGGGTCATCGGACACGAACCCGGGACTACCCTGTCATCGGCGACACCGCCGACCCCCTCTCCAAGAGCATCCACTCAACACACGCGACCTCGTGTCGCACCTTCACCTGAGAAGTGCTTCTTTCCACGGCACGATCTGGACCCTCGACAAGTCCTATCGCTGCAGGCCAGGAGCACTTCTCGCGTTTGTGATCAAGTCTCAGACAGTCCACCTCGTGAAAGCCCGAGACTAGGTTTCTCGGCGTTCCGGTGCTTCCGCATGATGGCTTCGGCCCGTACGCCTCGCGCGTACGCGGCCGGACCTGTCACCGATCCGGCCGCGTACGGCCTGAGAATCCTGAGAACACGGTGACCACCACACCCCTCTCGTCGACTCCGCCCGTCCCGCCGACTGCACCGGTTGGGCCGGACAACTCTGCAACCGTGAGCCCCGCGAGGTTCTCGGGAAGCCCAGGCCACTCGCTCGACAGGCCTAGCCGAAGTGCGCGGCGATGCGACGCCCAGGCCGTGTCAGGGTCGCGAGGGCAGTGCGGACGTGGTCGGGAAGCCGCACCCGATAGCGAGCGGGTGGCGCTCGGCCGCACGAAGCCGTGCAGGAGGGGCGCTTTGCGCGCGAGATCCTGCGCAAGCCCGAGCGTCCTTCTTCTCAGGGGTGAAGTGAGGGGGGGCGCTCCGACGTGCTGCCGGCGAAACTCTTGAGTCCAAGGACCGTTCGGCAACGGGTGTCCGGCACAGGGCGCAAATGTGTGAGGGCTGATGGGAAGAACATCAGCCCTCAGCGTCCAGAGTCCCGCTGGACACTGTCTGCCCACGGGATGGCGGGTGGTGGACAGACACACTCGGCATGTCCTCAAGGTGACCGCCGATTCCCGCGGCCGATGCGCCGGGGGCTCTTCACATCTCACTACGGTGCGGAGGCGAAAGGGGTTCACACCTCGTGTGCAGGCGTCGAGTCGAGAAGGTCTCTGAAGCGGCGGGCAAAGAGATGGGCGTCACCGGGCCAGCGCGCCGACACGTAGTTGCCGTGTTGCACGACGAACGCTGCTGAATCGTCGGTCGCGGTTCCACGCTCGAACAAGACACGATCTCCTCGGTGGAACTGATTCTCGGGGTCGTCGAGTGCGGCCTTGACCTCGTCCTCGACATAGGCGGGAGACGTTCGGTAATACCTCCCGAGCCGCCACGCGGTCGCGAGGAAGGCGGCTCGTTCCATGTACTTGGGAAGGCACGTGGTCCGTCGGCGGGCCAGGACGCTGCGCTGAGTCGTGGAGTGCGTTGTTCGCGCCAGTAGCAGGACACCGTGGCAGATGGCACCCACCGGCCGGTTCAGCGACCAGAACTCCGTAACCTTCTCCTGCAGCGATGCGGATTCGAGGTATTGCCGCATTCCGGGTGCGTGCCCGCCGGGCAGGAGAAGTCCATCAAATTCGCCGGGTACGATATCAGCCCAACCGAGCGTGGAGACGAATTCCTTGCACCGCGTCATGTGATTATAAAGAGCTTTGGCGTCAGAGCTGGCTCCCATCCGGCCAAATAGCACGCCTGTCAGCAGCCGCGGATCGGCTGCGGGTATGGTCCCCGCGTGCTCAGTGGCGAAAGTGACCTCATGACCGGCGTCCGTGAGGATGTGCCAGGGTACGGCGACCTCTGTCACATCGAAGTCACGGTCGGGGAGTGGAACAAGCACGCGCATGGGGAGTGCCTCGCAGCGGATTGGTGATCGATCACGGACATCTTCTGTGAGGACCCTCAGTGGGCCTTCCGGCAGGCCTGCCTGACACTGGCGGGGACGCGGCCACGGCCATGACCGGAATATTGTTATCACGGGCCCATGCACGTAGATCCTCAGTGCTGGGTTCCTCTTGCGAAGACGTGGAAACGGGTGCCGTTCTCTTGGTTCGTCCAAGTTTGCGTCCCTTGCCAATGAAGGGTTCAAGCGCTTCGAACAGCTTGTCATAGTTCTCTGAAACGAGGTCGATCTCATAGTTGATCCCGTTCAGCGAGAAAGAGTGCGTCTGCACTTCTTTGGATTCTTCGCTGGTCAGGTCGTCGGTGTACTTTTGGGCCATGACTGGATGCTACACATTCCCCCTCGGCGGCGCTCGGTTTTCACTCGGCAGGCTATATCTACCGAAGGAGCCGATGAAAGTGGTCGGCCGAGGCGGCCGTCCGAAGAGGCACGCTCCGTATGAACCCCGATGCGGTGGGCGCTCAGTCGAGCAGGCGCACGTGTCACATCTGCGTATCGGTGGCCGAATTCCAGAACGGTTGGCCGGGCGGAGCCGTGTCCGAGGTATCGGCGTTCTGCAGAATGCGGAACTTGACACCGTCTACCTTCGCAGGGAGGCGCGCGTGTCTCTCACTCGCAGTACACTCTTTGTCGCGGTTGCCACGGCTGCTGCCCTGGTGCTGACTTCCTCCGGTGGCGGCGATGAGACGGAAGGGACCGAAAGCCCATATACCTTTTCAGCGAAGATCTACAGCCTGGTGACACGAGCGGCCAAGGGGTGAACAAGATCTGGTTCGGCGTTGATCCTGCTGGCCAGCACGCTGGCCAGGATGCCGAGATCCCCTGATCGGTTGGGGAGCCGGGCGTATTCCGACGGCTCCGAGTCCGGCGTACGAATTCGGCTGAGGCGACCTGGCATGGGTTGCGAGGATGTCGGCGAGCCTCTCCGGCTGCTGACGGGTGTGTCGAACGATCTGCCTGCACAGAACTTCGAGGCCACTGTGGCCCCGCGCAACCGAGCCGGCTCGTCCGCGGCCGGATCGGTTGCGTCCGGTCGAGCCGGACTCCAGAGGAGGCGCACCCGGACCCCGTGCCAGGGGTTCGAGAGGTGGGAGTGCTCGACCACCCGTGATACCTGCCACGAGCGGGCCATCTTCACTGTGCACCTCAATCCGGACCTGCATCAGGTGGAAGACCTCACTGACTCACGGCGTCGGACAGCAGGGAGTCATGCGCGGTGAGTCGTTCTCTCAGCACCGTGACGGCCGCCTCTCTCGACAAGCTCATCATGAACTGCTCGTGGGCCTGGCGTTGCACATCGGCGACCAGGACGACGGGCTCACAATTTTGCAAGGCGTGCAGAACGGCCGACGTCGCAGCGGCTCTGGCGCGACGTTGATCGTGATCCGAGGTAGCAATATCACGTTTTTTCTCTTCCAGGGCGGCGGCCCGCCGAGTCACCAACAACTGCACTAGCTCTGTCCAGCCCAAGCGATACATATATCTAACTACGGCTCCGGGCGCCGTTCGGGTCAAGGTGTTCCCGTCGTCATCTTGGGTGGGATGCGAACCAATTTCAGAACTGATAAGAGTTTAGACCGGGTCTAATTTTTTAACTCGCTCTACGGCGGTTACGGACATTGCTGACCTTGAATGCGTGATGTCGTAATGGCAGTGAGGGAACGAGTCCGGTGCCGGTGAGGCAGCCGTCGAGGACGTTGTTGCGGTACTGGAGCTGCCGCAGGCCCCGCTTGACGGCGGTGATGAGGTCGGCGGGGTCGGCGAAGGCGCGGTTGGCCGGGGTGGTTCGCCGCAGGATGGACCAGATGCCTTCGACCGGGTTGAGATCGGGTGCGTAAAAGGGCAGCTGGTAGACGGTGAGCCAGTCACGGTCGGCGATATAACGGCGCATGTCGGCTGCCAGGCGGGTGTTGAGGATGCCCCTATGTTGCGTCAAGCGTCAGTAGACGAGGCATCGAGGGCCAGTGTCCGCTGGATCTGACCGTAGACCTCGCGAGCGACGTATCGTTTGAGACAACGGATGATCTCGCGTTTCGACTTGCCTTGCTTCGTGCGTCGTTCGAGGTAGAGACGTGTGCGCGTGTCACGGCGAAGGCGAGTGACGACGATGCGGTAGTGGGCGGCGTTGGCCTGCCGGTTTCCTCCATGGTTCAGCCTCCGGCGCTGGGTCTTCCCGGAGGACTGCTCAACGGGACTGACGCCGCAGAGAGCCGCGAACGATGCCTCGCTGGCCAGCCGTTCGGGGTTGTCGCCGACAGTGATCAGCAGGGCAGCGGCGCTGTCGGGCCCAACCCCGATGATGTCCAGAAGCTCCGGTCGGCACTGACCGACGGCCTTGGTGACCCGGCGGGCGAGTTCTTTCACCTCGGCGGTCAGCTGCTGGATGCGCCGGGCCAGCAGACGGAGCGTGAAAACGGCGGCATCGCCGGCGTCGGGAAGATCGGCGAACGTGGCTATCAGGGCCGTATTGCTGAGGCCGGACAGTGAACCGCTCCGGGACAGTCCGGAGCCTCCATCAGACCCGGAGCGGTTTACTGGGCGTCGCGGTCCGAGTGCTGCTTGCCCTCGATTGTCTTGGCGCCGGCCTGCAGGCTGAAGCCCTCCGCACGCAGCAGGTCCCCGACCGTGTCCGCGCTCACCCGGTGTCCCTGACGCGTGAGCACGGCCGCGAGGTTTCTGGTCGACTTCACCGTCCAGCGCAGCGCAGACATCGGGTCACCCCGTTCGTCGGGTTCCACCAGCGCCAGCAGCGCGGGCCGCAGACCCGGATCAAGATCTGCGGATCTCTTGCGTCCTCCACCGGGCCTGCGTACCCGGCCCAGAGGTTCCTCGCCGGCCTCCAGTTCGTCCACGCCTTTGCGGACCGTCGTTTCGCTGACCTGGGCCGCCCGGGCGACCGCCCGGATACCGCCGTGGCCCAGGATCCGGGCCTCGGCCCCATCATCAGCCGCCGCTGCCGTTCATCGAGGTGCGGGAACAACACCTCGAACAGCACAACGAGTTGACCGCGGACCTCGTCGGAGACGCTCATACCACAGCAACGAGCCGCATCACGGGAAGCCAAAGTAACTCAAAACGCCACATTCCAAACGCCAGGCCGCATGAACCACGCGCGCAGGGCCGCGTGATGGCACGAGATACACCGATGCCGAGAACGACCTCTGAAATCGAGGGGCCGTGGCACCACGCCCCTACCCCGAAAGGACTCTTGTTGCATGGAGGACGTTTGAAAAGCCAGTCAGTGATTCCTAATGCCGTTTGTCAAGCCGCGAGCGGGGTGGGTGGCGTCGGCTCGTAGCACCGCTCATCGCGCAGAAGAGCCCAGAGGACGTTGACGCGACGACGGGCGAGCGCGAGGACGGCCTGGGTGTGTCGTTTCCCCTCGGCTCGTTTGCGGTCATAGAACCGTCGGGATTCCTCGCACTTTCGGATGCTGAACAGCGCGGAGGTGTAGAGGACCCGCTGGAGGCGCCGGTTGTATCGCTGCGGGCGCCGGAGGTTGCCGCTGATCTTGCCGGAGTCGCGGGGAACGGGTGCGACGCCGCCGAAGCCGGCGAGGCGGTCCGGGGTGCCGAAGACGGCCATGTCGCCGCCGGTGGCCGCGAGGAACTCGGCGCCGAGGATGACGCCCAGGCCGGGCATGCTGGTGATCACTTCGAAGTGCCGGTGGTCGCGAAACCGGACCTCGATCAGTTTGTCGAGCTCGGCGACCTGCTGGTTGAGGGTCATCACCTCCTTGGCCAGCGTGTGGACCATCTGGGCGGTCAGCTTCTCGCCGGGCAGGCTGGTGTGCTGGCGATCGGCGGCCTGGACGGCTGTCTCGGCGAGCTGATCGGCGCTGCGGACCTTGCGGTTGCGGAGCCAGGTCTCCAGCCGCTTGGCACCGAACCTGCGAATGGCGGCTGGTGTCTGGTAGCCGGTCAGCAGGGTGAGTGGACCAGTGTTGGTGAGGTCCAGGGCCCGCTCCAGGCCAGGGAAGATGCCGGTGAGTTGGGCGCGGAGCCGATTGACGGTGCGGGTGCGGTCGGCGACCAGGTCCATGCGGCGGCCGGTGAGGATCTTGAGGTCGGTGACGGTCTCGCCGCCGGTGCGTAAGGGGTGCAGATCGCGCCGGATACGGACCTGGTCGGCAATGATGGCTGCGTCCTTGGCGTCAGTCTTGCCTTCGCCGCGGTAGCTCTCGGAGGCGCGGTGGATGGCTCGGCCGGAGATGTAGTGCACCGGCTGATCGTGGTTGAAGAGGATCGCGATGGCCAGCGCGGCTCCGCCGTCGGCCAGGTCAATGCCCCAGGTCACCTCATCACCCAAGTCCAATACATCGGCCAGGAGTTGGATGATCTCGGGTTCGTCGTTCGCGACGCGTCGGGACAGCAGCCGACGGCCGCTCTCGTCGATCGCGACGCAGTGGTGGTGGGTCTTGCCTGCGTCGATGCCGGCCCAGATAGCGGCCATGTGGTGCCTCCATGCGGTGGTGTTGCTGGTGCCTCCCGACGGACGACCTCGCTGTCGATTCCCTACGGAGCGATCATTCGCAATTCCTAATTGGCAGCCGAGTCGTCGTGGGGCGTCGGGCAGCCAATCAGTGGAAGCCACAAGCGACAGAACTTTGAAAGCCACACCCGACGCCCCTGGGTGGGCCAACCATACGAAGGGCTCGCCCAGTCCCAGAGAAGAACGTAGGGAGCCTCTTTCATCCTGAGGTCTGAGGTGTGAAACAGGCTGGTCAGCGTGGTGGTGACGTGGCGAAGCCCCTCGTTGGCTACGGCGACGGAAATCGGGCTCTGGCACAGATCTTGGGCTCTGTCGCTGATTTGGGGGTAGGTGACGATCAAGGTGACAGGAGGATGCGGCGTCGTAGGAGGTCGAAGTTGGCCCGGCCGTACATC